>CAMYLA010000004.1 GCA_947259095.1 uncultured Acidimicrobiaceae bacterium | reverse complement strand
TGTCCTCGAAGCCCGATGCCGATCGCGGGCGGCAGTTGCTCGAGCAATACCTCGATGCTGCACAACGACGCAACCACCGCCCGCTGACCATTCGGCTGCTCGGGCTGCGCGCACTTGATCGTGCCGCCGACGGCGACGAGTCCGGCGCCCTCGACTCGCTCGAACGCGCCGTGACGCTGTCGCACGACGGTGGCATCATCCGCATGATTGCCGAGCTCGGACCCGCACTCATACCGCTGTTGCACCGCCTCGACGTCACCGGCGATCTCCTTGGTCACGTCGGAGCCGTCCTGGCCGCGATCGAGCCCGACAACGAAGGGTCTGCGGCCGCCGCACCGACCGTGCCGATGGTTGCCGGCGAGCCCACCCTCACGCCCCGTGAGTTCGACGTGTTGCGGCTCTTGGCGGAGCACAAGACCAACCAGGAGATCGGCCGGGAGCTCTTCATCGCACTGGGGACGGTGAAGAAGAATACCGTGCGGCTGTACGACAAGCTGAACGTCCACGGACGCCGCGAGGCGGTCGCCAAGGCACAGGCCCTGGGCTACTTGCCCGACTGACCAGCGTGGAGTAGCGGCGCGCCACGGCGATGTCGGACGGCTACGACGTTCCCCGCCGTCTCTTCGATGCGGCTCGTTGAAGGTGGGCGGTCATTCGCACGATCGGTTCGATGTCGACCGACGCCACCCGGGCGATCGTGGCGTGCGCGTTGGCGAGCACGGCCCGGATCCGGTCCTGCTGTTCGGCCGGGGCGGCAGCGATGAGGCCCGCCGACGAGGAATCCAGGCGATCTCCGAGTTCGCTGAGATCGGTGCGGCCGAGAGCGATCGCGACGACCCCGGCAGAGGCTGCGAGGATCTCCCGTTCCCGCAGCCGCCCGACCGGGCTGTCGGCGGCGACCGAGGGGAACAGCGCGGCCGCAAGGCCGGCAGCCAGACTGGGCGCGACGTGCTCGTCCGCATCCGAACCCGGTGGACGATCGGGTTCTCGATGGAATCGGACCTCTCCCGATGCCTTCCGACCGATCGTCACGGCGTCGAAGCCAGGAGCTTCGCCGAGATCGACGTACAGCCGCCGGAGCGCCTCGAAGTCCGCTTCGGCCTCCGCGACATCGAGGTAGCTCGCCGCGAGAAACACGCGCTCATCGGGCATCGCCTCCACGACGGAGCGGTTCAAGGATCCCATCTGTTCAATTGTCGACAGGCATCGCCGGTTCCGGTAGCACCGTTCGGGGGGCATCGAGGGGGTACGTGTCACCGAGGTCGGCTCGGCGTGCGCGACGGAGCTCCTCGAGAACCCAAGTGTCTCCGGCGCGCAGATGCCCCCCGCAGGTCTCAGGCAACCTGGACGGCATCGGTGAGCTTGTCAGGAACCTCGACAGGAAACGACAGGACGAGGTGCCGGTCGAGCGCTGTCGCAACCCGGGCGAGGGTATCGATCCGATTCTTGGCCCCACCGGCCTCCTCGAGGCGAGAAATCACTGACTGGGTTGTTTCCATTCGCTCCGCAAGCTCGCGTTGGCTCAACCCAGCCTCGGTACGCAGGTCGTAGATCAGCTGGCCGAGATCGAGATCCTGATTGATCGCCGTCCGCGTCTCGTCCGAAGGCTTGGCTTTGGTCTTCTTGATGTCTTCCCATCGGGAGTAGTTCGCCATCGTTGTCTCCTTTTACGGGTTGCGGCTAGCGCAGTCCTGAGCAATCTTGCGAGCCCGAGTGACCTCGGCTCGTTCGTTGTTGCATTGCTTGCCCAGTCTCGACCAAACAGTGTGGTGAGCAGGATGATCCGGCCGTCTTTCGTGAACCGGTAAGTGATCCTCCGAGCGGTGGAACCGAGCGTGAACCTGACCTCGAACAGGCCCTCACCCAGACTTCGACAGAACGGCATCCTCGCCTTCGACCCGAGCGAGGCCAACCGGTCAATCACCACCAGCGATCGTTCCCACTCGTTCTGGCTGAGCTCGTCGAACCATTCGACGACTTCATCATGTGCCTAAATCTCAGCCACGCCGTCCATCATCGTATAATTGCGATCATTGCACAAGAGCGATAATCCGATCGCAGCGGCGGACAATATGGGCGTTGCAACCAGACCGCGGGCAGCCCGATCTAACGTGCCTGATCTCGGACAGGTCGTTCCGCTCGTTGGCCTGGGACGTTTCCGAGCGTCTGCCATATGGGATAGCATATGGTCATGGCTCGACGTGAGGTACTCGTACAACTGGACGACGATCTCGTGGAACAGCTCGATGCGCTGGCCACCGATCTCGGCACCAATCGCTCCGAGTTGATGCGCCGCGGCGCCCAAGCGGTCCTGGACGCCGAACGGCTCGCAGCTGCAGATCGGGAGCTCCGAGCGGCGTACCGTCGACAGCCGGCTGACCCAGCGCTCGTCCAGTCGGCCCGCAGGCTTGCGGCCGAAACCGCCCCGGCGTGGTAGCTCGCAACGACATCTACTGGGCGGACCTGGGACCGCCCGCCGGTCGCCGCCCGGTTTGCGTGCTGACCCGCGACGCTGCGATCGAGGTCCTCAGCTCGATCACATGCGCACCGGTCACGCGCACCGTTCGTGGCATTCGGTCAGAAGTCGAACTCGGCCCCAAGCACGGACTCCCCGAAGCGTGCGTGATCAGCTGCGACAACGTCATCACGATCCCAATCGACGATCTCGATGACGACCCGGTTGGGCACCTTGACGAAGTCACGCGAACTCGACTCGATCAAGCCCTGCGCTATTCGCTCGACATCGTGTACTGAGCGGCGCTCCCAGCCGACAATTCCCGACCGGATAGCCGCATGCGGACGTGCCGTTCTCGGACGGTCCTACGACTCGCGTAGCGGAGCGTTTCGGAGCGGTCGGCAAGACATCGACGAGGCCGTTCGTGGCTTCTGGTGTGGTGAGGGCAGTCGGTCGCGATTCGGTCACTGCAAATGCGAGACTGACTTCTGTGAGCTTGTTCCCCGATCTGTCGACGGCCCTAGTCGCCACTGGTCGCTGGTTTGGGTGTCGACGTGACTGACGTAGCTCCCGCACTCGGCATGTGGTCGTCGGTCTCCTACCTCCTGCTCGGCGTTGCGTACGTCGTCGCGATCGGCGCCGGATTCCGTTCGAACCGAAACGTGAAGGAGCCGGTCCGTGACCCACACCTGGCCGTCGCCGAAGTCCTGATTCTTGTGATGGCACATGGTCAGCTTGGGCGTCGCGGTCCACGCGACGGCTCCGACAGACTGGCGCCCCTTCACCCTGACCGCCCTCGGGTGGATGATCGCCTCGGCGACGACAACATCAATCGTTCACTTCATTGAGCTGACTGTCGGCCGCCAACTCACCCCGAGCAAACTCGTCACCGATGAACAGATCTTCGGATTCCGGTGGCCGTCAATTCTGCCTGCCGACACGGACTGGCGCAACGCAATCCAAGTCCGGTCGCGCTCAATGCGTGAAGTTCTCGCCAACCATCCGTGGGCGCCGCCACTGATGGAAAGCCGCACCAACCCAGGTATGGCCACTCTCGTTCATCACGACGCTGTCCTGGGCTGCTTTCGCCGTGGAGGCCTCTCGCTCGAACTCACCGGCCACGCCTATGCACTCATCGATGCATTTCTGTGCGGGTTCGCGATGCAAGAAGCAACCCTGCCAGCAACCGGCGGAGAGGAGATGGCCGAACTCGCAGAGTCCATCGCGGACCAGATGCCCGCCGACCTACTCCCCCACCTGGCCGAATTCACCATCGACCGCGTCCTTCAGCCCGGCTATGACTTCGCCAACGAATTCGAATTCAGCCTCAACCTGATCCTCGACGGCCTCGAAACAGCTGCAGCCACCGAACGACGATCACCACCGATAGGAAAGTGATCCGATGCCACGATTGGTAGCAGTTCTCGCCCTCGTCTTCAGTTTCGTTGTTCAAGCCGAGTCACCAGATGACTCGATCGAGGGCTTCATCGCGAGCGAGATGAATTCCTCGGGTGCGCCTGGCCTTTCCTACGCGGTCGTGGCCGAAGGCGAAATCACCTCGGCCGCTGTTCACGGTGTCGCCAACGCCGGAAGCGGCACAGAACTCACCCCCGAAACCCCATTCGTGATCGGTTCGATCACGAAGAGCTTCACCGCAGTGGCGGTCATGCAACTCGTTGAAGCGGGTGAGGTCGAGCTCGATGCCCAACTCTCGGTCTATCTTGACGAATTTTTGGGCCGACCCGCCGGTTCGATCACGATTCGCCAGCTGCTCGGCCACACAAGCGGCTTCTCCACCTTGCAAGGAAACGCATCGCACACCGACACCACAGACACGAACGATGAGTTGGAACGCCACGTTGCCGGCCTTGCTGAAGTCGAGCCCGATTATGAGCCCGGTGAACGGTGGGACTACTCGAACACGAACTACCAGATTCTCGGACGCGTCATCGAAGTTGTCAGCGACCAGCACCCTCGACCCAACAGATCGACGCGCTGTGCGAACGCACCGAGGGCTGGGCCGCCGGACTCGTCCTCGCCGGAATGTCTCTCGCAGCGAGCGACGACGGCGATGCCTTCGTTGGCCTCCTTCCAAGGCGACGACCGCCTCGTCGTCGAGTACCTCACCGATGAGTTCCTCTCGGGTGTCACCGACCACGACCGCGCCCGCCTCTTGCAGACCTCGGTCCTGGACCGGATGTGTGGCCCACTCGTCGACGCCGTCTGTGACACCACTGACGGCACCCAATGGCTCCAACACACCGCATCGACGAACCAGCTTGTCATCGGCCTCGACCGCACGGACACCTGGTACCGCTACCACCACCTGCTCGCTGACCTTCTCCGCCTCGAAGCCGAACGAACCACCGACCTCACCGCCATCCACGGCCGAGCCGCCGCTTGGCACCGCCACGTTGGCAGCTCACATTCCGCTGTCGAGCACTACATCGCCGCCCAAGATCTTGCGACAGCCGCTGACCTCATCTACGACGACGCAACCGAGCTGATGAATCGGGGCCAGCTCCGCACGGTCCGCCACCAAATCGACCGCCTCGGAGAGATCGCCGAAGAACACGCAGGGACCATGGTCGTGCGTGGGTGGATCTCACTACTCACCGGAAACTTTGCTGATGCCCAGGCAAGCCTGGAACGAGCCCGAGCGCTCGAACCCAACGACGACGAGGCCGGCCTGATCGTCGCACTGGCGATCATGGCCCACATTGCTTCGGGCAACGTCGCCCGAGCGCTCGACGAGGCCGCATCGGCCAGCGATCCGTTCGAATCGACCCAGGCCATGACCCTCGGAGGCGCCCACATCTGGGGCGGAGACTTCGACAAAGCCCGTGCGCTGCTCAAACGAGCGACCGAGATGGCACCGCAGGAGGGCAACACATTCGTTGAAGCAGTCACTCCGATCTTCTCCGCAATCGGCCACATCGAGTCCGGTGACACCCATGCGGCTCAACGCGACGCCAACGCAGCGTTGGCTATCGCATCGGCCAACGGATTCGACGACCTCGCCCAGGTCGCGCTCGCGCACAGCATCCTCGCCCGCACCACAGCCACAGCTGAAGAGGCGATCGCCTCGGCCGAACGCGGTGTCGACCTTGCCCGACAGGCACCCGAGTACATCATGTTCACATACGCGCTCGCCAGCGCCGGCGACGTACTCTGCCACCACGACGATGACAGGGGCGCCGAACTCCTCGCTGAAGCCAGAGGAGTTGTCGACCGTTGCCTGCAACAGGAACGCTGCCCCGAGCAAGCGCACCGCGTGCGAGCCCGCACGGGCCTCGCCCGACGCAGTGCCGAGCGCCTGCCCAGCTGTTATGTCCGCTCCCGACTCGAGGACTCCTCACCCGGGTGAGTGTGGCCATCACCAGGCGCCTCCTCCTTGAGAAGCAGCACGCCGAGCCAGGCGAACCAGATGATGAGCCCGATCCCGAACACCGCTCCGATGGCTTCGAGGGCGGGGATGACGGTGATCAGACCGGCAACGCCGGCTGTGAGCCCGAGGTAGCTCAGCGCTCGTGGCAGCACCGCGGTCTGGAGGGCCGCCCAGCTGACGAGTAGAACCCAGACGCCACCGGCGATCTCGTTTCCGCCACCCAGCCCGTTCTGCACCGAGTCGAGCGCTGACCACACGGGTTCGGCTGCGGCCGGGTCGGTGTCGTGGAGGTCGGCGACGGTGCCGATGGCGATGTTGGAGACCATGCCAGCGGCCAATACCAGGCCGGCCCAGATGAGCCCGAACGCGCCCGCGGCTTGCGCGAACCCGGGCGACTCGGCCTTCAGGCGTTCGCGGAGCACGAGCACGAGTGGGACGAGGGCGATGCCAAAGACGATGAAGATGACCAGGTTCCATATGTAGAGCGCCGCCTGGTGGTCGGCCAGGAAGGCCACAGACTCCGCAGGGGTCGGATCCCCCGTTGTGTAGTCCGTCAAGAGCGTGACGAACAGCACGATCCCGAACACGAACGTCGCGGCCGCGACCAGAGCGGCAATGCCTCCTACCCGCTGCCGACGCTCCATCGTTGGTCTCCTCCTCGCCCGTAAGGCCGGTCGCTTTGACTCACGAGGAGACTCCGATACGGCACGGTCTTCTGTTCCAGACTGATCGCGCTGTGCGAGAGGCCCAAGGGCCAATAGTCCCTAAGAGGACGTATTCCTCTGGACCACCTGAGCACGAGCCTCAACGATGAGGACGAGCATCGAGGCTTCGCCAGGAGGAGTGCCCATGGAAGTGACTGTCACGACATGGGCAATCGCCCTCATCGGCCTTGGCCTCATTTCGTTGCTCGCCAGCCTGCAACTGGTCGCTGTGCTGCGCCCACGCGCCACTTGGACCATCGACAACGTCTACGGCGGCTCACCAGATCACACTGACCCGGTCGCCTACTTCGCGTTCAACCAGTCCTTTGCCTGGGCCGACCCATTTCTATGGGCACCCCTGCAGATCGCCGGCAGCATCGGCATGCTCCTCGGCCACCAATGGGGATTCCTCCTTGCGCTCATGGCCTCGGTGCCGTTCTGGTACACATCGGTCTTCTTCTACATCTGGGACCGCGACCTCGGCTTCCGAAAGAACACCTTCAACTACTGGTTCGTCATCTGGGGCATGTGGCCACTCTTCGGTGTCGCCGAGGGTGCGTACTGCTTCGTTCGGCTTCTCGAATGAGCCCGGTTCGATGATCGAGACCACGTTGACGCTCGCTGACGGCCGCTCGCTCGGGCTAGCCCAGTGGGGGCCGCCTGACGCCCCAGTTGTCGTCTACTGCCACGGCTTCCCCGGCAGCCGCCTCGAACCCAGCCTCGCTCAGGCGGTCGTCGAACAGCGGTCGGTCAACGCCCGGGTGATCGCTTTCGACCGTCCCGGATACGGACAATCGACCTTCAGCGCCGGTCGCGCCTTCCTCGACTGGCCAGCCGACATGGCCGAGGCCGCCGATCGACTGGGCATCGACCGATTCTCCGTACTTGGCGCTTCGGGAGGCAGCCCATACGCGCTGGCGTGTGCCCTTCGGCTCGGCGACCGTGTCACCCGAGTGGGAATCGTCGCCGGGGTCGGCCCCCTCGAGGCGACCGGGATGCCCGAGACGCAGCTCATCTCCGGGCCCTCGAAGGTCCGAATGCTTCGGAAGCTGCAGTGGTGGCTGGTGGCCCGGGCGGTGCGGACCGACAGGTTGGACAGCGTCATCGACCGCACCATCACCACCATGACCGGCGTCGACCGCGAGGTAATGAAACGGCCCGAGGTGCGGGCCTGGTACCGGACGCTGTTCACCGAAGCGTTCGCGCAAGGCGCGACAGCCGCTGCGTACGAAGGCGAGCTCTACCGACAGCCCTGGGGCTTCAACGTCGCTGACATCAAAGCCGAGACCAACCTGTGGCACGGCGCAGCCGACCAGTGGGTGCCGCTCCCCACCGCGCGATGGCTCGCCGATCGAATCCCGCACTCCCATTTGACCGAATGGCCCGATGACGGGCACTTCTCGTGGGCTGGCACCGGTGAAGCCGCAGATGTCGTGGCAGTCACGGCTGGCCAACAGAGAGGACCGAACCAATGATCCTCAACGAGGGGACCGGCCGAAGCGTCGAGTTGCCCAACATCGAAGGAGGGGGTCCACAGTGAATTTGCTCTGGGGGGTCGTGGTCACGCTGCTGTCGCTGCTGGCCTGGGGTGGGCAGGTCGTCTCCTGGTTCTCACCCGTGACTGCGGTCCGATGGCAGCTCGCTGAGGCTGAAGAAGATGTCGAGCCAGCGTTCTGGGCCGACGGCCGGGGTGAGGCGCTCTGGGACATCCTGACCTTGTGGACGATGGTTGTGGCCGGGGTGTTGCTGATTGCCGATGCCAGTTCGTGGGCCTACTTCGGACTGGTCGGCGGCGGCATGTACCTCTACTTCGGCGGCCGGATCATCTTCACCCGCGTCGCCATGCAACGCCGAGGCCTCCGTATCGGGGCACCCCAGAACGTCCGACTCGGCTACATCTTCGGTGCCCTGTGGGCCACGATGGGTCTCATCACCATTCTCGCTGCTATCGCATCGCTCGAAAGCTGAACCATGAGCGGACCCCTGTCTCGCAACGACGCCACAAGGGCAGAAGTCGACGAACAGATCGACAGCAAGGTCCCCGGACTGGCAATCATGGCGGTCGACGACCATGAGGTCCTCTTCTCTGAAGGTTTCGGCCACGCCGACCTCTCCACCGATCACGAGATGACGCCAGCCACGGTCTGCAACTGGTTTTCCATGACCAAGCTGGTCACCGCCACCGCAACAACACAGCTGGTCGACGAGGGGCTACTAGACCTCGACGCGCCAGTTGCGAGCTACTACGAGCCATTCAACATGACTCGCCCAACGTCTCGAGCCCAGGCAGCGACGGTGCGCCACCTGCTGTGCCACAGCTCCGGCCTCGCCAACCCCCTGCCGCTGCGATGGGCACACCTTGCGATCGAACGTGATGATCGAGTTCGTCGATGATGGCGTCGGCAGGATTCTGGCCACAGCATGGCGTCGGTTCATCAGTTACGACGACGACGTGACCGTGCCCGTGCCCGTGCCCGAAGGCGAGCGTGCCGAAGGACGCACCGTGGTCATCCAGTTCGAGTCCGAAGCAGGGTTGCTGGGCTGGTGGAACTCACCTGAGTATGTGGAACTCGCGAGGCATCGCCACGCCAGCACGTCGTCGCACTCGGTGATCGTTGTGCACGCGCCTCCGACTGCCTGACTCGCTCCGATCACCTTGGACCAAGAGCCTCGCCCGCTCCTGCCGACCATACCGACGCAGGGCTCGCTCAAGTCTTCGATCAGCTCGCAGGAGCTGGTGGATGGTGAACGGCCACCGAGCGAATCGCGATCGCCGAAGCAGGCCGTGCCGCCAAGGCATGCGCTTTGTGCGGCGCGGAAGCGGGCTATCTCGCCGGGAGCGCTCAACGAGCAACGCCACGATGACTGGTAGACACTGCCTGCGCTGGTCGTCGATGTGATTCACCGCATTTCGACCGACCCCGGGCGACTCAGCGACCGCTGGTATGTCGACGCGATCGAGGGCGACGTGCGGCTGGTTACGAAGACGGATGAGGTCGACGTTCAGAGTATTGCGAGTTGAAGTTGCATAAGTTTGGCGTGGTGTCGTAGGCTCCAGACGTGGAACTGCAAGAACCCATCGACGGTCGGCACGCTCGTCGACAACGCAACCGTGAGGCAGTCATCGAGGCGGTGTTTGCCCTCGTGAGCGAAGGCAAGGTCCCGCCGAGTGCCGATGACGTCGCGGCGCGGGCCGGGGTGTCGGTCTCGTCGATCTTCAGGAACTTCGACGGGCTGCACGATCTGCAACGCCAGGCGCTCGAACGATCTCAGGCGAACTTCGCTCGCCTCTTCGTCGTCGCCGACGCCGACGAGCAGCGCAGCGTCCGAGTTCGTTCGCACGTCAGGACGCGGATCGAGCTGCTGGAGGCGGCGAGCGGCTTACTGCGTATCGGGCGGTCGCGTGCGCTCGATCACGAGCCGCTGGTCGAGGGCCTCGCACGGTTGCGTGGGCGCTTGGCCGATCAGACACGTCAACGCTTCGCTGCAGAGATCGATCAACTCGGGCCCGCCGAAGCAGCGAACCTCGTGGCGCTGATCGATGCGACGACGTCGCCGGAGGCGTTCGATCTGATGTGCGCCGCGCATTCCCGGACATCTCGCCAGATTTCGAAGACCTGGATCGCCGCACTCGACGCACTACTTGCGTGGTGGGTCCCCGAAACAGAGGAGCAGACATGAGCAGACCATCTCGTTTCGAAGGAACGATCGGACGTACGATCGCCGACTCGGAGGCGTGGTTCGACGAGCCACCGCATCCCGGGACCGACGCGCCCAACGTCGTCGTCGTGTTGCTCGACGACACCGGATTCGCGCAGTTCGGTTGTTACGGCTCCGACATCGACACGCCGAACATCGACGCACTGGCGGCTGACGGTCTGCAGTTCACGAACTTCCACGTCACGCCGCTGTGCTCGCCGACGCGGGCCTCGTTGCTCACCGGCCGGTCGCAGCACGCGGTCGGCATGCGGGCCGTGTCGAACTTCCGCACCGGCTTCCCGCACCAGCTCGGCCACATCAGTAACCACGCGGCGACCGTCGCCGAGGTGCTGAAGTCGGAGGGCTACGCGACGTTCTGCGTCGGCAAGTGGCACCTCGCGCCGATGGAGCAGTGCTCGGCGGCCGGGCCGTTCGACCAGTGGCCGCTCGCCCGTGGGTTCGATCGCTTCTACGGCTTCCTCGAAGGCGAGACCGACCAGTTCCACCCTGACCTCGTTGCCGACAACCACCCGATCGAACCGCCCACCAGCGCGGGCGGAACCGACGGATATCACGTCAGTGAGGACATGATCGACCAGTTGCTGTCGATGGTCAGCGACAGCAAGGGTGTTCGCCCGGACCGGCCGTTCTTCGCCTACGTGCCGTTCGGTGCGACCCACGCACCGCACCAGGCACCTCAGGGGTACCTCGACAAGTACCGCGGCAGGTACGACGAGGGCTGGGACCTCGTGCGCCAGCGCTGGTACGAGCGCCAACTCGAACTCGGCGTGATCCCGGAGGGCACGCAACTCGCGCCGCTCAACCCGGGGGTGGAGCCCTGGGACTCGCTGCCCGAGAACCAGCAGAAGGTCGCTGCACGCCTGCAGGAGGCGTTCGCGGGCTTCCTCGATCACACCGACGACCAGATCGGTCGCCTGGTTGCCGGGCTCGAACATCTCGGCGAGATGGACAACACGATCTTCGTGGTCCTCGCCGACAACGGGGCGTCTCAGGAGGGTGGCCCGTTCGGTGTCATGCACGAGATGAAGTTCTTCAACGGTGTCTTCGACGACGGCGACGCCATGATCGACCAACTCGACGACATCGGCGGCCCCCACAGCCACACCAACTACCCGTGGGGTTGGGCGCAGTGCGGCAACTCGCCGTTCAAGTGGTACAAGCAGAACACCCACGAGGGCGGCGTCCACGTCCCGATGATCATGCACGCGCCCGGACGTGTCTCCGCCGAGCAGACCGGTCTGCGCGATCAGTTCGTCAACGTGTCCGACATCGTTCCCACGATCTACGAGATGGTCGGCATCACTCCACCCGACACGTACCGGGGCATCGACCAACTGCCGGTTACCGGGCATTCGTTCGTATCGACACTCGCCGACGCGGCCGCTCCGGCCACCAACCGGTTGCAGTACTTCGAGATGGGTGGCAGTCGAGCGCTCGTCCAGATCGACGACGACAGCGTTGCCTGGAAGGCCGTGTGCAAACACACCAAGGATGCCGACTACGACACCGAACCCTGGGAGCTCTACCGGCTGTCCGACGACTGGTCGGAGTGCGACGACCTCGCCGAAGCCCAACCCGACAAGCTCGCCGAACTCGTCGACCTGTGGTGGAGCGAAGCGGAGCGTCACGGCGTACTCCCGCTCGACGACCGCATGTTCGAACTGTTCGGTGCACGGTTCCGAGACTACTCGCCGCACCCGGCAGACATGCGGTACGTGTACCGGCCGCCGATGTCGCCGATGCCCGGCCAGGCGTCGGCAGCGATCGCCGGCAAGTCGTTCGACCTGACCGCGCGGGTGACCCGCTCGGGGGGCGACGGCGGCGTCATCTACGCGACGGGGACCGAGAACTCGGGCATCTCGATCTTCGTCCAGAACAACCGCGTCGTCGTCGACTACAACGCCTTCGACGACCACACGATCCTCGAGTCCGACGTCGCCATCCCTAGCGGTGACGCCACGCTCGTCGTCTCGCTTCGCCGCCGTGACGGCAGGGCCGGCCATCTGTCGATCGCCGTCAACGGCGAGCCCGCCGGTCAGGTCGACCTCCCGATGTTCATGCGGATGATCTCGTCGGTCGGACCGAGCGTCGCCTATGACCACGGTTCTGCCGTGTCGAACCGATACGCCGCGCCGTTCCCGTTCGAAGGGACTCTGCATGAGGTCGAGATCCAACTTCTCAGCCGTCAAGACGCCGAAGCACGCGATGCCGAAGCCGCAGCAGAATTGAGCCGCCAATGACACTCGCCGTCACCTTGCTGGGCACCGGGTCACCGATGCCGGCCCCGGACCGCGCCGGTCCCGCCACGCTGATATCCGCCGGGCCAGAATCAGCTACGGGTCCCGACGCCGAGCACTATCTGGTCGACGCGGGCCGCGGCGTGCTGATGCGCCTGGCTGCGAGCGGCCTCGGCGCCCAGAACCTCACCGCCGTGCTCATCACGCACCTGCACAGCGATCACATCACTGACCTCAACGACGTCATCACCACGCGCTGGGTGATGACGTTCACCGAGACGCCGCTCACGATCGTCGGACCCGTGGGCACCCAGCAGGTCGTCGACCACATCCTCGCATCGCTCGACCCCGACATCGAGTACCGAATCGCCCATCACCAGGATCTCGACGACCGACCGCCGGTGCAGGTGATCGAAGTGACCGAAGGCGTCGTCGAACTGCCCGGTGGGCAGGGTGGCAAGGTGGCGATCACCTGTGGTCAGACCGATCACAAGCCGGTCGAACCCAGCGTCGGCTTCCGCTTCGATTTCGAGGGCGTATCGGTCGTAGCGGCTGGCGACACCATCCCGTGTGCGGGTCTCGACACACTGTGCGAGGGCGCCGATGCGCTCGTGCACACGGTGATCCGCAAGGACATCATCGCCAACATCCCGATGCAGCGGATGCAGGACACGCTCGACTACCACTCGTCGCCGGAGGAAGCAGCGCAGACCGCGGCGAAGGCCGGCATCCACACTCTGATCTACACGCACTATGTCCCGGCTCCGCCGATGGGCGGGACGTACGACGACTGGCGAGAACTCGGCGCCGCTCACTTCGACGGCTCCATCGAACTCGGCGACGACCTCCACCGCGTCGAGATCACATCCAACTAGCCAGCCACCACGAGGAGCATCCACATGCACGAGATGAACATCGTCAACGAAGTCACACCGACCGACCAGGCACAGCTCGGCGAATTGATGGCACCGGGACCCGACGGGCCGATCTACATGGTCAACCTCCTGAAGTTCAAGGACGTCGCCGAGTACGAAGACGGTCGTGACACCGACCTCACCGGCGCCGAGGCGTATGCCATCTATGGCGCTGGTGTCGTGCCGCTCGTCGTCGATCACGGAGGGCGCCTCGTCTTCTCCGGTGCCGTCAGTTGGCTCATGCTCGGCCAGGCCGACGACATGTGGGATCAGGTGGCCGTCGTCGAATACCCGAACCGTGCCGCCTTGGTCGCCATGTCGACCTCCGACGCGTACGCGGAGATCTCCGTCCACCGCACCGCCGGCCTCGCCGGACAGCTCAACATCGAAACCACCGGACTCTTCGTCCCCAAGTGAACAGGACCATCACATGAAGTCACTCCGCACGCCCGACGAACGGTTCGCCAATCTCCCCGACTACCCGTTCGCACCGAACTACGTCGACATCTCCGACCAGGACGAGGGCACGCTTCGCGTCCACTACCTCGACGAAGGTCCGGCCGACGGACCGGTCGTGCTCGCGATGCACGGCGAGCCGTCCTGGAGCTACCTGTACCGCAAGATGATCCCGCTGCTCGTCGCCGGCGGCGCACGGGTGATCGCGCCCGACCTCGTCGGATTCGGCAAGAGCGACAAACCGACCGAGAAGTCCGACTACACCTACGCACGGCACGTGGCGTGGATGCAAGCGGCGATCATCGACCACCTCGACCTCCAGGGAGCGACCTTCTTCGGTCAGGACTGGGGTGGCCTCGTCGGCCTGCGACTCGTTGCCAACAACCCCGACCGCTTCGCTCGCGTCGTGATCGGCAACACCGGTCTGCCGACCGGCGAGGGAGCTCCGAGCGAGGCGTTCATGGCGTGGCAGAAGTTCAGCCAGACCACCGAGGTCTTCGACATCGGGTTCCTGTTGAACTCTGCCACGATCACCGACCTGTCCGACGGGGAGGTCGCTGCGTACAACGCGCCGTTCCCTGACGACACGTACAAGGAAGGCGCACGGATCTTCCCGTCGCTCGTCCCCACGTCGCCCGACGACCCGGCCGTGCCCGCCAACCTCGCCGCCTGGGAAGTGTTCAAGCAGTGGGACAAGCCGCTCATCTGCTGCTTCAGCGACAGCGACCCAGTCACTGCGGGCGGCGACAAGCCGTTCCTGAAACTGGTGCCGGGCGCCGAGGGCCAGCCGCACACCACGGTCGAGAACGCGCACCACTTCTTCCAGGAGGACGCGGCGCCGCAACTGGCGCAGATCATCCTCGACGCGATCGAAAGAGGCTGAGGTGAGCGAACCGACCTCTCCTCGCTACGGCACGGTCGACACGGACTACGCGACGAAGCTCGCGACCACCGCCCCCGGCGACGACGGTCCGGTGTGGATGGTCAATCTGATGAAGTACCGCGACGTGGCCGACTACTCCGACGGGCGCGACTCGACCGTCAGTGGCCAGGAAGCCGACGACCTGTACTCACCGCTCGACTCGCTCGCCGCCGTCGGCGCCCAGCCGGTGTTCTTCGGCGACGTCGACCAGCAACTGCTCGGCGACGCGCCGGTGTGGGATCGCATCGGGGTCGTGAAGTACCCGACACGCAAGTCATTCATCGACATGCAGGCGATGCCGACGTTCCAGGAGTCGCATCAGCACAAGGACGCCGGCATGGAGTCGACGATCGTCATGGGCACCCAACCGATGCAGCAACCGACTGCGCCCGACGGATTCGCTCCGGTCGACTGGGCCGACGTGGCGCACCCGCCGACCGACGACGACGGACCCGTGGTGGTCGTCCACGTGTTGCGCTTCCAGGATGCCGAAGCTGCACACGTCACCCCGACCCACATGGAGCAGTACCAGAGCGAGGCCGCCAAGGTGGCGCTCGGGCACGGCGTGCGCATCAACGGCTGGTTCGCGGTGGAAGGTACGATCATCGGTGACGGCCGAGCCTGGCATCAGGTTCGCTTCAACGAGTTCCCGAGCAAGGCGGCGTTCATGGCCGTGGTCACCGACCCGTCACGCCTCGAGGCGCAGAAGGATCATCGCGAGGTCGCCATCGCCGACACCTACACGATGATCGTCCGTGCCCAGGTCAACGACCTCGAAGCATCGACGGCGGACTGATGGCAGTCGTCGAGAGAACGGCCGTGATTCCGGCATCGCCCGGCGACGTGTGGGCGGTGCTCGCCGAGTTCGGCGACATCAGCCGGTGGGCGGCCAACGTCGACCACTCGTGCTTGCTGTCCGATCAGACCGAGGGCGTCGGAATGACACGACGGATCCAGACCGACCGGGCGACCATCGTCGAGACGGTCGAAGCATGGGAGCCCGGCTCGACGTTGTCGTACCGGATCATCGGCCTCCCACCGGTCATCAAGTCGGTGACGAACACGTGGCGGCTCGTCGCCGACGGCGACCAGGCCACGGTCTCGCTCACCACTGTGTCCCTCACCACAGAGATCGATCCCGGGCCCCGCCCGCCTCAGCAACTCATCGCCAAGGCCGTCGGCAAGCGATTCGCTTCGGCGTCGGAACAGATGCTCGACGGACTTACCCGACACGTCGGCACCCCCGGGGCCACCGTCGTGGCGCCCGCCCAAACGACCGGAGGCACCGCGTGAGCGAGCAACGTCCCGACGTGATCATCATCATGTCCGATGAAGAACGCGCTGCACCGCCCTACGAGGCCGATGATGTCGCAGCGTGGCGTCGGCACGCGCTCCCGGGCGCGCAGTGGTTCGTCGACAACGCTGTCGCTTTCCGTCGTCACTACACCGGTTCGCTCGCGTGCGTGCCGAGCCGCCCGACGATCTTCACCGGTCAGTATCCCGAGGTCCACGGCGTCACCCAGACCGACGGCCTCGGCAAGATGGCCGATGACTCGCGCATGCGCTGGCTTCGTCAGGGCGAGGTACCAACGCTCGGCCACTGGTTCCGCACCGCCGGCTACGACACCCACTACGACGGCAAGTGGCACCTCTCGCATGCGGATCTCCACGACGACGACGGCAACCGGATCGACACGAACGACGACGACGGCAACGTGCTCGCTGACGGCGTCCAACAGTACAGACGCGCCGACGCACTCGACCCGTACGGATTCTCGGGCTGGATCGGTCCCGAACCGCACGGCGGACAGCTGCGCGACGCCGGGGTCCGCCGCGATCCGCTGATCGCCGACCGCGTCGTCGCCTGGCTCGACGACCGGTACACACGTCGCGGCGAGGGCGACGCGGACGCGCTGCGACCGTTCCTGCTCGTGGCGAGCTTCGTGAACCCGCACGACATCGTGCTGTTTCCCGCTTGGGCCCGGCGCGGCAATCCGATCGAGCCGTCGCCGCTGGATCCTCCACACGTGCCCGAAGCACCGACGCAGCACGAAGACCTCGCCACCAAACCTGCTGCCCAGATCGCGTACCGCGACACCTACCCGTCTGGCTACGGTCCGGTGCGTGCCGTGCTCGGCGCATACGACAAGAAGGCGCAGCAGTACCGCGACCTGTACCACCGGCTCCACGCAGAAATCGACGCACCGATCGACCGGGTCCGTACAGCGATCACCGATCAGGGCACCGACGCCGTCATCGTGCGCACCTCCGACCACGGCGACCTGCTCGGCGCGCACGGTGGCCTGCACCAGAAGTGGTTCAACCTGTACGACGAAGCAACCCGCGTACCGTTCTCGATCGCACGGGTGGGCACCGGAGCGACCGCCGGCCAGGCGGTGACCGACGCGCCGACTTCGCATGTCGACATCCTCCCGACGCTGCTTGCGGCGGCCGGTATCGACGAGGCGATTGCCGCGGAGGTGCTGAGCAACTCGTTCAGCGAAGTCCACCCGCTTCCCGGACGCAACCTGATGCCGGTGGCGGTCGACCCGTCGAGTGCCGACCGCGACCGGCCCGTCTACATGATGACGAACGACAACATGCTCGAAGGCGACAGCGGCGCGTCGGGCATCGCCCGCCGGCTTGGTCGTACGGTCAAGCCGCCGCTCCCGCTTCGGATCAACACGCCCGCCCACGTCGGAGCGAACTTCGAAGGGCTCGTCCACCGCGTCGATGGCACGCTCTGGAAGATCGTCCGTGTGTTCGACGACCCCGCGACTTGGACCGAGCCCGGCGTCCGCCACCTCGCAGCCAGCGGGGGCCCCGCTCCGGATACGTACCGCACCGAACCACTGCCTGACCAGTGGGAGCTGTACAACCTCGAGGCCGATCCGATCGAAGCGGACAACCGCTGGCACGACATCGCCGACGATCCGGGTGCCGCCAACGCGTTCGCAGCGATGCGACACGCATTGAAGGAGGAGCGCGCCCGAGCCGTTCCCGAACGCAACGAACCGTGGCCGTACGCGCCGCGCACACCCACCGCAGGAGCACCGATGAAACAACCCCCACCCCCCGTCCGGCTGCTGCGCAAGGTCCTCCAGCGTGTCGGCATGCATCCCGACGACCCTGACGCCACGACGTTCGACCTCGCAGGCACCCGCGCACTCGTCGTCGCCACCAACGTTGCCTGGCTCGACATCGCCAAGCCGACCGGTGTCTTCGCCAGCGAGATGACCGTCCCGTACTACGCGTTCCTCGACGCAGGAATGGACGTCGACATCGCCAGCCCGGCCGGGGGCATGGTCGCCGTCGACCCGCAGTCGCTCAAGCCGGTGATCCGAACGACGGAGGACGATCGCTTCCTCGCCGACGACGACTTCAAGGCGAAGGTCAGCGACTCCCAAGCGATCGGCGACCTCGACATGGCCGACTACGACATCGTGTTCCTCGCAGGAGGATGGGGCGCTGCATTCGACTTCGGCTTCTCGGAAGCACTCGGCGAGAAAATGACCGAAGCCAACGCCGCCGGCCTCGTGATGGGAGGCGTGTGTCACGGCCCGCTCGGGCTCCTCAACGCAAAGGCCGCCAACGGGTCATCACTCGTGGAGGGTCGCAAGATCTCAGCTGTCACCGACAAGCAGGTGAAGGAACTTGGCATCGACGCCACGCCGCATCACCCCGAGCGCGAGCTGCGAAGTGTCGGCGCACTCTTCGAAAGCGAGACGAAGTTCCGCGACCCGCTCGCCAACCACTGGGTCGTCGACGGCAACCTCGTCACCGGCCAGAACCAGAACGCCGGCCCGATGGTCGCTCGCGAGATGATGCAACTCCTCGTCGACGCCGACCGGAACCCCAGCGCTTCATGAGCATCGAACCGCTGAGCAAGCAGTACACAACCGTCAACGGAAAGCAGATGGCGTTTCACGGTGTCGGGACCGGTGATTTGGTTGTCTTCCTCCACGGCAATCCGACGTCGTCGCCAGCGCGAGGTGCGCTGGCCCGCAGGGCATCACCGTGCTCGACGGCTTCGAGTGCTGGCTCTACCAACACGGTCTCCGCCAGATGGGCGAGACCGAACTCAGTCGAGGCCTCGTTGGTCTGGAAGGAATGACGTCATGAGCGACCCCCGATGACCTCCGTTAACGACATACCCGTCGCGTACACGCCTGCTGGTGGCTACACGGAATGGCCGGCACCAGTTCTGGCGGGCTGCACCGACCCGTTGCCCGACGGCGCTCCCGATCTGCGTGGCATTTGGCAGGTCGCCGACGTGCGCGTCGCTCGTGAATTGGTCGACGACCACGGAATGATCGGTGCGGTGTTTCGCAACGAACAGGCCGGTGACCGAGTCGCGATCACTGGTGGCGGGGTGATTCACGACATGCGTTGTGACGGCACGCTCGAACACGGCGTGCACGATGTCGCCGGGACGGACTTTCCGATCCAAATCGCGATGTGGAAGTCCGGCCTCGCACTGGCCTGCGGCAACGCCATGATCTTCAAGCCCGCCGAGGTCACGCCGATCTCGGCCGGATTCCTGGCAGAGATCTACACAGAATCAGGAGTACCCCCGGGCGTCTTCAACGTTGTCTAGGGCGATGCACGCGTTGGACGGATGCTCGTCGCACATCCGGGCGTGGCGAAGGTCTCGCTCACCGGCGAAGCCGCCACCGGAAGACTCGTGATGGAAGCCGCAGCCTCGACACTCAAGAAGATCACCCTCGAACTCGGAGGCAAGTCGCCCATCGTCGTGTTCGACGACGCCGACATCGACGACGCACGCAACGCCGCACTCACCAACAACTTCTACTCGACCGGCCAGGTCTGCTCACACGGAACCCGCGTGTTCGTCCAACGTCGCGTCTACAACGAGTTTCTCGACGGTCTGGCCGACCGCGTCGGCCAACTCCGGGTCGGAGATCCGTTCGACCCCGACACCAGGATCGGCCCACTCGTGAGTGCCGAACACCACGAGAAGGTCATGCACTACATGAAGCTGGCGGTCGATTCCGGAGCTCGTCACATCGTCGGAGGGAACCGACCGGACGCCGCCGAACTGTCGAACGGCAACTACATCACACCAGCAGTCTTCGCCGACTGCAGCGACGACATGGAATTCGTTTCCGACGAAGTGTTCGGCCCACTGATGGCCGTCCTACCCTTCGACGACGAAGACGAGGTGATCCAGCGAGCCAACGCCACCGACTACGGACTGGCGGGTGCGGTCTTCTCGAACGATCTCGCACGAGCCAACCGTGTCGCACATGCACTCCAGGCAGGCTTCGTGTGGATCAACGACTATGGCACGATGCCGGCCAATGTCCCCTTCGGCGGGTACAAACAATCCGGCATCGGGCGCGAGAACGGCACCACATCGATCGACCACTACACCCGGGTCAAGACCATCTACACGAACCTCGGTTCCGTCGATCGCTACATGTAAAGCGTTAGTCGATCGAGCTTGCAACCGGCCTGATCGTCAGGTGACGACGATGAGCCGGGCTCATTCACTCCATCATGTCAGCGCGTCGAGTGCCCGAGAACGCCACCGTCGGCCCACGAGATGTAGATCACCGGCCTCTGGCAACCGCTGATGGTGACGGCCAGGCGGTCGCCGAGCCCGCAACGCTCATCCCACCCCACCTTTGTCTCGTTTCCGGGCGCTCGAGGCATCCCGGGTTCGCCGGTTGTGGGCGATCGATGTACGGATACGGATTGTTGGCCTCAGTCGTTGAACGGGCGGTACCGTGCACCGGCCCTGCTCACGATGCGGCAGACTTGGGCGCGACGATGGTGCTGGTCCCCTGGGCGAGGGCGACGAGTCGGCCTTCGTTCTCGACGGCGATCGACACGACAGCGAGGCGGCGCGTCAACGAGCGGATTTCTGCGGTGCAGATACATGTTCCACCGGAGACCGGGCTGAGTAGGTTGATCTTGAATTCGGTCGTCGCCGCCCAGTAACCCTCTGGCATCACCGGGTACATGACCACGCCGAGGCAGTGATCGACCAGTGCGGAGAGACAGCCTCCGTGCATGTTGCCCATCATGGTGATGAGTTCGTCGCGTACCTCGAACCGGGCTACGAGGCGGCCTGCGGTGAGTTCGGTGACTTCGATACCGAGGTAGGCGTCGATACCCTTTTTCCCCTTACGTCCGACCACTCGCTTGGCAAAATCCTCGTTGAAGACCTCGAAGTCGATGCCATTTCCCACGGGATACTCCTCGGATCAGGGGATCAGTACTGCGTGCACCGGCGGGACCGAATCGGACTCGCCCGCCATGGTGGCCAGAATGTCCGCCGCCTGCCCGATGTTGACGACCTCACGGGGTACATCTCGGAACGGGTACCGATCGCTCGCCAGCAGGTCGAGGGCACGACGGTAGACCGGCGCATCGACACCGAGCGCGCCGATGATCGTCAGTTCCTTGAAGACCACGGCATCGGGGTTGAAGCCGGGGGTTTCGCGGGAGTTCCGCACTCCGGCCAAGACGAGTCGCCCACCCTTGGCCGCCATGCGCACCCCCTGGCCGAGAGCCGTCGGAGCGTTGGCGGTCACGTCGACGACTACGGAGACACCCTCGCCATCGCTCAGGTCGCGGGCGGCTTGAACCGGGTCGTCGACCGCAACGTCGACAGCGACGTCTGCCCCGAACGCGAGTGCGGCTTCCAGCCGCGGACGATCTCGTTCGCCGAACCCGGTGACCATGATGCGCTCGGCCCCCGCCTCCTTGGCTGCGGCGATTGCTGCGAGTCCACGAATCCCCGGCCCGAGGACAGCGACCGTGTCGCCGGGGCCGACCTCGGGGAGATCGGCGCCCCAGCGGATGCCGGCACCGACGGGATTGAACATGGTTGCTTCGACCGGAGTCAGCGAATCCGGCACCGGCAAGAGCATCGAATCCGCAGAGAGAAAATGGTACTCGGCATAGCCGCCCCACAACCCCGGAGGGACCGAGGTCGGCGTCAGCCCGTACAGCGTCGACGTTCCGTGGCGGACGCAACGACGATACAAGCCAGCCCGGCATGGGTCGCATGCTCCACAGGATTGGAAGCACTCGATGGCAACACGGTCGCCGACCGCCACCCCCCACTTGGCGGCCGCATCGGCCCCGATCTCTTCAATGACTCCAACCGTCTCGTGGCCAGGAACGACCGGGCCCGGAGCCGGCAGATGTCCGGTGTAGAGCTCGTGGTCGGTCCCGCACAGACCGCAGGCCTCAACCCGCAGCAGCCCCGTCGATTCGGTCACCTCAGGGAGCTCGAATCGTTGCGCCGTAAGTTCCCTCGGACCAGTGAGGACCATGGCCTTGCCGTGGCGGGTCACGACCAGCTCCCAGAGTCGGCCGACCGGGACCGGCTGGACATCAACGGCGCCGCTATTCTCAATCGCATCAGCCGCTCCTGTGTGCTCGCGTCTGGAACTATGGTTCTTCATCTGGGTGCCCGAACGTCATCTTGGCCAAGGCTAGCTCGGACCATGGCCGTGACCGAAGCCAGCCGCTGACCGCCACCGGTCTCGCCCACCACCCCTACCCTCGGCGGCGGACCCCCTTCGCTACTTCCCAACGCCCTCGTCCTCGTTGTCCGCCCCCACGGGATCGTTCTAGTGTGGCGCCAACGTCGTTCAGCCCGTCCACCACAGGAGGACCCATGGGATCGGCACCACTCTCGTCCAACCTGGTCGGCATGGCACTTGCCGAAAGCACGTGGTCGTGGGGCTGGCGAGACGCGGTTCTCTACGCCCTCGGCATCGGCGCCAGACCCGGCGATGGAGCACTGGTCGACGAAGATGCCGACGAGGGTGACCTTGACTTTCTCTACGAGCGGCGGGGACCGAAGGTGTACCCGACCTTCGCGGTGATCCCCGGGATGCGGGCCCTCGGGGGTGTCAGTGCCGCCGTCGACCTCGATGTCGCCCGATTGCTCCACGGTGAACAGGCCATCACCTTGCACCGGCCGTTTCCGGCCACCGGAGAGCTGACGATACGGGGCCGCATCGTCGATGTGTGGGACAAGGGAACCGCCGCGGTCATTGGGGTCGAGTCCGAACTCGTCAACGACGATGGGCTGTTCGCGACGACCTACGCGTCGCTCTTCGCCAAGGGATACGGCGGATTCGGTGGTGAGCGCGGGCCCGATACCAGCGACATCCACCAGCCACCTGACCGTGATCCCGACCACGTGATCGAAGACGTCGTTCGACCCGAACAGGCCGCCCTCTATCGACTGTCTGGCGATCGAGTCCTGCTGCACATCGACCCAGAGTTCGCTCGTCGGGCCGGCTATCCCGGACCCTTCCTGCACGGCCTATGCACGTACGGATTCGCTGGCCGAGCAATCCTGAGGGCGTTGTGTGACGGCAAGCCGGAACGGCTCCTGTCGCTGACCGGCCGCTTCGCCGACCTGGTCTGGATGAATGATGTCATCATCACCAAGATCTGGACGTTGGGCGACGGCGAAGCCGTGTTTCGGGCCGAGACCGGCAGCGGAGCCGAGGTGTTGACGCACGCTCACGTCCGCTACGAGCGATGACGCCCCTGGAATACCTCGGGGCCAAGCAGATCGACGAGGCATCGTGGCGACTCCACATGCCGAGAGCGATCCATGGCGCATTCGGTGGGGTGACCGGCGGCGCACTGGCGGCCGCCGCTGTCGCCATCGGCCGATTTGCCGCCCCTGGACGCATCGCCGTGAGTCTCGACATGCACTTCCTCCGAGGCCTGGCCAGCGAAGAGGCCACGGCGGCGGTCGACGTGTTGTCCTCTGGCCGGAGCCTCACCGTCGTCCGCGTGGAACTCAGCGATGAACAGGAACGACGTACCACCGTTGCCCGCGTCGCCTTCGCAGAACCGACGGCGCTCGAGCCAATCGACACAGACCCGCCTGCGAGCCAGCTCGGACCGCCATCGCCCGACGTGGGTGAGTCGGCCAAGCCATGGCGACCGCCTCGGGGTGTTGAGGTCCCGATCATCGACACGGCGCAACCGAGGGCCGCCCGAGTGGGCAACGGGATCGCGACCTTGGTGACCGTCCCCTGGGACCTCGATGCCGACGGTGCCGAGGGAGCATGCCTCGCAGCCGACCTGTCGGTTGGTCCACCCGTCGACGCTGTGCTGGCGAAAGGAAGATGGGTCCCGCACCCGAATCCGGACCTCTCAATTCGCTTTGCCGGCCCGATCACCTCCTCGGAACTGGTGGCTGTCGCCGCTTGCCGTCGTGTGTCCCGCGGCGCAGCGACCGTCGAGAGCGAAGTCTGGGACGGGACAGAATTCGTGGCCTCGGCAATCTCGACCAGCCTCTTCATCGCTGGGAGCTGACCGAGGCGTACCGCCCAGGGACAGCATGTCCCGAGCCCGAACGCCCGCGTATCTGGCGGAGCTCTGCAGGATCGCCGAGAAGCCCCCAAGCGGTGCGGCCCAGCCCATGGGTTGGACGCACGCCGAAGCTAGGACACCCGACGCATACCGGTATCACTTTGTCAGCTCGGGATCACCGGCCGCTCGTGGGCCGAGGGCGAAGCTCACCCCGTTTGGACGGTGCTCACAGGAGAGTAGATGCCCGTAGATGCCCGACAGGCCTCGACGGCACCGACAAAGGAAAGAGCCGACCCTCTCAGATCGGCTCCATCACTGGGAATCCTTAGTGGCGGGGGCAGGATTTGAACCTGCGACCTTCGGGTTATGAGACAGACGATCTAGTTTCCTGCTCACCCGGACTGACCAGCGAATTCGGACATTGTCGCAGCTCAGAGGCCGTTTGTCGATGGGTCGATGGTCCCTTCTGCTCCCCGCCGGACCCCCCTGTTTACGGTTGTGCTGTTACCTGTGTGTTACCTTGATCGCCCGAACCGGCCCGAGCGTGCAGCGCCAACGGCGACCACGATGCGTGAGATCACCGTCCGGCGGAGACGTCGCTCTATCGGCTCGCCAGCCCCCAGAGTACGATGGACGACGTGTCCGACACCGAGTCAACACCCACAGGGACCCCCGAGCCCACCCTGGCCGAGGTGATCGCGCGGGCCGAGCCGATCGGCGACCTCTCCCGGTTCGTCATCGACGATCTCACCGAAGAAGACGAAGACGAGTTCTTCGGAATCCTTGCCGACCTCTGACCGCCATCCGGTCGTCGTCGTCGACACGATGATCGCCAGCGCCTGGCTCGGCCGGACCGTGTCGGCCCGCCGTGCCCGTTGGGCCCCGACGCTGGAACGCTCAGGCTGGATCCTGCCGTTCGTGGTGGTCGCCGAGATGCGCTTCGGTGCCAGCGTCGCGGCTTGGGGAACACGCCGGACCGCCGTCCTCGAACGTCTCGTTGCCAACACCCAGATATCGCCCCCGCTTCCCGAAGTCATCGACGCCTACGTCGACCTCCGAACCTGGTGCGTCAACAACGGTCACGGACTCGGAGCCAAGGATCACGAAGCCGACCGGTGGGTCGCCGCAACCGCGCTCGCCGGCAACCTGCCGCTCGCCACCGACGACGGCAATCTTCGACAACGTCGACAACCTCAAACTCTTGCGACCCGAGTAGCGCCGATCACAACCTGGCGGCCTCGACCGCTCCGACCGGTCCCCCAGTTCGCACAGTCACGGCCACCCTCAATCGTCGGCGGCCAGGAGGTGGCGGAAGAACCGGTCAGGTGCGTCCAAGAACGAGCGCCACAGCTGCACGGACTCCACCTCCGCCCACTCGGCCCGGTGGGCACCATCGCTGTCGAACTCGTAGATCACCGCTTCCGGGAACGCCATCAACACCGGCGAGTGGGTCGCGACGATGAACTGCGCCCCGTCCGACACGGCCTCGTGCATCGCCACCAGCAGTTTCAACTGGCCGTGGAAGGACAACGCCGACTCCGGCTCGTCCAGAAAACGGTAGAAGCCCTGATCAACGACTCGTTTACCAGGGCAAATGGTGGCGGGGGCTGTGATTTGAACCTGCGACCTTCGGGTTATGAGCGATCGGCGGATCTCGCCTGCATCTGGAGCAAGGATGAGACCGCACTCGTTGAGGTCACAAGGAGGACGGGACGACCGGTACCCGGGCACATCAGCGGATGCTCGGCGCCCCGTGCTTGACCCGCGCTGTCCATCTCATTCGCTTTGGATCCTGGCGAATCGCTCACGGAAGTCCGAGGGCGGGCACCCTCGAGCGCGCCGGAAGGCTGCCGAGAACGAGTACGGCGTCGAATACCCCACCCGTGAGGCGATTGCCTTCACCGGCATCACACTGTTCACAAGCAGGTGTGCGGCTTGGTCCATCCGGATGCTTTCCACGATCGCGCCGGGGCTGTGGTCGTGATGGCGTGCGACGAGGCGGTGCAGGGTTGCACGGGAGACGCTGAGTCGACGCGCCAGCGACTCGACCGACCAGTCGCATCCGGGATCTCGCCGGACGGCTTCCCAAAGGCTCGCAAGGCGACGCTCGTCATCGCTGACCGAGGCCGGACCCGCGAGCAGGGCTTCGAGTTGGATCCGCAGGATCACGGCGTAAAGCGCAAACGGCTCGGTCGGCGCGGCGGGACCGGCGGATTTCGGGTCGAGATTCACTAGCGCCCCGAATCGATCGAGGAACTCGTCCATCGGATCGCGACCGTGCGAGGCCCCTGAGACTGCCGTGACCGCCGGGGGCGACTCACCGAGGATTCCCCGTGTCGGTGCCGCGAACCGATGCGGGTCCTGGTCGTCCAACACGAACGGCCCCATCTCCGCGAATCGGCGCCACGGCTCGGACTCTGCCAGTCGAATGGTGACGACTCGCCAGGGCTCGTCTGCCCACTGGTGACGGGGCACGTGAGCGGGGCACACGGCGACCGTCCCGGGCGTCAAGTCGTACTCGAGGCCAGCCAAGAGCAACCGGCCACTCCCTTCGACCGTCGCGAGAACCAGGTGCGTCCGCGGGTCCGGACCCGGCCAGTCGAACCCGCTGACCAGCGAGCTCATGGCCACCTGCGTGACACCGACGCTGAACAATGGTTCGGCCCGACTGTCGAACAACGGCACAACGTCGTCGCGGCAGCCATCGGGGATGGAGACGGTCGACCGCGAGAAGCGCTGCGATGTCATCGGACCATGCTAGATGCGTCGACACGGGCGTGATGAGACGAACGGAGATCAGGTCCTCGACTCCGAGGCTCGACCCCGAAGGGTTCGCAGCTGGTGCTGAGACGAATTCGTATCCATGTGACGCGCTTGCGCATGGACCCGTATCGACGGGTGCGTCACGATGGCCGAATGGTACGACTCCGGGATCTGAGCGACGCAGAGCGTGAACACATCATGGCGAAGGAGCTCCCACGCTACGACTCGACACCCTTCGTCGAGGGACCGCCACTCGCCGAACGCCGGGTTGCCCTGGTGACCACGGCGGGTCTCCACCGTGTCGACGACGACGCCTTCTCCTTCGTCGACCTGAGCTACCGGGTCATCCCGGGTGACGCCGATCTCAGCTCGCTGACGATGACCCACTCGTCGGTTCACTTCGATCGCAGCGGCTTCCGCGAGGACGTGAACACGGTCTTTCCCCTTGATCGGCTTCACGAGCTCGCTGCTGACGGCACCGTCGGCTCGGTGGCCGACCACCACTACTCACTGATGGGCGCAGGCTGGCCGCCCGAGATGATCGATCCGACGTGCAAAGATCTCGCCCGACTACTCGAAGCCGACGACGTCACCGCGGTCTGCCTGGTTCCGGTTTGACCGAACTGCACCCGCGCGGTCGGCGCGGTCTCTCACTACCTAGAAGCCGCCGGCATCGCGACCACTGGGATCTCGTTGGTCCGGGAGCAGACCGAAGCGATGCGCCTGCCGAGGTTCCTGTGGGTCCCGTTCGAGCTCGGCCGACCCTTCGGCGCACCCCACGAGCCCGAGTTTCAGCGCCGGGTTCTCCACGACGCCCTTGCGTTGCTCGAGCGGCCCGACGGCCCCGTCATCCTCGAAGACTTCCTCGACGACGCACCCGAATCCGACGACGAGGCCGTCTGGGCGTGTCCCATCTCCTTCGGCCCCACTGCGACCGACGAGCCTGACCTCGTCCAGGCCGCTCGGGCCGAGCTGCGACAGCTCGCACCGTGGGCCGAGCTCGGTCCGACACCGGTACCGAACAGCGGGCGGTCTCCGGATGCGATCGTCGATCTGCTCGCCGCCACGGCCAAAGGCGAACACACTCCCGTTCAGGCCACTCGACTCGCTGCCGACGACCTGCGCACGTGGTACCTCCACGCCGCTGCCCAGCAACCGGGCCGCGCCAGCAGCCAGGAACGCAACACCTGGTTCTGGCGAGAGACAGCAGTTGCACGGCTGTTGGGACAGATGACCGCCCACCTGCTCAACGACCCCGACCCAACCATTCGCATGTTCGCCGACCGCGGCCTCGTGCCGCGCGACCACTTCGACTTCCTGGTCCCACGCCCTCCCGCCAAACCTGAACCCGACGGAGCACCCGATGCCTGAGCCACAAACGATCATCCACGAGCCGCTCAGCGGTCCGGCGGTCTGGCGCGGCCCCGAACTCGTCCCCTCCGACTACCTGTACCAACTCGACCCCGCCGAGATCGACGAGATCTGCCGAGTCCGCGACGACCTCCTCGCCAGAGACGTCAGCCTCGGAGCTGTCGACCCCGAATCGGCACCGATGCCGGCCCTGGCCTCGACGATCACCGACTGGACCAACCAGCTGGAGAACGGCATCGGCTTCGTCGTCGTCCGAGGACTCAACATCGAAGGCTGGAGCGAACGCGAGGCCGGCCTCGCCTACTACGCACTGGGCCGTCAGCTCGGACTTCCAGTCAAGCAAAACGCTGACGGCCACCTGCTGGGCCACGTGCGCGACACCGGCAAGAACATCCTCACCGACCCAAGCGCACGCGGCTATCAGGTCCGAATCGCCCTGCCGTTCCACACCGACACTTCCACCGACCTGCTCTCGCTGATGTGTCTGCAGACGGCGAAGAAAGGGGGCGACAGCGCGCTCGCTCCACTCCAGACCATCTACAACGAGATCCTGGCCCGGCGCCCCGATCTCATCGACACCTTCTACGAGCCCTTCAACTTCGACTGCCGGGGCGAAGAGCACCCTGACGGCGGCCCGTTCTACACCCGGGTGTTGGCCTCGGTCGGCCCCGATGGGCGCCTCTCGCTTCGCCACAACTCCGGCTACGCACGCTCGGCCGCCCGTCGTTTCGACGACTGCGCCGAGCTGACGCCCGAGCAGGATGAACTGCTCTCCCTGATCGACGAACTCGCCCAGGATCCGACGATCCACGTGCGGTTCCGACTCCAGCAGGGCGACATCATCCTGGTCAACAACTACGCCGTGGCCCACTCACGCTCGGCCTTCGAGGACCACGACGATCCCGACCGCAGGCGCCACCTCCTGCGACTGTGGCTCGTGATGTACGACGGTCGACCGTTGGAAGCCGACTTCGACAACCGAGCCGGTCTGGCGACCGACGACGGCCTCGCTCGGACATGACCCAGAACCGCATCATCCCCGACGTGATGACCCGGCGGATCCTCGCCGCCCTCGTCGCCTGGAACCTCTTCGACATCGTGCTCCACATCGCGGTGAACGAAGTCGAGATTCTGCGGGTCTCTGCCAACCTGATACTGATCGTCGTCGCCGGTGCGATCCTGGTCGACCGCGGAGGCGCCCACCCGGCCCACCCGCTCATACCGGCGCTACTCGCCTTCATCGTGCTCAACCTGATCGTCATGATCGACAAGGGACCGGCCGTTCCCATGATCATCCTCATCCTGGGCAGCATGTGGCTCTCCGGCGCTGCGATCCAACGCCTCCGGCCTCCGGTCGAAGAGCGCCTGATCGGCGGCCAACGATGAACGGAGCACAGGCACTGTTGCGAACCCTTCTCGACTCCGGCGTCGATGTCTGCTTCGCCAACCCCGGAACGTCGGAGATGCACTTCGTCGCCGCGCTCGACGACGTGCCGGAGATGCGCGGCGTGCTGGGTCTGTTCGAAGGGGTGGTCACCGGCGCCGCCGACGGCTACGCGCGCATGGCCGGACGACCCGCCGCCACACTGCTCCACCTCGGACCTGGACTCGGCAACGGCCTCGCCAACCTGCACAACGCCCGGCGAGCCCGCACACCGATGGTCAACGTGGTGGGCGACCATGCGCTCGGCCACAAAGCCCTCGACGCACCGCTCGAATCCGACATCGACGCCGTCGCCGGCTCGGTCTCGGGCTGGGTGCGACGCAGCGAGAGCGTCGCCGCCCTCGCCAGCGATGCGGCTGAAGCAGTCGGTGCGACCCGCTCGGGCGCAGGGGTGGCCACGCTGATTCTGCCCGCTGACATCGCATGGACCGAGGGCGCCAGGCCTGCGGTACCGGCTGCGGTATCGCCTGCGCCGAGCGTCGAGGACTCGATCATCGACAGTGTCGCAACGGTCCTCGCTGCATGTGGTCCGACGACGGCGTTGCTCGTTGGCGGGTCGGTCCTCGTCCCGAACGGTGCCGACGCGCTCGAGCGTATTCAAGCCGCCACCGGAGCGAAGACGCTCCACGAAACGTTCCCGGCGCGGATGACACGAGGTGCGGGTCGGTTCGAACCCGACCGACTTGCCTATCTCGGCGAGATGGCCATGGACCAATTGGCCGGAATCGACCATCTCGTCTTGGTCGGAGCAGCCGTGCCGGTCGCCTTCTTCGCCTACCCCGACAAGCCCGGCCGGCTGGTGCCCGACGGGTGCACGGTCCACATTCTCGCCAACCCCGGGGCCGATGCCCTCGGCGCCATCGAGGAGTTGGCGTCGCGGGTAGCCGGCGATGCCGAGCCGACGACGCCCGCCATCGTCTCGCCTCAGCGGCCCTCGGGTCCACTGGACGTCATGACCGCAGCGGCGGCGGTCGCCGCCACGCTGCCCGAACACGCCATCGTCTCGGACGAGGCCGCCACTTCGGGTTTGTTCATGCTCGGCGCCACCAAGCACGCACCCGAACACGACTGGCTCAGCCTCACCGGCGGCGCCATCGGACAGGGCATGCCCGTCGCCACCGGCGCAGCCATCGCCTGCCCGGACCGGCCGGTGCTCAACCTCCAGGCCGACGGCAGCGCGATGTACACGATCCAATCGTTGTGGACTCAGGCCCGCGAGCAGCTGAATGTCACGACGTTGCTGTGCAACAACGGCGCATATGCGATCTTGGCGATGGAACTCGACCGGGTCGGCGCCGATGCCGGTGGTCCAATCGCTCTCAGCATGTTGGACCTCGGTCGACCCGACCTCGACTTCTGCCAGCTGGCAGAGGGGCAGGGAGTGCCCGCCGTTCGGGTCACGACGGCTGACGACCTGTGCACCGAGCTCGAACGGGCATACCGCGAGCCCGGCCCCCACCTGATCGAAGCCATGTTCCGACCCCAGCGATGATGATGCCCGACGCCAGCGACAGCACCGAATTCGCCGCCTCGATGAAGGCCGGGTTTGCCACCGAACACGACAGCGCCATGCTGATGGGCATCGGGGGCGACGCTGCTACCCGAGCGCACCTCTTCTCCCACTGGGACGAGGTGCTCCCCCACCGCACGCTCGTCGGTTCATCACGACCTCACGTGTTCGAGGACCGGTCAGCACCGTTGGAGATCACCTACGAGTACGCCGGCGAAGAGCAGACGCTCGACGGTTACGTGGAGCGCAACCACGTGGCCGCTCTCCTCGTTCTCGCCAATGGCGTCGTCGTACACGACCGATACCGGCTCGGGACCGACCGGGGCACGCGATGGCATCTCTGGTCGGCATCGAAGAGTTTCACCAGCACCGTCGTCGGCCGGGCGCTGCACACCGGCGTGCTCGACAGCATCGACGACCCCGTCACCAAGTACATCTCGATCAGCGGCGGCTACGCCCAACCGTCGATCCGCGACGTCCTGATGATGTCCTCGGGCGTGAACTTCTTCCACCACCAGGGAACCCCCGACCGCAAGGACATGTACCGGCAGATCTGGGGCCGAGGTCGCGACCTGGACGACTTCGCCGGTGAGCTCGGGCCCCGCGTTCGACCGGGCACCGATTTCAACTACCTCGCCACCGACACCCATGTCCTGTCCATGGTGCTTCGTGCGGCCTACGCCCAGCCGTTCCACCAGATCGTGCAGGAGCAGCTGTGGGATGCCATTGGCATGGCGGGGGACGCCTTCTGGTCCCAACATGCCGAGGGCGACGACGGACACGCCTTCGGACATGCGTGTCTCTGCCCCAGGGCATTGGAGTTCGCACACCTCGGCCAGCTCTACATCCAGGACGGGGTCTGGAACGGCGAACGCCTGCTACCCGAAGGCTTCGCCGCAGCCAGCGGATCGCCCCGTGCGCCGTTCCAGGAACCTTCCGAAGGTGAACGGGGCTACGGCTTCCAGTGGTGGGTGCCCTGGCGCTCGTCTGGCGAGTCGATGGCGTTGGGCGCCTTCGGTCAAATGCTCTGGGTGGACCTCGAGCGGGGCGTCAGCATCGCCCAGTTCGGAGCCCAAGGCGGTGACGACTCACCCGACACGAACCCCGAGGACGTCGAAGAAACCCACACCGCGATGCGCGCCATCACCGCCACTTTCAGCTCATCCCCATGATCAGGAGCACGTCATTGTGAACCCCGCACACCAGCCATTCGCCCGGCGACACGAGTCCGGCCTCTGGGAAGACGAGTTCGGTGCCCTTGGCCCGGCCAAGCCGGGGGTGGGGCCACGCCAAGACGCGGCGGGCGAGTTCCCGACCGGGCCGGCCGTGGGCGACCGGTTCCCCGAAGTGGTCACGCTCTCGCACACCGGAAAAGTGGTCGATGTGCACAAGCATCGAGGAGGTCGAGCGTCGGTGTTCGTGTTCTATCGATCCGCCGTGTGGTGACCACCGTGTCGCACGCAGCTGGTCGAGCTGCAACAACACGCCCAGGCCTTCGCCGATGCCGGTATCGCCCTCTACGCGCTCAGCTACGACGAGGCCGACGCTCTCGCCGCCTACGCCCGATCCCACGGTGTTGCGTTTCCCCTGTTGTCGGATCCCGAGAGTGAGATCATCGAGCGCTTCGGGATCCTCAACACCGAGATCGACGCCGACGACCACCCATGGTTCGGCATTCCCTTTCCCGGCGCCTACGTGATCGACACCGAGGGCACCATCACCGCCAAGTTCTTCGAGTCGAGCTTCATGCTGAGACCATCGGCTGAGCAGTTGCTGCGCGCCGCGGTCGGTGAGGAGATCCATCTCCCACCGGTCGACGCTCCGCCAGGGGAGGTTGCGTTCGACGTCTCCTTCGACGGTGCGGTGTTGAACGGCGGTGTGGTGCACGACCTGGTCGTTCGCTTCGCAGTCCCCGACGGTCAACACCTCTACGGCGACCCCGTACCCGACGGCATGGTCCCCACCTCCGTCGAGATCGAGCCCAACGTCGGGCTCGTGGTCAAGCCGGCGATCCTGCCACCGACCACGGCACACACTCTCGCCGGTACCGGGGAAACGCTCCAGATCTTCGAAGGCGACGTGCTGATCCGGGTGCCCCTCACCCACATGGGTCGGTCGTTGACCCGGCTCGACGACGGATCGCTCGTACAGCGCGTGAATGGCACCGTGCGGTGGCAGTCGTGCGACGAGGACGTGTGCCACCTCCCCCGTACCGAGCGTTTCAGCATCGACATTCCTGCTGCGCGACACGATCGCCTCGACAAGGAGATCGCCGACCCGGCCGGCATGGACATCCCCGCTCTCATGGCGAAGATGGTCGGCCGCCGCACCGACAAGTCACTGGCGGAGGTCTTCCGCCACATGACGGGCGACGTCGACCCCGGCCACCAACACGGGCAGAACACCCGATGACAGAAAGCGACACCACCATGGAAGACACTCTCCTGCTGGACTCCCTCCGGCGACGTATGGCCGCGATGCACACCCTCTGGTACGACGCCGTCGACACCATGGGCCCCGAGCACGTGAACCATTTCGAACGCGCTGGCGTCCTGCCGATCGCCTTCTCGCTGTTCCACTACGCGAACATGCAGGACGTCACCTTCGGCGTACTCGCCGGCGAACCGCCCATCTGGAACGAGGAGTGGCAGTCCAGGGTGCAGATGGCCGTCGACGACCACGGCAAAGAACTCACCGTCGACGAGATGGCCCACCAACGAGTCGGCGACTACGACGCATTCAAGGACTACATGCGTGCGGTGTACCAACGAACCGAGGCATGGCTGGACCAACTCGAGCGCAGCGAACTCGACCGGGTCATCGTGCCCCGGCCCTTCCCGCCGGTGATCGCCGACACCTTCAGCTCGCGCGTCGCAGGTGAGGATGGTGTCACGGTGCTCGACGCCATCGAGTGCTGGTGGTATCAGCATGGTCTGCGGCACATGGGTGAGATCGAGCTCGCACGCGGCCTGGTCGGCCTCGGCGGGATGACATCGTGACGCTCACCATCACCCTTCTGGGCACCGGCAGCCCGATGCCCAGCCCCGATCGCGCCGGGCCGGCCACACTGATCTCGGCCGGTGACGAGCACTACCTGGTCGACGCCGGTCGTGGTGTGCTGATGCGTCTGGCCGCCATCGGTCTGGGCGCACCCAATCTCACAGCAGTACTGCTCACACACCTTCACAGTGATCACATCACCGACCTGAACGACGTGATCACCACCCGCTGGGTGATGACGTTCGGACCGACCCCGCTCACCATCATCGGCCCCATCGGCACACAGCACGTCGTCGACCACATCGTCGCCTCGCTCGAACCCGACATCGGCTACCGCATCGGCCACCACGAAGACCTGGCCTACGGCTTCACCGAGATCAACGTGATCGAGGTCGAGGACGGCCCGATCGATCTCAGCGGTCAGGTCGCCATCTCATGTGCCCCCACCGACCACAAGCCCGTCCACCCAACGGTCGGATTCCGTTTCGATCACACCGATGCCGGCGGCACCGCTTCAGCCGTGACCGCCGGCGACACCGTGCCGTGCGAAGGACTCGACCGATTGTGTGCAGGGGCTCACGCGCTCGTGCACACCGTGATCCGCAAGGACATCATCGCAACCGTTCCAATCCAACGCATGCTCGACACCGTCGACTACCACTCCTCGCCACAAGAGGCCGCCCAGACAGCAGAGCGGGCCGGCATCGACACCCTGGTGCTCACCCACTACGTCCCGGCGATCTCGACCGACGATGACCGCGCCGACTGGAGAGCACTCGCCGCCCAACACTTCTCCGGGGCAATCGAGATCGGCGACGACCTCCACCAAATCGTCATCGCTCCTACCTGACGCGAATCACCACCAAAAGATCCTGTGGGGCGGGTAGTGGCCGGCCAGCGATCCGGGCCCGGCGACGGCGATCCGGATCAGCTGGCCGACGATCTCAGTCCGGTCTCGTTCGCGCCAGGCGAGGCGGAGCATCGCCGCCGACCCGCACCGAGCGTCCGTCGACGGTGCCGGTGATGCCGTGACCGGCGATGGCCTGCACCCCCGCAGCAGCGGGAGACGAGTTCGACTCGGCGGTGATCGCCCGGGCCAGCGGATGATTGCTCGATGCTTCCAACGACGCCGCGAACGACACCGCCGTCGCACGGTCGATACCAGGGGCGGTTGCGACGTCGATCACGGTCGGCCGGTTGCGGGTGAGCGTGCCGGTCTTGTCGAGCGCGACGACACGCACGGTGCCGAGCGCTTCGAGCGCCGCACCACCCTTGATCACCAGACCGGCCTGTGTGGCGGAACCGATCGCAGCGAACACCGTGACCGGCACCGAAATCGCGAACGCGCACGGCGACGCCGCGACGAGCACCAAGAGCGCCCGTTCGATCCACACACCCGGATCACCGAACAGCGACCCGACGACCGCGATCGCAGCGGCAACGATCAAGATCCCCGGCACCATCGGACGGGCGATCCGATCCGCAAGCCGCTGCGCTCGGCCTTTACGGTCCTACGCTTCCTCGACCGCTCGCACCACACGCGCCAGGGTGCTGTCAGCGGTCGGTGCCGTCGCTTCGATCTCCAGCAGCCCGCCGCCGTTGATGCTGCCCGCCAACATCACACTGCCCAACTCGACATCGACCGGCATCGGCTCCCCGGTCACCGCCGACACGTCGACGCTGGAGTGGCCCTCGACCACGACACCGTCGGTCGGGAGCCGGTCACCCGCCCACAACACGATCCGATCACCGACGCTCAGCTCGCCCGACACGATCTCGACCGTCGTGGCGCCACGGCGGACCCGTGCGGTGTCTGGCACCAACGACAGCACCGCCCGCAACCCGCGCCGCGAACGAGTGACGGCCCACTCCTCCAACGCTTCGGAGATCGAGAACAGGAACGCCAATCACGCCGCCTCGCCGAACTGGCCGAGCACCACCGCACCCACGAGTGCGATCGACATCAACAACCCGACACCCAGCCGTCCACGAGCCACACCGCGCACGGCGCCGGGCACGAACGTCGCCCTGCCGGCCACGATCGACACCACGAACTCGACGTCACCGTCTGGGAGATCACCAAATCCATCCTCATCTTCCTCGGCGTCCCGCTCCTCGCCGGATTCCTCACCCGCCTCATCGGCGAAGCACGCCGCGGCACTGTCAGGCCAGCGGCCGATGGTTGGCCATGACTTACATCGTGCAACGCAAGTCCCGCTTCTACGTCGTCGCCTACGACGGCACCGACCCGATCACCGGCCGAGAACACCGGCGCTGGCACCCCGCCGGCCACTCCCGTGCCGACGCCGAAGCCATCGCCGCCAACCTCGACCTCGAGCATGCCGCCCTCGACACCCCGACCGGCGCCGACCCACTCACCGTTGCCCGCTACCTGACCGAGCAGTGGCTCCCGGTCCGCCGCCACGACCTCGACCCCTCCACGGCCCACCGCTACGGCTGGATGATCGACCACTACATCAACCCCGCCATCGGGCACCTCCGGCTCCGGTCACTGCGAACCGAGCATCTCGATCGGCTCTACACCGACCTCCTGGCCACCGGCGGCAACCGCAGCCAGGGGCTCGCGCCCAAGACCGTGTACGACGTCCACGTCATCTGCCGAGCAGCGCTCAACCACGCCGTCGACGCCCGCCTCATCACCACCAACCCCGCCCACGGCGCACGCGCCCCCAAACCGAGAGGCCGACGGCGACACAGCCCCAACTGCTGGACCGCCCAACAACTCAGCGCATTCCTCCACGCCACCGCCCACCTACGTCTGCATCCCGCGTTCGTCGTCGCCGCCACCACCGGGATGCGGCGCGGCGAACTCGCCGGGCTCCGCTGGAGCGACTGGAACCGCGCCACACACACCCTCTCCATCGCCCGGGCCCGCAAGTCCATCGGCGGACGCTCCGTCGAAACCCCGGTGAAGACCCGCTCGAGCCGACGCAGCATCGACCTCGACCCCGCCACCGAGACGACACTCCAGGGTTGGCGCCACCAACAGACCGCCGACGGTCACCCAGTCGAACTCGATGACCCGATCTTCACCAACCCCCAGGGCCGACCGCTGCACCCCGAGACGATGAGCCAACTCTTCGCCCGACAAGTCGCCCGCATCGGCATGCCGCCGATCCGGTTCCACGACCTCCGCCACACCCACGCCACCCTGCTCATCGCTACCGGCGTGCCCGTCAAGGTCGTGTCTGAGCGCCTCGGTCACGCCAACCCCGGCTTCACCATGGCCACCTACCAGCACGTCCTACCAGGCATGGGAGCCGACGCCGCCAAGCGGTTCGCCGCGCTCCTCACCACCCACCGTGGCCACCCCGACAATGACGCGGGCGAGGGCACGGAGACCGAGGGCCGGTAGACGTCCACCGGCTCAACGGCGCGAACACCCAGGTCAGCGCCTCCCGACCCAGCCAGCCGGTAGACCCGGCCGGTAGACGCCACCCCAGACGCGAAGAATCCCCAGGCCGCTGACCTGGGGATTCGCGTAGTGGCGGGGGCAGGATTTGAACCTGCGACCTTCGGGTTATGAGCCCGACGAGCTACCTGACTGCTCCACCCCGCGTCGAAGTGGAACTTCATACTACAGGCTGTGATCGGGGCCGACACACCGATTTCGGCCGGCTCTGCCATTACCGTCACCCGGCGAAACGGTGGCAGACTCGGGGCCATGTTCGCTCCCCTCGATGGTGTTCGGGTCGTCGATCTGACCCACGTGCTCGCCGGTCCGTACTGCACGCAGTTGTTGGCCATGTTCGGGGCGGAGGTGATCAAGATCGAGCCGCCGGGCACCGGCGACACGACCCGATCGGGGGGACCACTGCCGGACCTCAACCAGCAGCAGCTCGGCCTGACGTTCTGCACCCAGAACACCGACAAGGCGTCGATGGCCGTGGACCTCAAACAGCCGGAAGGTATCGAGATCGTCGAACGACTGGTGGCGCAGGCCGACGTGTTCGTCGAGAACTACCGGCCCGGGGTGGCGGACCGGCTCGGGCTGGGCTATCGCCGACTGCTCGAGCACAACCCGCAGTTGGTGTACGTGTCGCTGACGGCCTACGGCCAGGACGGCCCGATCGGTCATCGGCCGGCATACGACCACGTGGTCCAGGCCATGTCGGGCATCATGGAGACCACCGGGACCGAGGAGACGGGGCCGGTGAAGGTCGGGGCGCCATACGTGGACTATGCCGCAGGCCAGAAGGGCGCCATGGCCACGATGGCGGCGATCATGGAACAACGCCGGACCGGTGAACCGCAACGGGTCGACGCCGCCATGCTCGACACCACCCTGCTGCTGATGGCCAGCACCTTGACCGCCACCGCCAACACCGGCACCCGGCCGGCGAAGCTTGGCAACCAGGCGGCCAGCGGTTCGGCGTCGTCGGGGTGTTTCGAGACCGCGGACGGGCTGCTGGCCATCGCCGCCAACAACGATCGACAGTTCCGCGACCTCTGTGGCGGCATCGACCGACCGGCCCTGGCGACCGACCGCCGATTTGCCGCCGGCGATGAGCGTCAGGCCAACGCCGAGGAGTTCAGGGCGCTGTTGCAGGTCGAGCTGAAGCTCCGTAGCGCCGATGCGTGGGAGCTCGTGTTCGACGGTCTCGGCGTGCCGGCCAGTCGGGTCCGCTCATTGGACGAGCTGATCGACGAGGGCCAACCGGCCGCCAGGGGCCTCCTCACCGAGGTCGACGTCGGCGGCCGTTCTGTGCTGTTGCCGACCGCGGGCGTGAAGTTCAACGACGTTGTCCCCGGCCCGGTCGATCCACCGCAACCCCTCGGGGCCGACGGTGAGCGTCTGCTTGTCGACCTCGGCTACACCACCAGCGACATCGCCACCCTGCGAGCGGCGGCCGTGATCTGACCACCTCCGGCCAACCTCGGGTGTCCAGGTGGTAACGGTCCACCGATGTGGCGGTGAGCCGGGACAGCCGGATGACCATGGCCCCTGCCCGCCTCGAGCGGGGCAACAACGACAAAACGTCGAGTGGCGCCTGCAGGGCCGCCATTCGACATCTGAGCATGTTGAACCTGGCCATCGGACTCGTCCGTTTCCCGCCAGGTTCGGAGGCGGCGTCGCAGCCGGCTCCAGCGTTCACGCCCCTCCGGTGGGATCGCCCAACCTCACCAGAGGGTGTAGCCGTCGCAGCGCTAGGTTTCTGCGACGACCACACCCTGGGGCGGCCTCTCATCGGGATTGTGGTCACCGACGAGAGGCAGGCCCTCAGCTTCGAGCACGGCGGAAGAAGATCGAAGCGTCGAGGACCCAGTTCTCTGTCAGCCCATCCAGCCGACGGCGACGATCATGTTGGGCAGGGTTATCGCACCAAAGGCGGCAACCGAAGAAAGCGAGACAAACAGGCGACGAGACATTATCATTGCTCCCAGCAGGTAGTGAGTGAGGCTTGGTTGTTGATCTTGCTAACAGCTTGTCTTTTCCCTCTCCGCCGATCGTCTCGATTTGGCTGACCCGCCGTGCCAAACTGTGGGGACAAGTCCCCAAGATACGCCCTGACCAGGGGATTTGACTCCGGTTTCGGTCGTGCCTTTTCTGAGGGAAATCTCGTCAGACCGACTTGCGGGTCTTCAGCGTGGTACCGCCGTTGCGGATGTCGGCGATGTCCCGCTTGATGGTCCGCTCGCTGACGGCGAGCGCCTTGGCCAGATCCGCGACCCTCACCGACCCACCCTGCTGTTCCGCTTCGATGGTCAGCCGGCGGAGTCGGTGCTGACGGCGCTGTGTCGGCAGCTCGATCTGCCAATCCTCGGGGTCGGCGATGGTCCACACCACGTCGACGTACTCGTCGGCGTTGAGGGTTCGACCCATCGGCGCTCCGATGGCTGGGAGCTGGACCGTGATCGTCGAGACAAAGCGTCGTTGGTAGTCGGCGGCAATCTCGACGTGTTCTGGCACGCTGGACCACGATCGCTCGACCAGGTCCTGGGGTAGCCCCTGCAGGCAGGCGGTGAGCAGGTCGTGGGCCAGCTTGAACTGTACTGCGGCGCCGGCGTCGTCTCCCAGGAAGCAGAGAACCCTGCCGCAGCTCCAAGCCGTCAGGTGGGCGTCCTCGGAACCGGCCATGTTCATGGCCAACGCCCGCTCGCAGAACGCTCGGGCCCGGCTGGGATTCTCCAACTCCATGGCAACATGGGCCCGGTGGCCCAGCACGCTGGGCATCACGGTCTCGAGCTGGAACTCCTCCCCAAGCTGCAGGACCCGATCCAGGTGGACGACGGCGGCCCGCCAATCGCCGACGTCCAACTCGATCCTGGCCAGGACCCGCCTCGTTTCGACCTCGCCGTTGGTGTCGCCGTCGGCAACCGCCCGCCCCAGAAGTTCATTGAGTCGTTTCCGAGCCAGGCGACGCTTGCCCCGTCGACGATCGACGCCGGACAACACACACATGGCGATGCACTCGTGGGGATGGTCACCGACCGAGCGGAAGTAGACGGCGGCCGACGATGCCAGACTGGCGGCGGTCTCGTCGTCACCGAGCAGCTTGTGGTTGAGATCGGCCGCGTTCATCTTGACGTAGGCCTCTCCTCGACCGAGGTCGAGAGAATCGAAGACCTCGGTTGCAGCCACCAGGTAGTCGAGCGCCCGGCCGCCCTGGCCCCGCACCGTGTTGACCGATGCCAGGTTCACCAGGTTCGTGCCCTCCCCGAGGCGATACCCGATCGAGCGACTCAACTCCAGGGCCACGGCAAAGATGTCCTCGGCGTCGCCGTAGCGGCCCACTCGGGCCTTGGCCACCGCCTGATAGTTCAGTGCCTCGATCTTGCCCCGATGGTCTCCAACCTCGCCGGCCATCAAGGCCGCTCTGGCCAGGTAGTCCTCGCCCGCTTCGTAGTCGAGCAGATCGACCAGGGCCTTCCCCAGCGTGGTCTCGGCCGCAATCATGGCCGCCGGATCGGATGCGGCCTCGAGCGCCTCCCGAGACGGGCCGATCGCCCCCCGGTAGTCGCCGGCCCGGTAGCGGGCAACGCCGAGTGTGGTCAACAGGCCGACGTAGTCCTCGCCGGCCTGCTTGGCCCGCTCGACCGACGCGATCGCCAGCCTGGCACCTTCGTCGGGCTGGTCGGTGTTGAGCAGCAACCAGACCTCTCGCTCGGCGAGCTCCAGTTCGACGGGGAGGGGCAGCTCCACCTCCCGCAGCCGCTTCAACAGCATGGTCTGCTCGCTGCGCCGACCGAGGACGTCGAGGGCCGACTCGTAGGCCAACAGGTCCTTGGCTCGCTCGGCCAGGTCCATGCCGAGATCCTGGGCCGCCTCGTCGGCCTGGCCGTAGTGGTCGGCAGCCGTGCGGTAGCCGTTCACCGTGAGCGCCTCCCGGGCCGCCTCCAGGTGCCAGCGGTGGGCATCGGCCATCCGTCGGGCCAGGCGGGCATGGTGAGCCAACTGTTCCGGGTGGCGGTCGCCCCTTTCGAGGGCGGCATAGATGCGCTCGTGGGTGGCGGCCCGTTCGGCCACGGTCATCAGCTCGTACACCACTCGTCTGGTCTGGTCGTGGGCGAAACGGCAGATCCCCGACTCGTTGTCGACCACGAACCCCTGGTCGGACACCGCAGCCAGCGCCTCCAGCGTCGCCCGCCGCTCCAACCCGGCGATCTCGGCCACCACCTTGGCCGTCGTCGGTTCGGCCAGCGCCGCCAACGCCCGCAGAACCTGCAGCCGATCGGGCGCCAACGCCTCCACCCTGGTCTCCAATGATTTGACCACCGTCGCCGGCAGATCGAGCGAACCGATCCTGCCCCCCTCGACATCAGCGTCCTGGACGAGCCAGCCCGGATTGCGGACCGACTCGAGCACGTACAGCGGATTCCCATTTGTCTGACCGACGAGCTGCTTCATGGCCCGGGCCGGCAAACCACCGGGGCCAAGCTTGGCGGCGATCAACTCCCGCACCTCGTTGCCGCTGAGGGGCCCCACCACCAACCGGGTTGCCGACGGCAGGGTTTCGAGCTTGGAGATCCCGGCCCACACCGAATCGGATTGCTCGGCTTCGAACCGACGGTAGGTCAGGCAGAGCAGGACGCCGCTGCGGGCCAACCGGCTCCCGAGTTGGCCGAGCACCTGCATCGAATCATCGTCACACCAGTGGATGTCCTCCAACACGATCAGGGTCGAGCCGAGACCGCCCTGGGCGAGGATCACCCGGGCCAGCGCCTCGCTCATCCTCGACGGCTCCTCGTCGGGGTGGAGTGGCATGCTGGGATCGGCTCCGTTCATGAGGCGGGCCATCTCCGGCAGGACCTCGGCCACCTTCTGCAGCCACACCTGTTCGACCACCTCGACCAGATGCTCGCCCCGGAGCCCGGTGACGGCGGTGGCCAAGGCCTCCCGGAGTGTCTCGTAGGGCCGCATCTTGCTGAGCTCGGTATGGCCGGCCGCCAGGATCCTGACCCCCCGCCAATCGGCGGCCTCGGTGAACTCCTCGATCAGCCGGGTCTTGCCGATGCCGGGGTCGCCCTCGACCAGCACGACACCGCCGTTGCCGCCCAGCAGCTCATCGACCCGACCGAGCAACACGTTCAACTCCTGGGAGCGACCGATCAAGGCCGGCGACTCGGTCTCGGCCGGGGGCTCCCGGGGAACCGGGGACGGCGCGTCGGTTCGTAGACGCTCCACCAGCTCGAGGGTCTCCGCTGACGGTCCAACCCCGAGTTCTGCCTCCATCACCCGCCGGCACACGCCGAACTGGCGCTCGGCTGCCGGCGCCTGGCCTAACAGCGCATGCAGTCGCATGACCTCCCGGTGCAAGTCCTCCCGCAGCGGCTCCTGTTTCACCAAGGTGGCGGCGAAGCGAAGGGCCACGTCGTACTGGGAGCGGGACTTGTAGAGCTGGATCAGCTGGGAGAGGGCGCTGTGGTAGCGGTCTCGGATTCGGTCCCGTTCTGGCTCGATCCAGTCGTGGTAGTGGCCGGACAGGAAGTCGCCGGGGTAGTCGGCCACCAATGCGGCCAGCCGATCGGCCAGCACCCCGCGAAGTTGACGGGTTTGCAGCTCACGTTCGAAGTCGGCCAGCCGTGCGTCGAACTCCTCGGCGTCCACCGACACATCGTGGGCCTGAGTGAACTGGACCGTATTCGGCAACGTCACCAGCAACTCCGGCAGACCGGCCTCGGTGGTGGCGTTCTTGATCTGCCACAGCGAATTGCTCAGCCGCTTCCTGGCTCGATCCTCGGGAAGCTCGGCCCAGAACTTGCCGGCCAACAGGTCGCGAGTTTGTGGTCGCTCCCGGTTGACGATGAGGTAGCTCAGCAGCGAGACGGCCTGAGGTGGCAACGAATCCAAGGTGTGCCGGCCGAATCGAACGCTGAATCCGCCCAGCAGGCGGACCGTGATCGTGTCAGGCTCCACCCAACCACAGTAATCAACAATCGGCGCCACCTCGAAGCAAGAGGGGAACAATCACCTTGGCAACGTCATGCGGCCGCCGTGGAGTGGCCCCGATTCGACCGCGGCCGGGCCGGGCCCAGCGTCGACCGAGGTCAGGAGGCCGGCTCGAACGAGACCTGGCAGAAGCCGTGGTTGCAGTAGCCGCCGGGGTGCTTGGCCAGGTACTGCTGGTGGTAGTCCTCACCGTAGTAGAAACCGTCGGACGGGCCGATCTCAGTGGTGATCTCACCGAAACCTGTAGCTGTCAAGCGCTCCTGGTACGCCGCTTTGCTGGCCTCGGCCGCCGCCAATTGCTCATCGTTGGTGGTGTAGATGGCCGAGCGATACTGCGTGCCGATGTCGTTGCCCTGCCCCATGTACTGGGTGGGGTCATGGTTCTCCCAGAAGATCTTGAACAGCTGAGGGAGGTCGACCTGGTCCGGGTGGTAAACCACCAGCACCGCTTCGGTATGACCGGTCCTGCCGGTGCAGGTCTCCTCGTACGTCGGGTTGGGGGTGGTGCCACCGGCATAGATCGCGGCCGTGGTGTAGACGCCGTCCTGCTCCCAGAAGAGGCGCTCGGCGCCCCAGAAGCAGCCCATACCGAACACGATCGATTCGGTCCCCTCCGGGAACGGGCCGACGAGCGGATTGCCGTTCACGTAGTGGGCGGCCGGGACCTGCACCTCGGTTTGCCGGCCGGGGAGGGTGTCCTCGGGCGCCGGCACCTTCAGATCGGCGGGATTCACGCGTCGAAACATGGCTTCAGGATACTGCCGTCGCATAAAGGCCGACGAAACCGGGCGTCAACATCGACCGCCGGTCCCACCCGACCGGTGGGCGCGGCGCTGCCCGCTTTCGGGCTACCCGGTGGCTGCGGTCTCCTCGGCCGGCCCTTCAGCCGGCGCCTCGGTGGTGGGCGGCGTCGGCGGTGGCGATGTGGTCTGCGGACCGCCGAGCAGGACCCTGGCCGCAACCAGTGCGGTCTCGGCGTCTGCTCGTAGCGATTCGGCCTGATCGGTCAGGCCACTGCTCTCGGCGCTGTCCGCGGCGATCAGGAAACCCTCGGCGTCGGCGATCAATTCAACGATCGACTTGCCGGTCGGGCTGTAGGAGCCGGCGGGTGGTGACCCGTTCGGAGAGTCGCTCTCCCCTTCCGGTTCCTCGTCGGTCGTTTCCGGCTCGACGTCGGCGCCGATCACGACGCCATTGATAGCCTCTTCAATACTCCGACCCATGAAGATCCTGCTGCCGTTGACCGCAACCACCCGTTGCAGCTCGGGAACGGCGGTGGCGCTGTTGGCCTCGACGTAGACCGGCCTGACGAAGAGGATCGTGTCGTCGACCAGAACGGTGCTCATGCCCCCGAACTGGACCCTGGCTCCTGCCTTCTCCTTGATGAACTCGGTCAGGTCGTCGTTCTTGCGAATCTCGGAGTGCACGAGGTCCGGGGCGTCGACCTGCCCACCGGGCAGCCGGACCATGACCAGCTCGCCGTAGTTCTCCGGATCGGACCGGGCCATCATGATGCCGGTCAGCTTCGGTCTGGCGGTGCTGGTGCCGGCTGCGCCCGATCGGGGCACGAACGCCCGCTGTAGCACGAACTCGCTGCCATCGTTGTTCGCAACGCCCTCGGGCAGCCGGGCCATCAGGTACTGGGGCAGCATGGCGCCGGTCTGGCCGGCCTCGCCCTCATCCTGCTGGGCCTCGATTCGAGGCTGGGCGGCGATGGACCACGCCAGGGCACCCTCGATGAACTGGGTGGCATCGTCGACGACGTAGTTGGTCCACATGTCGGTCTGGACGGTGAAGATGTCCTCCGGATAGCGGATGTGCTGCTGGATGTCTGCCGGGATCTCCGACCCATCGGCGAACAACTCGGGGAACACCGCCCGCCATGCCTCGACGATGGGATCGGTGTCGTCCACGACGTACATCGTGATGTCTCCGTTGTAGGCGTCGACCACCGCCTTGACCGAGTTCCGCACGTAGTTGTAACCGCCGGAGAGCGAACCGCCGACACCGGTGCTGACCGACTGGGAGTAGGGGTAGTCGTCGGTCGTCGTGTAGCCGTCGATGACCCAGAAAAGGCCGCCGTCGGCGACCACCGGATAGGGGTTCCGGTCGAAGCGGAGGAACGGTGCCACCTCCCGCACCCGGGCGTTGATGTCGCGGTTGTAGATCACCCGGGACTCATCGGTGACATTTCGGGAGATCAGCGGGTCGACCTCCCGGAACCGGAGCGCAAAAGCAGTGCGGCGAAGCAGCGAGCCCATGGGCACACCACCGTCGCCGGTGTAGCTGTAGGAGACCGACTCGTTGTCCCTCGTCTGGTAGTCGACCTCTTCGCGGGCCGCGCCGACGATGGCGTAGCCGCCGAGGTCCTCGCCGAAGTAGATGCGGGGCTGTTCGACCTCGGCGTTGAGTTCGGGGTCGATCTCGGATTCGCCGAGACCGCTGATCAGGAAGTCGAGATTCCTGGACTCGCCGATCACCCGGGCCGTTTCGTCGTAGGCGGCGGCCATGGCCAGGCCGTGGCCATGGGTGAAGATGACGTGCTGGCGCTCCCAGGAATCTCCGACCTCGCCGACGTTGAGGCCCCGCACCGAAAGGACGACGGGCCGATTCTCATCGCCGACCTGGTAACGGTCGACATCGAGCGTGTCCGAGAAACGGTAGATCTTTCTCTCGGCCTCGCTCCTGGTGACCTCTTCGGTGGCCAGGCTTGGATCGACGACCGGCACGTTGGTCAGCACGTCCTGGAACTCGTCGACGTCCTCGCCGGTGAGGCCCGGCTCGTAGTCGAACTGGACCGTGGTGACCCGGCTCTCATCGAGCCCGTATGCGAAACGGGTGGCGGCGATGTTGCGCTCGACGAACTGTGCCTCCCGCTGGGACTCGACGGGCTCGACCCGAATCCGCTGGTAGACCAGTGGGAAGATCCCACCGATGACGAAGTGGCTGATCAACCAGATCCCGATCGCCACCGCCGGCAGCCCCCACCCGGGGCGACGGATGTTGGCCACGAAGAGTGCGGCGCAGAACAGCGAGATCAGGGCCAGCAGCTGGAGGGCCGGCAGCTGGATGTTGACATCGGTTGCAAGGGCACCGTCGTAGGTTCCCCTGGTGGAGGTGACCAGATGGAACCTGTCGAGCCAGTAGGCCCCGGCCCGGAGCAGCGCCAGCACCGCCAGCAGGACCGAGATGTGGACTTTGACGCCTGACGACACCCGATCCTGAGGTACCGAGGCCCGAATCCCGCCATTGAGGTAATGGGCGACAAGGACCACGATCAACGTGAGGACCAAGGCGGCGAAGAACCAGTCGATGATGAAGGTCCAGAAAGGCAGCCGAAAAACGTAGAACCCGACGTCCCGACCGAACAGGGCGTCGGTCCGGCCGAAATCGTCTCCGTTGCGGAACAGCAGCCAGGTTTGCCACTGCGACGAGGTGTTGGCACCGGCGATCAGACCGAACAGGGCGGCGACACCGAAGCGGACCTTGCCGGCCTGCGCACCGACGACCGCATGGTACCGCTCGACCAGATCCTCCTCCGGCGATTCCGGTCGGGACGGCGGCTTGAGCCGATCGGCGATGTAGAGGTTGCCCCACAGGATGGCGAAGAAGATCAGGGTGAACACCGCAGCCAGGAACAGCTTGGTGCCGAGGATCGTGGTCCAGATACCGCCGAGGCTCAGGTTGTCGAACCAGAGCCAGTCGGTGTAGAAGCTGGCCACGCCGTTTGCCGACAGGAACAAAACGAACAGGGCCGCCACAGCGATCAAGGCGACTACACGGAACCTCGAGGTTTGAGGGCTACGAAGGGTACGCATCTTCGCCGATCGTAGCTGTGGAAACCGCCACGGCGTGATCGGGCGGCCAAATCCACGCTCAACCGAAACGGTTCCCGCACCATCGGCGAGCCACTAATCGTCGGCGGCCATCACCAGGCATCGACAACCGGGAAGGGACAGTGGCCTGGCGTGTCCGCTGGGGAACACCTCCCCCTTCACGAGGTCGGATCGGCCACGATTGATCTCGCAGACCGGGTCCGGATCGCTTCGGGGGTCCACCACCCACTGGACCGGAACCGAGGCCTCGATCGAGTCGAACAAGCCGATGGCGAACGCCTCGTACAGAGCGTCCTCGGTGAGGTCGGCCAGACCGATGTTGCGGAACTCCCGGTACAGCGACCGGATCGGTTCCAGGATCCGCTCCCGGTCCTGATCGGGTGCCTCCTCGAGCACCCGGATCGTGGGGACCCTGACCCGATCCACGATGTACCGGGCCAGCTGGCGAACCAGGTTGTCGAGCGCCGCCGGTGACAATTCCCGACGGCCACCGGCCCTGGCCCCGGCCTGGGCGATCTCGGACAGACCTCGTCGCAGTGGCGCCAGGTACCGTTCGGTCTGGTCACCGAAGGCCGGGAGCTCATCGATCTCGATCGAGCCACGCCCTGCCCGAAGCCGGTCGAGCACGTCGCTCTGGTCGTCGTTGAGGGCCCGCCGGAGCTGGCGCCGGAAGTTGGGGCCCGATCTGCTCAACGCCAGGTCTCTGGCTGCGAACTCCCTGGGGAGCCGCCCCTTGAAGCGGTCACCAACCACGAGGTCACCCCTGGTTCGGTCCCGCTGAGAAGAGGCGGTCCTCGATGCGACGGTCGTGATCACCTCATCGGGCGGCGGCGGGTCACCGATCGAGATTCGGGTGGCCGGGTTTGCGGTCGACACGGACCGATCCATCACCTCGGCGGTGGCCTTTGCGCTCTCGTTCTCGGGCGGGGCGCCACGCTTGTCCCGGCCGACCTGGCCGACCAACTCCTCATGCAATTCGATGGTCGTGAAACCCTCGACCAGGGACAACGTCGATCCGTCCGCCGGCAGCTGGTTGAGCGCCTCATCTGGTTCGACCGGCCGGGCATCGAGATCGAGCACCTGATCGAGCTCGATGACATCCTCGAGCACTGCGTCCTGATCGAGCACTGCGTCCTGATCGAGCACCGCGTCCTGATCGAGCACTGCGTCCTGATCGAGCACCGCGTCTTCATCGTCCACCGCGTCCTCATCGTCCACCGCGTCCTCATCGACCGGCAGAGCCTTATCGACCGGCACAGCCTCGTCCAGCGCCACGGCCTCGTCGAGCGTCGAGCCGTCGTCAACCGGCGCAGCTCCATCATCGGTCGCCAGATCCAGATTCGCGGTCGCACCCCGATCGACCACCCGGTCCTCCTCGGCCGACGGGTCCTCCTCGACCGGCGCAGCCTCGTCACCGGTCACCAGGTCGTCATCGACCGCTGAGCCCTCGCCGGCCACCGTTTCGTCAAACCCGGTGCGGTCGGCGATGTCGGCGGGGAACGACGGAGCGGCGATCCCGGAACCCTCGTCACCGGCGACCGCCGGATCGTCGCCGTCAGAATCGATATCGACATCGATGCTCTCCGCATCGCCATCGGTGGCCGTCGGATCGGATTCGTCGATCGCGGTGGCATCGTCGATCGAGGTGGCATCGTCGGCCGCCCCACGAGCCACGACATCGCGGTCGCTCTCGGCCTCGGTCTCGGTCTCGACGGCGATCGATGCCGGGCCGGCGTCCTGGCCCCGCCGGTCGTCGATGTGGAACCCGGAGGAGAGGCCGGCGCCGGTTCGATCGGCGTCTGATCGCACAATCGACACGTCGGCCAGCACGTCGGCCACGTCGTCGAGCTCCGAACGAGCCACGGCCAAGGACATTGCGAGCCGGTCCCTGGCGGCCGCCATCCGGTCCATCTGCTCCTTGGCCTCCCGACGTTCGGCCATGAGCTCGGAGATCACCTGCTGGCGCAGGGTCTCGGCGTCGGCCACGATCTGCCTTGCCCGCTGCTCGGCGTCGCCCTGTTGGGATTCGGCCAGGGCCTCCGCCTCGCTCAAGACCTTCGAGGACTCCTCCAGCACCGCGGCCCTGTGCTCGTCGGCTTCGGCGGTGATCCGTTCGGCGTCGGCCTCGGCCAGGACCGTCATCTGCTCGACCAGTTGGCCGATCTCATCCCGCTGCTCCGCCACCAGCTTCTGGGCCTGCTTCCTGGCCTCGGTCAGCTCCGACTTGGCCTGGGCCTTGAGCAGCACGGCTTGCTGCTCGGCCCGCTTGAGGATGTCGGCTGCGGCCGAGCGGGCCGACTCCAACACCCGGGCTGTCTCCTGACCGAGCAGCTCGATGGCCCGGTGCTCGTCGAAGGCCACTGCATCGCCGTTGGCGGCCGCCGGATCGCCGCCGCCGTCGACCGAGCGCTGGACGAGCTCCAGCTCGAGGTCCCTGATCTCGCCGCGGAGGTCCTCTATCTCGACCTCGAGGTCTTCGACCCTTTCGTGGGCCGGGGTCCTGGCCTCCAACGCGCCGAGTCCGGCGTACTCCTGCTGATGTTCGAGCGCGGCGGCCAACCGGCTGAGGAATCGACGGACGGCATCCTGGTCGTAGCCTCGAAATGCGGTGGGGAACACCGCTCGGGCGATCTGGGTCGGAGCGAATTCATGATCACTCTGTATGGCCATACCCTCGATCGTACGACTCCGGAGGCGGCGAGTGCTGGACCTTCACCGGCTCGGGTAGCAGGATCTCGGGCCGGCGGGCGGGTGGCGGGCCATCGATGGCCCTGCATCGACTGCAACGACTGCGTTTGGCCGAGGCCATCCCGATGATCGGACCGAAGCCCAATGCACCTGTGGACCGGCCGGCGGTGGCGGGCGGTGGCGTGAACTCAGCTGGCGTTGGCCGAGGCGTACTCCTCGACCGCCCCGACGTCGCCCCCAAGCTCTGCCAGGGCCGCCAGCGCCTCGTCGAGGGTGGCGACCGCAATGATCTCGACGTCGTCGCCGGCCCGAGCCCGAATCGCCTCCAACTCGGCCTCTCCCAGGCCGGCCGGGACGATGAAGGCATCGGCCCCGAGGTCGACGACGGCAGCGGTCTTCTGCAGTACCCCTCCGACGGGCCCGACGTTTCCGAGCGCCCCGATCGTGCCGGTCACCGCAACCTGGGAGCCGCCGGTCAATTCCCCTTCGGTGAGCTGGTCCAGCACGGCCAGGGTGAACGCCAGCCCGGCCGATGGTCCGCCGACCGAGCCGCTGTCGATATCGACGGTGAAGCCGAAGTCGTTCAGGAACTGGGGTCGATCGACGGGTTGGATCCCCAGGAACCCGTCCTCGGGCCGATCGGGGTTGGCGTCGAGGCGGACCGCTATGTCCTGCAGGTCGGCGTCGCCGAAGCGTTGCACCGAGAGCACCACCTCGTCGCCCGGCTCCCGGCCGGCCAGGATCTCCACCAGATCGGCGGTGTTGGTGGTCGGCAAGTCGTCGATGGCCAGGATCGAGTCGCCGAGCATCAGCATGTCCTCGGCCGGGGCGTCGGGAACCAGCTGCTGGACGACGACCGCATCGGTCTTGACCGCGTCGTATCCCAGCTCCTCCAATGCGACCGCCACCGCGATCTCCTTGGAGTTGTTCATCATGGCCAGATTGAACTCGCGGTTCTCCTCCGGTGTCCTGTCTCCCAGGATCTCCTGCTCCGGCAGGACCGTTGCGTCGTCATCCACCTTCAACCAGAGGTATTCCCACAGGTTCGGTCGTTGCCGAACCCGGACGGTGGTGAACAGCAGTTCCCCGTCGCTCGGGAACTCATCGGCGCCGGAGACGGCCAGCAACGGCTCGGTGTCCTTTGCCGACCCCGGCACGAGCGCCACATACGGCACCTTCAACAGCAGTCCGCCGACGATGGCGGCAATGACGACGAGGCCCAGCATGACCGCCGACCAGACCCAGAGCCGACGGCTCTGCAGCTCGGCGGCACGGTAGGGCGCGATCACCGGAGACCGAGGCCCGACGCCCGGGTGTGCGCCCGGCGAGGTTGCCCCTACCTCGGAAGCGTCGCCGGGTAGGCTGTGATCGTCCTGCTCCATCTTTCTCCTTATCGGACCGTACAGTAATGAACCTACAGTCGACCTGCGAAAGTCCGAGGAAAACCCATTGACCGGCGTCACCGCACAACCAACGCCGCAGGCCGGTTCCGGTGGACGTCGTCGGGCAAGAATCCCGTTGTGGCGGAGGGTCACGGCGCTGTTCACGCTTTCCTTCATCACCGTGATCGCCGGCATCCTGCTGGCCGTGGTCCTGGGGACGACGGCGCTACTGATCCTGTTCCTGCTGGAGCGGGCCATCGCCACCTGAGGCGGCCACCGGCGCCTCCGCCCACCGCAAACGCGTCGAAGGCCCCGTTCCAAACGGGGTTTTGACCGTGGGTGCGGCGGCGGGCAGCCGACGGCGACAGCCACCAGGTAACGGTGGCAGCCACCAGTTGATGGCGGCCGTCGGCGTCAGCGGCCGAACAGGCCCTTTTTCGGCCCGCCGGCTTGGGCCTTCACCTCGCCGTTGGCATCGGTTGCCTCAACGACATCGACGGCATCGGCGGCGTCGATCACATCGGTGCCGTCGGAAGTCTCGTCTGCCGGCGAATCGCCGGACTCGACCTGGGCCGCCGACCCGTTCTCGGGAAGGGCCGCCCCGGGGGTGTCGGCCAATGCCGCCTGCGGCGAGGATGCGTCTGTCAGCTGGACCCGGTAATAGGGCCGGTACTCGAAGACGACTTCCTCCAACCGAAAGATCCGCGCATGCTCGACGCCTTCCTCGTTTCGCATCTGCTCGACGAAGCTGACTGCATCGTGGATGTCGTCTGTTTGGTGATAGCCCGGCTTGCCATCGACACCCCGGTAAATGACCATATGTGACACGGATTACTCCTACTCTTTCGCCCTGAGGGCGCTCGTTGGGCCGCTTCGGCCTAAGTCTTGCGCTCTGGAGCCCTCTGCTCATCGCTCGAGAACTCATGGTGTACTGCCACCCGAAAGGCCCTTTTTGAGCCGGATTCAGGCACTTCTCAGTCCGCCAATCTCCGTTCGTAATCGGCGGTCCTGCCATCCACCACGTACCAGCATTCCAGATTTGGGCGTCAAAGAAAAGTAACAATTTTGACACAAACTTGTCGCATCATCATCATCGCTGGACACGCAGGTGACCTCCCGACCGTCCTCGGCGGGCTTGCCGACCCCGCACCCGAGGTCCGGGTGGCGGCGCTCGGGGCAGCCCATCGCCTCGACGCACTGACGATCGACCACCTCCGAGCCGCCGTGGCAGACCCGGCCCCCGAGGTTCGATATCGGGCGGTGGAACTGGCGGCCCGGTCCCGACACGGGGTGGCGGTTGCCGAGCAGCTGATCGCCGCCCTCGATGATCCTGAGCTCAGCGAGGTCGCGGCCTTCGCCCTCGGCGAATTGGACCTGGCGGGAACGGTCAAGTCCAGTGCGGTCGTTGCCCTCGGTCGGCAGGCCGGCCACCACGACGACCCCCTGTGCCGTGAGTCGGCGGTCGCCGCGCTGGGGGCCTTGGGAGACGGTCTGGCCCATGTGCTCGCCGCCACCACCGACGTGGCAACGGTCCGTCGCCGGGCCGTCCTGGCCCTCGCCCCCTTCGACGGGCCGGAAGTCGACCAGGCACTTCAGCGGGCCCTCGACGATCGCGACTGGCAGGTGCGCCAGGCGGCCGAGGACCTGTTGTCCTGATCATGTGGGCGAGTCGCTCAGCGAAGGCTGGCCGAGTCATCGGTGAGGAACAGACCCTCGAGGCGACCGAACACACCAAGGCAGCGGGCGGCACCGCGGACCGTGACCTGCTGTGGGTCGTCGGCCACGACGACCGGCAGCCTGGTGTTGGCTGCGATGCACTCGGCCATGCCGGTGAGCAGCGCTCCCCCACCGACCAGGTGGACCCCGGCGCCGATGAGGTCGTTGGCGATCTCCGGCGGGGTCCAGCCGACGCAGGCCACCACCGCATCAACGATGGCCATCACCCGATCATGGATGGCGTCCGCCACCTCGGTTGCGGTGACCGAGACCTCCTCGACCGCGCCGCTTCGCAACCGGCGACCTCGCACCGTGGCCGAGATGTCATCGTCTTGGGGATAGGTCGGCGACAGGGCGGAACCAAGGGCGAACTTCAGTTTTTCCGCCCCATCGAGGCTGATGTCCACCCCGTGCCGCCGACGGAGATGATCCCGGATGTCGACGTCGAGGTCGAGACCTCCCAGTTTCCGGTATTCGAGCGCAACCACGCCCCCCAAGGAGAGCACGGCCGCCTCGGTGGTCCCCCCGCCGAGGTCGACGACCATCGAGCCCTGGGCCTGATCGAGCGGCAATTCGCAACCGAGGGCGCCGGCCATGGAGTAGCCGAGCAGCTGCACCTCGGCGGCGCCGGCCCGGTACACCGCCTCACGGACCGCCCGCTGTTCCACGGCGGTGATGAACGACGGCACGCACACCACGATCCGGGGTCGGTGCAGCCGACGGACGCCGACCCGGTGGAGAAATCCCCGGATCATGCCCTCGGCGGACTCGAAGTCGGTGATGGCGCCACCTCGAAGCGGGCGCAGCGCTTCGAGCCCGTCGGGGGTCCGGCCCATCATCCTGGCCGCCTCCGAACCGACGGCCACCACCTCACCGGTCTCGACCACCCGAGCCAGAGCCGAGGGTTCGGACAGAATGATGCCCTGGTTCCGGGCCAGGATCGAGATCGACGTCGTGCCGAGATCGATCGCCAGGTCACGGACCATCGGGAGCGGCACCGGCAGCGGATTCGCCGCCGGCCACATCACCGCCGCCACCTGGTCCACCGCCGACAGCTGGTCCACGGCCGACACCTGGTCCACCGCCGACGACGGAGCCGGGACCACCGACACCGTCGGAGGTGGCGACCGGTTGGCGGCCAGGCTCGACCTCGACGATGTGTTGCGCCTCACGACCCCAACTGGTGCCCTCCGACCAGTCCTCGCGCTTCCAGATCGGGACCGTTTCCTTGAGCGTGTCGATCCCGAAGCGAGCGGCATCGAAGGCCGCGCCCCGGTGGGGGGCCGAGACCGCAACCACGACCGCGGCCTCGGTCAACGGGACCTCACCGATGCGGTGGAGCAGGACGATCCGACCGAGGTCGGGCCAGTGGCGGCGGGCGGCGGCGGCGATCTCGTCCAACCGGGGGACGACCTGCTCCTCATATGCCTCGTATTCGAGCCGGGTGACACCGTCACGGCCGACCGAGTGGTCCCGGGCGGTACCGGTGAAGACCACGACCCCTCCGCAGGTCGGCTGGACCACCCATTCCGCGGCGAGCGCTGCCGGCAACCGCTGATCGGAGAGCCCGGTCCAGTCCGGACCATCGGCGGGAGGCACGAGCGGTCGCTCGGGATCGGAGGAGTTTTCTGCCACTCGATCATCGTAGGGGGCGGGGGGAGCCGATGGGGAAAAGTCTGCTCCCGCCGGTGGCGCGAACAACCAGGACTGAACAGCTTGTAATCTTACGGCGTGTGGCCAGACGACGATGGGGACGAAGACCCGGATCCGGGACCCGTGCCCGACCCATCCGCTCGGCATTGGCGTCACCCTTCCGAGCTGGCGGCGGAGAACGCCATGGCCGCGGCTCAGCCTCTGGGGGCCGATCTCGCCGGTTGGCCTCGGCGCCGTCTGGGCGGCACCTCTTCGATCATGTGGCCCATCACCGTCGTCGGGAGCTCGATCGCCGTCGCCGCCTTCGGGGTGCTCGGTCTCTACCTGGTTGGCAACGCCGGTAGCGAAGAGGTCGACGCCGGCGCCGCGGTCGGCCGCCCCGATGCCGTCGGTTCGACCGCACCGTCGGCCGGCGCGACCAGCGGGACGGACCTCGACGGCTCGGCCTGGCACTCCCCAGACGGCGAGGATGACTCGGCGTCGACCGGCATCGAGAGCGGTCCACCTTCGTCTCCGGAAACGAGCGACGATGGCACCGGCGACGAGGGGGACGGTGGTGGTGAGAGCTCCACCCCGACCACCGACGGCCCCGAGCCGACGATCGGCTCCGAGGCCGAAGATCCATCGACACGGCAGGTCCCCGCCCCCACCGAGCCGGTGGGTCCCGCCATCTTCACCCGGGCCAATCTCGGCAGCGAACGGCTGGCGTCGCTGGTGGTGATCGATCAGCGTCTGATCACCAGCGCCAGCGCCCTGAAGGGCCACAGCACGGTGTTCCTCAGGATCGCCGGCCGCTGGTTCCGAGCCAACGTCGAGCAGGCCGACATGGCCAGCGACGTCGCCGTGGTGGGGTTGTACAACGACGCCATGGAACTCGACCTGCCACCGGTCTCCGCCGCCGAGGAGCCGGTGGAGAACGGCACGGACGCCTACGTCGGCTACTGCGACTCCGAGGTGGTCCGGACGGCCGCACTTCGAACCGCTCCGGACGACAACGAAGAGGCGACCGGACCGGACGCCGACGGTGCCGCCGGTGACAGCGGCGACGCCGAGGCCAGGAGCAGCGGCGACGGGGATCGGTCGGCGCCAACCGACCGATCGGCCGAGGCCGACACCGGGACCGAGTCGAACGGGCAGGCGGCAGGCCCTGGCAGCACCCGGGCCGGCGACGGCACGGCCGCCGGAGAGAGATCCGGAACCGAGGTTGAACCCGGTGCCTCCGCCCCCGAGGCGCCGGACGCCTCCAGCCCACAGGCAGCGGGCCCGGCCGGGGCCGGTACCGACCCCGGATGCGGCAACGGCCCGACCGAACCGGAATCGGCCGACGTCGTTCCTCCCGCCCCCGATGAACCGTCGGTCCAGAAAACCCCGGCACCGGGCCATCAACCGGACCATGAGACCGGCGACCCCGACGGGATCCGGGGCAGCCAGCACGCCAGGGCCGGCGTGGTGATCTCCACCGCCCTCCCGGCCACCACCCTGGCCGACCACATCGTCTACGAGCCGATCCTGACCGGGATCCAACGGTCGGACGGGATGGCGGGTGGCCCCCTCCGCGACGAAACCGGTCGGATGATCGGCCTGATCCTGGGGAGCAGCAACCCCCTGGTGGCGGCGCTGCCCATTGAACGGGTCAGCGCGATCGCCAATGCCCTGACGACCTGGGGAACCGGGAGCCGGGCCTGGCTCGGCATCGAGGTACGGGCAATGACCATCGGCCTCCGGGTGGAATCGGTGGACGAGAACAGCCCGGCCATCGACAAGCTCCAGCGCGGTGACCACCTGATCGCCGTCGACGGTGAGCGGCTGCAGGGCACCGACCACCTGACCTATCTGGTGAGGGAGGCCGGCGTTGGTGGGGAGCTTCGGCTGTCGTTCCGGCGCCCCGGTCAAGGCCGCCAGCAGGTTGAGGTCGAGGTGGTCGCCGAGCCCGGCTGAGCCCGTGATGGGGCCGGGGCCATCGGCGGCTCAGCGCAGGGTCCGTCGCAACACCCACAGCGCCCCGCCAACCGCCACCGCCCCGACCGTCCCGGCCACGCCCAAGGCCAGTTCCTGGCGGCGCTGGGGATTGATCGACGACAGCAGTGGCGCCGGGGTGCCGGCCACGAACGCCGCCTCGTTCGAATACGCCGGCTTCCAGCCGACAGCTCGGAGCCTGTCATTGGACACCACCCAGGGCCAGCTCACGTACGGTTCGAGGCCGTCGAGCAGGTTGCGATCAGCCAGGCTCTTGGCCGCCCGCAGACGCCACTCCGACAGTCGCTCCGGCAGCCGGACGGCGGCCTCGCCTCGCAGGGCCCGGAACAGCTCGGCCCCGATCCATCCGTCGGGGGCGACGTTGTACACCGAGTCGAGTTGTCGCCGGGCGGCCAGCACCAAGGCCGAGGCCAGGTCATCGTGGTGGAGGAACTGGACCGGCGGATCGACCTGCTCGGACCGGACCGCAGTGGCGGCCCGCAGCGCGGCGCCAATCCAGCTCGAATCCCCGTCCGACAGCGCGGCGGCCGGCCGCAGCACCGCCACCTTGGCCCCAGACTCGGCCCGCCAGGCCTCGGCCCTGGCCTCCAACCCGGCCTTGATCGTGGCGTGGGCCAGGGCCGGAATCGGTCGGATGGGGTGGGTCTCGGTCAGCGGGACCGGATTGTCGGGATAGGCACCGTAGACCAGGGCCGACGACAGCAGGACGAGGTGGCGACAGCCCACGTTGTCGGCTGCGGTCAGAACCCGGTCGAGGGTGGCAACCGCCGCTGCGGCATCCGACCGGCGAGAGTGGTCCTCGGCCAAGTGGATCACCGAATCGCAGCCTTCCATGGCGGGCTCCAGATCGTCGGTCATCAGGTCCAGTTGATGGCTCTCCACCCCCTCCCGTTCCAAGGCCGGCCGACGCCGATCGATGGCGACGATGCGGTCGGTTTCGGCTTGCTCGACCAGCAGCGAGATGACCCTTTTGCCGACAGCTCCTGAGGCGCCGGTGACCACAATCGATACCACTGCTCTACGATGCCCTTGTGAGCAGTAGCAATCCACCCGGTGGGGAGTTTCCGTTTTTTGATCTCAACAGCCTGCTGGGCGGGCTGAGTGGGGCCGACCCGTGGAAGGCGGCGGCCGAGATGGCAACGTCGATCGCCTCGGGCGGCGGCGCCGAGCCCAACCTCGACCCGATGGACCGGATCAAGATCGAGGAGTTGGCCCGGGTGGCCGAACTGCACGTGAACCAGGCGGCCGGCCTCGCCCTGCCTCCCGGCACCAAGGTGGCACCGGTCACCAGATCGGTCTGGACCCGCCACAGCCTCGACGCCTACCGGCCGTTCTTCGAACGCTTCGGCGAGGCCCTCTCGGCCGGCCTGGCCGCCGAATCACAGTCGCTGATGCCGGCCGAGGACGATCCGGCCGAGGTCGACATCGCCAACCTCACCGCCCAGATGATGGGCCAGATGTTCACCGCCCTGGGGCCGATGCTGGTGTCGACGAGCGCCGGATCGATGCTGGGTCACCTCGGTCAGCGGGCTCTCGGCCAGTACGACCTGCCGATCCCTCGACCGTCCGACGAGGTGCTGGTCATCCCCACCACGATCGACGCCTCGGCTGCGGCGTGGGACGTACCGGCCGACGAGCTCCGGCTGTGGGTGTTGATCCACGAGTTGACGGCCCATGCGGTGCTCTCGATTCCCCACGTCAAGTCCCGCCTCGAAAGCCTGCTGCTCGACTTCGCCTCGGCATTCCGGCCAAACAGCGACCTGATCAACGAACGGTTCGGGTCGATCACCGACCTGAACCAGATCCAGGAGCTGTCGAACACCCTCAGCGATCCCGACGTGATCTTCTCCCTGCTCCGCTCCCCGGCCCACGATCTGCTGGTACCCCAGCTCGATGCCCTGGTCGCGGCGGTGTTGGGGTTCGTCGATCATACGGTGACCGAGCTCAGCCGGGGCCTGGTGCTCAGTCACGAGACGATCCGGGAGCGGTTCCGGCAGCGCTGGGTCGACGTTGCACCGGCGGACCGGTTCATGGAGCGCCTGCTCGGGCTCGAGATCGACCAGGCCACGCTGACCAGGGGCGATGATTTTGTGGCCGGGATAGTCGAGCGGGCCGGCGCGGACGGTCTGGCCCGGCTGTGGGGCGACGAGCTCGACATGCCGACGGCGGCCGAGGTCGATGCTCCCGGACTGTGGCTGGCCAGGATCGGCCTCGACAGTGATCCCGACGCCGGCGGTGCGGGCCTCGAGGTGCCGGACGACCTGTCCGGCCTCGACGATCTGTAGGTTCCCGATCCCCGCCGAGGCGGCCGGACTGCGACCGAGCCCGTGACCGATGGTCCGGGCCGGTTCGATCGGCGGTTGCTGCTGGCCGCTGCGGCCGGAGGGTTCGGTTCGCTCGACACCGCCCTCAACGTCGCCTTCCCCGATCTGGTCGATGGGCTTGGCATCACCATCGAGGACCTCCAGTGGGTCGTGGTCAGCTATGTGCTCTCCTACGGCGGCCTCCTTCTGGCCGCCGGGCAGTTGGGAGACACGATCGGCCACCGGACCGTGCTGCGCATCGGGGCCGCGGCGTCGGTGGTGGCGCTGGCGGCCTGCGCCCTGGCAACCAGCTTCGGCTGGTTTCTTGCCGCCAGGGTCGGGCAGGGGGTCGCCACCGCGCTGGTGATGGCCGCCGCCCCGGCCATGGCCGCCCTGGCGGTCGGGGAAGGTGCGAGGGGCCGGGGCGTCGGGGTTTTTCAGGCCGCAACGGGCGTCGGCGCGGCCGTCGGGCCACTGGTCGGCGGGTCACTGGTGGTGCTCTGGGGATGGCCGGCGGTGTTCTGGTTCCGGATTCCGCTGTGCCTGCTTCTGCTGGCGCTGGCCCGGTCGATCGACCCGGCCCCCCAATCGGCCAGGCGCGGCGCCGATGTGGCCGGGGCAGCCCTGGTGACCCTCGGGCTGACCACCGTCCTGCTGGCCCTCAACTCCGGTCGCCGTTTCGGGCCTGCGTCGCCGGCGCTGTGGAGCTGTGTCGGTGTGACCGTGGCGGTCGGGGTGCTCTACGTGGCGCGGTCGAGGCACCACCCGGCCCCGATCATCAACCCGGCGCTGCTGGCCGATCGGCGGTTCGCCACCGCCAACCTGTTGAGCGTGTTGGCCAACGGGTCGATGTTCGTGGCCTGGCTGCTGGTTCCGACCCTGGTGGTCACCGAACTCGGCCATCCGCCGGTGGTTGGCGGGCTGGTGCTTGCCGCCTCACCGATCGCCATGGGCCTCGCCGCCCCATTGGCCGGCCGGTGGACCGATCGCTCCGGGAATCGGGTGCCCATCGCGGCCGGCCTGACACTGGAGACCGTCGGCCTGACGTGGCTGGCCTCGAGCTCGTCATCGACCGGCGTGGTGGCGGTGGCGGCGGCCATGGCGGTCACCGGCGCCGGCCTCGGCCTGTTCGGGGTGCCGAACATGGCCATGGTCATGTCGGCGCTACCACCCGACAAACAGGGCATCGGCGGTGGCCTGTCGCTGCTGACCAGGACCACGGGCATCGTGCTCGGCGTCTCGGCCTCGGCGGCCCTGTTCGACTTCTTCAGCCAGGGACGGGACTTCTTCGCCGCCCACCGGCTGACCACCGGGACCAGCGCCGCAGTGGCCGCAGCGGCGTTGCTGCTCGCTACGGCCGACGGCTGGGCCAGGAGTCCGGCTCGGCCGGTGGCCGCTTGATCGGATCGTCGTCGCCATCCTCATCGCCGGACGATGGCGGTGGCGGGCCCGGGGTGCCGGGAAAGATGACCGTGACGTCGGGATCGAACAACATCGGTTCGGGCAGGCCCCGGGATCCGAACATGTCCTCGTCGCGCATCACCGTTGTCGGGTCCGGGCCGTTCGGAACCTTGTTGATCGGCAGCAGTGTGGTCTGATCACGAGTCGGCTTGTCGTCGCCGACGGGCCCAGACCTGCGTTCATCGTCGGTGCGGTGGCTCGGTGGTGGGACGTCCTGTGCGGGCCCGCCGGAGGCCGTCCGCCCGCCGGACGCCCGACTCGGCAGCCGGCGGCTGATCGACGTCGGGGCGGCGTTTGCCAGCCGATCGAGCCCATCGTGGAGGATCCCGTCTGACACGATGGCGGCTGGATTCGGCGTACGACCGAACCAGTAGGTGGCGGCCACAAAGGCGGCAGAACCGCCGACCAGGAAGTAGCCGACCCGGGCCGGCAGGGGGATCACCACCGGCAACAGCGCACCCAGAACCCACACCAGCTGGAATCGGCTCTCGTAGCGGCTGAAGGTGCGACCGAGGTTGGCTCTCGGGGCGTCGCGCTGGACGATGGCATCGAACGCCTGCTTGCCACCCTGGGCCGCCAAGGCGATGGCGAAGCTCATGATGAACGCCCCGGCCAGCCCGGTGGAGACGGCGGCCAACACCGCCAAGGCCGTCAGGGCCAGGAGCGCATAGGCCAGGATCCGCTCCTCCTTGATCCGCGACCGCAGCTTCGGCACCGACGCCGATCCGATCAGGCCCCCGAGACCCACGCCGATCAGGGCCACACCGAAATGCCACGGCGGCGCGCCGCCCGTGGTGAGGTCGAGGCGCTCGAGACCGAGCGACTGGCGGACCCGGTGACCGATCTCCACCCCGGCGCTCGTCGGGCCGGGGTCGATGCCGCCCCGCAGGTCGAAGGCCAGCAACATCGTCACGAAGCCGACGGCTCCCCGGAGGTAGCCCATGGCGCTGGAGGCCACCAGGATGCCGGGCCCCTTCAGCTCGGCCAGTTCCGCCTCCTCGGCCCGCTCGGGGGCGACCCTGGTGGCCGGGATGGCAAAAGCCAGCACCGCCGCCACCAGGAATGCCACGACGCCGAGGGCCAGCACCCACGGTGCGCCACCAAATCGGAGTAGCAGCACGCCGGGTACGCCTGCGGCCGCCCCCGACAGCGCGGAGAGGATCGACAGCCGGGAGTTGGACTTGACCAGTGCGTCCTCGCTGTCGACCGTGGTCGGCACCACCGCACTCTTGGCGACGGCGTAGGTCTTGCCCATCACGAGCATGGCGAACGCCAGGGGGAACAGCGGCCAATCCTGAACGTAGACCACCAGGGCCGCCATCAGCATGGCCCTGACCAGCGCAGTGCCGATGATCATGTATCGGTGCCCGCCACTGATGCGGTCCATCACCGGGCCGAGGAACGGGGCCACGATGGCGAACGGGGCGATCGTCAGCAACAGGTAGGCGCCCACCTTCCAGCGGGCATCGTTGGGGTCGACGTCGAAGAAGAGCGAGTCCGCCAGGGCGATGGCCAGCAGTGTGTCGCCGGCCACCGAAAAGGCGTGGGTTCTGGCCAGCCGGTTGAACGGGGAGACGCTGAACGCCTCCGCCCCGAGGTCGCGACGAGACGCCCTGAAGGCACCTGGCCCGGTCCCGGGCTGCATCGGGCGGTTCACTACCCCCGATGTTAGGGCTCGAAGGTGACCCCGGACACGGCCACGACGCGAAATCAGCCGTCGTTGGACTGGTATTTGTACCCGAGGCCCCGAATGGTCACGATATTGACCGGCTCAGACGGGTCCGGCTCGATCTTGGACCGGAGTCGTTTGATGTGGACGTCGAGGGTCTTGGTGTCGCCGACGTAGTCCGAGCCCCAGACCCGGTCGATCAGCATCTCCCTGGTCAGAACCCGCCCGGCATTTGCCATCAGGTAGTGGAGCAGACTGAATTCCTTGAGCGGGAGATCGACGGTGGCGCCCCGGACACCGACCTCGTGGCGGGACGGGTCGATCCAGACCTCGCCGACGGCGACCGTGGTCTCCCCATCGTCGGTGGGGTCGGGCGTCGACGTCGTCGGGGTACCGGCGGCCTTCGATGGATGAGGTCCGGTCGATGGGTTCGCTCGGTGGGATGGATCCTGATGGCCACCGTCGGTGGCGGCGGCCCCACCGACGTTCAGCCGTCGGGTCACGGCCCGCATCCTGGCCACCAGCTCCCGGATCCGGTACGGCTTCGTCACATAGTCGTCGGCGCCGATCTCCAGCGCCACCACCGTGTCGACCTCGGCCGATCTGGCGGTCACCATGATGATCGGGACGTCGGAGCGGGTCCGGAGCTCACGGCAGACGTCGAGGCCGGACACCCGGGGCAGCATCATGTCGAGCAGCACCAGGTCGGGGGCCACGGTGTCGAACATGGCGAGAGCCTCGGCGCCGTCCCTGGCCACCTCGATCTTGAAACCCTCCCGGGGCAGCCCGATGGTGAGGGCGTCGATGAACGCCTCTTCGTCCTCAACCACCAGTACGGTCAGATCTTCCATGGTCCAGTCTCCTCGGCCGGACCATAGCGGACCGTGTCCTCGCCGGCGATGAGTTGCTGGGCCGCCGAGAGCGGGAGGTGGATGCTGAAGGTCGAGCCCTGGCCCTCGGTGGAGCACACCCGGATCGTGGCGCCATGGTTGATCAGTGCATGTCGGACGATCGAGAGACCGAGGCCGATGCCCCCGGTGTCTCGACGGCGGGCCGAGTCGACCCTGTAGAACCGCTCGAAGATCCGGTCCAGATCCCGTTCGGGGATGCCGATCCCGGTGTCGACGACCGCCAGCTCGGCCACGGCCGCCGCCGTAGCGCCATCGTCCGGATCGGAGGTGTCGGGACCACCGCCTGGGAGGTCATCAGCAGAGCCGACGGATCCGGCGTCGTCTCGGCCGGGACCGACGCCGACGCCGACGGTCACCAGCTGCCCGGCATCGGAGTACTTGACCGCATTGTCGATCAGGTTGGCCACCGCCGCCACCAGCTGGCCCTGATCACCGTCGATCAGGACCGACCTCCCGGCGTCGTTGTGCAGCTCGATCAGCACGCCACGCTGCTGGGCGGCCTCGGTGGTCCGCTCGATGGCCATGGTTGCGACCGAGACCAGGTCGATGGTCTCCGGTTCCACAACCGGGCCCGACTCCAACCGGGACAACGCCAGCAGATCGTCGATGGTGGCACCGAGGCGACTGGCCTCCCGCTGCATGCGGTGGGCCAGCCTGGCGATCACCTCCGGTTCCTCGGCCTCGGCGATGGTCTCGGCCAGGACGCTGATGGCGCCGACCGGCGTCCGCAGCTCATGGCTCACGTTGGCCACGAAGTCGCTCTTGACCCGATCGATGTGGCGAACCTCGGACACGTCGTCGATGACGCCGACCGCCCCGCTGATCGAACCCTGATCGTAGGTCGGCGACGCCTGGACCAGGAGCGAGCGGGCCGGTGGCCCGTAGACCTCCACGCTCTCCTCGAGCGAAAGGCCGACCAGGGCCCCATCGATCACCCGCTGGAGCGCAGCCTCCACCAGGGCGTCGCCGTGACGACCGGTGGCGTAGCGCAGCGCCTGATTGTTGCGATACTCGACCTCGGCCTCGCCATTGGCCACCACGACCCCGAGCCGCAGGTCGGCCAGGGCCCGCTCGATGTCCAGACGGGAGAGATCCTCGGCATCGGCTCGGACCTCATGCTCGGCTTCCGGTACGTGCGGCCGCTCGGGGGTCGGCGGCTGGGACACGATGCCGGTGGCGCGGACCATCCCCAGCCGATAGCCGATGGCTGCGGCCAGAACAACGCCGACGGCGACGGCGATGGCGATGGCGATGGCAGCGACGATCATCAGCTGCAGGTCGTCATGACGAGGTTTCGTCGGAGGCGGTGGCTGGGGCGTTCCCGGTGCCGGCCCGGTTCTGGACCCGCAGCAGGCCATCGTGTTCTGGCAACCAGCCGGTGACCATGTAGGTGACCCGCTCGCCGATGTTCACCGCATGGTCGCCGATCCGTTCGTAGTATCGGGCAATGAGGGCCAGCTGGACCGCGGCCGCAAGGTCGATCGATTCGGCGGCATGGGCCTCGAAGATCTCCTCGACGATGTCGCGGTTCAGCTGGTCGAGCTTGTCGTCGATGTCTCCCAGCGCCGCAGCCAGGGACACGTTCTCGTCGGCGAAGGCGTCAAGAGATAGGCGCAGCAGCTTGTTGGCCTCCCTGCTCATCGAAGCCAACACGCCCCGGATTCGTGGGGTCAGCTCGGCCCCGTACATCCTGCGGCTGGCCTTGCAGATGTTGACCATCAGGTCGGCCGACCGTTCGATCTCGGCCACCAGCTTGGAGATGGCGATGAGGCGCCGCAATTCGCCGGCCATCGGGGCCTGGAGGGCGATGATGGCGTAGCACTTCTCCTCGAGCTCGACGGTCAGCGCGTCGATCTCGTCGTCGGCGTCGATCACGGCCTGGGCGTCGGCCAGGTCACCGGCGAGCAAAACCTCGGTGCCCTGAGGGATCGTCTCGCAGGCCATGGCGCCGAGCCGCAGCACCCCTGAAGCCAGCTCCTCGAGCTCGCGGTGATAGGCCAGGCGCTGGGTGGTTTCCGGTTTCGGTTCCGGTATGGGCTGTTCCGGTTGGTGGGAGGACATGGGACCAATCTTTCCTGCGGTGCCCGACGGGGCCGGGCCGGATGTGACGACCATAGGTGGGCGCTGCCGGTCGGACCGGATCGATCCGGCCGGTCGGGTACGCCCTGGTTGGTTGAGGACCGCCCGAGTTACCCGAAACGGCCGGTGATGTAGTTCTCGGTTCGCTCGTCCTCGGGGTTGGAGAAGATCCGCTCGGTTTCGTCGAACTCGACGAGCTCACCGGTTCGGCGATCGTTTTCGGAGTCCAGCTCGGTTGTGAAGAAACCGCACCGATCGCTGACCCTGGCCGCCTGCTGCATGTTGTGGGTCACGATCACGATGGAGTACTCGTCCTTCAGCTCCTGCATCAAGTCCTCGATACGGCCGGTGGCGATGGGATCCAGGGCCGAGCAGGGCTCGTCCATCAGCAACACATCGGGCTTGGTGGCGATGGCCCTGGCGATGCACAGGCGCTGCTGCTGTCCGCCGGAGAGGCCGAGGGCGGAATGATCGAGCCGGTCCTTGACCTCGTCCCAGATGGCCGCAGCCCGAAGCGACGTCTCCAGGAGCTCGGGCCAGTCCTTCTTGGGTATGCCGGCGATCCGGGGTCCGTAGGTCACGTTGTCGGCGATCGACTTCGGGAATGGATTGGGCTTCTGGAACACCATGCCGATGCGGCGCCGGACCTCGACCGGATCGACCTTGGGCCCGTAGAGATCGATGCCCAGATACTTGATGAGGCCTTCGACACGGGCGCCGGGAATCAGATCGTTCATCCGATTCAGGCTGCGGAGCACGGTTGACTTGCCGCAGCCCGACGGGCCGATCAGGGCGGTGATGTGACGGAGGTAGATGGGCATGTCGACGTTGCGAACGGCCCGGAAGTCGCCGTAGTAGACCGAGACGTCGCGCAGCTCCATGACCATGTCCGGGGCCTGCTCGGCATCTCCGGGTGGGATGTCGCCCCCGGACGCCGGTTCGGTCACCACGGAAATGTCATCCTCTTCCAGGACGGGGCCGCTTGCATCGGAGTCGGTGGTCATGTCCTGCTTCCTAACCTTCACGCTTGGCCTCAAATCTATTCCGCAACAACACCGCCGCCGCATTGAAACCCAACACCACCAGCAACAACACCACGATGGCCGCTGAGGTGACCGGCTGCCAGTCCGCCCCCGGCTGCTTGGCGAAGTCGGTGATGACGATCGGCATGGCGGTGAACTTCTCGCCGAGCTGCTCCAGCCCGAAGAAGCCCGTTCGCGGTCCCAGCCGGCCCTGAACCGCACCGACCAGGATCAACGGAGCGGCCTCGCCCAAGGCCCTGGCCAACGACAGCAGCGTGCCGGTGAGGATCCCCGGGGCCGCATAGGGCAGGATGTGGGACTTGATGACCTCCCATTTTGTGGCCCCGACCCCGTAGGCCGCCTCCCGGAGGCTGTCCGGCACGGCCCGGATCGCCTCGGCTGAGGTGATGATCACCACCGGCAGGGCCAGGATGGCCAGGGTGAGGCCACCGGCGGTCGTGGTGTTGCCCCGGGACACCTCGGAGTCGCCGAACACGCCGTTGAGCAGGCTGACGAAGATGGTGAAGCCGAGGATGCCGTAGACCACCGACGGCACACCGGCCAGGTTGCGGATGTTGACGTTGATCAGCCGGGTCAGCCGAGTGTCTGCGGCGTACTCCTCCAGGTAGATGGCGGCTGCGATACCCAACGGGAAGGTGAGGAAGATCACGAAGATCCCGATCCAGAACGTGCCCCGGAGCCCCTGGAACACACCGGACTCCTCGGATGAGGTCCTGGTCGGATTGGCCAGGAACACGTCAAGCCGCCCGGTGAGGACCGACCACGCATCGGTGATGACGTCGGTCAGCAGCACGCCGATGACCAGCAGCGAGAAGAGCAAGCAGGCCAGCAGTGACCATTTGAAGATCGTATTCGACAGGTTGACCCCGCCGGACTGGATCTGGGCCTCGACCCGTCGGGCCGTCTTCTTGTTCAGGATCGGTTCGACGACCGCCATCAGTAGGCCTGCCTGACTCTTCGGACGTAGCGGTCGGCGATGAGGTTCAGCCCCAGGGTGATGACAAACAGCACGAAGCCGACGAAGAACAGCGAGTTGAACGACAACTCGGAGATGGTGCCGTCGGTTCCCGAGGCTTGGCTGGCCATGGCCGCCGTCATGGTGGAGCCCCGCTCCAGGGGATTGACGGTGAACTGGGCCGAGTTGCCGGAAGCGCCGGCGGCGAGGAACACCACCATCGTTTCCCCGATCGCTCGGGAGGTGGCGACGATGAAGGCCGCAACCAGGCCCGACACCGCGGCGGGGAGGACAACGGCCAGGGTGGTGGTCTTCGGTCTCGCCCCGAGGCCGGCAGACGCCTCCCGCAACGAATTGGGAACCGCCCGCATCGCGTCCTCGGAGATCGAGGCGACCAGCGGGATGGTCAGCAGACCAACACCGAGCCCTGCGGCGAGCAGGCTCTGGCCCTCGGCATCGAAGACCCGCTGCACCAGATTGGGCGAGATCCATCGCAGGGCGAAGAAGCCGAGCACCACCGAGGGTATCCCGGCCAGCACCTCGAGAATCGGTTTGAGGATCTTGCGGACCCGGGGATTGGCGTACTCCGAGAGATAGACCGCAGCACCGAGGCCGAGCGGGGCGGCCAGGGCCATGGCCACCACCGTCACCACCAGGCTGCCGACCAGCAGCGTCTTGATGTCGAACTCGAAGAACCGGGGGGCCCACTGGTCGGACCAGAGCGCCCCGAAGCCGATGGGGGCGTCCCCCGCAGCCTCCAGGTCGACCTCGTTTGGGTTGACCAGATGGTAGACGAACTGGGCGGCCCGGTAGACCAGCGAGGCCACGATGGCGACCGTGATCAGGATCGAGGTGACGGCCGCCAGACCGACCGCATACCGGACCAACGACTCCCTGGCCTGGCGCCGTCGGTTGCCACTCAGCAGTTCTTCGGGAGGTGGCCCATCCGGTCGCAATGCTGTTGTCATGACCCCTTGTCCGCTCCAGTCCGGGTTGTCGGTGTTGCGCTGTTCCTAGCTCGTGGCCGAGGCCCAGGCCTCTCGACTGGCGTTGAGCTGGTCGTCCGGCAGCTCGACATAGCCGGTGTCACCGAAGGCCTGGGTGACCGACTCGGTGTAGCCGTCACCGAGGTAGAAGTCGATGTAGCCGGCCAGCGCCGGGTTCTCGGCGATCTTGGCGTTGTTCACGTAGATGTAGAGACCCCGGCTGACCGGATAGCTGCCATCGGCGATGGTCTCGGGAGTCGGGGCAATACAGTCGCCACCCGGCTCTGCGGCCACGGCGATCTCCTTGACCCGATCGATGTTCTCCTCGGCGAAGGCGAAACCGACCCAGCCGAGGCTGGTGTCGTTGCTGGCGATGCCCTCGATGATGACGTTGTCGTCTGCGTTGCCTGCGAAGTCCTGGCGGATCAGTTGGGTGTCTCCCTGCTCCTCGGCGATGCCTTCGAGCACGATCTCGATGAAGCTGTCGTAGGTGCCGGATTCGGTCCCGGGAGCGCTGATGCTCAGTGGGGCGTCTGGGAAGGGGGCGACCGTCGAGCCGAGCTCGGCGGCGAGGGCATCGGCGTCGCTCCAGTTGTCGAAGCCTTCACTCTGACCGCCAAGCAGCGAATAGAGATCGGCGAAGGCCAGGCACTCGACGGCCTCGTTTGCCGGGCTGGTCATCACCGCAATGCCGTCGAATGCCACCTTCAGCTCGGTGTACTCGATGCCGTTCTCGGCACAGACGTCCGCTTCGGACTCCTTGATCGTTCGAGACGCATCGGAGACGTCGGTCTCGCCGTCGCAGAACAGCTTGAAACCGTCCCCGGTCCCCGGCCCGTCGACGGTGATGATGGCGTCGGCGCAGACCTCTTCGTAGAGCTCGGCCGCCCGGCGGCTGATCGGTTCCACGGTCGAGGAACCGGAGATGTTGATGTTGCCGGCCTGGCAGGCTGCGGCATCGCCGGACGCACCACCGTCGCCAGATTCGCCGTCGGCCGATGCAGTCGATTCGGTGGCGGTTTCGTCGCCACCTTCCGCCCCATCGTCCGAATCGTCGCCGCACGCCGCGGCGATCAAGGTGACGGCCAGTAGCAGACCCAGCAATCTCGCCAATTTCGTCGCTTTCAAGGGAACCTCTCCTCAGTGGAACCCGGACGTCCGCGCCGGGTGAATGCTCTCATGGCCCAAGCTAGGGAGGAGAAGTGGCCGCCGAGCCTGGGCAGCATGAACTGCAGGTGAACGAGGGGTGAACACTGGCGGTGGAGGCGCTGGTCGCCGGCCTCAATCCGAGGCGGCACCCGGCAGGTGTGACCGCTTCACCGTGTCAACACCCGAAAGAGTCGCCGGTCAACACCCGACGGGCGAGGAGGGTCGATCGCCATCTCGCTGCCGCCCGGTTCGATCGGATCGCACCGCCCGGGCCCGATGTCGGGCCAGCCATTCGAGGCGTTCGGCCGGCGGCGGGTGTTCGCCGTAGAGCCTGGCCCACCACGGCGGGTCGAGGTCGGCCGCCGTCGCCAGGTGCAGGACGGCGACGTCCACGGCTGCCGGAGCTCCGACCATCGACACTGCGCCGCCATCGGCGGACCGTTCCTGAGCCCTCGACAGCCAGTTCGCCGGCGGGGCAATCAGCCCGGCTCCCAGCATCGCCACCAGGGCCACCGCCGGGAGCCCGAGCGGCTCAACGGGGTCGGTGCCGAACCAGGTCCATGGCAGCCCGGATCCGGCCGCAAGCCCGACCGTGGCCACCACGGCAGCCGAAACGAGCACGGTGGTGGCGGCCCTGACCGCCACATGGTGGAAGGCAAGGTGAGCCAACTCGTGGGCCACCACAAAATCGCGGATCTCCGGCTCCTCGGCCAGCAGCGCCTCGGTCACGACCACCCGGCGGTTGCCGGCCAGGCCGATGGCGCAGGCGTTTGGCAACTCGTCGGGCCCACCGCGACCTTGTTCGTCGGCCCCGCTCCGGCCTCTCTCCGGGCCCCGGTTGCCGTCATCGCACTCAACGCACTCATCGCACTCAACGCACTCATCGCACTCAACGCACTCATCGCACTCATCGCACGCAACGCCACGATCGGTGCCGACCGCTCCCCCACCGACCGGCCCGATGAGGAACGGCACATCGGCCAGTCCGTACCGCTCGGCCAGCGTATGCCAGGCCCGGCCCGGGGCCGACTCGGGGTCGAGAGGTCGTTCCCGCCCGACCGGCGCCCTCCGGATCAGGCGCTCCACCACGGCGGCCACCGCAACCGTCGACGCCACGAGCACCACCACCATGGTGTAGAGCAACCGCCGATCGACGATCACCGCCGCCAGCCGGTAGAACGAGGCGGCGGCCGGGATCAGCACCAACCAGGAGATGATGGCCAGCAGCAACGTGGTCGAGGCGAACGACGTGAATCGCAGCGGCCGATACCCCTCGATCCCTCGGCGAAAACGAAACTCGAACCAGCCGTCGGCCACCACCGATGGCAGCCGCAGGGCCACAACGGTCAGCACCGCCGACAGGGCCAACGAGGCCGAGGTGACCATGTCGAACCAGCCCGCCCCGGTGACCGGCTGAGGGAGGCCGAGACGATCGGCGATCTCGGGGGCGACCCACGCAGCGACGGCCAGCAGTACGATCCTGGCCGCAACCGAGGCCAGGCCGACCCGCCGCAGCGGCCGGTGGTAGACCCGGGATCGGGCCAGCTCCGCCTCGGTGAACTGCGATGCCGGACTGGCCGGGGTCGACCACCAGATCGATGGGCCGGTCAAGGCCGGACGTCGGCCGCCGCCCGTCACGCCGATGACCTCTACCGAGGGAGGTGGGCCAGGAGCCCCTTGGCGTGGTCGTAGGACAGCACGTCGGCCGCAGTCTCCGGCGACAACCACCGGACCTCATCGACCTCGTCGTTGGCCTTGAACCGGCCGCCGGTCTGGTGCAGCAGCCACCATCGGACCAGCTTGTCGCCCTTGTTGACCGGATAACGATCCGACGGCAGCTCCGGACCGACCTCACCGGTGAACCCGGTTTCCTCCTCGGTCTCGCGAAGGGCACACTCCAGATCGGTCTCGCCGTCCTCCAACTTGCCCTTCGGGAAGTCCCAGTCGTCGTAGCGTGGACGATGGGCCACCAACACCTCGAGCCCGTCGTCGGTGATCCGATAGACAACGCAGCCCGAGGCCCGTACCAGTCCGTTCTTGCTCACCGTCAGAAGTTACTACGGCGCCGGGGCAGAAACTGTCGAAGCCGATCGGCGGCACCGGTGGGCGCTCCCGTCGGCACCTCGGCCGAAACCTCGTTGCGTTCCGCCGCCAGCTCCTCGAAGACGTCGTGGGCGTTGTAGTCTCCGCCGACCCGACGGTAGCTGCCGTCGGCCCCCAGCTCCCAGGCCATCGCCGTGTCCTCCATGTTGACCCGGAGGATCTCGTGCAGCCGTTCCTCGCAATCGGCGTCTTCGACCCGGAGCAGGACCTCGACCCGTCGATCGAGGTTCCGGGGCATCAGATCGGCCGAGCCGATGTAGAACGTCCCCCCGCCGTCGGCGTCGTCGCCGGTCTCGTCGCCGTCGAGCAGGCCACCGTTTGCGAAGTAGTACAGTCGGGAGTGCTCGAGGTTCTTGCCAACCAGGCTGCGGACTCGAATGTTGTCCGACATCCCCGGCACACCGGGGATCAGGCAGCAGATGCCCCGAACGATCAGGTCGATCTGGACCCCGGCCTGGCTGGCTTCGTAGAGCCGATCGATGATCTTGGCATCGACCAGGCTGTTCATCTTGAAGATGATCCGGCCGGTGCCCTCCGGCGCTTCGATCTCGGACACGATCAGCTCGTCGAGGGCTCGTCGGAGCGAGCCCGGCGCCACCAGCAGCCGCTGGTAGGAAACGTCACGGCCGTAGCCGGTGAGGAAGTTGAACAGCTGGGTCAGATCCTCGCCAACGGCCGGCGATGCGGTCAGGATGCCGATGTCCTCGTAGATCCTGGCCGTCTTGGAGTTGTAGTTGCCGGTGCCGACGTGGCAGTACTGGCGGATGCCGTCCTGCTCGTTGCGGATGACGAGGACCGTCTTGGCATGGATCTTGAGCCCCACCAGCCCATAGACGACGTGGACCCCGGCGTCCTCCAGCCTGCGGGCCCAGGTGATGTTGGCCTCTTCGTCGAACCGGGCTTTCAGTTCCACCAGCGCCGCCACCTGCTTGCCCGCCTCGGCGGCATCGATGAGGGCATCGATGATCGGGCTGTCGCCCGATGTCCGGTAGAGGGTGATCTTCAGGGCCAGCACGTCGGGATCCTGCGCGGCCAGCCGTACGAACTCGGTGACCGAGGAGCCGAACGACTCGTAGGGGTGGTGGAGCAGGATGTCGCCCCGACCCATCCGGGAGAACAGATCTCGACTGCTCTCGATGTCCTTCAGCCGCCGGGGTACGGTGCCCGGGGTGAGCGAGCCCTTGAGATCGCCACGATCGAGGGTCTGGAACTGCCAGTAGGCCGAGGCGTCGAGGCCGCCGAGGTAGGAGAAGATGTCCTCCTCGTCGAGATCGAGCTCACGCTGGAGCAGCTCACGGACCTCGTCCGGCATCTCGTCGTCGACCTCCAGCCGGATGGCCCGACCGAAGCGGCGGCGGCGCAGCTCCACCTCGACCGCCTCCAACAGGTCCTCGGCGTCCTCGTCGAGGGTGAGGTCGGCGTTTCGGGTGATCCGGAACGGCCAGCCGCCGACCACCTCCATGCCGGTAAACAGGTCGTGGAGATGAGCTTCGATGACCTGCTCTGCGGCCACGAACCGATTGTCCGGCAGGGCCAGGAAGCGGGGCAGAGCCGGCGGCACCTTGACCCTGGCAAAACGATGCTGGCCGGTCTCGGGGTCGACCACGAGGACCGCAACGTTGAGTGACAGGCTGGAGATGTAGGGGAAGGGGTGGCCCGGGTCGAGCGCCAGGGGGGTGAGAATGGGGAAGATCCGATCCTCGAATTCACCGGTTGCCCGCTTGCGGTCTGCCGGCCCCAGCTCGTTCCAGTCCAGCAGCTCCACCCCCTCCTCAGCCAGGCCGGGGATGATCTCGCCGGCTTCGACCTGCTGCAGGCGAGTGGCCTGGGCATCGACCTGTTTGCGGATCTCGGCCAGCTGGGCCAGCGGGCTGAGGCCGTCCGGCGGCGCACTGGTGACGCCACCGGCCACCTGGTCTTTCAGCCCGGCGACCCGAACCATGAAGAACTCGTCGAGGTTCGAGGCGTAGATGGCGCAGAACTTCAACCGTTCCAACAGCGGCAGGGCGGCGTCCTCGGCCTGGGCCAGGACGCGGGAGTTGAAGTCGAGCCAGGACAGCTCCCGGTTGAGGTACCGTCGCTGTTCGGTTTCTTCGGCCTCGGTCAACGCTCCACGGCTCCCCTCATCTTGAAAATCTCGGCATACGCCGCTCGTCACCGACCGACGTCGCAGCGGCTATCTCAACACTCGCGACCGGGCGACCCTTCGACCAGGGCCATCGGTCACACGTTGGTCGGTGCACATAGAACCTAGTCGCATTTCGCCCGGCTCACCCGGTCAGCGACCCATCGGCCGGAGCCGGTCACCGGTGAGCGATTCCGCGCTCGGGGTCGCGGTGTCGAACCCACCGAGCCGCCCCGCACCGACGTCGCCGAGCCGCACCCACCGCCTTGGGACCGCCCAACCGACGCCACCGAACCGGCACCGGCCCGCCGACCCACGGGCACGGGCACGATCAGATGGAGACGCCGACCAGTTGATCGGCGGCCAGCACCGCGGCACCGATGGCCCCGGCATCGTCGATCCGGTCGGCGGCCACCAGTTCCACGAAGTCGGGTCCGAAGCCGCCGAAGCGATCCGAGGCGGCGATCTGGTCGAGGAACGGTTGACCCAACTTGTCGACCACCCCGCCGCCGAGCACCACCCGGGGCAGATCGAGCAGTGCTGCGGCATTGCCGATGACCAACGCCAGGGCGTCTGCCGCCTCTGCCAGCAGCTCGACCGTTGTCGGATCGCCGTCCCGAAGTCCCCGCGCCAGGTGGCGGGACTTGATCGGACCGTCGCCGGCCAACTCGACGAGCAGCTCGGTGCCACCGGTTTCGGCCCGACGCCTGGCCTCCCGGTCGATACCGGCCCGACCGGCGTAGGTCTCCAGGTGGCCGAAGCCGCCGCAACCGCATGGTCGGCCGCCGGGCTCGACCGTCACGTGGCCGATCTCGCCGGCCATGCCACGATCGCCGACCGCCAAGGTGTCGTTGATGACCACACCCCCGCCGACGCCGGTTCCGACGAACACCGCCAGCAGGTTGGTCTGGCCTCGGCCTGCCCCGAGCCGGTGCTCGGCGACCACCCCGCAGTTCACGTCGTTGGCCACCACCACCGGTTTGCCGAGCCGCTCGGTCAGCTCGGCCGCCACCGCCACCGGCTCGTCCCAGCCTTCGATGTTGGGGCATTTCGCCACCACACCGTGCCGGTCGACGAAGCCGGGGACACCGATGCCGACACCGGCAGCCTCGGACCAGCCGTCGACCTTGGTGATGGTGTCGACCAGGGCATCGAGCACTGCGGCGGGGCCGGCCGGTGTGACGTGCTTGACCCGGCCCTGGGCCTTGCCGGTGGCCGGATCGACCGCCCTGGCCAGGATCTTGGTCCCGCCGAGGTCAACGCCGATCAACAGCTGACCACTCGGCGAGGGTGCCACTAGCTCTGGCCTGCGGGCTGCTCGGCGCCCTCGACCATCGGCCCGTCCTCTGCGGATCCGTCATCGGGAGCTGCGGCCTCCGGGGCCGCCTCGACAGCCGCTTCTGTCACCTCAGCTTCCTCGACCACTTCGACCGCTTCGATCGCTTCGATCGCTTCTGTAGCCTCGACCACCTCCACAGCCTCCTCAACCGCTTCGGCGGCCTCCACAACCGGTGCGGGAGCCTCCACGGGAGGAGCGACGGCGGCGGGAGGGGTGGAGGTGCTCTCGGCGTCGTGCTCTCCGAGATCCCAGTCGCAGATGATCAGTTCTCGCTCGGCGTCGCGGTTCACCCGCTCCCGGTTCCGGCGGAACTGCGGGTCGTGCTTCGGCAGGAGCAACAGGCGGGCGTGGACCCGGGTCCAGAAGTCGTCGAGCATCTTCTGATCACCGTAACGAACCTTCATCTCCCAGTGGGGAGCAACCGGCCCGTTGTAGACCAGAATCACGTGGGCGACCGGAGGGAGGTCTTCTTCGGGCTCGATGTCAGTCATAAGCGCCGATTCTACTGGTCACGGGCCACAAATCTGGCCACGGACAGCCGGCCCGGTCATCACGACGCCAACGACCCCACGCTCTACATCGAAAGATTTTTCTGGTTCATTTGGCCTATCTGGGAACCAAATGGCCTATTGCGACGTCTTAGTCGGTATGGAAAGCAATTGGATGGCCGCAGGCAGCTGCAACGAACACCCGCCGAGCCTCTTCTTCCCCAGCGACGGCGTTGGTGTGGAGGTGGCGAAAAAGATCTGCGCCGATTGTCCATCGAAGGAGCCGTGCCTCGAATACGCACTGGCGAACCGGATCGATCACGGCGTCTGGGGTGGCACCTCGGAGCGCCAGCGCCGTCGCATCCTGAAAGCTCGGCGCAGCGCCGCCATGGCCCGCTGACCGAACCGCTGCCCCCACCGCCCCCCGACAGCACCGGCCGCGCCTGGCCGAACCAGCCGCTTCCTCCACGAACGCTTGTCGCGGTGCGCAGCCGGCGGGCCATGACGACCCTGGGCCGAGCCGGCAGCGGTGGACCTGACGCCGGGCCGATCGCGCCAGCGCAACGGGCTTGCGGGGCCCGTCAGCCGACGTCCGGGTAGCCCAACTGCCCGGTTATCGAGCTGATCGTGTGGTGCACCCGATCGAGCATCGTCGGTTCCCGGCGGGGGATGGTGGCCAGAACGTCGGCTGCGTCGGCACTCGACATGCCGACGATCAGGACCGTCTCGTTCGATGTCTGCACCAGCGTGGTCTGCATCGATTCGTCGTGCCAGGCGATCAGGCCGTCGATCTCGATCCGGCTGCCGGCCGGCAGCGACTCCCACCTGACCAGCCCGTCCTGGACGAAGACCGAGACCGCCTCATCGCCTCGGGCGAAGACCGCCTGACGAACCTCCTCGGCCTCCAGATTGTGGGTCCGTTGGAAGCCGTCCGGCATCTCGACGGGCGTGTCGACCACATGGTCGACCTCACCGGTCAGCGAACCGAGCAGCCCGCCCCTGACCACAACATCGTGTTGTCTGGCCAACTCGTCGATCTGTGGGGTGATGCGGCTGCGACCAACGGCGTCGGTGGCGATCGCCGCCGTCATGGCCAGCAGCGACAGAGCCAGGAGGCCGGCCATCACCCGGCCGGCGTGGAGCGGGCGATGGTCGAGGGCGGCGTCGATGAAGCCGGGCGGAGGGTCCACCGGCGGCAGCGCTCCGAGCAGCCGGCCGACCTCGAGCTCCCACTGCTCCTCACCGGGGACGGCGCTCATGAGGTCAACGCCTCCCGCAGCCGACCCCGGCCGCGATGGATGCGACTTCGCACGGTGCCGATCGGCACGCCAACCATCTCGGAGATCTCCTCGTAGGAGAACGACAGCACATCTTTGAGCACCACGGCCGCCCGGTAGTCCGGCGGGAGATCCATCAGCAGGGCCTGGAGGTGCTCGGGCAGGTCCCGAGCTGCGATCTCGGTCTCGATGTCGGCGCTGCCGGCGATCACCCGATCGGGCTCGTCTGGGAGGGGAACGGTGGGCCGCCGCTTCTGCTTGCGTACCCGGTCGAGGAAGGTGTTGGTGGTGATCCTGCTCAGCCAACCCTCGAGGTTGCCCGGCTGATAGGTGCTTAGGCCTCTCCGAACACGCAAGAGAACCTCCTGAACTATGTCCTGAGCATCCTGATGATTCCCACTCAGTCGGTAGGCCAGGCTGTACAGAAACCGATCGTGACTGTGCGCCACCTGTTCCCATGTGGGAACAGACGCCGAACCGACACCGCCGTTATCCGGCCCGTTGGATCCAGCCGAACGCCCCGGAAGGTCAGTCTCCATGCTCAACGCCGGACACTGACGCTAAGTTCCTTCGGTATCAGGTTTCTTCTGGTTCGGCCTCTGCCACACCTTCGTCCAGCCCGGACTTGAACTCCTTCTGGGCCTGGCCGAGGCTTCGCGCCAGCTTTGGGATCTGGGTGCTACCGAAGAGAACCAGGAGCACTGCCACGATTATGAGAAGCTCTGCCGGCTTGAGTCCTGCCATGATTCCAACTCTATCGGTCGCAAGGCGACCTACCTAGAGAAACCTCCGATGGCAACCACATCGATGGGCATTCCCACCGGTTCGACACACCGCCGAAACGTAGCGATCAAGCTGGTTCGCTCGATGCGGTGAAGGGAGCGGGCTGCTGCCGCTCCAGGGCCCGCTGACGCCTGATCCGCCGTCTCTCCCGCTCGCTCATGCCGCCCCAGATACCGAACTTCTCGCCGTTCGCCAGGGCGAACTCGAGGCAGTCCGGCCGTACCACGCAGCCGCGGCAGACCTCCTTGGCTTCACGAGTGGATGCTCCCCGCTCGGGGAAGAACAGATCCGGATCAACGCCGAGGCAGTTCGCAAACTCCTGCCAGCTGGTGTCGAGCATGAGGTGCTTTCGCCCCATACGTATGCTTCCTCCTACCGCCACCGGCGCATCGTGCGCGGGTGGGGACTCATTGAAAACTTCTGATGGCGTGACGGCGTTGATACTCACAGTGGCTCCCGACTTCCGCTTAAGACAATCTGTGAATCATGTGACTGTTGTAATTACAGCACTGTGATCTTGCACGTTCCAACCCGAGAATACAAGCAAAGTTGGCCGAAAGATCCTCTGTTTAAGCGGGTCTAACCATCTCGATGATTGGCCGAGCAGCCGCCGGGCGCTCCATCGGGCACTGCCGATCGTCGATCCATGAAGTTCAGAATCGGATCAGAACGACCACTCAAAGTGGTAGGAGCAGTCCCACCGCCGACACACGTCCGCCCCCGCAGCGCCGTCAAAGCATGTGGATATCCCCGACCAGCGCCGAGGATCGTGGTACACGTGGAGCCGCCACGGTTTTCAGGCAGGGATCGAGGGCCCGAGCCGGGGTTGCCACCTACGGTGATCGGCCGTTGTCCATCGTCGGGGACGCGGCGCGCCCCGGATCGCCCGGAAACAACGGTTTCAGGCCTTTTTCAGCCACCACCGAAATCAAATGTGACTTTGGTCACAACAGGCGGTCGGGTGGTGAAATCGGCGTTCAACCGTCGCCGGACGACGACATCTCGGTGAACCGGTCGATGACGGCCTGGAACGCCACGGAGAAGCCGTAGTGGCGGCCGCCATCGACATCGAGCTTGGACAGCACCCGTTCCGGTTGCACGCTCGCCCGGAGGCCGTAGCCCTCCATCAGGCCGGTGAGCGCCATCACCAGGTCGGCCATGGCCAGCCCGGGGCGCATGCCTCGCCCGGTGGCCGCCAGGCTCTCACCCAACCGCCGCTCGATCTGCCACGACGACCGCTCGTAGCTGTGGCTCAGGGCCTCGGTGATCTCCGGCGGCCGATCATCGGACATGCCGAAGAACCGCAACGTCAGCAGAAACGCCTCCTGGCCGACCATGGCGTCGAGGTACAGGTCGCCCGCGCCGAGGATGAACTCCCCGGGACTGGCCGCAGTGGCGCGGAGCGCCTCGACGGCTTCGACCAGCGGCTCCGGGCTGGCGTATTCGATGTTCTCGGCGATGTAGACAGCCAGATCGACCCTGAAGGCGGCCTGGTTGGCCCAGATCTGATAGCCGGCACCGGTGGTGTAGCCGAGCTCGTCGAGGACCGCCGAGAGCCGCTCGTCGCCGGGGATCAGCCTTCCCGGTCCTGGCCTGCAGCGGGGCTGTCGTCACGCCGAGCGTCGGGTGCCTCGCCCGCTCAGCAGCTTCCGCTTGTGTTCGATGAAATCCACCAGCACGTAATCGCCGAGGGTCTGGGGGGTCGTGAAGAATGCCCGACCCTGATTCATCTTCGTGATCCGTTCTATGAAACCCCGGAGACCGGAATCCGGATCGAGCATGAAGGTGTTGATCGTGATGCCGGCCTTGGTGCATTTCATCACCTCGGCCAAGGTCTGCTCCACCGTTTCCCGTGCCGGCGGATAGCTGAAGAAGGGTGTGCCGTCCGCCAGCAAATGGGCGGTCGGTTCGCCATCGGTGATCATGATGATCTGCTTGGTGCCGCTCTCCTTTGCCAGCATGCTGCGGCTGAGACGGAACGCGTGCTGCATGTTTGTGCCGTAGACAAAATCCCACGAGACTTCGGGGAGGTCGGAGGCCTTGAGCTCCTTCGCCACTTCGCTGAAGCTCACGATGCCCAGGTAGTCGCGAGGGAACTGGGTGGAGATCAGCGAGTGGAGCGCCATGGCCACCTTCTTGGCCGGGAGGAAGTTGTCCCGCATCGGCATCGACAGCGACAGGTCCAGCATCAACACCGTGCTGGAGCGGACCTGCCGCTCGGTCCGCTCGATCTCGAAGTCGTCCGGCGTGAGCCCGACCGGGGTGCCGCCACCGGTGCGCCTGATGGCGTTGCCGATCGTTCGCTCGATGTTCAGGTTGAACGGATCCCCGAATTCGTAGGGCTTGGTGGCGTAGTTCCGCTCGTGTCCGGCACCGGCCTGTTCGATGTCGTGCTTGCCCAACTTGTCGGGCGAGAGCTTGGAGAACAGGTCCCCGAGGGCCTGCTGACCGAGCCGGCGAAGGCCCCGAGGGGTCAGTTCGAGGCGCCCCTCCTTGTTCTGGATCAGCCCCTGCTCCTCCATCATCTTCGCCAGTTCGCTCACCCGTTCGAGGCTGGCCGCCGAGTCCTCGCCGAGCAGCCTCTCGACCTGCTCGAGGTCCACCTCGGCCAACGATTGAGGCGAGGTGGCCTGGCTGAGGAAGTCCTCCATCTGATCGAGCTGGCCCAAGTCCTGCATCATCTGGGAGGCGTCGGCAAACCCGAGCGGATCGAACCCCGAGAAGTCGTAGCTCTGCTGCCAACCGGCATCGGGGAACATCTGTTGCAGATTCTGGCCGAGTCTGCTGACCTCGAAATTCAGGTCCATGTCCTCCATGAGCTGATTGGAAAGATCCATCAACTGCTGGCGCTGCTCCGGCGTCATCGAGTTGAGCATTGCCTGCATGGCCGCCATCTGCTGCGCCATGCTCTCCAGCAGTTCATCCAGCGTCTGGGGGTTGTCGGGGAAGAAGTCTCCGTATTCCTCCATGAACTTCTCGAAGTCCGGTTCTTGACCGTTGGCCCGCTGTTCCAGCATGTTGTTCAGCTCGGCCATCATGTCTTTCATGCGGGCCATGTCTTCGGGCGAGATGTTCTCCATCGCCCCGGCCATCTGGTTGAACTGCTGTTGCATCAGTTGCTGTCGCAGCTGATCGAGCAGGTCGTCGAACCGCTGCTGGGCCTCATTGGACTCGAACTCGTAGTTCTGCAGGCCCCGGACCTTGCCGGCCAGGTCGTCGGGCAGCATGCCGAGCTGCATCTGCTTGTTGGTGGTGGTTTCCTTTGCCAGTTCCGCCGCACGCTGAGCCTCGTCGGATCCGTCGGGGTCGGCCAGTTCCATGTCGGCCAATGCGCCACGATCGTCGAGCGACTGGCGCTCCTGGTCCATCAGGGCCGAGAGCTCGTCGTTGATCTCGTCGTAGACACCGCCGAGGTCGTGGTTCTCCAGCCGTTCCCGGCGCTCCTGGCGGAGCTGCTCCAGGACCTCCCGCAGCCCCTGGATACGTTCACCGTTTCGGTCCTCGAAGCCCTCCTGCATGAGTCGGCGCAGCGCTGCCATCGGGTCGCCGTGATACATCAGGTCATCGGTGAGCTCGTTCAAGACATCGAATGCGTCGAATTGGAACCCCTTCTGTGAACCGTCCCACCGCGAGTACCGATATCGCTGTCCTACCATCTCCCAAGGGTAGTACCACTCCCGCCGGGAAAGCCCACCGCGGCCCGGGCCGTCGCTAGGGTGCATACATGACCAGTACCGGGTCCGAGTTCGGCGGGGTGTTGACGGCCACCGAGCTGGAGGGTTGCTCGCCCGCTGCGGATTGGAGCCGGTGGATCACCGCAGGTCGGGCTCCCGACTCCGCCCGTGGCTCCATGACAACCGGTTTCAGCCACTCCTACCCGGAGGATCTGGAGCAGCTGCGATCGTTGGGGGCCGACACCGTGGTGATCACCATGGAGTGGGCCGAACTGGAGCCCAGCCCCGGTCGCCACGACGCACCAGCCATCGAGTTCCGCCGTGATCTGCTGCGGACCGCAACCGAGTTCGGTATGACCGTCTGGGCCTGCCTCGTCGACGGGACCTTGCCCGGCTGGTTCGCCGACGACGAGGGCGGCTTCGGCGACGATCGGGCCAGGGGCCTGGTCTGGCCCCGCCACATCGACTGGATAGGCGAGACCTTCGGCGATCTCGTCGGCGGCTGGATCCCGCAGCGGGAGCCGCTGCACTGGGCGTTGCGGCGACACCTGCTCGGCACCGCCCCGCCTGGCGGGCGGGATCCGGTCAAGGCCGCGGCGGCGGTCAAGGCGGCGATGTTGGCCGACGGTGAGGCGTGGCGGCTGTTGCAGGGCACGGCGCCCGTCGCCGCGTATCACACCGCCCGCCAGATCTATCACCAGAGCGATGACGTCAAGGCCCGGCCGCAGGCGGCGGGGCTGGAGCGGCTGCTGTGGCACCCCTGGCTCAGTGCGTTGACCGAAGGGAGGATGGTTGTCGGCGACCTGCCGATCACCACCGTCGACCATCTCCGGGATGCGTTCGACCGGGTCGTGGTCGAGCTTCGACCGTCGATCATGGTCGACGGCACCGGACGGTGGCACCATCATCCGGCCGATCAGCCGCCGGGGCCGACCGGGATGTCGATGTGGCCCGAGGCCCAGGCCGAGGCGCTCCAGCGGACCATCGACGAGCTGGACGGCCGGGCCGTCGTTGCCGCAGGCAATCTTGGCGACGTGACCGATGACGGGCGGGCCAGACCCGACCACCAGCAGCTGATGATGGGCCTGGTCGGCGAACTCGACCTGGCCGGCTGGTGGCAGTCCAGCCCGATCGACGGCTACCACTTCCAGTACGGATTCGACCTCCACCCCGGCTTGATCACCGCCGACCGGGTCGAAACCGCGGCCGCCGAGAAGTACCGGACGGCCACCGCAGAACACAGGATTCGGAGTTGAACATGGAACAGGGCAGATACGACCTGGTCATCGTCGGCGGCAACGCCGGCGGTCTCTCGGTTGCGATCTCATCCGGCCGCTCGGGGATCGAGTCGGTCCGGATCATCGAGCCGTCTCACATGGTGGCGTTTCCCGAGCTGGTACCGGAGAACGAGCTCGACATCGGCTACGGCGAGCATGTGGTGTCGATCGACGTGGCAGGCGACGGGACTGGGAACGGGACCGGCGAGCATGACGGCGATCTGCTGGTCACCACCAACCATCACATCTACCGGACGACCGGCGCCATGATCGCCCAGCGGGAGCGGGATCCGAACTGGGTGGCACCGATCCCGATGCCCGTGAGCGATCGGGTCCACGTCGACACCCTGCCGGAGCACGTCGACGACACCGACATCATGATCATCGGCCCCTCGGACAATGCGGTGGAACTGGTGGCCAATGCCGCCCACCGTGGCGGCCGGGTGGTCATGGCCGCCGGCGGGATGGATCCGGGGCGGCTGTCACCGGCCGGGGAGAACATGCTGCGGCGGCTGGAGCGGGAGCGGCGGGCCACCGTCCTGTACCGGTCGGTGCCGAACCAGATCGGCGAGATCGACGGGTTCCCCATCGCCTACTTCTCAGACCGCCGGACCCCGGATCTGGAATTCGACCACGTCGTGTTCGCCACCACCCGGTACCGGCCCGAATCGGTTCGAAGCGGGGTGACCGATGCCGCCCTGGCCACCGGCCGGGTGATCTTCCTCGGCCTCCCAGACGAGGACCCGACGGTCCCAACCGCCGGGGGCTGGGAGATCGGCAACGTGGTGGCCGAGGCGTGCTTCCCCGACCTGGACGTTGCCCCGGCCCGCTCCAAACTGGAACAGCGGGCCCGGCACTCCGGTGCCATCGATGAGTTGCGACACGAGCACTACAACGCCACCATCACCCACTTCGAGCCGACCCACTCCGATCTGTGGGTCCTCCGGGTCCGCCCCCACCACGGAGACACCTCCCACCTTCCGGGCCAGTACGCCTCGCTCGGTCTCGGCTTCTGGGAGAAACGGGTGGACGACGCGGTCGACGACAACCTCGATGAGCGTTGGACCAAGCTGATCCGCCGGTCCTATTCCATCTCCCACCCGATCTTCGACGAAAACGGCTACCTGTCCCGGCAGGTCCACAGCGACGAGTTGGAGTTCTACATCGTCCTGGTCGAACCGACAGAGGACAACATCCCGGAGCTGACTCCCCGGCTCGCCCTGAAACGTCCGGGTGATGCGATCTATCTCGGTCCGAAGGTGGCCGGGCGCTACACCCTCAACTCGGTGACCGACCCGCAGGCCGCGGTGGTGTTCCTGTCGACCGGGACCGGCGAGGCCCCCCACAACGCCATGATCACCGAGCTGTTCCACAAGGGCCATATGGGCCCGATCATCTCCGCGGTGACCGTTCGCAACTGGGCCGACCTCGGCTACCTCGACAAGCACCGGGAGCTGGAGCGTCGCTTCCCGAACTACCACTACCTGCCGGTGCCGACCCGCGAGCCCGACGTTGCGAAACGATACCTCCAGGACCTGGTGGTCGACGGCGACCTGGACCAGGCGGCCGGCGGCGAGCTCGACCCGTCATCAACCCATGTCTTCCTCTGCGGCAACCCGGCCATGATCGGGCTGCCGGAGGCGGTCGACGGCGTGGAACGGTTCCCCGAGACGACCGGGGTGGTGGAGCTGCTGGTGGCCCGAGAATTCAAGCTCGATCGACGCAATGACCCCGGAAACATCCACTACGAGGAGTACTGGTAGAGGTCGGTCGGGCCGGGGGCGGGCCGCGACGGAGCCTCAGTCCGGGGTCATGGCGTCCAGCCAGGGCCCGTCGGGGCGAATGCCGAAGGCCTCGATGAAGGTCTGCCAGCCCGAGGCAACCGCCAGGGCCGAGCCAAGCTCGAGGATCTGGCCGTCGCTGAAGTGCTCCCGCAGCATCCGGTAGAAACCTTCGTCGACCACCGGCTCGTCGCTGGTCAACAGGTCGGCCAGGCGCAGCGCCGCCACCGTCGCCGTCGGCAGCTCGACCCCGGGGAGACCGGGCTGGTCGAGGTCGCCGAGGGCAGCGGCCACGATCTCGTCGTTCAGGCTGGTGCTCATCAACGATGAGCTGCGCACGCTCCGTCAATGCACACATTCGTTGCGGTTGGCCAACCGGATCCGGCACAGCTCGACCATGGCCGGATCCAGGGTCGAACGGTCGGTGTAGATGAACGCGGTCCAGTCGAGGAACATGGCCAGCACCTCCGGTTCCCGGGCCAGGGTGAGGAACAGGTTGTCGTCCTCGTATGCCTTCTCGAACCAGACCCTCCGACGCTCGGCCAGCCCCGGCGAGAGGGAGGCGGCGTCGGCTTTCGGCAGGTGACCGTGTTCGTTCGCCATGGCCAGACGTTAGGCCGCGACCTGGTGACCGGCGAGTCGAGCCCGCGGCCCGGCCCTGGCCCTGGCCCTGGCCCTGGCCCGAGATTGTCCGATCGACAGACCGCCTGACGAGCCGGCGGGCCTTCAGTCCGGCACCGGACCGTACTCTGGCGTTGCCGGCGTGTTCTCGTCCAGCGGGTAGATCGGCCTGCGGACGTTCTCGAAGCTGAACAGCGAGTTGTCGCTGCTGGTGACGCCGACCCCATTGCAGGGGATGTCCCGAACCGAGATGTCGGCGAAACCGGCCCGGTAGTGGATCCTCGATTTGAGGATCAGGTACCGCTTCTCGGTCGGTTCGATCCCGACGCTGCGAAAACAACCCGGGTCCCATGGCTCGACGTTGCGGGAACAGATCACGACCTGGACCTGGCCAACCTCCAGCACCGCCGTCGGCCCCATGTCCATCTGGGTGCCCCGGCCCATCGGCACGGTGACGGTGAAGCTGCCGTCGCTGACCCCGAGCACCCGGCCGGTGACCTCCAGCGGCTCCCCGACCCGGCCGATGGCCGGCATGTCGAGCTTGCCACCGAGCGACAGGGTGACCTCGGCCCCGACCCCGGCCGCGGTCATCGTGGCAACCGCAGCAGGATCGCAGATGCCGAACATGGCCACGTTCTCCAGGCCCTGGCCGAGGACCTCGGCCAGCACCGCCACCGTGTCCTGGGTACCGCCGGATGCGGCATTGTCGGCGTGATCGAGCAGGATGATCGGACCCTGGTCGAGCTGTTTCGCCTCGGCGATGGTGTCGGCCAGCGGCCGGCTGTCGAACACGAATTCCTCCCGCTCGGCCCAGGCCGCGTCGAGCAGCTCGTCCCTGGCTTCCTCGGCCCGGACCCGGTCGCCGTCGGCCACGGTGACCACCGACAACCCGGCGTGCCAGATGTCGGCCAGCGGGAAGCCACCGAAGACCGACGAGGCCAGCAGGCCCTGCGACTCCTGGCGGCGGGCCAGCTCCAGCAGCGGCCCCATCGGCTCGTCCTCGTGGCCCATCCGCAGGGTCTGGGCCAGGATCGGCCTCGAACCCCACACCATCACCGGGTCGATCTCACCGTCGAGCATCCGCACCAGCAGACGGCCTGCATGCTCCCCGGCCTGGTACATGTCGAGATGGGGGTAGGTCTTGTAGCCGACCAGCACGTCGCAATTGTCGACGATGGCGTCGGTCATGTTGGCGTGCAGGTCGAGGCTGATGGCGATCGCCAACCCGGGGGCGATCTCCCGGATCCGCCGCAACAGCGTGCCCTCACCGTCGTTGGTGGTTTCGGCCACCATGGCCCCGTGGAGGTCGAGGAAGCAGGCATCGCAGCCGGCGGCCACCGCATCGCAGATGGCGTCGGTCATCGTCCGGTAGGCCTCGGCCTCCACCTTGCCACTGGGGGCGGCATTGGCGGCGATGGGGCTGACGATCTCCATGCCTGCCCCCTCGGCCACGTCGAGAAAGGCACCGATGCCGGTGCCGGTCCCCTTGAACCGCTTGGAGACCTCGGGCCCGGTCGCCACCCCGAACCCGCCCCGGCCAAAACGCTCCAGCGGTGTGGGTACCGGGGAGAAGGTGTTGGTCTCGTGTTCCATCATGGCGACGACGACTCGCCGGGTGCTGTTGTTGGCCATGATCGATTCTGACCCATGGGCGGCACCGAGGGGTAACGGACTACCGTCTGGTGATGACGATCGAACAACCGAACCCGGCCGGGCACCTCTGCCTCTCGTTCGACTTCGACGGGCCGTCGTTGTGGATCATGCGCAAGATGGCTTCGGCCACGCCCGTCAGCCGGGGCGAGTTCGGTGCGGTGGCGGTGCCCCGGATCCTGAAGCTGCTGGCCGCCAGGGACATCCCCTCGACCTTCTTCATCCCCGGCCACACCATCGAGACCTACCCCGACGTGTGTCGCATGGTGGTCGACCACGGGTGCGAGGTCGGCATCCACGGCTACGCCCATGAGATGAACGGGCTGCAGTCACAGGACGAGGAGCGGGCGGCGATGAGCCGGTCGATCGAGCTGGTGACCGCCCTGTGTGGCGCCGAGCCGACCGGCTACCGGGCCCCGGCCGGAGATCTGACGAACCAGACGATCGAGTTGCTGGTCGAGCACGGCTTGACCTACGACTCGTCGTTGATGGGCCACGACTCCCGGCCATACCGGGTCAGAGTCGATGATCGATTGAGCGACGACGGTCCGGCCCGGTGGGGCCCGGAGACCGACCTGATCGAACTGCCGTGGTCGTGGACAAACGACGACTATCCCTACCTCGAGTTCGTGGCCTTTCGGCGGATGATCATGCCCGGCCTGGCCCGTCCCGACGACATGTTCGACAACTTCCTCGGAGACGTCCAGTGGATGGTCCGGGAGGTCCGGGGAGGTGTGCTGACCCTGGTCTTCCACCCCCAGGTCATCGGCCGGGGCCACCGGCTGCTGGCCCTGGAGCGTTTCCTCGACGCCGCAGCCGAGCTCGGCGTGCGGTTCGACACCATGGCCGACATCGCCGCCGCTTCGGCCGGCGGCATACGATTCGGGTTGGAGGACTGACGGCACGCCAAGTGGCGGGTCGGCAACCGGCGCGGTCACAATGCGACGATGAACCAGTCCGCTGAGACGGCCGGGCCGCCGGACGACCACAGCCGGGCCCTTTCGGGCATCCGGGTGCTGGAGCTGGGAGAGATGGTGTCGGCACCGTACGCCACGAAGCTCCTGGCCGATCTGGGTGCCGATGTGATCAAGGTCGAGCCGCCGGGCGGCGATCGGGCCCGGGCCCGGGGCCCGTTCGGCCCCAGCACAGCGGGCCGGTCGGCCGACGACGCCGGGGGCCTGCACCTGGCGCTCAACACCAACAAGGCCAGCGTGGTGATCGACGGTGACGACGCCGGTCGACGGGCACTGGTCGCGCTGGCGACCGAGGCCGACATCATCGTCACCAACCTCGCCACGGCCCGGCTGGCCGATCTCGGGTTCGACGCCGAGCGACTGCTGGCCGACCGGCCCGAGGTGGTGATCTGTTCGATCACCCCGTTCGGTCTGACCGGCCCCTACGCCGACTACCGGGCCGAGGAGATCACCGTGGCCCACGGCGGGGGCTGGGCCTACCAGTGCCCCGGCGCCACCGACGAGGGCCACCTGCCCCCGCTGAAGGTGTTCGGCCATCAGACCGACTTCCACGCCGGGATGGCCGGCGCCATGGTGGCCCTGGCCGCCTTCGACCGTTCGGAGCAGACGGGGGTCGGCGACCACATCGACCTCTCGACGATGGCCCACACCGCCGGCATGTTGGAGGCCGCGGTCATCGCCGCCAGCTACATGGGCGCCAACCCGAGCAGGCTCGGCTCACGGCTGCTCAATCCGTGGAAGATCCTGCCATGCGCTCCCGACGGACCCGGCCGGCCGGACGGCCTGATCTTCCTCGTCACCGTGGAACAGGACCAGTGGGAACGGCTGCTGGAGCTTATGGGCAACCCAGAATGGGCCGAGACCGGCCTGTTCGACACCACCGAACTGCGGCTCGAGAACGAAGACCTGCTGATCGTCTATCTGGAAGAGTGGACAAGACAACACACCGTGGCCGAGCTGTGGCACCGTGGCCAGGAGGCCCGGATCTGCTTCGCCCCGGTGCTGACCATGGCCGACATGGAGCACCAGGAGCACCTGGTCGAGCGGGGGTTCCTGGTCGAGGTCGAGCACCCGGTGGCCGGCACCGTCACCCACCTCGGACCGCCGTTTCGCTCCACCCCGTCGCTGTGGGGTCCGCTCCGCCCGGCCCCGCTGCTTGACGACCGGTCGACCCCCGACTTCGGACCCCGGCGGCCCCACCCGGTGAACAACAGCGAACACCGCGAACACGCCGAACACCGCCAACACGGCGAACACCGCGAACACGGCCAACACGGCCAACACGGCGAACACGGCCAACACGGCGAACACGGCCAACACGGCGAACACGGCGAACACGGCGACCGGCCGCAGACCCGGCGACCTCTGGAGGGCATCCGGGTGCTCGACTTCTCCTGGGTCTGGGCCGGACCGTACTGCACCATGCACCTGGCGTTTCTCGGTGCGGAGGTCATCAAGGTGGAGACGATGGAGCGACCGGACCTGGGGCGCCGGCTGGCCCTCCACCCGCCAGACGTGGCGCCCACCCTGAACACCTCGTCGTATTTCAATCAGTGGGGGCAGGGCAAGCTCAGCTGCCGACTCGACCTGACCGACCCGGAGGGGATCACATTGGTCGAGCGGCTGGTCGAGCGAAGCGATGTGGTGGTCGAGAACTTCGCCACCGGGGTGATGGAGAATCTCGGCCTCGGCTACGAGCGGTTGCGGGCCGTCAAACCCGACCTGATCATGGCCTCGATCTCGGGCTACGGCAGTACCGGTCCGCTGCGGAGGTACATGGGCTACGGGCCGACCACCGGACCACTGTCCGGCCTGACCTCGCTGACCGGCTACGAGGGCGGCCCGCCTCGGGAGTTGGGGATCTCGATCGGCGATCCAGGGGCCGGCATCACCACCGCCTTCGCCATCTGTGCCGCCATCGTCGCCCGCCGGGCCTCCGGCCAGGGTTGCTACATCGACACCGCACTGTGGGAGAGCACGGCATCCAATGCGGTGGAGGGGTGGATGTCTCACGCGATGGCCGGCCGGCAACCCGATCGCATGGGCAACCGGGATCCGGTCATGGCCCCTCACGGCTGCTACCGGACCGGCGACCGGACCGACATCGAACCGGACGAACCGGATCCCGGGCTCTGGATCTCGATCGCCTGCGCCACCGATGGGGAATGGCGGTCCCTGGCCGAACTGATCGACCCGGCGCTGGCCGCCGACGGTCGCTTCGTCACCGCCGCCGATCGGAAACGCAACGAGGACGAACTGGACACCATCGTCCAGGACTGGGTGGACGGCCAGGATCGGTGGGAGCTGACCAAACGGCTCCAGGGCGCCGGCGTTGCCGCCTTCCCGTCGATGAGTCCCCGGGATCTGCTGGCCGACGAGCACCTCGAAGCAAGAGGGTTCTTCGAGCGGCTGCCCCACCCCGAGGTCGGGGTCAGGACCCACACCGGGGTGCCGTGGCGATCGACCACCGGCGACAACGGGGTGCTCCGACCTGCGCCGCTGCTCGGCCAGCACACCGACCAGGTGCTCGACCGGCTGAGCCACGACACCCGCTAACTCGATCGATCGATCAATCGGCCGATCGGGGGCCGTCGCGGCCCGGCGATCCGGACTATTCCAGGCAGCCGGTGGCGGCGATCTCGGCCACCTCGTCGACGTCGAAGCCCAGGATGTCGGTCAGCACCTCGAAGGTGTGCTCCCCCAGCGTCGGGGCGGCGCTGCGGGGGCCGTGGCGGTAGCCCTCGATCCGATAGGAGTGGCCGGCGTACGGCAGCGGGCCGACCTCGGCGTGCTCCAACCGGTGATAGAACCCCCGATGGGCGTACTGGGGATCGGCCAGCAGATCCCGGCTCCGTTGCACCTTTGCCGCGGCCACGCCGGCCGCCAAAAGCAGCTCCTCCACCTCGTCCTCGGTCCGTTGCGAGGTCCAGACCTCGATGGCGGTGTCGATGGCATCGTGGTTGGCCAGGCGTCCCAGCACCGAATCGAGCACCGCCCCCCTGGCCCAGCCGGGATCGCCGAGGGCGTCGCGGAACCGTGACCACGCCTCGTCGTCGGTGATCGAGATCGCGACCCAGCAGTCCTCGCCCCGGCAACGATAGACGCCCTGGGGCGCCAGCTCCGGCGAACGATTGCCGACCCGGCCCGCAACCGCGCCGTCGAGCTCGTGGTGCAACAGCTCCGGGGCCAGCAACTGGAGGGCGATCTCCAGCTGCGCCGCCTCGATGTGACAGCCGAGCCCGGTCCGGCGTCGCCGATCGAGGGCCGCCATCAAGGTGGCGCCGATGAACCTCGGCCCGATGGTGTCGGTATAGGCCAGCCACGGCCCGTCCGGTGGGAGGTCCGACCAGCCGACGAGGTCGAAGAAGCCGGCGATGGCGGCGGCGTGGTACCCGAAGCCGGCCATGGGCGAGAACGGACCGCCGCCCCCAAGCAACGAGGTGGTCACGGTGATCACGTCGGGGTTGGTCCGCCGGATTTCCTCGGGGCCGAGCCCCAGCCGCTCCATGGCGCCGGGAGTCCAGCTGTCGATCACCACGTCGGCCCACTCGACCAGGCGGCGGGCCACCCGAAGACCACCCTCGTTCTTGAGGTCGATGGCCAGGCTCTGTTTCGAGGTGTTGAACGCACCGAAGAAGTTGGAGCGGTTGTGGCCGGACTCGGCCTGCTTGAACGGGGGCTGCATCCGCAGCCCGTCGATCCGGTTGGCCGATTCGACCCGGACCACGGTGGCCCCGTGGTCTGCGAAGTTCTTGGCCGTGATGGGGCCGACGCCGATCCAGCTGAAGTCTGCCACCTTGAGACCCTCGAACGGCAACGACGGTGGCGCCCCGACCGCCGGATCGGTGGTGAGATCCCCGCCGCCGTCATCGTCGCCGAGGCGGCGCGACGACCGGTCGAAGGTCACCGGACCGGGCTGGGGCGAGCTCGACAGCAGCGGCCCGGTCTGCAGCCGCTCCCTGTCCACCGTGACGAACGAGCCTGGCATCCGAACGGCATCATCGGCGGCCGGATCGATCACCAACTGCCGCCAGAACGACCGGGCCTCGAGCTGCTCGAAGGCCAGGAGGTCGGTGACGTCGTTCACCGGGGCGATGGTCACGCCGAGTTCCAGCCCCCGCTCCAACAACTCCCGCTTGGTGTAGGCGAGACACAGCCGGTCCATGGCGTCGATCAGCTCGGCGTGGGAGATGTCGCTCGGTTCGCCGTCGATGATCCTGGCGTCGAAGCTGGCCCAGTCCTCATCGGCCCACGACCGATCGACGATGCCGTCCTCGATCAGCCATGGCGTGATGGTCGCCCCGTTCGGACCGCGGGGCACCAGGATCACATAACCGTCTTTGCACCGGTGCCGCAGCGGCACCGACATGGCCAGCTTCAGCGTGGCGCCGGTCCGCTCGAAGTCGAAGCCCTGCACCTCGTAGGCCTCCATGGCGTTGAGCATGGTCCAGGTCATCACCGACTGGGCCGACAGGTCGACGAATTGGGCTTCACCCAGCTGGTCGCCCCGGGTCTTGGCCACCAGTGCGGCCACGGCGGCGTCGGCACCGGCGTGACGCCAGACCTGGGGCACCGACACCTTGACCGGGGCCCGATCGGGAGTTCCCTGCAGCCGGACCGGACCCCCGAGTGCGGCGATGGTCAGCTCCGACGCCGGGTCGCCGGCCCGGGGGCCGTCGGACCCGAACGGGGTGACCAGCACCGAGACGACGGTGGGATTGAGCTCCAACAGCTTTGGCCGGTCGACCCCGTAGCCGGCCATGTACCCCGGCGGACCGGAATCGATCACCACCTCGGCCTCGGCCAGCAGCTCCCGGAAGGTGGTCCGGTCGGCGGCGGAGGCAGGGTCGAGGGTCACCAGTCGCTTGCCGGTGTTGTAGGCGGTGAACTGCAGGCTGGCGCCCTCGTGGATCGGATGGGCCCTCCGGGCCGAGGTGCCGTCCGGAGGTTCGACCTTGATCACATCAGCACCGAGTTGGGCCAGGATCCAAGGCCCGATCTCGCCGCGATGGTCGGTCAGGTCAAGTACCGGGAGGCCATCGAGCATTCCGGTCAAAGTAGCCCGCCATCGGGTGATGCGTCACACTGTCTACCTCATGTCGAGCCCACAACGATCCGACGAGCCAAAACTGGTCACCGGCTACTGCGAGCCATGGTCGCTTCGGGCCGGCGAACCGATCCGCTTGCTCGCCTCCAGCCATCGGCCCGGCCCGGCCGAGCTGACCATGGTCCGGCTGCACTGCGGCGACCCGACCCGGACCGGACCGGGGTTCGCCGAGGAGGCGGTGCCGGGCAACGGCGGCCTGCCCGGCACGGTGAGCCTGGAGGAGCAACCCCTGCGGCCCGGCTCCTACGGCACCGTCGACCTGCAGGGGCTGACCGTGGCAACCGCCTTCGAGCTCCGGTTCAGCCTCATGGTCACCAGACCGGGCGAACCCCAGATCATCGCCACCGTGCTCGGCGATTCCATGATCGCCCAGGTGGTACTGGAGGACGGCCTGCTCAAGGCCAAGGCCGGCGGCGCTCAGCTGGTGCTGCGAGCCACGGCCCTGGCGCCACGGCGATGGTACGACGTGGAGGTCCGGGCCGGGTTCGACACCGCCACCATGACCGGCAACGCCACCACCGCCCGCTCGGCATCACCGGGCCGCGATCTGCTCGAGACCAACCGGGAACCGGCCACCACCCACGTCACCCTCGGGCCGTCCCGAATGGACCGGCTGATCCTGGCCGGCGACCAGACAGGGGCCGGTTTCAACGGGCGGCTGGCCCGACCCCGCCTCACCATCGACGAAACCGAGTTGTGGTGGGACCTGAGCCGGGAATTGGACGGGCCGACCATGGTCGACGGGAGCGGAAACGACCGACCCGGCGTCCTCCACCAGCTCCCGGCCCGGGCGGTCACCGGCCCGGACTGGGACGGCTCCCACCAACGGTGGACCGACCATCCCCCGCACTGGGATGCCGTGCACTTCCACACCGACGACCTGTACGACGCCGGCTGGGAGACGACGGCCGAGGTCACCCTGCCGACGAACCTGCCGAGCGGCATCTACGCCTTCCGGCTCACCACCGAGCACGGAGACGACCGGATCCCGTTCTTCGTCCGTCCGGCGTCGGGGGCGGCCACCGCCGACGTCGCGTTCTTGCTGTCTACCGCGACCTACCTGGCATACGCCAACCACCGGATGCTGTTCGAGGGTGCCGACTTCATCGCCGACCGGACCCGGCTCCGACCAGAGCACGCCTACATCCGGGACCACCCCGAACTCGGCCGGTCGATGTACGAGAAGCACCCCGACCGCAGCGGGGTGATGTTCAGCTCACGGCGTCGACCGGTGCTCAACCTCCGCCCCGGCGCCGACGGCTGGAACTTCACCCCCGACACCGATATCAACGCCTTCCTGGAATGGACCGGCGTCGGCCATGACGTCATCGCAGACGAGGACCTGCACGACGAGGGGTTCGCCGCCCTCGAACCGTACCGGGTGATCGTGACCTGCTCCCATCCCGAATACTGGTCGACGGCCATGCTCGACGCCCTGGATCGCTGGCAACGAAACGGCGGCCGACTGATGTACCTGGGAGGCAACGGCCTCTACTGGCGGGTCGCCTTCAGCGATGAGTGGCCGGGGGCGATGGAACTGCGACGGGCCGAGGATGGGGTCCGGAACTGGCAGACCGGCGATGGCGAGAGCTACCACGCCTTCGGTGGGGAGTACGGCGGGATGTGGCGGCGGCTCGGTCGGCCCCCGAACGAGTTGGTCGGGGTGGGGTTCGCGGCCCAGGGCTTCGACAAGGCCTCGTACTACGAGGTCAACCCCGAAACCCTCGGCGGCGACGGGGCCGACCCGCGGACCGCCCGGGCGGCCTGGATCTGGCAGGGGGTCGAGATCGACAACGGCCGGATCGGCAGCTCGGGGCTCGGCGGCGGGGCGGCAGGCCAGGAACTCGACCGCTACGACACCCGGCTCGGCTCACCGTCGCACGCGGTGGTCCTGGCCTCGGCCACCGACTTCGGCGCCGACATGGTTCGTACCAAGGAGGAGTTCGAGGGCTCGGTGATCTACGCCACCCCCGACCGATACGTCCGGTCCGACATCGTGTTCTACGAGACACCGAACGGCGGGGCGGTGTTCTCGGTCGGGTCGATCTCGTGGTTCGGGGCGTTGGCCCGTCACGGCTACGACAACGACGTGGCCAAGATGACGGCCAACGTGCTCCACCGGTTCAACGATCCCCAGCCGTTCGAGCCGCCGACTTGACGACCGGCCCCGGGGCCGACGACTTGACGCCGCCGGGCCGTATCCCGGGGCCGACGACTTGACGCCGCCAGGCCGTTACCCGCTTACTTGGTGGCTATGAGCGAGCGCATCGAGGTCGAGATCGAGGACCATGTGATGATCATCACCATGGTCCGCCATGGCAAACGAAACGCCATCGACGAGGCGATGACCGGAGCGCTCGACGAGGCGCTGAATCGCCTCGACGACGATCCGGACCTGTGGGTCGGGGTGATCACCGGCGGACCGGACATGTTCTGCGCCGGCACCGACATGGCCGCCACCTCGGGACCGCCGACGGACCGGGGCGGGGTCTACGGCGTGGTGGGACGGACCAGGGTCAAGCCGCTGATCGCCGCGGTGGAGGGCATCGCCTACGGGGGCGGCTTCGAGATCGTGATGGCCTGCGACATGGTGATCGCGGCCGAAAACGCCCGGTTCGGCCTGCCGGAGGTGAAACGGGGGCTGGTGGCCACCAGCGGGGCGTTGTTCCGGGCGTCGCGGGTGCTGCCGCTCAACGTGGCAAAGCAGCTGTTGTTCACCGGTGCCGACCTGTCGCCGGAAGAAGGCTACCGGTTGGGCATGGTCAACGAGATCACCGAGCCCGGCGGTGCCAGGGCGGTGGCGCTGCGGTGGGCGGTCACCATGACCGCCAACGCTCCGATCTCGGTGCAACAGTCGCTGCGGGTGGTCGACGCGCTGGCCTCGGCCACCGACGACGAGGCATGGGAGCTGACCAGGGCCGCCCGGAGGGTCATCGGCGAATCCGAGGACTCCAAGGAGGGGGTCCAGGCGTTCTTCGAAAAGCGTCCGCCCCGCTGGACCGGCCGATAGAACGGACCGGTGGCCGAACCGCAACCCGAATCGAAAACACCGCCCGCCGTCGAACGGACCCCGGCCGAGGTGGCCACCGTGCTCCAGTTGGAGAGCCACGGTCCAGACGTCTGGGTCGGTGAGAGCCCGGACTACCCGTGGGGCCGGATCTACGGCGGCATGGTGATCGCCCAGGCGCTGCTGGCCGCCACCCAGACCGTGGTGCCGGACCATGCGGTGCACTCACTGCACGGTTACTTCATCCTCGGCGGCGACCCCACCGAGCCGGTTCGCTACGAGGTCGACCGGATTCGCAACGGTCGCTCGTTCACCACCCGCCGGGTGGTGGCCCGCCAGAGCGGTGGGGCCATCTTCAACCTCTCGGCATCGTTCCAGCGCCACGAAGAAGGGGTGGAGACCCAGACCGCCGATTTCCCGACCGACGCCCCCGATCCGGCCACGATCACCCCGTACAAGGAAGGCTCGGGCACCGACCGGTACGACGTGGTGCTCGAGTCGGACGAGCAAGGTCGACGGCCACCAAGGTCGCTGGTGTGGGCCCGCTACCCGGCCGAGCTCGGCGAGGACCCCCGAGTCCACGCCTGTGCCCTGGCCTACCTCAGCGACACCAACCCGATGGACGCCGTGGCCACCGCCCACCCCCGGGGCATGCCGGCCGACGGTGAGTGGGAACACACCTACATGACCGCCAGCCTCGATCACGCCATGTGGTTCCACCGCCCCGCCCGGGCCGACGACTGGCTGCTGTTCGACCTCGACGGTCACGGCATCATCCGCACCCGGGGGTTGAGCACCGGCCATGTGTTCACCGCCGACGGCCAGCACATCGCCACCATCGCCCAGGAGGGGTTGATCCGCGAGCTCGACCGCTGAGTCCGCCGAGGCTTGTGAGCGGCCACGGTTGGCGGCAAAGATGAGAGGCGTGACCCAAGCACACGACGTCGGAACCGCATACGGACGACCGGCTCCGGACCCGGACCAGCGGCTGACCTCGGTCGGCCCCGGAACCCCGATGGGTGAGGTGATGCGGCGGGTCTGGCAACCGGTTGCGGTGACCCCCGAACCGGGTTCACCGCCGAAACCGGTCCGGCTGCTCGGCGAGGACCTCATCCTGTACTGCGACCGATCGGGCCGCCCGGGGCTCGTCGAGCCGCGCTGCGCCCACCGGGGGACCACGCTCTACTACGGCAAGGCCGAGGACGACGGCATCCGGTGCTGCTACCACGGCTGGAAGTTCGCCACCGACGACGGCCGCTGCATCGATGCCCCGATGGAACCGGCGGGAACACTGGCCAACATCATGCGCAACGTGGTGCAGCCGTGGTATCCGTGCCTCGACTACCACGGCCTGACCTTCGCCTACATGGGCCCACCGGAACACAAGCCCCCGTTCCCCACCTGGGACGCTCTGGAGAACGATCTCGACCCCGAGAACGGCAACGGCGACGTGATCGTGGCCGATGACACCGGCTACGGTCTGGGTGGCGGCACGGTGCTGAACTGCAACTGGCTCCAGGTGTTCGAGAACGTGATGGACCCCTACCACGTCTTCGTCCTCCACTCGACGTTCTCGGTGCAGCAGTTCTCCGACGCCATGGCGGTGCTGCCGGAGGTTGCGTGGGAGTACACCGACACCGGGGTGCTGACCTACCAGGACCGGGTGCTGGCATCGGGGCAGGTCTACCGCAGGATCACCGAGTGTTTCCTGCCGAACGCCCGGATCGTGGCCAACGTCGGTGCCGGCAGCCCCGATGAGGGGTACCGGCCGGGAGGCCACGTCAGCTACGTCGTGGCGATCGACGACACCCACACCACCATGCTGTCACTGCTGCGTTGCCACACCGACGACGACGGCGAAGCGGTGTTCCCGCCCCGGGCCACCTGGAACGGGAAGGCGTGGGACGATCTCAGCGATCACGAGCGCCAGACCATGCCCGGCGACCACGAGGCCCAGACCGGGCAGGGGCCGATCACCAGCCATGTGACCGAGAACCTCGGGCACACCGACAGGGGGGTCCAGATGGTCCGGCACCGTCTTCGGGAGATGGTGTCGGCTTGGGAGACCGGACAACCGATGACCGGGCTGGCAGCCGGGCTGGCCTCGGTATCGAGCGTTGCCGGCAACTTCCTGCTCGAGGGGGCGGACTGACCGGCCGAACGCCGGGCCGCAACGGCCCCTGGGCCCAAAAACCACTCGACCGACCTGCCGCCGGAAGTGATGATCGGTAGAGGTGCCGGGGGGCCCGATTTTGGGCTGTTGGAGCGGGCGCCCCAACCTCTACCTCATCCGCTTCCGCCGCCAGATCGGTATGAGGGTTGGAGAGGTCTGAATGCACCGCCCAAGTCAAGCTGAGTCCCGCCATTACAATGGCTCAGCTCGACTTGGGCGGTTGCGATCAATCCTCTCCACTTGCTGTCAACCGCGCTCGGGATTTACCTAGACGCCAGTAAGTCGCAGCCTTGTGGCCAAAAGTTCCCAAAAGAACCAAAAACCTCCGCTCGACCCCCGTTGGCCCTCCCCGGCCACCCAGACACCACCTCTTGGGGCGGTTCCCGAAGCGGCGTCGACCCCGGTGAGCTGGTAACTTCGGGCCGGCGGTCCTCAGAGGGCCGAAACCGACCGAAACCGGCCGAAACCAGCCGAGGATCGACGTCGAGGCGACCGGCTCGATTTCGCCCTGCGGCTCCGGAGGATCCGATGGATTTCACCCCCAACGATGATCACGAGGCGATACGGGATGGCGTCCGTCGAGTCTGCTCGAAGTATCCCGACACCTACTGGCGGGACTGCGACGAGAATCACGAATTCCCCTGGGACTTCTACGCCGACATGGCGGCCGGCGGCTGGGTCGGGATCGCCATCCCCACAGAATTCGGTGGCGGCGGCCAGGGCATCACCGAGGCCTCGATCGTACTGGAGGAGGTGGCGGCAAGCGGGGCGGCGATGAACGGTTGCTCGGCCATGCACCTGTCGATCTTCGGGATGGAACCGATTCGCAAATACGCAAGCCCGGAGCTGGCAAACGAGATCCTGCCCGGCGTTGCCGACGGCTCGATCCACGCCGCCTTCGGCGTTACCGAACCCGATGCGGGAACCGACACCACCTCGATCAAGACCAGGGCGGTGCGAGACGGCGACGAGTACGTCGTCACCGGGGCCAAGGTGTGGACCACCAAGGCCCCGTACTGCGACGTCTGCCTGCTGTTGGTTCGCACCACCCCGAAAGAGGCGTGCGACGGCCCGACCCAGGGCATGACGCTGCTGCTGGTCGACCTGAAGGATCCGGCGGTGGAGATCACCCCGATCCCGAAGCTGGGACGAAACGCCGTGGTGTCCTGCGAGGTCCGCTACGACGGGTTGCGGGTCCCGGTGTCCCGCCGGGTCGGCGACGAAGGCGAGGGCTTCCGCTACATCCTCGACGGGCTCAACCCGGAACGGATCCTGATCGCCGCCGAGGCGCTCGGCATCGGCCGGGTCGCCCTCCGGCGAGCGGTGGAGTACGCAGGGTCCCGGGTCATCTTCGGTCGGCCGATCGGCCAGAACCAGGGGCTGGCCTTCCCCCTGGCCGACAGCCACGCCAAGCTGCGGGCCGCCGAACAGATGGTCCGCCTGGCCTCATGGCGCTACGACAAGGGCCTCGGCTGTGGCGAGGAGGCCAATCTGGCCAAGTACCTGGCGGCCGACGCCGCCTTCGAATGCGCCGACCGCGCCATGCAGACCCACGGCGGCTTCGGCTACGCCAAGGAATACGATGTGGAGCGGTACTGGCGGGAGGCCAGGCTGATGAAGATCGCACCGGTCAGCCAGGAGATGGTCCTGAACTTCGTGAGCAGCAAAGTGCTCGGCCTGCCGAAGAGCTACTGAACCCGTGACCGACCAAGCGGAACCGGTCCCGACCGCGGACCGGTCGACACGTGGAGCGCAGTCCGGTTTCTGAACTGGCGGCGTTGGACGATCATCGGCTGGCTGCCCGGTTGGCCGTTGACGCCGGGGCCCACCTCCGGGCCATGCGGGCCAAGGCGGTGACCGAGAACTGGTCGCCGTGGGAGCTCGGTGACTCGGGCGACATGGCGGCCCACCACTACCTGCTCGACCGGCTGGCCGAGGCCCGCCCCGACGATGCGGTGTTGTCCGAGGAGGGCAGCGACGATCGGCTGCGGCTCGGCTCGGAGCGAACCTGGATCGTCGACCCACTCGACGGTTCCCACGACTACTCCTCCGGCCACAGTGCCGACTACGCGGTCCATGTGGCGCTGGTGATCGACGGTCGGCCGGTGGCCGGGGCGGTCTCGGTCCCCGAGCACGATGAGGTCTATGCCACAGACAGCTTCGACGCGGAGCTGCCCGAACTCGACCCGGGGCGGACCGCGCCGGTGGTGATCGCCAGCCGGATGCAGGCCCGGTGGGGTATCGCCATCGCCGAGGTGCTTGGTGGGTCGGCCCTGGTTGCCGGCTCTGCCGGCGTGAAGACGATGGCCGTTGTCCGAGGTGACGCCGACGTCTACGTCCACCCCAGCGGCCTCTACGAATGGGATGCCTGTGCACCGGCCGCGGTCGCCACCGCCGCCGGGCTGGAGGTGTGCGACATCGCAGGCAATGCCCTGGAGTACAACAAGGACCACCCGGTGATCCGGGGATTCATCGTGTCCAGACGCCGGTTCCTGGAACCGGTGCTGGAAACGCTGCGCTGAGCCGGGCCGCGGCCATCGGCCGGCACCACCGGCGAGTCTGGGCTCGGATCGCAGGGCCCAGTAGTGTGCTGGTATGCAGGTGCAAGAAATCTGGAGATTCCCGGTGAAGTCGATGCAGGGTGAGCGGCTGGAGACGGCGACGGTCGCACCCCATGGCATCGAGGGCGATCGGGCCTGGTCGCTGTTCGACACCGAAACCGGACTGAACCTGACCGCCAGGCGGGATCCCGAATTGCTCTACGCCATGGCCCGCTACGACGACGGAGAGGTGGCGATCACCCTCCCGGACGGGACCGAGGCCACCGATGACGCCACCTTGTCGGCCTGGATCGGGCGGCCGGTCGAGTTGCGCCGAGCCGAGGCCGAGGCGGCCGGGACCTACGAGATCCAGCTCGACGAGACCGACACCGGCAGCTGGGTCCAGTGGAGCGGCCCGGCCGGTTCGTTCCACGACTCGACCAAGACCAGGATCTCGCTGGCCGGCCTCGAGGCCTTCGGGCCCTGGGATCGGCGGCGATTCCGGACCAACGTGATCCTCGACGGTTCCGGCGACGCCGAGCTGGTCGGTCACCGGATCGAGATCGGCAGCGTCGACCTCGACGTCCTGAAACAGATCGACCGCTGCGTGATGACCACCCGGCCCCAGCCGCCGCTCGGTGACCAGCCGGCCGTCGAGCGCGATCTCGAGGTGCTCAAGACCATCGCCCGGGACCACGACAACCACCTCGGGATCGGTGCGGTGGTGCTCAACACCGGCACGCTGACCGTCGGTGACGATGTGGTGGTCCACTAGTCATGGCCGACGATTCGCAACCGAGGTTGACCGACGACCAGTGGCTCACACTGAACCGCGGGGTCATCCCCGAGTTCCGGGCAAACGGTGGGCGCTGCGGCGGGCGCTGGGAGGGCAACCCGATGGTGCTGCTGACCACGATCGGGGCCCGCTCCGGGCAGGAGCGGACGTCACCACTGACCTACACCACCGATGGCGATCGCATCGTGTTGATCGCCTCGCGCGCCGGCGACGACCGTCACCCCGACTGGTACCACAACCTGGTGGCCAACCCCGAGGTGGTGATCGAGGTCGGCACCGAGCGGTTCGAGGCCACCGCCAGGGTGGCCCCCGAGCCGGAGCGGACGAGGCTCCTGGACCAGCGGATCGCCGCCATGCCCCGGTTCGGCGACTACGTGACCCAGACCGATCGAACCATCCCGGTCGTGGTCATCGACCGGAAACCCCTGGCCGGCTGAACCGGCCCCGGCGACCCGGGGCCAGGAGCCTGGAGGCCGCTACCGCCCCGGCCGGCAACGTCGGGATCAGCGGGCGGGTCAGCGGCCGCGCCAGGCGGTCAGGAACCGGCGTCGGGCCCGGGCTCGGTGGCTGTTTCGGAGCGGTAGGTGTCGATGACCCGGCGATAGTCGGCCACGTCGACCGCCCCGGCCACCAGGTACTTCTCGCCGACCACCAGGGACGGGACGGCGTTGATCCCGGCGCCGACCGCCTCGTTGTGCTCGGCCACCACCTCGGCCAGCAGCGCCTCGCCCTCCTCCTGCCACCGCTGATCGAACGCCTCACGGTCGATGCCCGCCTCCTCGGCCAGGTCGAGCAGGACCGACCGGTCCGAGATGGTGCGGTTCTCGGTGAAGTAGGCCTCCATGGCCCGGCGATGGAAGGCTCGATAGCGCTCGGGGCCGAATCGGGCCGCCACCTTGCCCGCCACCGCCGAAGGCATGCTGTGACTGGGAGGAGCATTGTCGGTCGACCAGGTTCGGAACGTCACCGTTGGTTCCATTGAGGCCGGTCGTTCCCAGGAGCGGGTGTACTCGGCGAACTTCTCGGCCGAGCGCTCCTCGGGCTCCGGGCGCAGCATGAAGCTGCGCCAGATCAGCTCGACGTCATCGCCGTACTCCTCGACGACCTGTTCGAGACGCACGGTCCCGACGTAGCACCACGGTCAGAGATAGTCCGACCAGACTTCGAGTTTCACAGGCTCCATGGCGTTGGCCTTTCCGTTTGCTTGTTGTGGTTGGTGGACATCGGGCTGCCGGCACGATCCCGTGGGCGACGTTCAGTCGAACTCGATGATGGTCCGTCCGAGCACCTTGCCGTCCTCGAGCAGCTTGGTGGCCTCGTTGATCTCGTCGAGCCCGACCCGGGAGGTCACCAGGGCATCGAGGTCGAGATCGCCGTTGCGGTACCACTCCAGGAACCGCGGGATGTCCTGTTCTGGCATGGCGGTCCCGCCGATGGTGCCCATCACCCGCCGCTCGTTCATCAACATACTGAGGGCCGGAAGCTGGAAATCGCCACCGGTCGGCACCCCGACGACCACGGTGGTGCCACCGCCGTGGACCGCATTGCGGCTGTTTCTGGTGGCGTTGAACGCCTCGGTGAAAGTCTGCTGATTGGCCACGACGTCGAACGCAAAATCGACGCCGGCGATCGGCGCCCCCCGGAACCCGAAGGCATCGGACGGTCCGGGGGTGAGGTCCCTGATCCGCTTGGCCGCATCGTCCCGGGTCGCATTCACGGTGTGGGTGGCCCCGAACCGCTCGGCATTTGCCAGTTTGTCGTCGTCGAGGTCGACGGCGATGATCGGATCGGCGCCGGCCATCCTGGCCGCCGCCACCGCATTGAGCCCGACCCCGCCAACACCCCAGACTGCGACGCTCTGGCCAGGTTGGACCTCTGCGGCCCGCAGTACCGCACCGGCGCCGGTCAGCACCGCACAGCCGACGATCGAGGTCACGTCGGTCGGGGTGCCGGGCGGGAGCGGGATCAGGTACTGGTCGTCGGCGATGGTATGGGTCGACCAGGTGAAGATGTTCGCCGATTTTGCGACGTCGCCGCCGGCCAGTTCGAGATCGGCCATCCACGGCATGCGGTCGGTGTCGCGCAGGTTCCGGGGCTGGAAGGTGAGGATCACCCGATCGCCGAGACCGACGTGGTCCACCTCGTCACCGACCGCGACCACCTCACCGGTGGCCTCGTGACCGAGCACGATGTCGGTGTTGCGCCGACCGTGGATCGTGTGGAGCTGGGAGTGACAGATGCCGCTGGCGAACTCCTTGACCACCACCTGGTGGGGTCCGGGATCGGGTAGTTCGACGTCCTCGAGCCTCATCGGAGCCGGATCCTTCGGCAGAACCACCACCCTGGCCGCTGTTCCCATGATGCTCCCTTTCCGGAGATGCGATCGATCGCCACCCCGAGGCTAGGGCCGACCGCAGTGGCGGAGAAAGTCCGGTGGTGTTGGCCGGTCGGGCCTACCGGCGGGAGCCGGAGGTAAACCTGGGCCCCGGATATGCCGATCCGACGATGTGCGGATTGCCCAGAACAAGGAGCCACCAGCCGGGGAGGGACTCAATCGAGGCGTCTCGGTTGCGGTGCTGGTCTGCGGGCTGACCCTGACTGCGGTGGTTGCCCTGCTGCAGCAGTCGAACGCCCGCCAGGAGCGGAACCTGAAATTCGAGGCCGCGGCGGCCCACGTCCAGGAGGACCTGGTCAACGCCGTCGACGCCAGGGTCAAGGACTTCCAATCCGGCATCAACTTCATCGGCGCCACCCACCCCGGCCCGCTCGACGAGTACCAGTCGTTCTTCACCAGGGAGGTGGTGGGGGCGCCCAGCAACGATCCCGGCGTCCTGTTCCTCGAGTTCGTCGCCATCGACGAGGTCGAGGACCTGCTGGACCGCGAACGCAGCCTCGGCAACGATGAACTGACCTTGACCGTCCTGCCGAGCCCGGATGACGAGCGGCTGCTGGTCACCCGCTCGGCCCGACCGGCCCGGGTCTTCGATCTCCCCCTCCTGGGCCTGGACGTGACCGCTCTGCAACGCCAACTGCTGCCCGATGACGGGCAAACGAGAGGCATCGAGCTGTTCGTCGTGGCGTCGGATGACCTGACCGCGTTCATCGGCCCCGACGAGCGACTGGACGGCGACGATGCCGGGTACGAGGACTACGTGGCCTTCCTGGTCGGTGCGGTCACCACCGAGGACGACACCTTCATCGGCCACGCCATCTACTTCCAGACCGTCCGCGGCCTGCTCGGGAAGGTGACCGATCAGGATCTCGACCGCCTCAGCGTCGAGGTGTACGTGATCGGAATCGACGAGCCGGTGGCAGCCCGGCTCAGCCCCGGCGCCCCGGCCGCCGAGTCGGCCGGGCTGAAAGCGGTCCGCGAGCTCACCACCACCTCGCTGCAATGGCGAATCGAGGTCTGGGCCGATCCGGACTTTGGCCCACCGACCGGCCTGTTCGACCAGTTCTGGATCTGGATCGTGGGATCTCTGGCCACCGTCGCCGCCTACGGGGCCACGATCCGTCGTCTCCGCAACCGGCTGCACCTCAATACCGCCCGCTTCGAGCTGGCCCATGCCAGAACCCTGGCGCTCACCGACCCCCTGACCGGGCTGCTCAACCGCAACGGCCTTGTCGAGGCGGCCCGCCGTGCACCGGTCAACGGTCCGGCAACGGTGTTCTTCATCGATCTCGACGGGTTCAAACTGGTCAACGACACCGCAGGCCACGAACGGGGCGACCAGGTGCTGCGGGCCGTGGCGGCCGAGCTTCGCACCATCTTCCGGACCGAGGATCTGGTCAGCAGGCTCGGTGGCGACGAGTTTGTGGTCTTCACCGGGCAGATCGGCTCAGCCGACGACGTCCGGGCCATCTCGACCAGGATCACCGGGGCGATCTCGACCATCGATGAGCGGGTGACCTGTTCGCTCGGCGTCTCGGCTCGGCGCAACGGCGAGACCATGGACGTCAAGGACCTGATTCGGGCCGCCGACGCCGCCATGTACGAGGCGAAGCGGTCCGGCGGCGATCGTCATGCGGTGAACCTCACCGCCGAGTGAGCGCGCCGAGGGTTACCGGCGCCATGGCGGGCAGGAGACGCCCGGGGCAGAGGTTCCCGTCGGCTCAGGCTCTGGCCCGATAGCTGGCCCGTCCGCCGACCGAATCCTTGTTCAGCCGCTTTGACAGGTGCAGACCCTCGAGCAGGAGCTCGATGGCCGATGCCTTGACACCGTCGGAGCCGGTGTCGCCCACCAGCTCGGCGACCGGGGCGGCCAGAGCAGGGGTCTTCTCCAGCAGGTCCATGTAGGCCGACACCGGCAGGTCGTCACCGGCGCTGGCGGTCACATCCTCGTCGAACGCATCGACGACCTGGCGGACGCCTTCACCGGAGAAACGGTCCTTGAACACGGTCAGCACCGCACCCCGCAGGAGGTGATCGATCACCTCGCCGTCTCGGCCCTCCTCCAACGATTCGATTTCGATCTTGCCCGCAGTGGAGGAGATGAGGGAATCGAGGTCGCTGACCCGGGGCACGATCTCGGTCTCGCCGAGCCGCAACGACCGGCGGGTGGCCGCCGCCACCAGGGTTTCCATGTTGGCCACGGTCAGCCTGACCGACACGCCGGACCGCTGGTTGACCTGGGGGCTGGAGCGGGCCATGTGGGTGAAGGTGGAGATCAGCTCCTCCATGAACTCGGGAACGATCACGTTCTCGTCGTTCGGCAGTTGGGCCTCCTGACGGGCGATCTCGATCTCGGTTTCAACGTCGAGCGGGTAGTGGGTTCGGATCTGGGCCCCGAACCTGTCTTTCAGGGGGGTGATCATCCGGCCTCGGTTGGTGTAGTCCTCCGGGTTGGCCGATGCGACCAGCAGCACATCCAGTGGCAGCCGGATCTTGTAGCCCCGGATCTGGACGTCGCGCTCCTCCAACACGTTCAGCAGCCCGACCTGGATCCGCTCCGCCAGGTCCGGCAACTCGTTGATGGCGAAAATGCCTCGGTTGGTTCGGGGGACGAGCCCGTAGTGGAGGGTGAGCTCATCGGACAGGTATCGGCCCTCTGCCACCTTGATCGGATCGACCTCACCGATCAGGTCGGCGATCGAGGTGTCCGGGGTGGCCAACTTCTCGCCGAACCGCAGGTCGCGGTGGACCCAGCCGATGGCCGTCTCGTCGCCGAACTCCTCGACCAGGTCGATCGCATAGCGGGAGATCGGGTTGAACGGATCATCGTTGATCTCCGAGCCGGAGATGATCGGCATGTACTCGTCGAGCAGTCCCGAGAGCGTTCGGATCATGCGGGTCTTGGCCTGGCCCCGCTCGCCGAGGAAGATCACATCGTGGCCGGCCAGCACCGCATGCTCGAGCTGGGGCAGCACGGTGTCCTCGTAGCCCAGAACACCTGGAAACAGCGCCTCTCCGGAGCGGATGCGCCGGATGGCGTTCTGCCGCATCTCGTCCTTGACCGAGCGTGAAACCCAGCCGGACTGACGAAGCGAACCGATTGTTTCAGGTCGACTATCCACACTTCGACCCTAGATCCCCAGATCTCAAAACGGTGAATCGGGGGCCAAACCGAGCGACCCTCGACACCGCGTCGACGACCCCCGGCCGGCGGGCCCCGGCGGGGCCCCGACGATCCGGGTCTGGCCCCGGATTTGTCGGCATGTATGGTTGGCCCGGTGGAATTTCGGCCCCGCGAACCGGCAGAAGGCGATCTCACCGGTCTGTGGCGGGCAACGCCGTCGACGCTGGAGTTGAAGCGGACCGGGGCCGACGCCGACCTCGACGATTCCGACTGGCAGGCGCTGGAGGTGCCCGGCCACTGGGGCCTCCACCCGGCCCTGGCCGACCACGACGGTCCGATCCTCCACCGGCGGCGTTTCCAACACCGCGGCCCCGAAGCCGAGGAGCGGCTGTGGCTTCGATTCGACGGGGTGCTGAGCGGCGCCGAGGTGTGGCTCGACGGCAGCTACATCGGCGACACCACCAGCTATTTCGCCCCCCACCGCTATGACGTGACCGGCCTCCTGGCCGACTCGGTCGACCACCTGCTGGCCGTCGACGTGTCCTCCCCCGCCGCCGGTGACGACCGTCGCAAGACCTCGTTGACCGGCTCCCTTCAAACCGGCCACCTGGCCCCGGGGGGAAACCCGGGCGGCATCTGGCGGGATGTGGCCATCGACTCCACCGGCCCGGTCGCCATCAGGTACTCCCGGCTGCTGTGCACCGAGGCGTCCACCGAGGCGGCCGAGGTGGTGGTGCGGCTGGTGCTCGACGCTGCGGCCCAGACCGAGATCAGGATCGACACCTCGATCGTCGGACCGGACGGCAGCGCAGCCGGCGGTGGCGTCGAAAAACACGACCTGGCATCGGGCGAAAACCGGATCGAATGGACCGTGACCGTCGACCAACCCGATCTGTGGTGGCCGGCCACCCTCGGCCAGCAGCCCCTGTACGACGTGGCGGTGGCGGTGCGGTTGCCGGACGGCCGGCTCTCCGATCGACGGGATTGGCGGACCGGGCTGCGCCAGATCCGGGTCGACAACTTCATCTGGCGGATCAACGGCAGCCGGCTGTTCACAAAAGGCATCGTCTACGGACCGCCGGACCGGTTCCTCAACAACGTCGGGGTGGCCACCCTGGTCAAGGACATCGCCGCGATCCGCGATGCAGGCCTTGACCTGGTCAGGGTCCACGGCCACATCGGCCGCCGGGAGCTGTACGACGAAGCCGACCGCCAGGGATTGCTGATCTGGCAGGATCTGCCGATGATCGGGGGGTACTCCTCGAAGGTACGATCGGCGGCCAGGGCCATGGCCAGGGCCGCGGTTGATCACCTCGGCCACCACCCATCGGTCGGGCTGTGGTGCGGCCACATCGAGCCAAACGGCCGGGCCATGCCGGAGCCCCACAGCCCAAATCGGTCCGGCAATCGGTCCGGCAACCGTCAGCCCAGGCGGTCCGGGCCGGCACCCACCGGGGTCGGCAGCGGTGCCGGCCCGGAGCACGAACGGGCCCCCACCGGTGGGCCCGCCGGGCCCGACCGATCGAGCCCGGCCCGACCGTCGGCCGCTCGTCGGCTCATCCGCCACGTGCTGCCGAGTTGGAACCGCTCGATCCTGGATCCCGTGGTGAGCCGGGAGTTGCGCAACGCCGATCGAACGAGACCGATCGTTGCCCGCTCCGGCAGCCTGCCCAGCCTCGGCGATCCTGCGGGCTCCGATGCCCACCTGTGGCTGGGGTGGCATGTCGGCCGGGTCGAGGAACTGGGTGGGATCCTCCACCGCTGGCCGAGGCTCGGTGCCTTCCCCGGTGGTATCGGCAGCCAGTCGGTTGGACTCGAGGACTGGGACGAGCAGGCGCCGACCTGGCCCGGCGCCGAGCGGGGGGCCTTCAACCGGTACCTGCCCCGTCGAGCCTACGGTGACGGCCGGTCGTGGGCCCAGGCCACCCGCTCCTACCAGGCCGACCTGCTGCGGGGTCACATCGAAACCCTCCGTCGGCTCAAGTACCGCCCCACCGGAGGGTTCTGCGTCACCGCCCTCGTCGACACCGTGGCCGAGGGTGGCTTCGGTGTCTTCGATCACGACCGGCACCCGAAGCCGGCGCTCAATGTGTTGATCGACGCCTGCCGGCCGGTCGTGGTGATCGCCGAGCAACCGCCGGCGCTGATCGTCCCCGATCAGCAGGTATCGATCCCGGTCTGGGTGGTCAGCGACCGCCGTGAACCCCTCCACGACGTGCGGGTCACCGCCGTCGCCCGGAGCGACGGGCAGGAGGACACCGACGACGACCAGCAGGGCCGGCGGGGTCGGGGCCGGTGGCGGCGGCGAACCGTCTGGCAGGGTGATCTGCCTGCCGACTGCTGCCAGTGGGTCGGCGACCTGACGTTCACCACCCCGGCCGGCCCGGGAGCGATCCAGATCGACCTGCAGCTCGAATCGTCGGAGCTCCTGGCGACCAACCGGTACCGAACCATCGTCATCCCACCGGCGGAGGCCATTCCCCAGGGCCGCACCTCCGGTCGACGCTGAGGAGGCGACGAGCCGACCCCCAGGGCCACCGATTGCGGCCGATCCGGCGCCGATCCAGGCCGTGCGGACAGGCCCCGGCCGATCTGTGACGAAATAACGTCACAGTTGGGCCGCTCACCGGCTGGGAGGCTATCGTCGGGCTCGGCTTTCGTCCTTTCCGGGACCGCGTTGGCGCGGGCTCTCGGTTTTTACGGACACCACCCGATGCGGACGATCGAGTTCCACTGACTTCTCGGGTTTCGAACTGCAATCTCTACCCCCTTGGGAGGTTCCCCTAGTGGCTGCACCCACTGCCGCCGAGCAGGCATCGGGCACGACGAGCGCATCGCGTCCAATCCGGCCGGCTATTCGCCGCCGGCCTTTTCCGTTCAACCTCTACCAGACGGCCGTTGGCAAGAAGTGGGTGATGGCGATCACCGGCATCATGCTGCTCGGCTTCGTCCTCTACCACATGTTCGGCAACATCAAGCTGTACCTCGGTGTCATCGAGGAGAACGGCGAGATGGTCTACGACATAGACGTCTACGGCGAATTCCTTCGGGAACTGCTGGTCCCGCTGTTCCCCCGGACGTGGTTCCTGTGGCTGCTGCGGTTCGGCCTGATCGGCGCCTTCGTGTTCCACATCCACGCCGCCTACAGCCTCACCAGGATGAACCTGGCCACCAACAACGCCTACGAATCGAAGCGGGACTGGCTGGCTGCGAACTTCGCCTCCCGCAGCATGCGATACACCGGCGTGATCGTCCTGGCCTACCTCGTGTTCCACCTGGCCGACCTGACCTGGGGCTGGATCCCCAACACCGACTGGGAACGGGGCGAGGTCCAGGCCAACGTGGTCAACAGCCTCTCCAATCCGGTGGTGGCCGCCATCTACATCGTGGCAAACGTGATGCTGGCGATCCACATCTTCCACGGCGTCTACTCGATGTTCCAGACCCTCGGCATCAACAATCCCCAGTACAACCGTCTCCGCCGGAGTCTCGCCGCAACCTTGGCATTGGCTATTCTGGTGGGAAACATCAGTTTCCCGATTGCCGTCCTGGCCGGCGTGATCGACTACGAGCCGAGTCTGCTCGGCCCGGCCACCTAAAGGAGTTCGCCGATGGTTCTGGATCCGTCAACGCTCGATTCGAAGGTCCCCGGAGGACCGATGGCGGACAGGTGGGAAAACCACAAGTTCGACATCAAGCTGGTCAACCCGGCCAATAAGCGTAAGTTCAAGATCCTGGTGGTCGGCAGCGGCCTCGCCGGCGCCTCGGCCGCCGCCACCTTCGGCGAGCTGGGCTACAACGTCGAGATCTTCACCTTCCACGACTCACCCCGGCGGGCCCACTCGATCTCCGCCCAGGGCGGCATCAACGCGGCCAAGAACTACCGCAACGACGGCGACAGCGTCCACCGGCTGTTCTACGACACGGTCAAGGGTGGCGACTTCCGGTCCCGGGAGGCCAACGTGCACCGGCTGGCCGAGGTCTCGGTCGACATCATCGACCAGATGACGGCCCAGGGTGTGCCCTTCGCCCGGGAGTACGGCGGCCTGCTCGACAACCGATCGTTCGGCGGGGCGCAGGTCAGCCGGACCTTCTACGCCAGAGGCCAGACCGGCCAGCAGCTCCTGCTCGGCGCCTACCAGCAGATGATGCGCCAGGTCGGCGAAGGCAAGGTGAAGCTCCACACCCGGATGGAGATGCTCGATGTGGTGGTCAAGGACGGCGAGGCCCAGGGCATCGTCTGTCGCAACCTGACCACCGGGGAGATCAGCTCCCACTCCGGGCATGCGGTGGTTCTGGCCACCGGCGGCTACGGGAACGTGTTCTACCTGAGCACCAATGCCATGGCCTGCAATGTGTCCGCAGCCTGGCGGGCCCATCGCAAGGGGGCGTACTTCGCCAACCCCTGCTACACGCAGATCCACCCCACGTGCATCCCGGCCTCCGACGAGTTCCAGTCCAAGCTGACCCTCATGTCGGAGTCACTCCGCAACGACGGTCGGATCTGGGTGCCACGGAGCCCGGACGAGAGCCGCCGGGCCGATCAGATCCCTGAAGAGGAACGCTATTACTACCTCGAGGAGAAGTACCCGTCGTTCGGCAACCTGGTCCCCCGGGATGTCGCCTCCCGAAATGCCAAGACCGTCGTCGATCAGGGTCTCGGGGTCGGGCCGCTCAAGAACGGGGTCTACCTCGACTTCTCGGAGTCGATCGCCCGGGACGGGCAGGACACGATCGAGGAGAAGTACGGCAACCTGTTCCAGATGTACGAGCGCATCACCGGCGAAGACCCGTACGTGGTTCCGATGAGGATCTATCCCGCCACCCACTACACGATGGGAGGGCTCTGGGTCGACTACAACCTGATGACCACCATCCCTGGGCTCTACGCCGCCGGCGAGGCGAACTTCTCCGACCACGGGGCCAACCGGCTCGGCGCCTCGGCACTGATGCAGGGCCTGGCCGACGGCTACTTCGTGTTGCCGTACACCATCGGCGACTATCTGGCCCCCAAGCTGAACGAGGAGCCGCTGTCGATCGACGACCCGGCCTTCATCGAGGCCGAGGCCGACGTCCAGGGTCGAATCCAACGGTTCCTGTCCATCGGTGGGACCCGCTCCCCGGAATACTTCCACCGCGAGCTCGGCAAGCTGGTGTGGGATTACATCGGGATGGAGCGGGACCGCAACGGCCTCGAGAAGGCCATCACCGAGATCCGGGCCCTACGGGACGAATTCTGGGCCGACCTGCGGGTGCTCGGTGAATCCGAGACACTCAACTCGTCGATCGAGAAGGCCGGTCGGGTGGCGGACTTCTTCGAGCTGGCCGAGTTGATGGCCCGCGATGCGCTGGATCGCGAGGAGTCATGCGGCGGCCATTTCCGGGTGGAATCCCAGACCGAGGAGGGTGAGGCCAAGCGCGATGACGAGGACTTCTCCAACGTCTCGGCCTGGGAGTGGCACGACGCAGACACGCCGCAGACCAAGCACATCGAAGACCTGACGTTCGAGGAAGTCATCCCCAGCCAGAGGAGCTACAAGTAATGAGCAAGAAGCTCAATTTGACGCTGAGCGTATGGCGTCAGCCCGGATCCGACGCCCGGGGACAATTCGTTACCTACCCGGCAAACGGGGTTCCAGACGACGCCTCCTTCCTGGAGATGATGGACATGGTCAACGAGGAGCTGATCGCAAAGGGCGAGGTTCCGATCGAGTTCCCCCACGATTGCCGGGAAGGCATCTGCGGCACCTGCGGCATGATGATCAACGGCCGGGCCCACGGACAGGAGAAGGGCACCGCAACCTGCCAGCTCCACATGCGGAAGTTCAGCGACGGCGACACGATCGTGATCGAGCCGTGGCGGGCCGCGGCGTTCCCGATTGTCCGGGACCTGGTGGTCGACCGTTCGCCGCTGGACAAGATCGTGGAAGCCGGAGGCTTCATCACCGCTCCCACCGGCACCGCGGCCGACGCCAACGAGACGCCCATCCCCAAGGAAGTGGCCGACTCGGCCATGGACGCCGCAGCCTGCATCGGTTGCGGGGCCTGCGTGGCCGCCTGTCCCAACTCGGCCGGCCAGCTCTTCACCTCGGCCAAGGTCTGGCACCTCAACTCCTTGCCCCAGGGCCAGGCCGAACGGTACCGGCGGACCCAGAACATGGTGGAGACCATGGAGGAGTTCTTCGGCTCCTGCACCAACCACGGCGAATGCACCGAGGCCTGCCCCAAGGAGATCAGCCAGGACTTCATCGCCTACATGAACCGCGATTACATGAAGTCCCTGGTCTACAACCGGAAGCTCGCAGGCCAGAAGTAGACCGAACCGGACCGGCACGACAACCTCATGGCGCGGCGATCTTCGTCGATGGCCAAAATCCTGGCCATCGGGCTGGTCTCGATCGGGGCCGTGGTGGCGCTGTTCGTGGTGCCCGGGGTGGTGACCGACCGGTCGGGGAACGGCCCGTCCGACGATGGTGGCAACGGCGACACCTCGTCGTTCGCAGTTCCAGACGGCGAGCCGACGCCGGTCGATCCGGCGAGGATCATGGTCACTGCGTCGAGCCATCTCCCGCCGGCGAACCAGATCGACTACGACCCGGCCAACACCATCGACGGTGATCCCGGTACCGCCTGGAACAGTGACGCCCAGGGAACCGAAGGCCGGGGAGAGACCCTGGTCTTCCGCTTCGCCGAACCGGTGGATCTCAAGGTGTTGCGCTTCGTCAACGGGTACGCCAAGAGCTCGGGGATCTTCGACGCCAACCACCGGCTGCGCGATGTTGTGGTCAGAACCGACCAGGGTGCCCGATCCCTGACCCTGCTCGACACCAGCGATCCCCAGGAGGTCGGCTTCGACTTCGGTCTCACCTCCAAGGTCATCGTGGAAGTGGTCGACGTCTACACCGGAACCGGATTCGCCGACAGCGAGTTGACCGCCGACCTGGCGGTGAGCGAGATCGGCTTCGTGGCGATTCAGCGCTGAGGACCGAAACCGTCGCCCACCGCCGGGTCGGTTCGGCTCACAAGCCAACCGGGGCCGGCGTCGACCCACCACACACCGGATGACAATGGGAGGCCAACCGCTGCAGCGACCCGACCGCCACCCGCTTGGTCGCCGTTGCCGTTGCCGTCGGGTCCAACCGGACCGGAACCGCGGGAACGGTCGGGACGGCGACCGAGCTCGGCCTGGTGGTCGAGGAGCTCGAGTGGCGCTGCTGCGGTCGGTCCCCACCAGTGCTGGCGGACTGCATCGCCGGTGAGCGGCGATGACCGACCGGCGAAGAGCACGACCCCGTCGACCCGACCGGCCTGGCCGTAGGCTCCACCGTCCACCACTGGCCATCGCACCACCCGATCCGGGCCGCTCTCGAACTCCAGCTCCCAGCCAAGCGGGACCCGCCGGCCATACCCTCGACCGAGCAGTTCGGCCGGGTCATCGATCTCCAAGGCGAACGCCTCGAGCCCGTAGCTCCAGTGGCGATGGGGGGTCTCGCAGATGTTGTCGGTCCACAGCCCCGAGGTTCGAAGTTCCCAGCGATCGTCCGGTGCTGGAATGTCGTCCTCGGCGATGACCACCGGCGGGCGGCCGTCCTCGAACACCGCACATTGAAATGATGCTGCGCCTTGAAATGACGCTGCGCCTTGAAATGATGCTGCATATTGAAACGACGCGGCGCGTTGGGACGATGCCGCATCGCGGTCCTGTGGCGTCTCGATCCCGACCGTCATCGCCAGGGCCGGTGCACCGCCGTCAGCCAGCACCAGGAGACGGTGCCACTCCGACCAACCGGGTCCGGTCGGCCGATGGCGAGCCTCGCTGGTCCGGCGGTCTTCCGCCGAGGGTCCCTGGCTCACCATCAGGTCTGGGAGGCGGCGGGAGCCGCCGAAAGGGGCATGTTTCGAGCCTCGTGCCGACCGGGTTCAACGATTGGAGCAGGCCGGCGGAAGTCCGGGCGACTGGACCCCCACCGACCTGCGAACAGGACCGACCTAGACTTTTCCCTCAGTCGATCAATACCTTCAGTGTCCCTGGTCCCCGGCCCGTTGCCAACCCCCCGGCGTCGGCGGTGACAAACCTGTGACGGTTCCCGCCACACGGATTGTGCCCAATCCTGACACATGTCCAACCGAGGAAAACTGCCTCCCGCCCCATGAACGACCGGCCGCCTGATCGAATCGACGGAAGCAGCGACCGTGGTGACGCTCGTGGTGGCCACCGTTGTCCCGAGACGAGGCTCGTGAGCCAACTGAACCTAGCCTGTAGACCTGATGTCCAGCGAAGCCACAACCATCGCCGCGCTGGAGCGGCTCACCGAGGCGCTGCGGTCGAACGGGCTCGAACTGAACATCGGCGACGCCACGGCCGCCCGTCATACCCGTGACGAGCTGGCCGATCAGATCGGTGACTACCTGGTCCCCCGGCTCAAGCGGCTCGACGCCCCGTTGCTCGTGGTGCTTGGCGGATCGACCGGCTCCGGCAAGTCGACCATCGCCAACACCATCGTTGGTGAGGAGGTCTCCCCCGCCGGTGTGCTCCGACCGACCACCAGGGCACCGGTGCTGCTGTGCAATCCGGAGGACGAGCCGTGGTTCGCCGGCGGCGACGTGCTCCCCGATCTGCCCCGGCTCACCGGCCAGTCGGCCACCGGCGATGCGGTCACCACCGGCACGGTCCTCCGCCTTGTTCCCGTGTCGGCCCTCGACCCGGGGTTGGCCATCATCGACGCCCCCGACATCGACTCGGTGGAGGAGGCAAACCGCGACCTGGCGACCCAACTGCTCGGCGCAGCCGACATGTGGCTGTTTGCAACCACCGCAGTCCGCTACGCCGACGCCGTGCCCTGGGACTTCCTCCGCCAGGCCCAGGCCAGGGGGACCTCACTGGCCATCGTGATCAATCGAGTGCCCCCCGGTGCCACCGCCGAGATCGTGCCTCATCTGGAGTCGATGCTGGAGGCCGCCCGCCTGGCCGGGGTTGCCGTGTATCCCATCGAGCAGACCGACTTGACCGACGGCATGCTGCCTGCGGCGGCGATCGGTGACCTTCACCAGCTCCTGAGCGAGCTGGCAACCGACGCCGACCGCCGAAGCGAGGTGGTCAGGACCACCCTCGACGGTGCGCTGGACAGCATCGGCCCCCGGGTCGGGACCGTGATCGACGCCGGCCGGGACCAGAACGCCGCCATCTTGGAGCTGCAGGAGACGATGGAGCGGGTCTACAGCCGAGCCCGCGACGGCCTCAGCGACGACATCAGCTCCGGCAACCTGCTGCAGGGCGAGGTCCTCGAGCGGTGGCAGGAGCTCATCGGCACGGCCGAGTTGATGCAGGCGGTGCAGAGCCGGATCTCCCTCATCCGTGACCGGATCGGGGCGTTCATCAGCGGCCGGCCCGGCGCCACCGCCGAGGTTCAGGGCGAGATCACCTCCACCCTGGAACAGCTCTTGATCGATCACGCCGACAGCGCCTCCTCGGCCGTCATCTCGGCATGGAAGGAACTGCCAGGAGGTCGCCAGGTGCTGGACGACGATCGCAGCCTGGAGCGCTCGTCGGAGGAGTTCCGGGCCATCGTGGCCTCCGAGATCCGAGCGTGGCAGGACGACATCTTGAACCTGGTGCGGGAGCGGGGGGCCGGCAAGCGCACCACGGCACGAATCCTGGCCTTCGGCGTGAACTCGATCGGCGTGGCATTGATGGTGGTCCTGTTCTCGCAGACCGGCGGGATCACCGGCGGCGAGATCGCCATCGGGGCAGGGACCGCCGGCCTGTCCCAGACGCTGCTCTCGGCCCTGTTCGGCGAGCAGGCGGTCCGTGAGCTGGCCGTCGAGGCCAAGCGTCTGCTGATCGACCGGGTGTCGGGTCTGCTCGACGGCGATGCCAACCGGTTCAGGGTCAAGCTGTGGTCGGTTGTCAGCCCGCAGGAGCACGCCGAGGCACTGGCCGCGGCCCTCCAGGACTACGAACGCTCTCGATGATCGGTTTCGGCGCCCGTTCGGCAGTCGGACTCCCCCGCCAGGTCGAGGCGTTGGGCCAGGCCGTGGCGATCGCCGACGGTCGGTTGGACGACGAGCAGGTGGCGTTCGGTCGCCACGTCGTCGACAAGGCGGACCAGCGCCTCCGGCACGGCACCACCCGCACGCTGGTGGCGCTGTTGGGGGCGACCGGGAGTGGCAAGTCGTCGATCGCCAACGCCATGGTCGGCCACGACATCGCCACCACCGGGGTCCGACGACCGACCACCTCCAGCACCCTGGCCTGCTCTTGGGGCGAGGACGACGCCCAGCCGCTGCTGGACTGGATGGAGATCAAGAACCGGCACCACGTCGGTGGCAGCAGCGAGACCGGTCCGGATCGCAGCCTCGACGGCCTGGTCTTGCTCGATGTGCCAGACCACGACTCGGTTGCCGAAGCCCATCGGGAGGAGATGGAGCGGATCGCCGAGCACGCCGACATGCTGCTGTGGGTCACCGACATAGAGAAGTACGCCGACAAGGCAATGCACGATTATCTGCGGGAACTGGCCGGCCACGGCGCGGTCATGGCGCTGGTCCTCAACAAGTCGGATCAGCTCGACCGGGCCAGCGTGGAGCGGTGCCGGGTCGATCTCAAGCGGCTGCTCGATGAGGCCGGGGTCGAGGGCGCGCCGGTGCTGTCGATGTCGGCGCTGAACGGCCACGGTGTCGATTCGCTGCGGGCCCTGCTGATCGACACGGTCAAAGGCCAGCGGATGGTGATCGATCGGTTGTCGGCCGACACCACGATGGCGGCCCGATCCCTGCTCGACGAACTGGGACCGGCCCAGGGCGCAACCTCGGTCCCGGGCAAGGTCACCAAGGCCCTCACCGGAGACCTGGTCGATGCGTCCGGTCTGCAGCTGGTGAGCGATGCGGTGGCGGCCGGCTATCGGCGCGATGCCGTGAAGCGGACCGGATGGCCCTTCACCCGCTGGGTCCGGCGGCTCCGGCCCCACCCCCTCGGCCGCTTCCACCTCGACCGGGGCACCGGCGGGCGGGCGTCGCTGCCGGAACCGTCCGGCGTGCAGTTGGCCCGCTCGGCCAATGCGGTTCGTCAGGCCAATGCCGCCATCACCGTTGGGATGCCACCGCCCTGGCCGGAGTTGATCAACAAAGCCGGCACCCCGGACCCGGCCAAACTGAACGACCGGATCGACACCGTGATCGCCGATTCGGCCCGGGTCGGGCAGGGTGGCGAGCCGGCATGGTGGCGAGCGGTCAACGTCATGCAACTGATCCTGGCCCTGGCCACGTTGTCGGGGGCGATCTGGCTGGGGCTCCTGGCCTTCGCCGCCTATCTGCAAATCCCCGAACTGCCGACCCCGGAGTATCGGGGCATTCCGATCCCCACCGGTCTGCTGGTCGGCGGGATCGTCATCGGCTTGGTGTTGTCCTTCCTGGCCTCCCGGGTGGCTGCTGTCGGGGCGGCCCGGCGAAGCCGGGCGGTCCGGCAACGAGCGGAGAAGTCGGTACAGGCCGTGGTCGACGAGCTGATCGTTGATCCGATCGAAGCAGAGCTGGCCAAGCGCCAGGAGCTCCGCAAACTGCTTCTCACCGCCCAGGGCCGAAGATGACCAGCGCCGGCGGCGACGATGCGTGATCGGGTGCGATACCTGAGCGACGAATGGCTGCGGTTGGCCGATGGTCAACTCCGGGACCTGCAGCCGGTCGACGCCGAGGTTTCGCTCGGGGTGACCGTTGTCGGTGGACCGGACGGCGACCGCCGCTACCGGTTGATTCTCGGCCCCGACCGGGTGGGCATGGCCTCCGGTCTCGGCGACAGCGGTGTCCGCATGACGCTGCGATGGTCGGTGGCGGTGGACGTGGCCAACGGCCGGGCCGGCGCCCAGCGGGCGTTCCTGGACGGCGACCTGCAACTCGGTGGTGACACGTCGCTCCTGCTCGGGCATCAGTCGACCTTGGCCGACATCGAGGACCGGCTCGACGAACTTCGGGCCAGAACCCACTTCGGCTGACGCCGGTTCGCCACTCCGAGGCCGGCCTGAGAGACTTGGCAAATGGACCCGACCTACACCGAAACCGCGGAGGCGTTCCGTCAGAAGATCCAGGCCTTCCTGGGCGAACACCTCCCGGCCGACTGGTCGGGCATGGGTTCGCTGTCGCCGGAGGACCGGGCGGCGTTCATCGCCCGATGGCGACCGATCCTGGCCCAGAACGACCTGCTGGCGGTGGCCTGGCCCCAACGCTACGGCGGCGCCGGACTGTCGATGCTGGAGCGGACCGTCCTGGCCGAGGAGTTCGCAAAGGCCGGCGTCCCCACCGGGAACGACAACGACATCTTCTCCATCGGCATGCTGGGCCACACCCTGATCGAGTGGGGAACCGAGGAGCAGCAGGCCCATCACCTGCCCCGCATCCTCGACGGCACCGATGTGTGGTGCCAGGGCTACAGCGAACCCAACTCCGGCTCCGATCTGGCATCGTTGGCCACCAGAGCCGAACTGGACGGCGACGAGTGGGTGATCAACGGGCAGAAGATCTGGACCTCGCAGGGTCACAACGCCAACTGGATCTTCGTGCTCTGCCGAACCGATCCCGAGGTTCGCAAGCAGGCCGGGATCTCGTTCCTGCTGTGCCCACTCGATCAGCGGGGGGTCGAGGTCCGACCGATCGTCAACGCCTCCCGCCACCACGACTTCAATGAGGTCTTCTTCACCGATGCCAGGGCGGCCAGGGAGAACGTGGTGGGCGGCGTCAACAACGGGTGGGCGGTGGCCAACACCCTGCTGGCCTACGAACGGGGTGACGACGCCACCATCACCGGCATCCGCCACGGCGATGAGTTGACCAGACTGATCGCGGTGGCCCGGCGACGGGGTCGGCTCGACGATCCGGTCATCCGTCAGCGGCTGGCCCGCTGTCACGCCGAGGTCCAGATCATGCGCTACCAGGGTCTCCGCATGGTCACCGATGCGCTCAACGGCTACCACCAGGGACCGGAATCGTCGCTCAACAAGCTGCGATGGTCGGAATACCATCAGCGGCTGACCGAATTGGCGCTCGACATCATCGGACCCGACGCCATGGCCCCCTCGGGCCGCGACGCCGCCACCGGTGTCGGCATGGACGACGTCGGCAGCCCGTTCTCCTCCGCGGCCTGGGTCACCACCTTCATGGGAGCCCGGCCGGGCACGATCTACTCTGGCAGCTCCGAGGTGCAGCGCAACATCGTCGGCGAACGGGTGCTGGGGCTGCCCCGGGAACCGCGAAACGACACCGGTCCGTGGAACGAGACGATCAGGTCGTGATCGACGCCGCCCTCACGGCGGCATGGCCGGGCGGCCATTGATAGCGTGGGTTCATGCCCGAGATGCCCGAGGTGCAGGCCCACGCCGAACGGTTGACCGGTGCCATGGCCGGCAGGAAGCTGGCCAAGTTCGAGTTGCTGAACTTCGCCGCCCTCAAGACATTCGATCCGCCGGCCGACGGCGCGGTCGGCCATACCGTCACCGGTGTCGGCCGCCGGGCCAAGTATCTGCTCATGCAGTTCGACAACGGTCATACCCATGTCGTCCACCTGATGCAGGGCGGCCGACTCCGGCCGGACCCGAAGAGATCCCGCAAGCCCAGGCTCGGCCTCGCCCGCTGGGTGTTCGAAGCAGAGCCCGGAGGCGATGCGGGTTCGGCAGGCGAGGAAGCCTGGCTGCTGACCGAGGCCGGCACCGAGCGCAAGGCCGGGGTCTGGGCCATCGACGGCGACCCATTGCCGGTGGAGCCGCTGCTGGGACTGGGTCCGGAGGCCGACCAGCTGAACCGGGACGAGCTGGCAGCCATCCTGGGCCAGAACTCCCGTCGGCTTCACGGTCTACTGCGGGAGCAGCGAACGGTCGCCGGGCTGGGTCGGATGCTGGCCAACGAGATCATCTACGAAGCGAAGCTCTCGCCGTTCGCCAACGCCTCGAAGCTCGACGACGACCAGGTCGACCGGCTCCATCGCGCCCTCGGGTCGGTCGTGGCCAGGGCCACCGACCACGAGCGGACCCTGGACGACATCGGCAAGAGTGTTGATCGGCCGTCCAAGGTCCACAACCGCAGTGGCGAACCATGCCTCGGCTGCGACGACACGATCAGGACCGTCGAGTATCGGCGCTACACCGTGTACTACTGCCCGACCGAGCAGACCGACGGGAAGCTGCTGGCCGACAACACGACCAGCAAGTTCCTCAAATAGCCGACGCCGCACCGCACTGCGGGGCGGAGCGGGGCGGGGCGGGGCGGTGCTCAGATGAGACCGAGCTCGTTGACCGTGTCCCGCTCCTCGGCCAGTTCGGCGGTCGAGGCATCGATCCTGGAGCGGCTGAAATCGTCGATCTCGAGGCCCTGCACGATGCTGTAGGATCCGCCGGAGGTGGTGCAGGGGAAGCTGGAGATGATGCCCTCGGGCACATCGTAGGAGCCGTCGGACGGGACCGACATCGACACCCAGTCCCCCTCGGGCGTACCGAGGGCCCAGTCGTGCATGTGATCGATGGCCGCATTGGCCGCCGATGCCGCAGACGACGCACCCCGGGCCTCGATGATGGCTGCGCCCCGCTTGGCAACGGTGGGGATGAACTCGTTCTCCAGCCATGCCTGGTCGTTCACCAATGTGGCCGCGTTCTGACCGTCGACCTCGCAGTGGAACAGATCGGGGTACTGGGTGGTCGAGTGGTTGCCCCAGATCGTCATCTTGGTGATGTCGGTGATCGGCTTGCCGACCTTGGCCCCGAGCTGGCTCATGGCCCGGTTGTGGTCGAGCCGGGTCATGGCGTTGAACTGCCGGGGATCCACGTCGGGGGCGGCCGACATTGCGATCAGGGCGTTGGTGTTGGCCGGATTGCCGACCACGAGGACCTTGATGTCGGAGGCGGCGGAATCGTTGATGGCTTTGCCCTGGGGACCGAAGATGCCACCGTTCGCCTCCAAGAGGTCGGCTCGCTCCATCCCCTGCTTCCGGGGCATGGCACCGACCAGCAGAGCGTACTGGGCATCGCCGAAGGCGGTGTCGGCATCGTCGGTTTTCACCATGCCGGCCAGCAACGGGAAGGCACAGTCGTCGAGTTCCATGGCGACACCGTCGAGGGCGCCCAGGGCCGGCGTGATCTCCAACATCTGGAGGATGACCGGCTGATCGGGCCCCAGGAGCTCGCCGGCGGCGATGCGGAACAGCAGGCTGTAGCCGATCTGGCCGGCGGCGCCGGTAACGGTTACTCGAACGGGTGACGTACTCACGACAAAGCGCTCCTTTTGCGGGTTGACGGGGCGGCTTCCCACCGGCCGTCATCCGGAGGATGGGGAGTGGGTGCCGCAGCCCCGCCTGATCGTAGCGCCGCCCGCCCCCCGACACCGACGCCGTCCCACAACCGGGTCGTGGCTACCGACCGGAGCGGGTAGTGCCGATCCAGGCCTGGTGGAGTTCGCCGTAGACACCCCCGACGGCCACCAACTCCTCATGGCTTCCGTGCTCGACCAACCGACCATGATCGAAGACCAGTACGAGGTCGGCCGCCTCGGCGGTGGCCAACCGGTGGGCCACACTGACCAGGGTCCGGCCGGCCGCCAGTCGCCGCAGCGCATGGGTCAGCGCCTGGTCGGTCTCGGGATCGACGGCGGACGTCGCTTCGTCGAGCACCAGGAGACCGGGGTCGGCCAGCTGGGCCCGAGCCAGCGCCACCAACTGCCGCTCACCGACCGACAGGTTCTCCCTCGGTGACCGGGGTATCGGTGACCGGGCCGGTGGCCCCGAAGCCGACGTTCTCCATGACCGTGGCGTCGAACAGGAAGCCGTCCTGTGGCACCATCCGCACCGAGTCCATCCGCGACCGGGGGTCGATGTGGCGGAGGTCCCGGCCGTCGAGCAGGATCCGGCCGCCGGTCGGATCGGCCAAGCGGCACAACAGCTTGGCGAAGGTGGTCTTACCCGAGCCGGTCTGGCCGACCACCGCCACCTTTGTCCCGGCCGGGATGGTGATGCTGACACCGTCGAGCACCGGCCCCGGCGAGTCGCGGTAGGCGAAGTCGACGGCGTCGGCTTCGATGTCGATCGGGCCTCGCGGCAGGGCCAGACCGTCGGTGGGCTCGATCACGTCGATCGGGTGGTCCAACAGGTTGAGGATCTTGCGCCAGCCGGCGGCCGCGGTCTGGGTCTGGTCCATCGTCTCGGCCAGATCGGCGATCGGGGCGTTGAGCATCGTGGTCAGGAACAGGCAGGCCAGCAAGGTGCCAGGGCCCAACCCCCAGGCCTCCCGCTGCCACAACCCGATCACCAGCGTCGCCAGCAGGGCCAGGGCCCCGAACAGATCGCCGACCACGAAGATCATGGCCATGTAGCGGTTGGCCAGCATCCGGGCCGAGTAGCGCCGTTCGACGGTGTGGTGCACGCTTCGGCGGGTCCGGCCCTCGGCGCCGTAGGCCCGGATCACCGCCGCCCCCATCACCGCTTCGGAAAACGCCGACAGCATCTCCCCGACCCTGGTCCGGAAGTTGTCGTAGGCCACGATCTGGCGCTTCTGAATCCAGCCCAGCGCCGGCACGACCGGGCCGTAGGCCGCCATCACCACCAGACACAGCTGCCAGGAGTAGGTTGCGAGAACGGCGAGCACGCCGACGATCAGCGCCGGGTTGACCGTCCAGGAGAACAGGCCCCATTGGGCGAACCGGGCCAGCGCCTCGGCATCGCTGGTGACCCGGGAGACCAGGACACCGCGCTTGGTGTCATTGTGATCGGCCACCGAGAGGTGGTGGATGTGGTTGAAGGCCCGGATCCGCAGGTTGGCGATGGCGGCCTCGGCTCGCTCGACCAGCCTGCGCTGGGTCCACCACCCGACGACGGCGGCCCCGATGATCACCGCCAGCGCCAGGCCGGCCATGGAGACGATCGCAGGGGTGTCGACCGACCCGTCATCGAGCGGTTCGCTGTCGAGCGCCTGCTGGACGATCACCGGCACGGTGAGGCGGCCGACGGCCACCGCCAGCCCCATCGCGACGGTGACCAGGAGCCCCTGGCGAAGCTCGGGGCTGGCCCGGATGCCACGGCGGAGGATGTCCAGGGCGCCGACATCGGCGTCGGCCGACGGATCCAGCAGGTCGACCGTCGCCGGCTCCGGGTGCGCCTCGGGCTCGGCCGGGGGTCGGCCGGGCGACCCGGGGTCGACACCGGGGTCGATGGCGCTCATCGGTTGACCGCCTCGTAGGCTCGGACCAGGGCCGCATAGCCGGGGATCGTCATGAGGTCGGCATGGGGACCATCACCGAGGATGCGCCCGGCCGCCAGGTACAGCACCCGATCGGCCAGCTCGATGGTCGACACCCGCTGGGCCACGATCAACGCGGTCGGGCCCTCGATCTGCGAAACGGCGGTCGCCGGGTCGCCGTCCGACCCGTTGCCGGCCTGCCCAGTGCCGGACCGACCGGTGCCGGACCGAGCGTGACGCAACCCGAGCAGGATCTGCTGTTCGATCTTGGGGTCGACGGCGCTGGTGGCGTCGTCGAGCAGGAGCAGCCGGGGTCGACGAATCAATGCCCGGGCCAACGCAACCCGCTGGCGCTGGCCCCCGGAGAGGGTGACGCCCCGCTCGCCGACCACGGTCTCGTAGCCGAATGGCAGATCGGCAACGAAGCGGTCGACCTGGGCGATCCCGGCGGCCCAGTCGATCTCCTGGTCCGATGCAGTGCCGGCGAGGTCGATGTTGGCCCGGAGGGTGTCGGCGAACAGGAACGACTCCTGAAAGACCAGCGACACCGCGTCGGTTCGGTCCCGATCGGTGATCCGGTCCACCGGACGGCCCCCGATCCTGATCGTTCCCACCTCCGGTGGGATCAGGCCGGAGACCAACTGGCACAACGTGGATTTGCCGGCGCCGGTGGAGCCGACGAGGGCCACCACCTCGCCGGGGGCGATGGCCAGGCTGACACCGTCCAGCACGGTCTCGGCCCGCTCCGATGATCCCCGCGACACCAGGCCGTCGGCCATCGACCATTCGGCCGGCGCCAGTGCGTGATCGCCGGCCGGCATGGCGTCGCTCACCGGCTCCGGGTAGGCGAAGCTGAGGTTGTTGACCTCCAGCGAGAGGGGGCCGTCCGGCAGCGGGAGCGGGTCGGCGATCGGCCGGGGCTCGGGTTGGTCGAACACGAAGTTCAGCCGCCGCCGAGACACCACAGACGGTGGCATCATCTCGAGAAAGAAGCCGAGCACCCGCATCGGCAGTGCCAACACCGAGAAGAGGGCCGCAACCTGGATCAGGTCGCCCCTGGTGATGGCGCCGGCCTGGATGCGATAGGTCCCGAACACGACCACCAGGACGATGCCGAGACTGGGTAGCGCATCCATGATCGATTCGAAGACGGCCCGGATGTAGCCAACCGTCACCCGATTCGACCGGAGCCGGTTGGCTGCGGTTGCGAACCGCACCCCCTCGGCGTCGGCCCGGCCGAGGGTCTTGACGATCATGGCCCCGTCGAAGCTCTCGTGGGCGACTGCGGAAACCTGGCCGACCGAGGCCTGGACGTCGGCCGACGGCCCCTCGACCCGGCGGCTGTAGATGTGGTTGAGCACGGTCAGGGCGGGGAAGATCATGAACGCCACCAGCGCCAACCACACGTCGATCACCACCAACGAGATCGATGAGAACAGGGCCAGGAACGCAACCCCCAGCGAGAACGGCAGCGGGTGCAACAGCTCGGTGGCCACCTCGGTGTCGTTGTCGGCGTGGGCCAGCAGCTGGCCGGTCGGTGTCCGATGGTGCCAGGACAGGGGCAACGACAGGTACTTGTCGGTGAGTCGCTGACGCATCGACCGCTGCCCCCGCTCGCTGGTCATGCCGGCGAAATACCGCCTGGTGACCACGCCCGAGATCCGCAGCACGGTGACCGCCAGCACCGCCAGCGCCGTCAGCCGCAGCGAGCCGGGAGGAATGCGCCCGGTCTCGAAGGTGGGGTACACGACCCGGTCGGTGATCCTGCCGAGCACGATGGTGGAACCGACGGTGGCCGCGGCGTAGACCGCGGCTCCGGTCACCGCCACTGCGAATGGCAGGGGGTGGAGGCCGACCAGCTCACGAACGAGCCGAAAACCACTCTTCAAGACGCTCTGTTCGGCCAACCGACACTCCTGGACGATCGCCAACGCCCCGGCTGCGTGTCGGGGAGACCATCGACTCGGCAACGATGGCGAAGTGGTCACGCTAGCAGCGATGCCCCGAAGCCCGGGAGTCGATTTCGGGGCCGGTCCGACCGGTCCCGGGTGCAAAACGCCGGGCGCCGCCGCCGGTGGGTGGTGGCCACCGACGACGACACCTTCGGACATCGGCGCCGGCTACCCGCCGTTTCACCGTCACCGATGTCTTCTGAAGCGACTGTATGACCGCCCCGCAGGTGACGGAAGGGGGACCGGTCCCCATCGAGGGACGGCGGCTCTCCTCGCCAGGTCGAGGGTCTTCTCCAGCCGAGGTCGCTGACCTACTGTGGATCTCCATGGCGGAAGGGGTGGAGCGAGCGTCGGGAACAGCCGGGGCCGGAGACGGCGGTTCGGCCGCCTCCGGCGGTCTCGATGGGTTTGGGGCCGAGTCGCCCGGCTCAGGCGGTCTCAGGGGCCGGGCAGCCGGCGGGCCGGGCCCGGTGTCCCCGGCGGTCGGCGAAGCGGGTGGCCGGCGATCGGTGCACCATCGGATCGGCGACGCCGCCGAGCTGGGGATCGAAGGGCTGAGCCACGTGTCGGTCGTCGGCAGCGGCGGCTCGTCCACGGTGTACCGGGCCAGACAGGACGCGCTGGACCGAACGGTTGCGGTCAAGGTCGTCCATGCCGCCTGGAGCATCGAGACCAGGGAACGGTTCCAACAGGAGCGACAGGTCATGGGCCGCCTGTCCGGTCACGCCGCCATCGTGCCCATCTTCGAGACCGGTATCACCAATCGAGGTGAGCCCTACCTCTTGATGCCGTTCTACGAGCGGGGTTCGCTGTTCCGGTTGATGCAGGATCGGGGGCCTCTCCCCTGGCGGGAGGCGACGTTCATGGTCGAGACGCTGGCCCAGGCGTTGGCAGACTGCCACCGTGCCGGGATCGTGCACCGGGACGTGAAGCCGGGCAACGTCATGCTGACCGAGTACCTGCGACCCCGTCTGGGTGACTTCGGCATCACCCTGCCGGACGGCACCGGGACCGCAGGGGCGGCCGTGGCATACACGCCCTCCTACAGCCCTCCTGAGGCGTTCACCGCCGGTGTCACCGGTCCGACCATCGACGTCTATGGCCTCGGTGCCACACTGTGGGCGCTGTTGGCCGGGCGAGCGCCGTTCACCGCCGCTGGCGAAACGGTGGACGGTGCCGAGGTGATCGAACGCTCGATCAGCCAGGACATCGATCAGCCGACCGACGGCACACCCGGCCCGGTCACCGAGTTGCTTCGGCGGGCCATGAGCAAGGACCCGACCCGTCGACCGACCGATGCGGTGGCGTTCGGCGCAGAGTTGCGACGAGCGGTCCGCCTCAGTGAGCAGCGGGTGGATTCACCGGCCAAGCTCGGCTCGGCAGTGGGGGTCGCTCGGCGGGATCGGCTGGTGACCGGCCTCTTCATCACCATGGTGACCGCCGGGCTCCTGTTGTTGATGGCCGGGATCGGCTGGCTGCTGGCGACCTGAGCCTGGTCTGCCGTCTCGATCGACGCGGTCGGCAGGCGGGCCAGGGCCACCGATGGGCAGGCCGTGTCGGCCAGCCCATCCTGCGCCGGGTTCCGAGGCACGGGCGGCCCCGAACACAAAGGCCGGCGCCGGGAGATCGGGGCCCGGGGACCGCTCCCCATCCGCCGGACCCGAAAATCCGCTCTAAGGTGACGGATGCCATGAGCTCCGCATCGACCGCCCGGTCGGATCAACAGCCTTTGGGCCCCGCCGGCAATCCACCAACCGATCACGCCCCTCCGGCCGAGCTTCGCCCGGTGGCCGACCCGGAACCGGTGGCCACCAAGTTCTGCGCCCATCACCACCCCAACAACCCCGACAGCTCGACCTGCCGGATCTGCGACGAGGCTTTTGTCGGGGCGGCCCACATCGTGGCCGCCCGGCCCGGGGCGGTGGCGCGGCTCCTACTGGAAGACGGCTCGGCCATCGACGTGGCGGACGATCTGCTGATCGGCCGCAGCCCGGGTGGCGGCGGCCCATCGGCGACGTTGACGGTGGCCGGCCGTCAGGTCTCCCGTCGTCATCTGGTGATCGAGGCCAGGGGCTGGCAGCTCTACGTGCGAGACTGCGACTCGACCAACGGCACCTTCCTGGCCCGGCCCGATGAGCGTGGGCGGCGGCGGGTTCCCGCCGACCGTGCCGTACCGGTTCGCTGCGGCGACATCATCCACTTCGGTTCGAGGCAGGCTCGTGTCGTCCCCACGGCCACCGGTTGACCGGGCGAACGGGCCCGATCCCGATGACGAGGCCGGCGTCTCGGGTCACCCGATTCGAGACGGACTGACCGTTCTGGTCGGTGCGGTTGCGGCGATCCTGGTGCTGATCGGCCATCGATCCACCCCGTTCACCGCCCTCGGCTCGGCCGCGGTGGTGATGGTGTCGACGTGGCTTGCGGTGATCGATTTCCGGGAGCACCGCCTGCCAAACCGGATCGTGGGGCCACTGGCCGGGGCGGTGGCGGTCTGGCTCTTCGTGGCCGGGTTGGTGGAGGACGACCTGGGCCGGACGGCCCGAGCGTTGGGCTTCGGCCTGGCCGTTGCCGGCTTCCTGCTGCTGGCCAACATCCTGGGGGGCCTTGGGATGGGCGACGTGAAGTACGGCTTTCCGATGGCCGCCACCGTTGGCTGGTTCGGCTGGGACGCCCTGTCGGTCACCATCGTCGTCACGACGGTGAGCGGCGCCGTGGCCGCGGTGGTGATGCTGGTGCTCGGTCGGGGCCGGAGCGCCCAGTTGTCGTATGGCCCCTACATGGCCCTCGGTTTGGCCGGAGGGCTCCTGGCCACCGCCTCCTGATAGGAGGTGCCGACGACGTCCTGTCATAGCTGGTGGTCGGGGCGCCGGCCGTCGAGAAGCACGAGGTCCTGCACGGTGACGAGGTGGGCGGAGACCGCGAAGTCGACCAACCGGTCCCGTCGTTTCACCGCCAGCGCCCCGGCACCTCCATGCAGGCCGGAGACCCCGGCGTTGCCGATCTTGGTGCACACGTTGTCGAGTTTGCGGTTGAACTTCGTCAGCTTCCAGCCGAGCCGGGCCGCCGCTGCTTTGTTGGTCGGCAGGTCGACGACCGAGGGGTCCACGAGCCGTGGTTCGGCCAGGGCCAGCACGCACCGGAGTTGGTCGGGGGTGAACGAAAGGTCTGCGCCGGTGATGGTGGGGGTGCCATCGCCGTCGATCGCCACCACTGCGTCGGGGGGCGACAATGCGTCAGGGGGCGACAAGGGGACGTCGACCCGCAACTCGTAGCTGGTCGTGCCGGCCCGAAATCGCAGCACGGCCTCCTCGAAGACCAGGGCCATCGTGGCCCCCGGGGCCAAGGTCAGGCGGGACGGCGAGTTCCGGTCGGCCACCTCGATGGTGAGCGCGGAGCCGACATTGTGCAGCCACCACATCCCATCCACGAAGTCGAACAGGCCGAGGCGACGATGCAGATGGCGGTTGTCGTCGACGATCAGATCGGCGCTGCGTCCGAAGCAGAACGAGTCGGTCGACGGGACCGGATACTCCTCGCCGATGAACTCGACCACCAGATCATCGGAGGACACTGGATGCCTCCGTTCTGGCCGGCCCCAGCGCCGCACGTGGCCCCCGGGGGGCCGGCCTGGATGCAGCCCGCTCGTAGGCCATCTCCCAGTCCTCGACCACCCGCCTGGCAGCCTCGACAGAACCGAGGGCCTGGAGCAGCTGGGCTCGCCGGACGACCAGGGTTTCGTGCAACGGCACAATCAGCGATCCGACCTCGCAGGCCCACACCGCGAGGTGAAGATCGTTGGCGTCGTAGGCACCGTCGCAAAGATCGAAGCAGGCGTCGATCAGCAAGGAGGTGGCCTGCGTGGCAACGGCCATCTTGTGGTCGGCGGTCCATTGCCAGTACCGCTCGGCGACCCCGGCGAACGGCTCGCCCCGAACATCGGTCAACGCCAGCTGAAGAAGGTTGCGGCTTCGTTCGGCGCTCATCGAGCGGGCCTTTTCGATCCAGCGACGGGCCGAGCCGAGATCGGTGACGACCGACCGCAATCGATGGCGGCCATCACCGGCGTCGGGAAACCGAGGGCCGAGCAGGGCGCGGAGCCGGTGGATCGTCCGGTCGAATTCGGCGTCGCCGACCTGTCGACCGGGCCAGATGGCATCTCGGAGCTGCTCGGACGTCGACGGCCCGACGAGCGCCAGGAAGGTGAGCAGCGATCGCTCCGGCTCGCTGAGTCCGGCCGGGCCGCCCTCGAACTCGACCGGGCCGAGAACCCGGATCAGGATGCCGCTGTCCGGATCCTCTTCCGACCGATCGGTGACCTCCTCCTCCCCCGGCGGCAACTCGGTGATGATCTCTCGTTCCGGCGTCTCCTCGGTTGGGACCTGGGCAGGGTCGGTGTCGTGATCGTCGGCGACGGCCCCGGGGTCTTCCGGCCTGCGGAGCACCAGTGGAGCGTTTCGAGCGTGATCGACCAGCGCCGAGGTTCCGGCGAGGAGGTTGATGTCGAGGTACTGCATTGCCGCGGTGAAGCCGTAGGGCTCCAGCGTGAGACGATCGTCGCCGAGGCGGACCACCGCCTCGGGCGCCGTCGACAGCCGGGTCAGGTCGCCGGAGAAGACGACGGCCAGAGGCAGGGCGTGGCGTCTGGCCCGGTCGACCAGATGGCCGAGCCGGTCGGCGTCGGAGACATCGGCGAAGATGATGGTGAAGGTCGGGATCGCCTGCGGCGAGTTGGCGACCCGTAGCGAGTAGGCGCTGAACCCGCCGGACGCCGCCAGCCGGAGTTCGGCGTCCTCCAGCCATGGGCGGAGTTCGCCGGCCAGGTGGTCGAGCGGACCGCAGCGAACGTGTTCGTGGAGGTCGGCCCCGGGGAGCCAGTCGGAGACCCGAAGGTCGATCGACCGTCGTGCCGGCCCGCAGGCCAGTTCCTGAACCATGGCGCGGACCAGCCCGGCGGCGGTTTCCACCGGACCGTCGATCCCCAGAACGCCGATGGCCTCGAGATTGATCAGCAGACCACCGCCGATGGTCACGCAACCGGGGGCGAACCCGCCCGTCCGGTCATGATCGAAGCGGTCGTGACCCGACGATCCCTGGCGGTCGTCCCTGTCGTCCCGGTCGTCCTGGTCGGCTGGGAGCGAAGCCGCCGGCAGCACCGCCAGGGATCGATCGGCCATCCCGTCCAGCGCCGGACTGACAGCGGGCAACCAGGGAGCGGGGAGATCGGGATCGGCTCCCCGCTGCACCACTTCGAAACGGTCGCCGGAGACTCGAATCACCTCCGGCGCAGCCAGTGGCTCACCGACGACGATCGGTCGATGGCCGAGTGACTGGATCGCCCGGTGAATCGACCGGGCCCGTTCGCCGTCGGCGTCGTTGCGCAACACCGTTTCGAGCTCGACCAGCTCCAGCGGCGGTGGGGCCGGTATCGAGCTCGGCCCGGCTTCGGACAACCGGAGCTTCCTCGCTCTGGTCACCAGGCCCAGCAGCCCCGAAGCCAGCAGCACCCCGCCGGCCCCGAAGGCCAGGCCGGCCGGGCCGGCTGACGGGCCGATGCTCTCCGGCGGTCGGCGCTCACCCACCGGGGCATCGGGGCTCGGTGGCCCCGGCGGTCGATCCTTGTTGGCTGATTGGCGGTCGGGACCGGGCGCCACGGCGGTCGTCGATGGCGGAGGGGTGCTGGGCGGCGTGTCGGGACCGGCTGGCGGCTCTGCGCTCGGCGGCACATCGGCGCCGGCCGAGCCGCCCCCGGCCTCGGGGGCGATCAAACCTGCACCGGTTGCGGTCCGACGGGCGGCGGCGTTGAGATGTTGCAGCTCCTCGGGCTGGATGTCGTTGCGCCCGGCGCCATCGGAGGGCCCGACCCGCTGCAGCGGCCCGATGACCTCGCCGACCAACTCGGGATCGGCCTCGGGGACCGCAACCGCGTCGCCGGGCAGCCACAGGATCGAATCGGGCCAGATCAGGTTGGGGTCGGTGATCGTGCGACCGAAGGTCTGCTCCAAGCCGGTGGAGTTCTCGAAGATCTCGGGCCAGCGAAAGCCGTCGCCGAGGTGCCGTCGGGCGATGTCCCACAGGTTGTCGCCCTCGACGACCTGATAGGGAACGCCGGGCCCGCCATCGGTTGTGCCGGTGGGCCCCTCGTAGACCAGCATGTGAGGCCGGATGGCGTCGAGGAGCCCGACCGGAACCGCACTATCGGGGCCGGCGGGGCGCCTTCCGGGGTCTTCGGAGTCGCCGACAGGCCTGTGGGCCTCGGACGAGCCGGCCCGGTCAGCCACGCCGGCCGCAGCCGAAGGCGACGTCGGGACCGATGGGGTCAGCAGTGTAGGATCGGCATCCGAGGGCACGTCGAGATGCCAGCCGGCGCCGACCGTCTCGGTGTGTTGGGTCACGATCTCGCCGGTCAGCATCGTCTTGCCGGTGTTCAGCTGTCGGACCTCGCTCCACCGCATGCCGTCGCCGAGCAGGCGCTCGGCGATATCCCACCAGTTGTCGCCTTGGGTGGTGGCGTACTGTTTCGTGGTGTGGCGTCCGGGCGTGCCTTCCGGGACGAGCCACTCGTCGCCGGCCCCGCTTCCGCCCGGCGATCGAGGCTGGACGACGATCTCGTCGAGGTGGACCGGCTGCGTCGGTGGGCCGGGCGCCCGTTCGACAGCCGTCGCCGCCGCCGCGCCGAGAGGCAGGATCGGTGCGGCGGTGACCGCCCTCGGGGGCGTGAGGGCGGAGACGATCAGGACGGTCGAGGCCACCAGCTTGCCTGCGAACAGCTGGATACCGGGCAGGACGGGGGCCCGACCCGAGGCCCGACCTCGCAGCAGGCCGAACACCTCGGCCAGCACGGCCACGGCCAGTTGGAGCCAGACGATCCAGACGACGAGTGCCGAGGTCTTGACGACGAACAAGTCGGGGATGACCCCGTCCTCGATGTGGTTGGCGATGAGCGACGGTGAGGGGAGCTCCGTCGGCAGGGGGAAGCCGACGATGGTTGCCAGCAACGCCGGCACGCCGACCAGGAGCGTGACGATCAGCGCCAGGCTGACGATCCCTTTGAAGAAGTCGGTGATTGTTGTCATTGGTTACCTACGGGGTGATGACGCCGTCGAGGGCGGTGGCTGATTCGGTGGCGATCGCATCTCTGGCCGGGAAGAAGAAGCCGACCGGCCGCACGGTGACCTCGACGGTGACCGTGATGTCGGCGTCGGGGCCGGCGCTCGGAACGATGCGGCCGGTGGCGCTGCCCGGGATCACGTGCTCGTCGAAGAACTCCTCGACCCTGGCTCGGGCCTCGCCGCGGTCGATCACCGGGCGGCCGGTGGCCCGCCACTGGTCGAGGTCGATCTGCTGGGAGCCAAAGCGGGCGGCGTTGTCCGCGATGTCCCGGGCTTCGGAGAGCGCGGCAAGTTGGCGGCCGCCGTCGACGACCAGCGCCAAGGAGACGAAGATGGCGAATCCCAGGACGGCGACCATCGACGAGACCGCACCTCGATCCTGGCCCGGCCGGCCATGCCGGCGGCTCATGGCGCACCTCGATAGTCATCGATGACCTCGGTCGCCTCGTACCAGTAGAGGTTGGCCGGGAGGCCGAAGGCCCCGACGGCCCGGGCGGTGCACTCGACCCGCACGGTCACCACCCCACTCGGTTCGAAGTCGCCCGGTGCGCTGACGATGGTGATCGATTGGCCGCTGCAGGTGACGCCGCTCTCGGCCAGATTCCGCGACGCCACGGCCCGGGCGTCGGCCTCGGCGACGGCGAAGTCATCTCGGAGGCTGGCGGCCCGGGCCGCAGCATGGGCGGCCGACCGCACATCGCTCTCCTGTTGCATGATCCGGCCCGCCATGATCATGAGGCTGAAGAAGCCGACGATCACTGCGCTCATGACGATGGCGAATTCGATCGACACACTTCCGTCTTCGCCGACGGGCCGGGCGACGCTCCGCTGGCTCCGGAGGCTCATCGCTCGCCGGCCGGGATGAACGCCTCGAACCGACCCTCGGCAACCGATCGGACCTGCCAGCTCCCTATGCCGACGATCCGGGGGGCTTCGGCGGTGACGGTGACGGTCAGGAGGTCTCCGTTGATCGTGGGGTTGACCACGGCGTTGCGATGGTTGGTGGTTTCGAGAATCCACTGCGCTGCTGCCCGAGCCTCGTCGACCGCCCGGGTTTTGTCCTCAGGGAAGATCTGGCCGGCGTCGAGTCCCTGCTCGGCAGCCACCGCCGCCGCGTTCGCCGTGTGCCAGTAGAGGCTGATCTGGAACATCGACAGGATCACCAGGAGTACGCTCGGAAACAGAATCGCCATCTCGAGGCTGGTCATACCGGATTCGGCGGCCGCCGGCCGGTGGCCGCGTCGGGGCCGCCCCCGACGCAGACGCACCGGACGTGGCCCACGACAGGGCGACGGCCCCGAGGCCAAGCCATCGCCCATCAGACCAGTTCTCCCGCCCCGGCACGTGTTTTCAGCACCCTGCTAGCCCCGATCGCAACCGGCCGGGATCGAATCACCGGGCGCGGCCGGGATGCACTCCTGGTGGGCCTCGGCCGAGTCCCGCATGACCACACCGAGGGCGATCGCAATGGCAACCACGATGGCGACCACGATCGCCATCTCCGTGCCGACCGCTCCCCGCTCATGGCGAAACATCCGCCGAAACGATCGGGTCGGTTGCGTCTCGGTGGTCATCTCGTCATGGTCCATCGTCGTCTCCATTTTGATGTGGGTGAGAACCGCCTGGGCCCGCGAAGTCACGGGCCGTCGATCGGGGTCTGGGGATCGGTGGCCGGCGTGGTGCCACCGATGGCGTCGATGGCACCACGGCCGATGAAGACCATCAGGCCCAGCACCATGATCGAGACCGGCACGATCATCTTTTCGGTGTTGGACTCGGCCATCGACTCGATCTCGGCGGTCTGCTTGGCTCGTAACGCCTCGGACTTCGCAACCAACGACTGGCGGACCCTGGCGCCGTGGCCGCCGGCCAATGAGATCGACGAGGCCAGCTCCTGGAGCTCCTCGATCCCATACCGTTCACCGAGTTCCTCGAACATGTCCCAGGGGGTGCGGCCGGTCAGCTCGCCCCGGCGCAGCGTCGCTCGGATCTCGGCGAAGACCCAACCGTCGCCGGCTGCGGCCGCGCCGGTCAGGGCGCTCTCGGTCCCCCCACCGCCGGCCAGGATGATGCTGACCAGGTCGAGATAGGTCGAAAGCGCATGGCGGAATGCCCGCTGGCGATCGGCAACCCGCTCCGCCAGCGGCAGGTCGGGGTAGAAGAAGCCACCGACCGCCAGCCCGAAGGTGACGAGCAACAGCAACAGGGGTGATACCGGCGTCCCGTTCAAGCCGAGGATCAATCCCAAGGCCAGCGGCAGGAGGAGCCCGACCAGGCCGGCGAACAATTTCTCGTAGGCGTGGCGTTCCAACGATTTGTCGAGGATGCGTAGCCGCTCCTCCAACAGACCTCGATCCGCGAGGCCGAGCCCTTCCAAGAGCCGCAAGCCCGGTCTTGCCAGATGGCGCTGGAACCTGGTGAGTTCGTCGTCGGGTTCGCGGACCAGCGTGGCCACCGAGGGGCGTGGGCGGCGATGGAGCGTGGCCACCGCGTCCACCAGTTGCACCGGCCGTCGACGAAGGCCCCGGCCGACGGTCAACAGCCCGAGACCGATACCGGCGGCCAACAGTGCGGCGATCAGGGTGCCGGTCACGGTCGATCACCGGGCCGGAGCGGGTCAGTGGAGGCTGTGACCGCGCCGACCGGGTCGAATCCGGGGGCGGGAAGGCGGGGGTCGAGCCGCCGGGCCGAGAAACGCTCCGGCAGTTGTACCTGGGCGAAGTGGTTCATCATCCACAGCGAAGCGATGAACAGCCCGAAGACCGCCAGCAACCAGATTTGGCCGCCAAACGTGTCGTAGACGGCCAGGAGATCGCGGGAGGTGAAGTAGACCATGGCGACGGTGGCCAGGGTCACCGCCAGCACGATCTTGGAGGAGGTCCGGATGCGGGCACGGCCGACCTCGACCCGAAGTCGCATTCGCACGTCGGCCCGGATCGAATCGGCGAGTCGGGTGAGGAGCGGACCGAGATCCCGACCCTCCATTCGTGAGGCATTGGCCAGCGACACCACCACCAGATCGGCGGCCGGATGGCTGAGGTCTCGACCCAACAGGGTCAGGGCCTCGACCACGGTGAGCCCATCCAGCCGATGGGCAAAGGCTCGGACCTCCTTGGCGATGGGTTTCGGGGCGATGTCGGCGGTCGACGACAACGCCTGCTCGAGGCCGGCCGCCCCGGCGATGTTGTCCCGGATCATCTCGGTCCAGGTGGCAATGGCCTGCGTCCGCTCCATCTCCTGCTTGATCTGCCTGGTGCTGCCGAAGAACCATGGGACACCGACCACCAGGATGCCCATACCCACCGCCGCACCGACCCAACGGGTGACCGCGAAGACCACGAGAGCGGCGGCACAGGCCCCGGCCGTCCAGGCGGTGGCCGTGGCCGTGGTCGTGCCATCGGGGAACACCGACCCGAGTGGGGGGAGTATGCGCTTGCCCATCAGGCCCTGGCTGATGAGCAGGATCCCGAGGGCGACACCGGCCGACAGGGCGGCCATCAACACCGTGCTCATCGGTACCACTTCCCCGGCGTGTCGAGCCAGCGCCGATCGAAGCCGGCACGCTCGAGGCGGACCATCCTCTGCTCGCTGAACCGGAACCGGGCCATGGCCCGCCCCTCGCTGTCCGGCCCGTAGATCTCGTTGGACACCACGATGTCGCCGTCGGCGCCGGTGACCTCTCGAACGCTGGTGACGGCCCGGGGCCCGTCCAAGAGCTTTGCCACGTGGATGATGCAGTCGATGCCCTGTGCCACCAGCAGATTGGCCGCCTCCGGCTCGAACCGCTCCCTGGTCATCGCCAGGTACATCTGCAACCGACCGAAGACGCCGCCCGATGAGTCGGCATGGACGGTGCACATCGCACCGTCATTGCCTTGGGTGCAGGCCAACAGCAGGGTCAGCGCCTCGTCGCCCCGGACCTCGCCAACGATGAGCCGACCGGGGTTCATCCGCAGGGCGTTGATGGCGAGGTCGTCCATCGAGAGCAGGCCGACACCTTCGACGTTGGCATCCCTGGCCTCGAGGTCGACGAAGTCGGGGTGAAGGTCGGCGAAGCGTTCCAGTCCGATCTCCAACGAGTCCTCGACCGTGACCAATCGCTCGTCCGGCGGCACCTCGTTGAGCAGACAGCGGAGCATGGTGGTCTTGCCGGCCCCGGTGCCGCCGGCGACGATGATGTTGAATCGAGCCAGGACCATTGCCTTGAGCAGGTGGAACAGCGGTTCGTGTATCGTGCCGAGGCTGACCAGCTGCTTCAGCCGGTGGATGTCGAAATCGTGGCGGCGGATGGAGATCGATGGCCTGCCCGAGACCCAGGCGATGGCGTTGAGGCGATCACCGGAGCCGAGCTGGAGGTCGAGCATCGGGCTCGACGGATCCCACCGATGTTCGGAGCGGCCCCGGCGGGCCGCGGTCTGGATCATCTCGATCAGATGATCATCGCTGTCGGCGACCGGGGCGGCCCGAACCTTCTGACCGTTGCGTTTCGTCAGCCACACCGAGTCGAACCCGTTGATGGCGATGTCGGTGTTGGACGGGTCGTCGACGTATTGCTGGATCCGGCCCAGCTCGAACAGCTCGGCGATGACCGAGTTCGTCAGCTCGTTGCGTTCGACCTCGCTGAGCACCCCGGCACCACGGTTCATGGCCAGGGTGTCGATCTCCTCGAGCTGTTCGCCGATGAGCTTGCGAGCCAGCATCCGTCGGTTCTCGCCCAGGATCGGGGACCGCCCGGCCGCCTCGGCCTCGGCCGCCCGCTGGTTCAGCTGCTCGCCGACCTCGGCTCGGACACCGTCGACCAGTGAACGTTCGAGGCTCATGGCATCGCCCAGTCGACATCGCTGCCCCTGCGGGCCGAGGCCGAGGATGGATCATCATCGTCACGGTGTGGCATGGCGTCGGAGGCTGCCGCTCCTGCCACACCACATTCGGCGTCGGTGTGGTCACCGGTGTCGGCGCCGCGATCGGTGTCGGGGCCGAGATGGTCATCGAGGCCGGGGTCGGTGTTTGGGCGGTCGGCCGCGGTGCCGGGCGGGACCGGTGGCGCAGGCGGGGCCGGCGATGGGACGGGCGGCCACGCCGGCAGACGGGGGCCGGGCAGCCCGGCCCCGATCGGGCGGCCCTCCGCAGTGGCGGAGGTGGCTGTTCGCCTGGCCGATTTTGCCGGCGTTGACGGCGCCCCATCGCCGGCCGTCGGTGGCCTCGAGCCGTCGGCATCGGCGGTGCGGGCGCGGAAGGCGGGAGGAGGGCGCACCGCAGGCCCGAGCGACTGGACCGCGTCGTTGGCGGGGCCCGCTCCCGACCGGCCGGCCTGCGAATCGGCCACGCCGACCTCGTGGTCCGCTCCCCGTGGATCCGACGACCTCGGCGAGGGGGTGCCCATCACCCGAGGCCCGACCGGCAACTCGGGCCCGACGGCATCGTCGCAGCGACCGTCGACATCGGTGGGAGCCGGTGGGCCGCCAGTGGGGCGTGCGGTAACAGCCCGGCTCTCGCCGGTGACCTCTGATCGGACATCGGCGGACGGAACGACGGCGACGGGTTCCAGCCACGTCGACAGCGTCTTGGCCAGCGTGACCGATGACCGGATGAACGGGTGCCGGCGAAGCCGCTTGGTGATCGCCCCCTGCTCCAGGGCGACGACCGACCTCCGGTCATCGGCGATGACCCCGACGACGGGGAACCGGTAGGTGCGCTCGACCTCCGCCGCCCCGTAGGGCTTCTGGCCGACCAGGACCCAGCCCAGATTGCCCAGCGTCGGCCGCACCATGGCCAGCCGCCGGGCTGCGGGCTGGAGTTGTTCTGCGGTGGGCCTGGCCACCATGAGCAGGGCGCGGGCCTCGGCGACGAACGCCAGGGTGGACGGGTCCGATCCCAGCCGCCCCATATCGCAGATCACGTCGACATCGCCGAGGCCGTTGAGGAAGCGGCCCAGCCGATCGCCACTGGCCGACATCGCGGCACCGACCTGTTCCGGGCCATCGGGACAGAGCACCACCGGCAACCCGCCGGGGAGCTCCTGGCTGTGGCGCCACAGCCCCTCGGACTCCAGCCCACCACGCACGGCCGCGGCCAGCGTGAGCAAACCGGGCTCCACCGGCAGCCCGTAGCGGATGGCCAGCGCGCCTCCGGCACTGTCGGCCTCGAGGAGGAGCTTGCGGCGCCCGGGCCCGGGGCGGAGCGCAGCGGCGACCGCCAGGGCGACCGCAGTGGTACCCGGGGAGCCCTTCTGAGAGGCAAAACAAATGAGGGTCACGCCGGCCTACCCTTCGGGGACCTGGATGAGCCGAATCCGATCTTCCGCGTCGGCGGCGGCCACTTGGTCTGCCAGTTCTGCCGGCAGGGTCAGCGAGATGAACCGATCACTGCCACTGCCGACGACCACTTCGACGACCTCGGCGTTGGCGTCGACCACGGCAACCGGGTCGAGCACGTCGCCCCCTCTCGGCAGCACCACCACCCGAACCCGGTCTCCCGGGCGGAGTGACAGTGTGGGGTATTCGCCCGGCGACAGATCGAGCCCGACGACGCCGAAGCCGGCGGCGATCTCCGCCGTCTCCACGAACTGATCCCGGGTGACCAGGGTGCCGGCCCGAAGGTCGGCCAGGGCGACCTGACCGATGACGGAGGCGACGTCGGCCGCTCCAAGACCACGGATCGGAGCCTCGGTGTTCAGCTCATACACCGTGAGTTGTTGTTCGGTAATGACCTGACCACGGGTGACATCTTCGCGCAATGCCACATATGTGGTGCTCTCGGTGGACGTGGAGTAGAACCAGGCCCCGGCCAGGGCGAAGAGGGCGACCAGGAACGTGCCGACCAGGATTTCCGGCACCCGCCGCTTCGGCCTGCCGGTCTGCGCCGTGACGAGATCGAACGGAGTTCCGCCTACGAGATCGTCTTTCTCACCGGTACGAACGGTCGCCGCCATCAGTCCTTCACCCACCTCTAGATCCGTCGCTGCGGAGCCACCACACTGACCCACTGTGGAGGCTCGCTAGACCAGAAGGACTACCGGTGCCCCGAGTTGCCGTTCGAGCGTTGTCGAACTGCGACACCATCTTAGGTGCTGCTTGTGACATTTTCGAGAGCGAAACGGGTTGAAATCGTCGATTTCTTTCCTCCACCAGCACCCCATACGGTGTAAACCGACCGGCGAAGCAGCGGCATGGGCCAAACCCACATGCACCGAGATTCTGTCAACACACCGACCAGCGAAGCCCATACGGTGTAAACCAATACGCAACGCGAGCCCATTCGATGGACATGAAGGTGAGTACGGACCGGCGCCGGCGGCGAAGGCGGCCAACACGAAGACCGTGCCGGACATGGCGCCGACCCCGATCGTGCCCAACACCGGCAAGCCGACCATGAGCGCTGCGGACCGGCGATCGCTGGATCGTTCGATGCGGCGACCGACCACCACCATGACCGGGAGCGCCACCACCGTCATCAGGATCCAGATCCCACCGAACACCATCGTGCCCCGCAGCGACCACTGGGTCAGCCCCATGGCCGCCAATACCCCGACGATCACCCCCACGGACATGGCGATGGCCTGGCGTCGGTCAGGCTGGTCATCACCGCCGCATCCGTGGTTGGTCTGACCGTCGCCAGAAGAGTCGTGATCTCGTCCCATGGTTGCCCCTGACCGGTGTCGCTGAGCGTCGGCGGTAGCTCGGCCAGGGCCGCGAGAAGCTCGGCGAGAGACCGGCCGACGGCCGCGGCGTGTTCCGCAGAGCCGAGGTCGACGGGTTCGAGGCGTCGGTACAACATCAAGAGAAACCAGAGGCCATCGATTTCGTGTGGACCCAGGTCAACGAGATCGGTCGGAGCGACGACGTCCAAGCCGAGCCGGCCCACCGCCGTGGTCACCTCCCGCTCTCGACGAAGGTAGTCCGCTGGGTTGTGGCGTATCTCGGCCGTCAGGGTGGCAACCCGAGCCACGACGGGCGATGGCGCGAGATAGAGCACGACATTCGCTCCGGCTCCGAGAACACCAGGCTCGGTGATCGCCAGTCCGAGCGCTCGGCAAGCGTCAACCACCGGTGCGATGATGTCGCGCCTCCCGACCATGGCTCCGTTGGCATCGGCTCGACACCCGGCCCGGGTCAACCGATCCGATGCTCGGCGGCGGCCACCGTGTTCCGCAACAACATCGCCACCGTCGTCGGCCCGACCCCACCCAGCCGGGGGGTGATCCAGGAGGCGACCTCGCCCACCGATTCGTCGACGTCCGGTAGGAGTTTGCGACCCTCCCAGGTGATCCCGCCGCTGACGACCACCGCGCCGGACTTCACCATGTCCGGCGTGATGAAGTTCGGGATACCCACTGCGCCGATGAGGATGTCGGCCCGCCGGGTGTAGTCATCGAGATCGGGAACCCGGGAGTGGACCACGGTGACCGCAGCATCGGCCCCCGGCCCTCGGTTGGACAGCAGCAGCGCCATCGGCCGCCCCAGGGTGGGCCCCCGGCCGACCACGACGACGTTGCGGCCTGCGGTGTCGATCCCGTAGTGACCGAGCATGGTCTGGATGCCTGCCGGTGTGCACGGGACCGGGCCCGGCTCCTGCAGCACCAGTTTTCCGAGGTTGGTCGGGTGGAGCCCGTCGGCGTCCTTGGCCGGATCCATTCTGGCCAGCGCCTGGTTGAAGTCGAACCCGTCCGGCACCGGATGCTGGATGATGTAGCCGTGGACCTCGGGATCGCGGTTGAAGGCGTCGACCGCCTCCACGAGCGCCTGCTGACCGGCGTTGGCCGGGATCTCGATGTTGAACGACGCCAGGCCGACGTGCTCGCAGGTCTCGTGTTTCCTTCTGACGTAGCCGGCCGATGCCGGGTCGTCACCGACCAGGATGGTGCCCAGACCGGGGACGACGCCATGGGCCCGGAGCGCACCGACCCGCATCCGGGTTTCGTCCGACACCGCCTCGGCGACGGGGCCACCTTCCAAGAGTTGCGCTGCCATCAACCGTGCCCTCGTGTGTTGTCCGTCGGGTTCGAGTGCATCGACGCCAAACGGTGGACTCAGTGGCGGAACTGCCGCTCACCGGTGAAGATCATAGCCATGCCGTGCCGGTCGGCCGCTTCGATGACCGCCTCGTCGTTGACCGACCCCCCGGGCTGGATGACCACTGCCGCCCCGGCCAGTGCCGCGGCGTCGATCCCGTCTGGGAAGGGGAAGAAGGCATCCGAGGCGCAGGCACCGCCCTTGGCCCGACCGTCGGCTTTCTGGGCGGCCAACTCGCTCGATTCGACCCGGTTCTGCTGACCGGCCCCGATGCCCCACGCCACACCGTCTTTGGCCATGACGATGGCGTTGGAGGTGACGTGGCCGCAGACCCGCCAGGCGATCTCGGCGTCGAGCCGCTCCTCGGCCGTTGGCTGGCGGGCGGTCACCACCTCCCAATCGTCGGGGGTTGTGGCGAAGGCGTACGGGTCCTGGACCAGGTAGCCGTCGCTGAGCTGGCGCACCAGCAGGCGGCCCTTTCCGTTCGGCAGGGGGGCGGTCAGGATGCGGGTGTTCTTTCGCTTGGCCTTCAGTCTGTCGATGGCCCCGTGCTCGTAGCCGGGGGCGATGATCAGGTCGGCCTGGGCTGCGGCCTCCATGGCCTCGACGGTGGCGACGTCGACGATCCGGTTGCAGGCCACGATCCCCCCGAAGGCCGACCGTTCGTCGCAGGCGAAGGCCGCAGCGTAGGCCGAAGCCAGATCGCCGGCCACCGCCGCACCGCAGGGATTGGCGTGCTTGATGATGGCGCAGGCCGCAGTGGGCGTGGCGGTCCCGGACAACCGGCCGAGGTCGTGGACCAGCGACCAGGCGGCGTCGGCGTCGAAGATGTTGAGGTAGCTGAGATCGAGGCCGCTGTGCTGGACCACGGCATCCCACCAACTCGATGTGCCGCTGCGACGGTACCGGGCCCCCGATTGATGGGGGTTCTCGCCGTAGCGGAGATCCTGTGCCTTGTCGATCGACAGGTGGATCGACTCCGGGAGCGGTGAATCCTTCGATGCGGTTCGCTCGTTGAACCAGCCGGCGATGGCGGCGTCGTAGGCCGCGGTGTGGGCGAACGCCTTGCGGGCCAGCCGGAGTCGGAGCCCGGGGCTGGTCTTGCCGCCCCTGGTCAGCTCATCGAGGACCGGTTCGTAGTCGGCAGGATCGACCAGCACCGTGACGTACTGGTGGTTCTTGGCCGCGGCCCGCAGCAGGGTGGGCCCGCCGATGTCGATCAGGTCGATCGAGGGGTCGTTGCCGAACGGATAGAGGTTGCCGACCACGATGTCGATCAGATCCAGGTTGTGGGTCTCGAGATCCCGCAGGTGCGAGGTGTCTCGACGGTCGGCCAGGATGCCACCGTGGATCCGGGGGTGGAGGGTGACGACGCGATGGCCCAACATGGCCGGGAAACCGGTGATATCGGCCACGTCGGTGACCGGAATGCCCGCCTTGGCGATGGCCGACGCCGTTCCGCCGGAAGAGATGAGGTCGACGTTCAGGGCGTGGAGCCGCTGCGCCAGATCAACCACACCCGTCTTGTCATACACCGAAAGCAAGGCTCGCACCGCGCCGAACCTAGCGGGCCCGACGGTCGGAATGTCGCATCTTTCCCAACTCTTTACCGTTGGTGGTCCAACCACCACCACCGGTGGCTGAAGCAGCGGCGTGCGGACGCCGTCGGAGGTGCGCTTGCGTCGGCCGGCAGGGGACCGGGGGCGGCCGCTACTGCAGCGGCGGGTCGTTGCAGCCGCCGACGCCACCGGTCGCTCCCGACGGGTTGAACACCCGCGGCCGCTCGACGAACCCGGTGCCGGGGTCATCGGTGGTCAGGAAACGTTCGATGGCGTCGGCCAATGCGGTGCCGGCGGCATCGAGGTAGTCCGGGGTTGCCAGCAGCACCGCCTCCTTGTCGTTGCCGAGATAGGCCATCTCGATCAGGGCCGAGGTGGTGGCCGGATACCGGGCGATGCCGTAGGCGTCCTCACCATCGTCGTCGATCACGGTCAGCACGCCGGCATCATCTCGCGAGGTCCACTCGACGTCGAACCGGTCGAGCGTCTCGACCACCTCCTCGTACAACAACCCACCCAGCCGTTTCGAACGATCGGAGGCCTGCTGGACGTAGACCTCGGTACCCGGTTGGGGGGACGGGCGAGACGCCGGGGTGTTGTGATGGATCGAGACGAGCACCTCGGGGCCAACCGCATCGGCCAGGGCCGCCCGGCGTCGGATGGGGATGCGATAGTCGGCGTTGCGGCTCAGCACGGTGACGATCGACCGACCGGTCAGCTCGGCCGCAGCCCGCCGGGCCAGCGCCAGATTCAACTCGGCCTCGGTCAGCCCGATGGCGCTCTCGGCGCCTCGCTCGTCTCCCCCGTGGCCGGGGTCGAGCATCACCTGTACCCCGGTCACCGGTTGGCCCCATGCCAACTCGGTGACGCCGCCACAGGGTGTCTCGACCACGTAGCCCTGCCCGGTCCGACCGGTGACCGTCACCAGCACACCGCTGGGAGAGAGCATGGCCTGCACGCCTCCGCCGGCCGGGCCGATCGGGCCGGTGATCGGCGGGTAGGAGGACGGGCCGGGGGTCGGGCCGTCGTCGTCGGCGCTCGGTCCGTCGGTCCGGCTGCCCGGGGGCGTCGGTCGTGCATCGTCGGCACCATCGACAGGTTCGCCGTCCTCCGGGGCGCCGCCACCGTCGTTCCCACCGCCCCCGGCATCGGGTTGGCCCCCATCGGTGAGTCCACCCCGGTCCTGGACAGCCCCGGTGTCGCCGTCGTCGGCGTCGGCGCTTCCCGAATCGGCTTCGTCACTCCCCCGGCCGTCGCCGCCGGAGCGTCTGGCTGAGGCGGTGGCCGCATCGGCGGTTCGGACGTTGCCCTCGGCCTGCTCGGCCACCCCGCCGGTCGAGCAGGCCCCGGCCATCAACGACAGGATCCCGAGCATCGCCAGCAGCCGGCGAAGTCGGGATCCAATCATGGGATGGTGATCATCAGAGGTGGCCACGTCGGCCGGAAATCAGAGTGCAGCCACGATCTCGGCCATCAGCTCCCCGGCCTCGGTCGGGTTGTGGCCGACCCGGGCGCCGGCGTCGGCCAGGGCCTCCATCTTGGCCGCCGCGGTCCCTTTGCCGCCGGAGACGATGGCGCCGGCGTGGCCCATCTTCTTGCCGGCAGGCGCGGTGACCCCGGCCACGTAGCAGGCCACCGGCTTCGACATCTTGTTCTTGATGAAGTCGGCCGCCTCCTCCTCGGCGGAACCGCCGATCTCGCCGATCATCATGACCGCCCGGGTGTCTGGGTCCGCCTCGAAGGCCTCAAGGCAGTCGATGAAGCTGATGCCGGGAACCGGGTCTCCCCCGATGCCGACGCAGGTCGTGACGCCGATGTCCTTCTGCTTGAGCTCGTACAGCGCCTGGTAGGTCAGGGTGCCGGACCGGCTGACGATGCCGACCGGGCCGCCGGCCTTGGCGATGTGTCCGGCGGTGATACCGATGTTGGCCTTGCCGGGGCTGATGATGCCAGGGCAGTTGGGGCCGAGCAGCCTCGAGTTGGGATGGTCGCGCTTCAGCTTGTTGTAGAAGTAGGCCTCGTCGTGGGCCGGGACACCCTCGGTGATGGCCACGATGAATTCGATGCCGGCGTCGGCCGCCTCCAGCACCGCACCCTGGACCCCCGGCGCGGGGATGAAGATGCAGCTGGCGTTGGCGCCGGTCGCCTCCTTCGCCTCGGCCACATTGGCGTACACCGGGATGCCCTCGACGTCGGTACCGGCCTTCTTGGGGTTGGTGCCGGCAACCACCTGGGTGCCGTACTCCCGGTTGAGCAGGCCGTAGTACCGGCCCTGGGAGCCGGTCAGGCCCTGGTAGATGACCTTGGTGTTCTCATCAACGAAAATGCTCATCGCTCGTTCTCCTCAACCCTCAGCTCGTCGGCCCGCCGGCCAGCTCGACGGCCTTGCGGGCCGCATCGAGCATCGTTTCTTCCATCATCAGCCTGTCGTTCAGGTTCGGCCGCAGGATCTCCCGACCCTCATCGGCGTTGGTGCCGTCGAGCCGGATCACGATCGGCGAATCGATGGTGACCCGCTGCATCGCCTCCAGGATGCCGTTTGCCACTTCCTCACCCCTGGTGATGCCACCGAAGATGTTGATGAAGATGGCTTTGACCGCCGGATCGTTGTTGATGACCTCGAGCGCCCCGGCCATCACGTCGGCGTTGGCCCCGCCCCCGATGTCGAGGAAGTTGGCCGGCTTACCCCCGACCTGGTTCACCACGTCGACCGTGCTCATCGCCAGGCCTGCGCCGTTGGCGATCACACCGACCGAGCCCTCCAAGCCCACGTACTGCAACCCCTTGTCGTGGGCCGCCTCCTCCCGCTCGTCGCGGGGCTGGGTGGCCTCGTACTGCTCGTAGTCCGGGTGTTCGTAGATCGCGCTGCCGTCGAGGCTGACCTTGGCGTCCAGGGCGTGGACCTCACCGGTGGGCTTGAGGATCAACGGGTTGATCTCCACCAGATCGGCATCACCGTCGGTGTAGGCGGTGTAGAGCTTCATCAGGATGTCGACCGCACCGTCGGTCGCCTCCGGGTCCAGGTTGGCCGCCAGCACCCAGTCCCGGCAGGCCGCTTCGGTCAGTCCGTCGACGGGGTCGATGTGGATCTTGGCGATGGCGTCGGGGTTCTCCTCGGCCACGGTCTCGATCTCCACGCCGCCCTCGGCGCTGAGCATGCCGAGATGGAGCTTGGCCGAGCGGTCAAGGGTGAAGCTGGCGTAGTACTCCTCGGCGATGTCAGACGCCTTCTCGATCCAGATGGTCTCGACCACATGGCCCTTGATGTCGAGGCCGAGGATGTTGGAGGCGTGCTCCCGGCACTCGGCGGCGTCGTTGGCCAGCTTGACGCCACCGGCCTTGCCCCGACCGCCGGTGTGGACCTGGGCCTTGACCACGACGGGGTAGCCGATGCGGTCGGCGATGGCCACTGCCTCGTCGACGTCACCGGTGGCCTGGCCGTCCGAAACCGGGATTCCGTAGGAGGCGAAGAACTGCTTGCCTTGATATTCGAGTAGGTCCACTACTGCCCCTCTGGTCTGATGTCGCGAATTCTGTCGGTCCGTTCATAGCACCAACCGCTGCGGCCGGCGTACTGCAGCGATGTGAAAAACGTGAACACACCCATCGGGCGCCCGATTGACGGCAACCCACATGGTTGCTGCGATACTAGAGCGGTGAACCCGTCGTTCCCGACACGGACCCAACCCGGCAGCCGGCCCCGGCGATGGGGAGCACCGTCATGCCGGTAGCCCAGGGCAGCCGTCCACCGGCCCGCCAGGCGGTCCTCATCGGGCTGGGGGCCCTCCTCGGCCTCCTGGCGGTGGCCTTCCTCATCACCCGCTTCGACAACCTCAACGCCGAGGACAGCGCCGAGATCGAACTGGGCGACCCCCTGTTCGAGATTGGCGAGGCATCGGAGTTCGCCCCGCTGATCGCCGAGCAGGGCCCGCTGTTCCTGCCAGATGCCGCCAGCGGAGATCGCGACCTCTACCTGCAGCATCTTGGCCCGGGCGACACCGAGGGATGGCTGGTGTTCTCGGTCCGGCTCCCCGACACCCCGAGAGACTGTTTCGTGGAATGGCAGAGCGAGGATCGAACCTTTGTCGACAACTGCGACGGTACGGTCTATCCGGAGAACGGCGAGGGCCTCACCCGCTATGCGGTATCTGTGAGTCCCGAAGGAGCTCTCACCATCAACCTCAACCCACTCGGCTGACGGTCCCCGATCGCCGGCCGGCCCCGCTCGTCCCGAACGAACCGTGGAGAATGCCGTGCTGCTGGCCCAACTGACCGACACCCACATCGTCGACCCGGTGGCCGACAGCGAACTCGTGGTCGACAACAACCAGCGGCTGGCGATGGCCGTTGCCAGGCTCAACCGCGAAACCGTGCAGCCCGAGGTGATCCTGGCCACCGGCGACCTGACCGACAACGGCACCCCGGCCGAGATGGACCTCCTGGCCGAACTGCTGGCCCCGCTGCAGGCCCCGATCCTGGCCCTGCCGGGAAATCACGACCGGCGGGAGACCTTCCGCACCGCGTTCGACATGCCGTGGGCCACCGACGACTCCCACCTGAGCTGGGTCGTCGACGTCGGTGACCTCCACATCATCGGCCTCGACACCCTCAGGCCGGGCAGTCACGGCGGGCTGTTCGACGAGGAACGGCAACGCTGGTTGACCGAGGCCCTCGACGCATCCGGCGATCGACCGACGGTGATCGCCATGCACCATCCGCCGTTTCTCAGCGGGATCCACTGGATGGACACCATGCGGCTGCACGGGCTGGAGGTGTTCGGCGACATCGTCGGCCGCCGGGCCAACGTCATCCGGATCCTGTGTGGTCATCTCCACCGCCCGCTGACCGCGACCGTCGGTGGGGTGACCACCACGGTCGGGCCGTCGACGATCCACCACGTCGAGCTCAACCTGGCGCCGGACGCCCCGATCGAGGTCATCCAGGACCCCGCCGGCTATCAGCTCCACAACATCGATGAGGCGGCATGGGTGACCCACATCCGCTACATCGACACCGGCCACGAGCCGATCTCCCCCCGCTGGTCGAGGTGACGGCCGGCCACATGCAGCCACAGCCACCGGGGACAGGCCCGGGCCCGGCCGGCGGTGGGCGGCCCAGCGGTTCGCCCCGACCATGACCGCCCCCCGGAACCCGACGCAGGCGTTGGTGGAGACAGTCCACATGCCGAACCGAGGTCGGCCACCGCTGCAGGCCGTGTTGCGGCGAATCGGCATGGCGGTCGGGCTGGTGGTCTTCGTGGCCCTCGTGGTGCGGATCGGCCGGGTCGGGTACGTCGACGTGACCGGCGACCCGATCAGCTTCCTCGATGCCCTCTACTACGCCTCGGTCACGGTCACCACCACCGGCTACGGCGACATCACCGCCATCAGCTCCGGAGCTCGCCTGGCCACGGTCGTGCTGATCACCCCGGCTCGTATCCTATTCCTCATTCTGGTGGTGGGGACCACGGTCGAGGTCCTGACCGAACAGTCCAGACAGTCACTCTTGACCAGACGTTGGAGGCGACAGGTGCACGATCACTATCTGATCTGCGGGTTCGGGGCCACCGGCCGGAGCGCCGTCGACGATCTCGTCAGCCGGGGGGTCGAACCGGAACAGATCGTCGTGGTCGACATCCAGGCCGATGTGGTGGCCGAGGCGACGGCACTGGGTTTTGTCGGGGTCCGTGGTGATGCCTCCCAGAGCGCGGTGCTCCGCCAGGCCAGGATCGATCGGGCCAAAGCGGTGGTCGTGGCCCCGAACCGGGATGACACCGCGGTGCTGATCACCCTCACCGCCCGGGAGATCAACCCGACCATCCACATCGTGGCCGGCGGCCGATCCCAGGAGAACCTCCACCTGCTCCGCCAGGGAGGAGCCGACGAGGTGATCGACGCCACCGCCGCGGTTGGCCGAATGCTGGGGCTCGGCACCTTCGCTCCCGGCGCAGTGCGGGTGTTCGACGATCTGCTCGATGCCTCCACCGGCATGGAGTTGGCCGAGGTCGGGTCCCAGGCCGGGAACGGGACACCGGTGACACCGCCGGGTACCACCCTGGTAATGGTCCTGCGAAACGGGTCACGGCTGCGGGCCGACGAGGCGGGCGACCTACGGCCCGGCGATCGACTGATCGTCCTCAGGGATTCCTGACCCGGTTCGGCCGGTCAGCCGAGCTTTTCCAGCGGAGCCCAGGCCAGGAGCAGCGTCTTCTCCCCCGTCGACCCGAAATTGACCACCACCTCGGTCTTGTCGCCGCTGCCCTTCACGTCGAGGATGACGCCTTCGCCGAACTTCTTGTGGCTGACGTCGTCGCCGATCTTGAGATCGAGGGCGGCCGCCCCCGACGGGATCGGGCCCCTCGGTTTGAGGGCGGTGTCGACGATCTCCTTGCGACCGCCGAAGGACTTGGCCGTCCCGCTGGAGCCGAACACCGAGGTTCGCATCCCCCGTTTGCTGCTCCGGCTGCCTGCCGCCTCTTCGAGCAGTTCGGCGGGGATCTCGTCGAGGAACCGGCTCGGTGGGTTGTACTGGGTCTGGCCGAACAGCATTCTGGCCCAGGCGTGGGTGACGTAGAGTCGCTCCTGGGCCCTGGTGATCCCCACATAGGCCAGCCGCCGCTCCTCCTCCATCTCGTCCGGGTCGGTCATCGAGCGCATGTGGGGGAAGATGCCGTCCTCCATGCCCAGCATCACCACCACCGGGAACTCGAGGCCTTTCGCCCCGTGGAGGGTCATCAGGACGACCTCGGAGTTGTCCTCGTCGAGTTCGTCAGTGTCGCTCAGCAGGCCGACCTGTTCCAGGAACTCGTCCACCGTTTCGAACTGGGCGGCCCCGCCGACCAGCTCCTGAAGGTTCTCCAACCGGCCCTCGGCCTCGTGGGATCGTTCGTCCTCGAGCTCGGCCACATAGCCGGTGTCGCGGAGGATGGCCTCCAGCACCGCGGCCGGTCCCTTCTCCAGCAGTTCGGTGAAACCGTCAATCAGTGCCAGGTAGGCGGCGATGCCCTTCAGGGCCTTGCCGCTGACCCCGGCATCGGCGGCCCGACCCAGCCCGTCGGTGAACGACATCCCGTGCATCTTGGCAAAGGCATCGATCTTGCCGATCGAGGTGTCGCCCACACCCCGCTTTGGCGTGTTGACGATCCGCTTGACCGAGACCTCGTCTGCAGGGTTCGACGCCGCCTTGAGGTAGGCCACGGCGTCCTTGATCTCCCGCCGATCGTAGAACCGGGTGCCACCCACCACCTTGTAGGGGATGCCGACCCGGCGCAGGTACTCCTCGATGACCCTCGACTGGGCGTTCGTCCGGTAGAAGACCGCCATGTCGTCCCACCGGTAGGTGCCGGCGTCGTGCAGTTGGGCGAGCTCGGAGGCCACGAACTGGCTCTCGTCGATCTTGTCCCCCCGACCCTCGTCGGTCCACAGCGACTTCGGTTTGCGACCGAAGTTGTTGGCGATCACCGCATTTGCCGCATCGAGGATGGTCTGGGTCGACCGGTAGTTCTGCTCCAGCAGCACCACCGTGGTGTCTGGGAAGGCGTCCTCGAACTGGATGATGTTGCGGATATCGGCCCCACGAAACCGGTACACCGACTGGTCGGAGTCGCCGACCACGGTGACGTTGCGGTGGGCATCGGCCAGGCGGACCACCAGCTCGTTCTGTACGCCGTTGGTGTCCTGGTACTCGTCGACCAGCAGGTGGCGGAACCGCTGCTGGTAGGCGGCAAGGGTGTCCGGTGACTGGCGGAACAGTCGGACCGCGTTGAGCAGCAGGTCATCGAAGTCCATGGCGGCGGCCTGCTGCAGCCGGCGTTGGTATTCGGTGTAGACCTCGGCCGCTTTCCGCTCGATGATCACGTTGGCCCGCTCGGCGTATTGGGCGGCGTTCAGGCCTTCGTTCTTGGCCGAGCTGATCACGTTCTGGATCGAGCGGGGCTGGAACCGCTTCGGATCGAGGCCCAGGTCTCGGATCACGTAGCCGACGAGGCGGACCGAGTCCGATTGATCGTAGATCGTGAAGTTCGACGGGAAGTCGAGCACCTTGGCCTCACGGCGAAGGATGCGGACACAGGCCGAGTGGAAGGTGCTGACCCACATCTTCTCCGCCACCGGGCCGACCAACTCGGCGACCCGGTTCTTCATCTCGTCGGCCGCCTTGTTGGTGAAGGTGATGGCCAGGATCTCGAACGGCGAGACACCCTGGTCGATCAACCAGGCGATGCGACGGGTCAAGACCCGGGTCTTGCCCGAGCCCGCACCGGCCACCACCACCAGCGGGCCACCGTCATGGGTGACGGCGTCGAGCTGGGCCGGATTGAGACCGTCGGCTATCGGGGGCGCGGACACCATTTCACCTTAGAGCATCGGTCGCTCGATCCGAGTGCGCAGCCCCGACTGGGTCACCGCCGGCGACCCGGCGTACCATGGGTCGACGTCGCCGCCGTCACAGTTGGAGCGGGGCGACCGATGGGACCACGTGAGCGACGCTTCGACCAGCCTGGCCGACCATCCCGCCGGAAAGGCCAAGACGCTGCGACCGCCTGGCAGGCGGGGTCTCGGCGCGAACGGCAGGAGCATCCGACGGCCCCGTCCCGGGACGACCGGCAGCTGGCGGGCCAAGCTCTGGGATTCCACGCCACCGTCGGTGCTGGTGGCCGAGGCCGGCCGGATGGTCGAGCGCCGGGACTGGCGGCAGGCCACCACCCTGCTTGCCGTCGCCGCCGCCACCACGGACGGTGCCGACCGGGCCGACGTGCTGCGGAGCCTGGCGGTCATTGCGGCCGACGGAGGCCGGCACCGGATCTCCGGCGAGGCCATGTACGAACTGCAGGCGGTGCAGCCCCGCAGCGCCGACACCTGGGTTGCGTTCGCCAACGTGGCCCTGGCCCGGGGCAACTACCAGCACGCCGACGCCGCAGCCCGGGCCGCGCTGGCCCAGGAACCGGACAACGCCGGCGCCTGGACCGCCCTGGCCGCCGGCTACGCCGGACTGGGTTGGTTCGAGCAGGCCGGGGAGTGCCTCGATCACGTCGACGGCTCGGCGCTGAGCGAACTCCAGCGATGGCGGATCGGGCGGGCGGTGAACCGCTGGGCCCTGGCCGAGAGCCGCTGGGGGCTGGTGGCCGCGGTGGCGGCCCTGCTGGTCGGGGTGCTGGCCCTGGCCGTGGGTACGACCGTGCCGTTCCTGGCCCGGGAGCTTCGCCTGCGCAGACTGAGAACCTCGGAGACGGCCGGGCGGTTCGGGGCCCTTGCCGCCGATGCGTGGCGCTACGAGCGGAAACTTCGCCTCGCCCACGGGGTTGCCGTCCTGGTGTCGGTGGCGGCCTTCGTCGTCACCATCGTGGCCTGGTAGCGGCCGGGCCGGGACCCACCACCGCGCCTGGCCCGACAACCGGCCCGATCCGCGCCGCAGCCGACCAGGTGGACGGTGTGTGACGTCGATCAATGGGGCTGGGTGTCGATATCGCGGTTTCGATCCGGGCATCGCGACCATCGATAGTTGGCCGCCATCGGTCGGGCCCGACCACGCTGTCGCTACCGTTGCAGTCGACCGAACCGATCCTGGTCGCGGGCGATCGGAACGGGAGCAAGGCGGGCGAGCCGGCAGAGGAATCAGATGGTTCAAACTCGCAAACGCGCCCCGTCCACCCATCGTGGAAACCCGACCGATCGCCGCGCCGGACCGGTCGAAGGCAACGGCCGAAGACCGTCGCTCGGCCTGACCGGGTTCGCCATTGCCGCCCTGGTCTCGACCGGTCTGGGGCTGCCACTGTCCGGCGGCTACCTGGCCCTGGACATGGTGATGGTCCTGATCGGATTCGAGCTGGCCCGCCGGGTCGGCGACGTCGATCGTGACCGCCACTGGCTGAAACGATTCTGGTTGGGCTGTGTGGCCAGGATCGGCCCGCCGGTACTGGTTGCCGTGGCGCTGGTGACCCTCTATTGGTCCTGGGACCAAAACCTCGACGAGGCCCGGATCCGAGCCGTGCTCGGTGGGGTGACGATGACGCTCAATTTCTTCCGCGTCTCCGGCGGGGCCCGATTCGTGGCCATCGAGCACCTCTGGGCCATCGGCGTGATCGCCCAGTTCACGCTGCTGGTCCCGGTGCTGGTCGTCGCCGGACCGAAAACCCTCGGCCGCTCCCAGCGGGCGGCGATCATCGTCGGGCTGGCGGCCGGTGTGGCGCTGGGCCGACTGGCGCTGCTGGTCACCGAGGCCGCCGACCCGGCCACGATCGCCATCCACACGGTGAGCCGGATCGACGGCCTGCTTGTCGGTCTGGCCATCGGCCTGCTCCCCCGGCGGACCCTGCAGCGGATCGTGCCGGCGCAGTACGCGGCCCCGGCCTTCGCCGCCCTGCTGTTCCTGCTGGCCGTGGCGCCGGACCCGGGCCGCTTTCCCATGCTCGGCCTCGGCCTGCTGATCGCCGTCACCATCGGCCTCACCGCAGTGGTGTTGACAGCGTCGGCCACCGTCGGGCTCCGGGGTGCGCTGGCCGCCACCGTCGACAACCAGATGATGTGGTGGCTCGGGGCCCGAGCGCTCAGCTTCTACGTCTGGACACAGGTCTTCGCCGTGGCGCTGGAGGTCGGCGTGCTCGAGCCAGTCGATCAGGGCCACACCTGGCCCGGCCCGGCCATCTTCCTGATACAGATCGTCTTCGGCCTGGCCGCCGCCGCCACCAGCCACCGCTACGTCGAGGTGCCGGTGGTGGCCGCCATCGATGGGATCTCCGATCGCAGTGGTAGCCGGAGGGGCGACAACCACAGACCCACCCATCGGGCTCCCCGGGCCGATCGGGCGGGCAGCAATCGAGCGAGGCTCCACTAGGCTCGAATGCCAACCCTATGGAATCATCACTTGGAGCCTCAGCGGACGGGCGACGCCTCTCATCGAGCCAGGGTCGAGCAGGCCCGTCGGGATTCTCGGCCCTCCTGCTCACCTTCGTCCGGGGGTTCGCCATGGGCGCGGCCGACATCGTTCCCGGCGTCTCCGGCGGCACGGTGGCCCTGGTCTTCGGGATCTACGAGCGGCTGCTCGACAACATCCGCCGCTGCGCCAAGGTGGTCGGTTCGGTGTTGCGACTCGACATCGCCGCCGCCCGCCGGCACCTGTTCGACGTCGAATGGGGGTTCCTCATCCCGCTTGGTGCGGGGGTGGCAGTGGCCCTCGGGGCGCTGGCATCGGTCATCCAGGGGCTGCTGGAGACCCGACCGGAGGAGATGGCGGGGCTGTTCTTCGGCCTGGTTGCGGGGTCGATCGTGGTCGCCTGGAGCCTCCTGCGGCACCGCTCGGCGGTGGAGCTGGCGATCATGGCCGGGGTCGGGGCCATCACCTTCTTCCTCCTCGGCTTCCAATCGGGGCCGGTGGCCGAACCGTCGACGTTGGCCTTCTTCGGCGCCGGGGCGATTGCCATCTGCGCCATGATCCTGCCCGGCATCAGCGGTTCGTTCCTGCTGCTGATGATGGGCATGTACACCGCAGTGCTGGGGGCGGTCCACGACCGGTCCGGCGCTGATCTGGTGAACCTGGGGGTCTTCTTCATCGGGGCGGTGGTTGGCATCACCGTGTTCTCGACCGCTCTCGGCTGGCTGCTCGACAACTACCACGACCGCCTCCTGGCGGTGCTGATCGGTTTGATGGTCGGGTCGTTCCGGGTGCTGTGGCCCTGGCCAAACGGGGTCGGCATCATCAGCGATGTCGAGGGTGAGTCTGTCAGCGGGACGGGGCTGGCGTTGCCGGCCGCCGACGGCGTCCTCGGCCCGATGGCCCTGGCGGTGATCGCCTTTGCGGTCGTGGTCGGGGTGTCGTGGTTGGCCCCTCGGGTCGAACCCGCACCCGGTGTGTTGAGCGACACCGGTCACTGAGTCACAACCGGGGCTGCGCCGGCTCCCGGTGGCGGTTGACCGACGCCCGGTTGTTACCTTGGCACCATGGCCGGGACTTGGAAACAGCGAGCGATCGTCGCCGTGCTGGCTTTGGCGGCGGTGCTCGGCTCGGTCCTGGTCATCGATTCGGTGGCCGATCGCCGGGCCTACGTCGAAGCCGTGCCTTCGACAACCAACCCCCAGCTCGACAGTTTCGACAGTGCAAACGGTGCCGACAGTGCAAACGGTGCCGACAGTGCAAACGGTGCCGACAGTGCAAACGGTGCGGGCGGTGAAAACGGTGATCAAGCTGCCCGGCTGCAGACCACCGGCACCACGATCGGCTCCGAGGCGGGCACCCCCACCGATGCCGCTGCGGGCGCAACCGACCCGGCGGCACCGGCCGGTCGGGGCTCCACCGAGCAGTTCGAGGCCATCCGGAACGTGCAGGACAAGTTCTCGGGCTTCGCCGACGTGCCGTCGGACCAGCTCGACCTCACGGCCCTGACCGAGCCGGCCCCGGTCAATGACAACGGCAGCTCGACCGCCGGCCAGTTTCGGGTTGCCTGCGAGTACTCCCATTTCGGCTTCGACGACCCGATCATCTTCCCCGGCCAACCGGGCCAGTCCCACCTGCACATGTTCTTCGGTAACACCGAGACCGACGCCTTCACCACCCAGGACGAGCTGGTCGACACCGGCGGCGGGACCTGCAGCGGCTTCGAGCTCAACCGTTCCGCCTACTGGACGCCGGCCCTGCTCGACGGCCGGGGCAACGTGATCGTCCCCGACGCCATCATCATCTACTACAAGACCAAATACCCCGAGGCGGTCAACGCCATGCCCCAGGGCCTGCAGATGCTGGCCGGCAACACCCGGGCCGAGTCGTTCGAGACCACCGGCTACCTCCACTGGTCGTGCGGGGCCAACGGCAGCGCCTACAACCACACCAACCGCATACCGGATTGCAACGGCGACGTGATCAACGCCTCGATCCAGTTCCCGAACTGCTGGGACGGGGTCAACCTGGCCAGCTCCGACTTCTCCTCCCACCTGAGCTACGCCGACGATCAGACCCCGTGCCCCGCCGGCTTCCCCAAGCGGCTGCCCCAGATTTCGATCCTGTTGTACTACCCGGGTAGCGACTCGGTCGACGGCTGGCAGCTCTCGTCGGATGACCTCGGGGGCTTCAACGGGCCCCCGGGTGGCACGCTCCACGCCGATTGGTGGGGCGGCTGGAACGACGAGACGATGAACCTGTGGATCGACGGCTGCATGAAGGCGGCCCGCAACTGCTCCTACGGCCAGACCGGCACCCCCCGCCAATTGGCCGGCCTCAACCCGGCCGAGGTCTACGAGGGCGAGAACTCCCTGCCGCTCCCGCCCGGCTGACGCACCGTCCGGCCCCCGGCCGGGCCGTGGACGACACCGCGGCTCGGGGCCGGGCCGCTACCGTCGAGCGTTGGTCTGGCGGGCACCGGGCCGCCGATTTGCACGCGACGCCGGAGGATGAGATGAACGGTCGGAACAGGGACGGGAGAGACGGGCCGTCGGGGCGGGTCGTCGTGGCGCTGCTGCTGGGACTCGTTCTCGCGGTCGGGAGCTGCCAGAGCTCCGACGCCGCCGAGACGACCCTCGGCGGCTCGGTGGTCGACACGGCGGAGACAGCCGACGGCGCCGGGAGTGCCCAATCGCACGACTCCAGCGATACCGCTGCCAATGCCGGGACCGCCGGCTCCGAGACCGGCAGCTCGCAGGGTGATGGCCCCGACGACGACGATCCGCAGGACGGGGTCGAGCCCGAGCCGGCCGATGTGGTGTTGTTGGACGAGGGCGCCGAGCCGAAGTCGGAACTGCGTCTGAAGGTGCCGGACGGCGCGACCGAGACCATGGTGTCGACCCAGTCCCAGAAACTCACCCAGGAGCTCGACGGGGAGCTGTTCCAGGAGATCCAATCCGGGGTGATCACCACCTTCGATCTCCGTGCGACGGCAGTCGACGGCGGCTACGAGATCGCCACCACGGTCGTGGCGGCCGAACCGGGCCCCGACGTGGACCCGGCGCTGGTCAGCCAGGTCGAACAGGAGCTCGAGGCCATGGTCGGCCTCGCCACCACCACCATCATCGACGATCGTGGCAACATCGCCACCGGCGATCTCTCGGGCACCGAGGGCCTCGATCCCGCCGTGGCCGAACTGGCCCGATCGCTGGCCAGGCTTGGGGCACCGCTGCCTGCTGAGCCGGTCGGAGTCGGCGCCAGCTGGGAGGTCAACCAACTTTTCGAAGCGTCGGGACTCCTGGTGGAACAGACGACGACCTACACGATCGCCGGCATCTCGGGCTCGGTGGTGGAGCTGGACACCACCACCGTGCAAACCGTGGACGCCGGGTCGACCATTCGCCAGGGCGGGATCCTGATCGACGTGTTGAGCTGGACCAGTACGGGCCAGGGCAGCATCGAGTTCGATCTGAGCTCGCTGGTGGCAACCACAAGTGGCAGCTCCAGCACCGTGCAGGAACTCGAACCACAGGGGGCGGGAGGGACGCTCAAGCAGTGGATCGAGGTGGAGGTGGCGACCCGAGCCGGCTGACCACCGCCGGACTCGGGTTCCCGGCCCTCCCCGTCACTCCCATTCGATCGTGCCCGCCGTTCGGCCTTCGGCCTCACTCTGCGAGTCCGGCTCCGCCGGACTCGGGTTCCCGGCCCTCCCCGTCACTCCCATTCGATCGTGCCGGGGGGTTTGGAGGTGATGTCGTAGGCCACCCGGTTCACCCCGTCGACCTCGTTGATGATCCGGTTGGACATCGATTCCAGCAGGTCATAGGGCAGGCGGGCCCAATCGGCGGTCATGGCATCATCGCTGGTCACGGCTCGGATGATGATCGGGTGGGCGTAGGTCCGCTCGTCGCCCATCACGCCCACGGTCCGGATGTCGGCCAACACGGCGAAGGCCTGCCAGATCTCCCGTTCCAGCCCGGCGGCGGCGATCTCCGATCGAACGATGGCGTCGGCCTGCTGGAGGATCGTGACCTTCTCGACGGTGACCTCGCCGATGATCCTGACCCCCAACCCGGGGCCGGGGAACGGTTGTCGCCACACGATCTCGTCGGGGAGACCGAGCTGGCTGCCGACCTGGCGGACCTCGTCCTTGAAGAGGTTGCGCAGCGGTTCGACCAGCTTGAACTGCAGGTCCTCAGGCAACCCGCCGACGTTGTGGTGGCTCTTGATCTTGGCCGCATCAGACGTGCCGGACTCGATCACATCGGGGTACAGCGTGCCCTGGACCAGGAAATCGGCATCCTCGATCCCGCCCGATGCCTCCTCGAAGACCCGTATGAACACCTCACCGATTGTCTTGCGCTTGTCCTCAGGTTCCACGACACCTTCGAGCCGGTCCAGGAACCGCTCGCCGGCCCGGACGTGGATCAACTCGATGCCCTGGTGTTTCTGGAACGTCTCGACCACCTGATCCGACTCGTTGAGCCGCATCAAGCCGGTGTCGACATAGACGCAGGTCAGGCGGGGGCCGATGGCCCGGTGGACCAGCGCGGCGGCAACCGCCGAGTCGACCCCGCCCGACAGGCCGCAAATGGCCCGACCGGGCCCGATCTGGGCCCGGATGGCATCGACCGAGGTCTCGATCACCGAACCCATGGTCCAGGTCGGCTCGCAGCCGGCCAGATCGTGGAGGAACCGGCGAAGCAGCGCCATCCCGTTCGGGGTGTGGCCGACCTCGGGGTGGAACTGGACTCCCCAGATTCGCCGGCTGTCGTTCTCCAGCACTGCGATGGGGGCATTGGGGGTGGCGCCGCAGCCGACGAAGCCGTCCGGGGCGACGGTGATCCCATCGAAGTGGCTCATCCACACCGTCTGTGTTTCCGGGGCGTCCGGCCCCAGCAGTGAGCCGGGCCGACCCCTGGTGAGGACGGTCCGGCCGTACTCCCCCTGGCTGTTGCGACCGACCACCCCGCCCAGCTGGTGGGCGATCAACTGCGCGCCGTAGCAGATGCCGAGGATGGGGATCCCGAGGTCGAAGATCGCCGGGTCGAGCCGTGGCGCATGGTCGACATGCACGCTGGCCGGGCCGCCGGACAAGATGATGGCCGCCGGTTGACGCTCGGCGATGTCGGCGGCGGAGACGTCGTGGGCGATGATCTCGGAGTAGACCTCCAGCTCCCGGACCCGACGGGCGATCAACTGGGCGTACTGGGCGCCGAAGTCCACCACCAGGACGAGCTGGGCCGGCGCAGCCACGGTGGTCGAGCCCTCGGTCAACGGCCCGCTCACCGGTTGCCCGATCGAATCAGCACTTCGGCCTTCTGCAGGTCCTTGAGATTCTCGTACCCCAGGGTGGCAAGCGACTGCCGGAGGGCACCGAAGATGTTCAACCGACCGTCGGCGTTGGGGGCCGGGCCGACCAGCAGCTCTTCCAGGGAGCCGACCTGTTCGACCGGGATACGATTGCCCTGAGGCAGCGTGGGGTGGATCACCGAGTTGCCCCAGTGCCAGCCTCGACCCGGCGCCTCGTTGGCCGCAGCCAGGGCCGAACCGAGCATGACACCATCGGCCCCGCAGGCCATCGCCTTGGCGATCTGGCCTCCGGAGGTGAATCCGCCGTCGGCGATCACATGGACATAGACCCCGGTCTCGTCGAGGTGGCGCATCCTGGCGGCCCGGACGTCGGCGATGGCGGTCGCCATCCCCGAACCGACACCGATGACCTGGCCGGCCGATGCGGTCGTGCCGCCGTCGACCCCGACAAGGACCGCGGCCGCGCCGGTTCGCATCAGGTGCAGGGCGGCCTGGTACCCGGCACAGCCGCCGACGATGACCGGCGTCTCCAGCTCTCTCACGAACCTTTTCAGGTTGAGGGTGTCGCCGTGGCCGACGTGCTCGGCCGAGATCACCGAGCCCCGGATCACCAGCAGGTCCAGTTCGGCCCGGAGCAGGATGTCGGCCAGCGACGCAACATGTTTCGGCGACACCGCCCCAGCCGCGATCACCCCACCCTCGTGGATCTCGGGAGGCCAGACAGCTCGCTCAGCAATGCGTCGGCATCGTCATGGCGGGTCCACAGGCCCTCCAGATCCAGAACCGCCAGCCCGCCGAGCTGCCCGACGGCCACCGCGGTGGCCGGGCTGGTGACCGAATCCATGGCCGACGCCAGAAACGGGAGCTCCAGCCGGTAGGCGTCGATCTGCCACGAGAGATCGACCAGATCGGCGTCGCGGGTTCGGCGACCGGGAAGCAGGACCAGTTCGTCGAGACCATAGGCCCGCCGAGCCGACTTACCCATTCCAATGTCTATCTCAGCCACGGCAGACCTCCGAAAGGGAAAGACCAAGACTAACGGCCGATCGGGGGGTGCGGGGGGCTTTGCCCCGTTTCACCGCAACCCAGGGCCGGGGCGGCCGCCGGTCCGGAGTGGGGCCCGACGGGGGGCCGGAGATCGGTCAACGCCTGACGAGCCGACCGTCGCGATGGCGGGCGAATCGTTGCGGTTCGTGACCGTGGACAGGGTCGTCGGTCGGCCACGGCCAGCCACCGAACCCGGTCCGCTGGTAGTCGGCCACGGCCTGGCGAATCCCGGCCTCGTCGTTGAGCACGAACGGGCCGTACTGGGCCACCGGCTCGCCGATGGGACGGCCCTGCAGGATCAGGGCCTCGGCCCCGCCGGGACCGGCCGTGATCTCCGGCTCTGCGGTCGGTTCCAGCACCACGCCGGTGTTCCTCGGCACCGCCTGCCCGGCCACCGTCACCCCGTCGCCCTCGAACAGGTACAGCACCCTCGATGAGCGCTCATCGGCCGGCGGCGGACGCCAGCCGGCGGTCGAGTCGAGCCGGAGGTGCCAGATCGCCACGTCGCTGTTGTCGACTGCGGCCCAGGAGTCCGGCGGTGGATCGAGGGGCTTGCTGTCGGCGAGTCGGCCGGCGATGACCGTGACCTCGGCCCCGTCCCGATGAAGGCGGGGGATGTCGTCGTTCCACAGCATCGAGAAATAGGGGTCGACCATCTTTCCGGCCGCCGGGAGGTTCAACCAGATCTGGAACAGGTGGAGGGTGTTGGGACCCTCGGTGTCGAGCAGGGGGAACATCTCGGCGTGCACGATCCCACCACCGGCGGTGAGCCACTGCACGTCACCCTCCCCGAACCTGGCCTCTGCGCCAAGCGAATCGGAGTGGTCGCACCAGCCACGACGGACGTAGGTGACCGTTTCGAAGCCTCGGTGGGGGTGCTGGGGAAAGCCGGGCACGGTGGAGCCGTGATACATGTTCCAGCCGTCGATCCCGGCGAAATCCTGACCGAGCTGTCGCCCGGCCAGCGACGGTTCGGGGCCGAGGCTGCCGTTGGCCGCCGGGTAGTGGTCGAGATGGTGGGCGCAGAACAGGAAGGGGTCGAGGGTCTGCCACTGGCTGCCCAGGGCGAAGGTTTGCAGGACGGGCGAAGACATCACGGCATTGTACGCCCGGCCCTCCGATGGGGCCCGACCGGGCGCCGGATCAGCGGCAGCTCGTGGCCAACGCCGATGCCAGGTCGCCCCGACGAGCCACCGCAACATCACCCAGCCCAAGCCAGGTCGCCATCTCGGCCAGCGAGCCGGCCAGCTCCGAGGCGACCCGGGCCCGGTCGACCCCCGGCTCGGCGTAGGCGCCCCGGACCCTGAGCACACCGGCCTTTCGGTCGGCCTTGAGGTCGACCCTGGCCACCAGCTGCTCATCGAGCAGGAACGGCAACACGTAGTAGCCGTGGACCCGTTTCGCCTCCGGGACATAGATCTCGATCCGGTAGTGGAAATCGAACAGCCGAAGGGCCCGGGGCCGGAACCACACGATCGGATCGAACGGTGTGAGCAACGCCTTGGCCACCACCGCACGAGGCTGCGTCGCCTCGGGATGGAGATAGGCGGGCTCCTTCCAGCCAACCACGTCCACCTGTTCCAGCTCACCGTGGGCCACCAACTCGGCCAGCAACGGCCGGGCCACCGGCATCTTGAGCCGGAAATAGTCTGCGATGTCGGCTGCGGTGCCGATGCCGTGGCTTCTGGCCCCGAGCACCAGCATTGCCTTGTTGGCCTCGTTTTCGTCCGGATCGGGCCTGGCCAGCACCTCGGGGTTGAGCACCCGCTCCGGCCGGTCGTAGACGGTCACGAACATCGGTGTGCGCTCCTTGATGGCCAGCCGCCCGGTCACATAGAGGCACTCCAGGGCCCGCTTGCCCTTCGAATGACCCCACCATGGCCCGGTCCGACCGCCGGGGTCGCGCAGGTCCTTGACCGACACCGGGCCCCGTTCCGACACCTCCGCCAACACTGCGGCGATGTAGTCTGGCAGTTCGGCTTCGATCCGGCGGACCCAGCGCTTGGCGGCCCGAGCCCGGGGCCGGAGCAACGGCTGGTGATCCTGGGAGGTGATCGACGCCTCGTGGCTCAGATACTCGAAGTGCTCGCCGGAATGGTAGAGGTAACGGTTGAGCCGATCCCGGTCGTACGGGCCGAGCCGGGCCAGCATCGGCAGGTAGTGGCTCCGGCACACCACGTTGACAGAGTCGAGCTGGAGGATCGTCATGCGATCCATCGCTCGACGGAAATGGCGGACGTCGGCGGGACCCTTCGGTTTCGCATCGTTGAATCCCTGGGCCGCCAGCGCGATCCGTCTGGCCCGGGCCAGACTGATGGTGGCCATCAGGTGGCGATGTCGTCGACGGTCCGATGATCAGCCTTCGCCGGCGGTGATGCAACGTCGGGGGCGGGTCGATCCATGCCGGCAGGCTATCGCCGTGGCACAGTGGGGCCCATGGCGTTGCGGTCGTGGTTGCGGAAACTGGTGATCCCCGGTTCGGGTGGCGTGCCGGGCCGCACCACCGGGCCACCGACATCGAGCAACGGGGCGTCGTCGTTCCATCTCAGCTGGGAGGTGCCGCCGGTACCGCTGATCGAGGTGTCGGCCACGTTCGAGGTTCTGGCGCCGCCGACGGTGCCGATGCTGTACTTCTGGGCCCTCCAGGTCAGCTTCATGAACGGCCAGGCCAGGACCGGTGGCGCCCACTTCGGGTTGCAGTACCACCCCCGGTACCCCGGAGGTGGGGCGGTGAACTGGGGCGGCTACGCCGACCGGGGCGGCGAACTGGCGGGCTCGGGTTCGGCGCTGCCCTCTGCGCTGGACAACCAGAACACCCGGACCTACCGGTGGCGGCCGGGCCGGGCCTATCGCCACAGGATCCACCGGTCACCGGAGCGGGGCTGGCGCGGCTCGATCACCGATCTGGAGACCGGGGACGAAACCGTCGTCCGGGATCTCTGGCCGGAGGCCGACAGCCTGTTGACCCCCATGGTGTGGAGCGAGGTCTTCGCCCACTGCGACCATCCACCGGTCGTTGTCCGCTGGTCGGACCTGGAGGCCCGCTCGATCGGGGGCGAGGCGATCCGGGCATCGTCGGTCCGGTTGAACTACCAGACGTTCAGCAACGGTGGCTGTGCCAACACCAACACCTCGGTCGACGATGTCGGGTTCGTGCAGCGGACCGCCACCACCAGGGTCAACCCGACCGGCACCAGGCTGAGCCTCCCCGGCCGCTGACCTCTGCCTGGCAACGCCATCGGTACCGACGTCGATGGCATCGAGGCCGAACCGGCGGCCGAATCAGGACCCGGGTCGGGGTCGAACTAGTGTCACCCCGGTGCACATCACCATCTCCGACGACGGCACCCTTGGCCTCGACAAGCCGACCGAGTTCACCGCGTTCGACGTCCAGGCCACCGATCCCGACGCCGCAGCGGTGCTCGAGGCGTTGGGGCCGCACGGCGAAGCCGCATCGCAAGACGATCACGTCTTCGTCAAGATCGACGCCGTCCGCACCCTGGCCGGGGACGCCGCCACCGCAGCATGGGAATCCGGATTCGCCAAGATGCTGGAGTTCGCCGATTCCAACGGCTGGCTCAACGACGCCGGCGATGCCGTCAAGGCCCACATCGAACAGGGCTGAGGCCTCCAGCCGATCGGGTGCCGGGTCGATCCACCCCGGCTCGGACCACAGAGCCCCGGCACCGGATTGGCATCAGAAGGCCGGGTCGTCGGCCTCCAGACCGAGGAGCACCTGACCGGCCGACAACCGGTGATACCCGCCGACCATGAAGTGCTGGGGCACCGCCCGCACATCGGCCAGGCGACGTTGCAGCGGATGGCCCCGACGATTGGCGGTCGTGCCGGCCGCAGTGGCCAGCAACTCCACCGCCCGCACCGAATTGGCGACCGAGGTGGTGCAGGCCAGGCGGGTCCTGGCATGGACGGGGGCCGGGATCGGTTCGCCGTTCATCGCCAGCCCCCAGACCGTCTCCAACATCTCGATGGCGAAGGCCCGGCCGGAGCCGAGCAGTGCTTCGGCCTCGGCAACCGCCAGCTGGGCGTCCGGCTGGTCCCGAAGTGTTCGATTCCCGAGCCGGGCCCGCTTGGTTTCGGCCAGCTCGACGAAGGCGTCAAGCGCACCGCGGGCGATACCGGCCGCAACCCCGACCTTGGGGAACGGGAACCGCAGCGACGCCGGCAGCCGGAACAACGGACCGTCCGGCACCGTGTGATCGGTGCCGGTGGTCAGCCCGGCCCGCTGAGCCGGCACGAACAGGTCGTGCAGCTCCACATCGTGGGACCCGGTGCCCCGCAATCCCACGGTGTCCCAGGTGTCGAGGATGTCGACCTCGTCGGCCGGCACCAGGACGTAACACAGCGACCTTGGCTTCGGCCCATCGATGATCGTGCCGAGAACGATGACGTCGGCGCACGGGCCACCGGTCACGAACGGCCACCGTCCCGTCACCTGCCAGCCACCGTCGACGGCTACGGCGCGGCCGATCGGGGCGCCGGCGCCGGCGATCACCACCGGAGGCTGCGACCCGACCACCGAAGCCATGTGCTCGGCCGGGAGGTAGGCGCAGGCGATCTCCATTTCCTCGTTGAGGGTCATGACCGTCCACGCCGCCGAGCCGTCGACCCGGGCCACGGCCTCGACCAGCTCCAGGAACTGGCGACCGGTCGCCTCCTCGCCGCCGTAGCGAGCCGGGGCCAGGATGCGAAGCAAACCGCACCGGGCGAAGGCCCGGATCACCGATTCGACCGGTTGCCGCCGGGCCTGGCTGTCCTCGGCCGCCGCTGCCACGCCGTCGAGCAGGGGCCGGGCCCGGTCGGCCGGGGTTGGGTCCTCCACCCTCGTTCGGTCGCTCACTCCGTCATGGACCTCTCCTCCGTCATCGGCTCGCAGGGGCCGAGACGGACCCGTCGAGGACGGCGGCGTTGCCCGACCGGCCTCCATGGTTCACCTGGCCAGATGCTACCCCGGCCATCGGACCGGGGACAGATGCCGGACTCGACGCGCCGGGACGTTGCCCGATGTCCGGGCCCGGCGGGCGTGGCCCCGAACACGACAGGAGACCGGGGCCCTGGGCCCCGGTCTCCTGGCAATACTCAAAGGAAACCTCGTGGGTTCCCGAACCCTGGCGGGTTCCTACATCATGCCGCCCATGCCACCCATGTCGGGCATGCCGGCCGGCATTGCAGCCTCATCTTCGGGCTTGTCGGCGATCAGCGACTCGGTGGTGAGCAACAGTGCGGCGATCGACGCAGCATTCTGCAGGGCGGCCCGGGTGACCTTGGCCGGATCGGTGACGCCGGCCTTCATCAGGTCGACCAGTTCTCCGGTTGCGGCATTCAGGCCGGTTGTGCCGGTGGCCTCCTCGACCTTCTGCACCCAGATGGCGCCTTCGAGGCCGGCGTTGTTGGCGATGAGCCTGGCCGGAGCCTCGAGTGCACGGGACACCGAGCGGGCGCCGGTCTCCTCGTCACCGCTCATGCCGGCGACCGCAGCATCCACTGCAGCACGGGCCCGAAGCAGGGCGACGCCGCCACCGGCGACCACACCCTCCTCCAGCGCGGCCCGAGTGGCCGACAGGGCGTCTTCGATGCGGTGCTTCTTTTCCTTGAGCTCCACCTCGGTGGCGGCGCCGACCTTGACAACCGCAACGCCACCGGCCAGCTTGGCCAGCCGCTCCTGCAGCTTCTCACGGTCCCAATCGGAGTCGGTGTTGTCGATCTCGGCCTTGATCTGGCTGATCCGGCCCTCGACATCGGCCTTCTCGCCGCTGCCCTCGATGATGGTGGTGTTGTCCTTGGTGATGATCACCCGACGGGCGGTGCCGAGCATGTCGAGGGTGACGGCATCGAGCTTGAGGCCGACTTCCTCGGAGATGACCTGGCCACCGGTGAGGATCGCCATGTCCTGCAGCATCGCCTTGCGGCGCTCGCCGAACCCGGGGGCCTTGACCGCCGAGGAGGCGAAGGTGCCGCGGATCTTGTTGACCACCAGGGTGGCCAGGGCCTCGCCCTCGATGTCCTCGGCGATGATGACCAGCTGCTTGCCGGCCTGCATCACCTTCTCGAGGACCGGGAGCAGATCCTGGACCGAGGAGATCTTGCCCTGGTTGAACAGCAGGTAGGGCTCCTCGATCACCGCTTCCTGACGCTCGGCGTCGGTGACGAAGTAGGGCGAGATGTAGCCCTTGTCGAACTGCATACCCTCGGTGAACTCGAGCTCGAGCCCGAAGGTGTTCGACTCCTCGACGGTGACCACACCGTCTTTGCCGACCTTGTCGATGGCGTCGGCAAGGACCTCACCGACACTCTGATCGGCTGCGGAGATGGCGGCGACCTGAGCGATCTCTTCCTTGGAATCGATTTCCTTGGACTGCTTGGCGATCTCGGCAACGGCCACCTCGACCGCCGCTTCGATGCCCCGCTTGAGGCTCATCGGGTTGGCCCCGGCGGCCACGTTGCGCAGGCCTTCCTTGATCAGGGCCTGGGCCAGCACGGTGGCGGTGGTGGTGCCATCGCCTGCCACGTCATTGGTCTTGGTGGCCACCTCTTTGACCAGCTGGGCGCCCATGTTCTCGAACGGGTCCTCCAGCTCGATCTCACGGGCGATGGACACACCGTCATTGGTGATGGTGGGGGCGCCGAACTTCTTGTCCAGGACCACGTTGCGGCCCTTCGGGCCAAGGGTGACCTTGACCGCATCGGCCAGCTTGTTGACCCCGGCCTCGAGAGACCGTCGGGCATCTTCGTCGAATTTGATGATCTTTGGCATGGTTTTCCTCGTTCCGGTTTCTACTTGACGATCGCAAGAACGTCGCGAGCGGAAAGGATCAGGAGATCATCACCCTCGATGGTGATCTCGGTGCCTCCGTACTTGGAGTACACCACCGTGTCGCCTTGGCTCACATCCATCGGGATGAGTTCCCCGGCGTCGGAGCGGCGACCCGTTCCGACAGCGAGCACCTCACCCTGTTGGGGCTTCTCTTTTGCGGTGTCAGGGATAACTAGACCGCTGGCCGTCGTGGCCTCGGCGTCTTGTGGTTTGACGACGATACGGTCCTCAAGTGGTTGCAGGTTCATGCAGGTAGCTCCGTGTTGGGCGTTAGCACTCTCAATGGACGAGTGCTAATGTTAAGGCCGAGGATCGAAACCACCAACCTCAAAAGCACACTTTCCGTAACGGTTCCGACCAGGCCGAGGATCGGCCGTCTCCGTCGGTGTTCGTCCCCGCCGGGACCGGCCTACATGAAGCTGCGGCGATCGGATTCCACCGCGTACAGCGCCCGATCCCGAACCGCCGTTGCTTCGGCGTGGTCGATCAGGGGAACGGTGAGGTGCCCGGCCGCGGTTGCGATCCTCACGGTGGCCAGGCCCCGGCGGCGCTCGAAGAAACTCTGGGAGACCGACACCGTCTGGGCCTTGATCAGGTCGATCTCGGCGGTGTGGCGGTTGACCAGCTGGTAGGACTCGGCGATCCTCGTCGGTGACAGGCTCCAACGGCGGAGCCGCCATCTGCGGCGGGCCACCAGCCACTCGAGTGGAATGGCCAACAAGATCAGCAACGCCGGCCAACCGATCGGCCGCCACAGCAGGACGATCAGCGGGAGCACGATCAGCACACGCTTGCGGACCGAAAGCAAGATCGAGAGTGGCGAGATCTTGCGGTCCAACACCGGTTCCCGGCCGCGGCCGAAGACGATCTGGCGGATCGTGCCGACCTCGGCCTCGCTCACCCCCGGGACGCCGATGTCTCCCTCCCCCACCGTCGGCAGGATCAGGTTCCGGATCCCGAGAAGCCGCTGAATCGGTGTCTGATCGGTCTGCAGGGCCTGGATTCGGCTCAGTGTCGAGGCCTTGCTGGTCTTGCTCAACAACCCTGCGGTGCGGCGGAGGTCGTTCGAGGTTCGCACCAGCCGCAGGTCCCAGTTGGTGACGAGCTCCCGCCCCACCTGGAGGAACGCACCGAGGAGCGAGATCACGAGCACGATCAGCAGGATCCCGACGACGGCAAACGCCAGCAGTTCCGCCCCCACCTCCGATGGCAGGGTGTCCTGGACCAACGCCTCGTCCGGGAGGTCGAACGGGACCACCGACTGCAGGTCCTCGGCCAGAGCCACCAGCGGGGCCAGCGCCACCAGGCCGGCCCACGGCCACCGACTGACCCCGATCCTGACCAGATCGACCGGGGCTCGTCGCAGCACCTCGATCTCCACGTCGGTGTCGGCCTCGGCGCCGCCCCCGCCCGGTGGGCCGGACCCGAACGGCGGCGGCGGTCCCGCCGGGCCAGGACCACCGTCGGAACGGTCGGGCGAGCGGGACGCGCCGGACCGCCGTTGGGCCGCCACCAGGCGCTGCAGCGCCTCGGCCTTTGGCCGCTCGACCGCATCGATCTCGAACTCGGCGGCCGACGAGCCGGCGGTGTCGACCGAGGCCGACACCAGACCGAAGGGCCGGTGGAGGAACTTCTGATTGATGGCAACGCTCTGGACCCGATCGAGCGGCGTGGTCAACCGTTCCTCGGCCACCACCCCTTTCGCCACCAGGAGCTCGTCGCCCTCGACGCTGAACTCGAAGCGCCACCAGGCCAGCACCATGAACACCAGGCCGACCGACGCCGCCATCATCGCAACCCCCAACAGCACGCCGGACAGCCGGCCGGTGAGAAGGAAGGCCCCGGCGATGCCGATGTTCACCATTCCCAGGTTCTTGATGAACCGCCAGGCGATGAACACCACGGCAACCGGTGACTGTCTCGACGGCGTGGCCAACAGCGCACGATCGGTGGCCAGCCGCCCCGGCGGCGGTGGCTGGACGGCATCTTCGATCGGTCCGTCAGCGGCCCCCGACAATCGGGCCCTCCTCCGGGCTGGCGACATCCTCGGCGGGCGGCTCGGCGTGCGGCTCGCTGTACTCCTCGACGTACGGCTCGGCGTGCTCCTCGCGGTACTGCTCGTCGTATTCCTCGGCCGCAACGGCGGCGGCCCTTGCCGTGACCAGTGCCTTCAGGCGCAGGGCGACATCATGGCTCATCCCCGGCACGGTCAGGCCGTCACCCGCGGTCCGCAACTGCAACGTGGCCAGACCGAACGACCGGGCCAGCGGACCACGGTCGATGCTGACGTGCTGGACCCTGGCGAAGGGCACCGTCGTGATGTTGCGGCTGATCACCCCGCTGCGGAACGAGAAATCCTTGTCGCGGACCAGATAGCCGATGCGGTCGACCTCGATCTTCTGCAGCCATGCCGTCAGGGCGGTGAACGACAACAGCCCGACGCCGATCAACAACGGCAGCCACCACAACGAAACGACCAGGGTGAGCGCCCCGGCGCCCACGATCACGATGCCGGCGAAGATGGCGTCGGCGATGAGACGGGCCCGGAGGTAGTTCGGGTCGAGCGATTCGAACGCCTCGACCGGCAGCGAGGGAAGGCCGCGCACATCGAGCGGTTCGTTCAGAAACGGTGCCTCCATCTCGATGTCCTTTCGCAACTCCACTGCTTGCCATTGTGCCGGTCGACACTCGGTGTCGGCGGATCGGGTGCCGCTGCAAGCAGATTACGCCACACTGGTCAACGTGACATTTCAGCCTGAGACGGTAGAAGCTGCGGTATTCGATATCGGTGGGGTGTTCACCTATCCCGACTACGAGCCGGTGGCGGACAAGCTGACCGAGATCGGCATCGGCCCGCCCGACGACATCGTCGCCTACCGCCGAGCCCACCATGCCGGGGTACTGGCGCTGGCGGTGTCCGGCCACCCGGCCGCCGAACACCAAGCCGATTTCTGGGGCCACTACGACGAGGCCTATGCGCTCACCCTCGGTGTCGAGCCCGCAGCGCTCGACGATTTCCGGGTGGCGATGCGGGTCGGGTGGAGCTGGGTCCACCAGGAGAACGTGGCTGCGTTCCACCGCCTGGCGGCCACCGGGCTGCCGGTGGCCATCGTCAGCAACAACAACGGCACCGCCCCCGATCAGATGCGGGACTACGGCGTGTGCCAGGTCGGCGAGGGGCCGCTGCCGTCGGTGGCGGCCATCGTCGACTCGACCCTGGCCGGGGTGGCCAAGCCCGACCCGGCCATCTTCACGCCGGCTCTCGATGCCCTGGGGCGGGCCCCGGCGCAGGTGCTGTACGTCGGTGACACGGTCCACGCCGACGTTGCCGGGGCCATGAGCGCCGGGATGCAGGTGGTCCAGCTCGACCCGTTCGACCACCACGCCGATTTCGACCACGCCAGGCTGGAGAATCTCGACGCCGTGGTGGTCGCGCTGGCCCGCTGAGATGGTGGTGGCCGGCCGCCGGACCGGTCAGCGTCCCGGGGCCCAGAACCACAGCTCGTTGACCGTGGCCTGGCCCGGTTCGTAGACCGTGGTCTCCGAGCCGATGTCGGGCCCGGCTTCGTAGACCCCGACCGGACCGCCGAACCGGCCGATCGCCACCAGCACCGACAACCCGTCGCCGTCACCAGCCCCGTCGTCGAAGCTCACGAACTCCCGGCTGTCGGGCCCGATACGGAAGCTGGGCTCGCCGTGAACGGCGATCGCCCGCTTGAGCGGGAGTCGCGACCGGAGCCCGGAGTCGAGACCGACGCGGGGGCTGGTGGTCATGGCCACGGTGATCACACCGTCCTCCTCGATACACCAGAACAGGACCTCCCCGTCGTTGGTGATCGAGTGGCCGGAGCCGAACCCGGCCCGGATCGAGGCCTCGGGGGTGATGTCGTAGTCGGGACCGAGGGCCGCAGCGATCTCGTCGATGGAGCTGCCGAGCACGATCGGTCCGACCTGGCCGTCGGCGTAGACGAACTCGATCCCATCCGGTCGGAGCGGCGGCACGAAGGGCTCGTCGCCGAGGTCGGCGCCCGGGTTCGGCTGGACCACCTTGGCGATCGGCGGTTCGACCGGACGACCAAGCAGGTCGGGCTCGAATTTCCGGGCCGCCCGCTCGATGTCCTCGGCCTCGAGTTCGGTGCCGCTCTCGGCCTCGGCGGTGCTGTCGGCGCCCTCGGTGCGGTCGGTGTCGGCAAGGGTTGAGCCGACATCGGGACCCTCCGGGGCGACGACAACCTGGCCCGAGGAACGGGCAACCTCGGCCGCGTGGGCCACCACCGATTGGCCGCCTCCGCTGGTCGCCCCGAAGGAGGCGACGACGACCACCGCCGTGGCGATGAAGACAGAGGCCAGGCCGCTGACCAACAACACCCTGCGTCCTTGTTGTCGGCGGCGGACCATACACCCAACGTACACAATCCGATGTGACGGGCCCCAGTCAGCGAGGTGACAAAAGGACCGCATTCTGGACCGGTCCCGAGAGTCGTCGCGGGGGTCGGTTCTGGAGGGGTCGCGGCTGTGATGGTGGCGGATCGAGGAGGTCGTGACATGACGGGACAGCTGGTCGACGTCGGACACTGGCAGCAGTGGTTGGAAGGACGGCGGGGCACCGCCCGGTGGGAGCAGTGGTCCGGCGACCACCCGGCCCTGCAGGGCTGGACCACCACCGACCTGATCGCCCCCACCGGGTCGGAACGGACCGACGCCATGCAGGCGGCGCTGGTTGCGGTGGCCCAGCGGGGCGAGGGCGAGGCGGCCCATCTGCTGCTCGTCCAGTTGCGGCCCGGGCTGACACGACTGTGCCGGTGGAGCGTTGGCCGCCACATGTGGTCGTGGCACGAGGCGACAGACGAGGTCCGGGCCGCATTTTTCGAAACGCTCTATCGCCACCGACTGGACCGGCGGCCCCGCAAGATCGCGGCCAACCTGATCCTCGACAGTCGCCAGCGGCTCACCCGATCGAATCGAGCGGCGACAGGATCGGGGCCGGACACCTGGAGCCGGCACCATCAGCGGCCGTCATCGAGCGGCCGGCGGCCGGGGCCAACGGTCGAGCCGACCGCCTACGATCACGATCCGGGCTCCGGGTTGGCCGCGAGGTCCGCCATCGTGGCTGCTGTGGAGCGTCTGCCGGGGTCGGCGTCGTCTCGGCGGCTCACCGCCACCATGGCCTACCGGGCCTGGATACTCGACCAACCCCGCTCGGCGATCGCCGCCGAGCTGGGGTTGGGAGCGGGCACGGTCAGCACCCGGTTGCACCGGTTACGGTCGGTGGTCGACCGTCGAGACCTGCTGTGCTGAGGTGCCCGGCCCGAGGGCCGGGCCGCATCAAGCGGCGATGGCCTCGAGGACGTCGAGCCGACCTGCCCGGCGGGCCGGGCCCCAGGCCGCCACCAGTCCGGCGGCACCGGCGACCGCAACCAGGATCAGGATCCGACTGACCGGGATCGACAGGGTGGAAGTGACGGTGGCCGGCAACGCCAGCACTGCGGCCCAGCCGAACAGCACCCCGAGGGCCACACCGAGGGCGGCACCGAAGAGTGCAACCAGCGCCGCTTCGAGCCTGATCATTCGCCGCAGCTGGCGGCGGGTCATGCCAACCGCCCGCAGCAGCCCCAGCTCACGGGTCCGCTCGAAGACCGACAGCGCCAGTGTGTTGGCGATGCCGATCAGGGCGATGATCACCGCCAGCGCCACCATCACGTTGACCGCGGCCAGCGCCTGGTCGATCGTGGCTTCGATCCGTTCGACATAGCCACCGGCGGTGTCGACCTGGACCTGCGGATAGTCGGCGGCAATCGGGGCGAACGCCAGGTCGGCCTGCTCGGCGGTGACACCCTCGGCCAGCGACAGTGCGAGCCAGGTATCGCCGGCCTCGGCACCGACCGCCTCCCAGGTCGACAGGTCGAGCAGGAACGGCTCGTCGGTGACGATGTCGTCCTGGTAGATGCCGATCACGGTCAGGTCACGTTCGGCGCCACTGGCAAACGACATGGCAACCACGTCGCCGACCTCGATATCGGACGCCTCGGCCTCCTCGTTTGAGACCATCAGCGGATCGACGACCGAGCCTTCGCCGGCCCCACCCTGCTCGACCCCCAGGTCGAAGAGGGTGTCGGTCATGGCCAGATCGGTGGCCATGACGAGCCGGAGCTCGCCGTCGACCATGGCCTCCTCGTAGCGGAAGCTGGCGACTTGATCGGTCTCCGGCAACCGGTCGAAGGCGGCCGCCACCTCGGCCGGGAAGGCGGTGTTGTCGCCGGTCTCCGATGCCAAGTAGTCGGCCTTGACCGAACTGTCCAGGGTCGACCGGAGCTGGGCCTTCACCGATTCGCCGACGGTCAGCGTCATGGCCACCAGGGCCAGGCCGATCATCAGGGCGGCGGCGGTGGTGGCCGTCCGCTGCGGATTCCGACCGGCGTTCTGTTGGGCCAGGCGGCCAGACAGACCCGTCGTGCGATGCAGCGGCCAACCGAACAGAGCGGTGAGGGGCCGGGCCACGATCGGGCTCAGCATCGTCACGCCGACGAACACCCCGATGGAACCGAGGGCCAGGGTGGCGACCACCGAGGCGGTCGCCGAGGCGACGAACAAGCCGACCGCGATCGTCGCCAGCCCGACCACGGTCAGTGCGCCGCCGATCGAGATCCTGGTCCGACTGCGCAGCGAGCCGGCCTCCGCGCCGTCCCGCAGGGCGGCGATCGGCGGGACCCGGGACGCCTTGCGGGCCGGGGCGATCGACGAAGCCAAGGTCACGCCGACACCGACCGCGGCCGCCACCAGCATGGTCCTGGCCGACAGGATCACCGGCGAGTCCGGCAGCTCGGCCCCGACGGCGCCGAACAGCGAGCGCAGACCGAACGCCACCCCAACGCCGGCGACGATCCCGATGATCGACGCCACCGCCCCGATGACCAGCGCCTCCAGCTGCACCGACCGGCGGAGTTGGGCCGGATCGGCGCCGACGGTCCGCAGCAGGGCCAATTCCCTGGTCCGCTGGCCGAGCACGATGGAGAAGGTGTTGTAGATGATGAAGATCGAGACGAACAGTGACAGACCGGCGAAGCCGAGCAGGATGTTGCCGATGATGTCGATGCCCTGGTTGAAGTCCGCCTTGGTCTCCGATTCGAGGGTGGCCTGGTCGACAACTTCGGTCGACGGGGCGACATCGGCCATGACCTCGGCCACCTGGGCCCGGTCGGCGCCGGCCGCCAGGGCCACCGCCACCGAGTCGTAGCCCTGCCGATCGACCATCTCCTGGAGCTGGTCGACGTCGAACTGCATCAGCGTTGCGCCCAGGGTGTCGTTGTTCTCCCCGAAGCTGGTCAGGCCGCTGAGCGTCAGCTCGACCCGTCCGGTGGGGGTGATCACGTCATAGCGCTCGCCGACCACGAAACCGTGGTTCTCGGCCGCGTCGAGGTCCATGGTGAACTGGCCGACCTCGGGGTCGGTCCCGTCGACGAGAGCGAATCGGGACAGCCTGGCATCGCCGACCCAGCCGAAGGCGATCTGCGGCGGGCCGCTCAGGCTGATCTCCTCGCCGGCGCCGTTGATCGGTCGGATGTTGTTCTCGGCCGCCACCACGGGGGCGGCGGCGGCCACCCCGTCGATGGCCTGGACATCGGCCAGAACCGACTCGGCCAGCAGATCGCTCTGGCCGAAGTCGTCGACCGGGCGCAGTTCGAGATCGGTGCCGGAGACGATGTCCTCAGACAGGGAGCCGAAGCTGGACCGGAGGCCGTCGGTCAGGACGAACGAGGCCACGACGAATGACACCGCCAGGACGACGGCGAAGGTGGTGAGGGCGAGGCGGATGCGGTTGGCCGCCAGATTCTTGATGGTGAGACGAAACATGGTGCTGATTCCTCCTGGATCGACGTGGCTGGTTCGGTCAGCCGCCGAGGCCGCGCATGCGGTCCAGGACGGAGTCGGCGGTCGGGTTGTCGAGTTCGCCGACACGGCGACCGTCGGCCAGGAAGACCACCCGATCGGCATAGCCGGCGGCAACGGGGTCGTGGGTGACCATGACGATGGTCTGGCCCAGTTCACCGACCGCCCAGCCCATGAAATGGAGGATCTCGCCCCCGGTTCGGGAGTCGAGGTTGCCGGTCGGTTCGTCGGCGAAGATGATCTCCGGACGTCCGGCGAGGGCCCGGGCCACCGCCACCCGCTGCTGTTGGCCACCGGACAGTTCGCCCGGCCGATGACTGAGACGATCCCCGAGGCCCACGGTGTCGATCACATGATCGAGCCACGTCCGGTCTGGCTTGGTTCCGGCCAGATCCATCGGCAGGGTGATGTTCTCGATGGCACTGAGGGTCGGGATCAGGTTGAAGGCCTGGAAGACGAAGCCGATACGATCCCGCCGAAGCCGGGTCATCTGGCGCTCGTTCAGCGACGACAGCTCGATGTCGCCGATGACCACCCGGCCGGTCGTGAGCTGGTCGAGTCCGGCCATGCACTGCATCAGCGTCGACTTGCCGGAGCCGGACGGGCCCATGATGGCGGTCATCCGCCCGACGTCGAAGCTCACGTCGATGTTGTCGAGGGCCGTGACCTCGGTATCGCCCGTCCCGTAGGTCTTGGTGGCGGCGAATGCGGCCGCGGCCGGGACCGCCGTTCGGCGAGGTTCGGTTTCGATCAGGATGGTCATGGCTCTTGCCCCTCTGTGGACGTGGTGTCGTTCGACGGTGACGTCGGGTGTTGCTGTCACGTCGACCGTACGACGGGGCCCACCGGCGGCCCATCGGGCGTCCTCCTGATTGCACCCTTGGCTCCCCCGGGTTTCGACTCAGGGTTCGGCGGCCCGACCCTGAGGGTTGTCTCAGGGTTCGGTGCCCTGACGGCGCTGGCGGCGAGCGAGCGGACGGCGGCCCGCCCGGGGGCGGCCGAGGGCACCGGCCAAGCCGGTGGCGGGGGTGTCAGGACCGGGTGACCGGGAGCTTGAGCGAGGGATCGGCGCCCCCGTCGAGGCCGGTTGGGCCGTCGTTGCGCAGTCGCCAATGACCGGCGGCGGCGATCATCGCCGCATTGTCGGTGCAAAAGGCTCGATCGGGCACCAGATGGGCCAGCCCTGCGGCCTCGGCTTCTGCGGCGAACCGGGCGCGGAGCTGGGAGTTGGCCGCCACCCCACCACCGAGGCAGACGGTCCTGGCCCCCACCGCCAGCGCGGCCCGGATCGTCTTTGTCACCAGCACGTCGACCACCGCATCCTGGAAGGCAGCGGCGATATCGGCGTTGTCGACCTCGGGGTGGCGGCGAACGTAGTTCACCACCGCCGTCTTCAGCCCACTGAAGGAGAAGTCGAAGCCATCGTCCATCATCGCCCGGGGGAACCGGACCGCTCCGGCGTCGCCGTCGGCGGCCAGGCGATCGATGATCGGCCCGCCGGGGTAGCCGAGGCCGAGGTAGCGGGCCACCTTGTCGAAGGCCTCGCCGGCCGCATCGTCGATCGTCGACCCGAGATAGCGGTAGCGGCCGGGCTCGGCAACCTCGACGATCATGGTGTGGCCTCCGGAGACCAGCAGGACCACCACCGGCGGTTCGAGGTCCGGTTTTTCCAGGAAGGTGGCGAAGAGATGGCCCTCCATGTGGTTGACACCGACGTATGGCAGATCCCAGGCCATCGCCAGTGCCTTGGCCGCGCTGACCCCGATGAGCAGCGCCCCGATCAAACCGGGGCCGCAGGTTGCGGCGATCCCGTGGAGATCGGTCGGGCTGACACCGGCCCGGTCCATCGCCTCGGCGGTCACCGTCTCCAACTTGTCGAGGTGGGCCCGGCTCGCCACCTCGGGGACGACCCCGCCGAAGGTGGCATGGAGGTCGATCTGGCTCGACACCACGTTGGACAGGACCTCGGTCCCGTCAGCAACGACGGCCACCGCGGTCTCGTCACAGCTCGTCTCGATGGCCAGGATCAGACGGCGCTCGGTGCGCTCACCATTCATGTCGGTCTCCGGTGTCGGAGTCATGGCCCGGGTTCTGGACCGGGTCGGCGTCGGTACCGCCGGCCCGATCGCACAGCATCCTCTGGTACTCGATGCGGTGCATATGGTGCACCCACATGATCACCGCATCCTCGCCGTCGGGATAGTAGCGGGGCCGGTGACCGGCATCGAGGAAACCGAATCGCCGGTAGAGGTCCTGGGCGCCCCGGTTCGAGGCCCGAACCTCCAGCGTCATCGCAACCGATCCCCGATCGCCGGCGCCGAGCAGCAGGTTGGCCACCAGCCGGGTTGCGATGCCGTGGCGCTGATGGGCCGGGGCGACGGCGAGGTTCATGAGGTGAGCCTCGTCTGCCACGAACAGCAGGCCCCCGAAGCCGACGACCAGCGGCCCGGCCGTGGCCACCAGCCAGTGGCGATCGCCCCCGGCCGACAACTCTTCGGCGAACAGCGATTCGCTCCATGGGTCGGGGCTGACCGATTTCTCGATTCGGTGGACCGCCGTCAGGTCGTCGGCGGCCAGGGCCCGGATGCCGATGGCCGGCCGGCGGGCGATCGACGCCCCGGTGCCCTTCACGGAGCCCCGGCGGTGGTTCGAGACGCCTCGGCGCCGGCCCGGATCTTGATGTTCGGTTTGGCGTCGGGTTCGCGAAGGTACAGGGGCTGGACCTCTGCGCCGGACGTTCCCGGCAGACCCCGGCTGAGGGCGATCATGACCATTGCATCGGGGTTCACCCCCCGGATCGGTTCGATGCCGGTGGTCGCGGCCTGGTTGCTGTAGTGGTCGAAGTACCGGTCGACCCCGTCGCCGATCACCACGCCCCGGGCCAGGGAAGCCAGCTCGTCGGGGGGACCGACCCGGGGCCCCTCGACAGGGACACCATCGACGAAGGTCTGCTGGAACACTTCGTTTCGACGGGCGTCGATGGACGCGGTCACGGCCCCGGATCCGGCGGCGTCGGTGGAGGCGATGACGTATCCGGCGTCGGTCAGCCGGGGCCCGGCGGCCGTGAGTCGGGGCCCGGCGGCCGTGAGTCGGGGCCCGGCGGCCAGGATGGCCAAGCTGGTCAGGCCGATCACCGGGATGTCGAGTGCAAAGCCGAGTGCCCGAACCGTGGCCAGCCCGACCCGGAGCCCGGTGAAGCGACCCGGCCCGATGTCCACCACCAGACGGTCCAGATCAGCCAGGGTCACGCCGGTCCGGTCCAGCAATTCCTGGAGGCGGGGTGCGATCTCCTCGGCATGACGGCGATCGGTCACCACCTCCACCGCGGCCAACCGCCCCGCAGACCCGGGGTCCTGGGGGCGGCCGATGGCCAGGGCCATCACCCCGGTTGACGAGGTCACCGCCAGGGTCAACCCCCCGGTGGCCGCCGTCATCGGTCGGCCCGCCAGGGGGCCAGCAGCCGATCCAGGTCCCGATCGGCCCAACCGGACGGGGCGCCGGCAGCGGTCGCCAGCTCGATGATCCGTTGCGACATGGCGGCGCCGTCCCAGTCGATGTCGCCCGTCTCGGCCGCTGCGCCCGATCCCCTTTCCGTCGGCCGAGTGAGCTCGGTTCCGAGCTCGGGGTAACGGATGGCCACCACCAGGTGGTCGTGGGGCAGGACCTCGGCGATCCGGTCCCCCCACTCGATGACCGTCACCCCGTCTTCCAGCAGTTCGGCCAGGCCGAGATCGACGGTCTCGGCCACCGAATCGAGGCGGTAGACGTCGAGGTGGTGCAACAGCAGGCGGCCCCGGTAGCGGTTGGCCAACGTGAAGGTCGGGCTGGTCAACCGGTCCTCGATGCCGAGTCCCCGGCCGAGCCCCTGGGTGAAACAGGTCTTGCCGGCACCGAGATCGCCGGTGAGTACCAGCAGGTCGCCGTCGACCAGTACCGTCGCAAGCTCGGCCGCCGCAGCCCGGGTGTCGTCCGGCCCGGTGGTCAGCAAACGAGCCAGCACCGGAGTGCACGGCACGCCGCTGCCGGTGGGGGCCCCACCAGCGGTGGGGGCCGGTTCGGAAACCCGATCTCGATTCACCATTCAAGGCTACGGGCAGAAGGCTCGGACCGGGATCCGACAGCCTGCAGGCACCGCTACGGTGACCCGGTGACCACGCCCGTCGTCAACCGCTCCGACATCGAAACGGCGGCGGCCAGGATCGCCCCCCGTCTCCGCCGAACCCCTCTGCTGTCGGTTCCCCGGTCCGAGTTCGACCAGTCGGCCACCGGCGACACCGCCGACACCGCCGACACCGCCGAGGGCACGGTCACCCTGAAGCTCGAGTACCTCCAGCACAGCGGCACGTTCAAGGCCCGGGGGGCGACCAACTTCGTGCTCGGGAACGACATCTCACCGGCCGGGGTCACCGCCGCCTCGGGTGGCAACCACGGTGCGGCGGTGGCGTGGGCGGCCCAGCAGCTGGGCCATCGAGCCACCATCTTCGTGCCAACCATCTCGGCCCCGGCCAAGGTGGACCGGCTGCGGAGCTACGGGGCCGAGGTGGTCCAGGTCGGCAAGGTCTACGCCGAGGCGCTGGAGGCCTGCGTCGAGCACGAGGCCGCCACCGGCGCCACCGCCATCCACGCCTACGAGGCACCGGACGTCTTCGCCGGGGCGGGGACCACCGGCCGGGAATTCGAGGCCCAGGTCGCCGCCGAAGGGCTACCGCCGCTCGACGACCTGCTGGTGGCCTGCGGGGGCGGGGGTCTGGTGGGCGGGATCGCCACCTGGTTCGGACCCGACACCGGGATCGTGGCCTGCGAGACCAACCGCACCTCGGCCTATGCGTCGGCGCTGGACGCAGGCCGCCCGATCGACGTCACCGTGACGGGGGTGGCCGCCGATGCCCTGGGGGCGACGAGGATCGGCACGCTGGCCTTCGATGCGCTGCGTCAGGCCGGCGCCCTCAGCGTGCTGGTCGACGATCGGCCGGTCGTCGAGGCCCGTCGCTGGCTGTGGGACAGCTTCCGGATCGTGGTCGAGCACTCGGCGGCCGTACCGGTGGCCGCCCTGCTCAGCGGCGCCTGGAGGCCCGGGCCCGGCCGCCACACCGGCATCGTGGTCTGCGGCGCCAACACCTCACCGACCGACCTGGCCTGACGCCGGCCGGGCCCGGGCGGGCCGAAATGGCCAGACGGCGGCAACCGGCGGGGGCCGGCATCGAGCTCAGCAGTAGGGTCGGGGCATGACAGCAGCGCCGGCATCCCTCGACATCGACTTCGTCCGAGCGCAGTTCCCGGCCTTCACCACACCGGAACTGGCGGACTGGGTGCACTTCGAGAACGCCGGCGGCAGCTACGTCCCGTCGCAGGTCATCGACCTGCTGACCAAGTTCTACCGCACCACCAAGGTCCAGCCGTACGGGCCGGCCGGGCCGGCCAAGGCCGCAGGCGAGGCCATGGATCGAGCCCGGCAATTGGTTCCGGCAACGCTGAACGCGGCCATCGACGAGGTCCACTTCGGCCCGTCGACCTCCCAGAACACCTACGTGCTGGCCAGAGCGCTTCGGCCGACGATGCAGGACGGCGACGAGGTGATCGTGACCAATCAGGACCACGAGGCCAATATCGGCTCCTGGCGCCGGTTGGCAGACACCGGGTTGACGGTGCGGGAGTGGTCGGTCGACCCCGACACGGGCCTGCTCCACACCGAGGACCTGGCCCGCCTGATCGGCGATCGCACCCGCCTCGTGTGCGTGACCCACGCCTCCAACCTGGCCGCCACCATCAACCCGATCCCCGAAATCGCCGAGCTGGTGCACCGCCACGATGCGCTGCTGGTGGTCGACGGCGTGTCGTGGGCCCCCCATGCGGCGATCGACGTGCGCCGGCTCGACTGCGACTTCTACCTCTACAGCACCTACAAGACCTACGGCCCGCACCAGGGACTGCTCTACACACGACGGTCGGTCCTCGATCGGTTGGAGAACCAGGGCCACTACTTCAACGCAGACCGCCCGACCGCCAAGCTGACCCCGGCCGGGCCCGATCACGCCGCGGTGGCCGCCACCGCCGGCATCGTCGACTACTACCAGGCCCTCCATCGCCATCACTTCGGCCCCTCGGCCCAGGCCGCAGATAGGTCGCCGGTCGACCAGATCGCCGCGGTCTACAACCTGGTTGCCGCCCACGAGGAAGCGTTGATGACCCCGCTGATCGAGTTCCTGGTGGCCCGGGGGGCCGACATCGTCGGTTCGCCGGACACATCACGATCGGTCCGGGCCCCCACCGTGGCCTTCACCTCCAGGCGAACCGACAACGCCGCCATCGTCGAGGCACTGGCGGCGGCCGGCATCGGGATCGGCCACGGCGACTTCTACGCCCCGCGGCTGGTGGAGGCCATCGGCCGGCCGGCGGGCGTTGTCCGGATCTCGATGGTCCACTACAACACCGTCGCCGAGGTCGACCGGGCCATCGAGGCGCTCGACCCCCTGATCTGAACCCAGCCTGCCGGCTCAGTCGGCCCCGACCGAGCGGACCGCAGAGGCCACAACGGCCTGGACCAGCGCCCGAAGATGCATCGGGTCGGCCTCGACCTGGCCGGTGGCCCCGGCCACCACCGCATCACCGTCGGCGCCGGTGTGGGCCGGCAACAGCGAGCGGGCCAAGCCGTCGTGGGCGGCCTGGGCCAGGCCGAGGCAGCCGACCTTGTCGATCGTGGCGTTGGTCACCACCACCCCGATCGTGGTGTTGGCCGCCGATCCGGAGCCGCCACCGTCACCGTCACCGTCATCACCGTCACCGTCATCGCCCTCGTCACCGCCGTCGGGGCGGACCGGGGGGCCGATGTCCTCGACCGACGACCCGTCGTCGATGGCGCCGAAGGCGTTGACCGCAAACAGCGCGGCCACCACCAGATCACCCGACCGTATGGTGGCCGTGCCAAGGCCGCCGGGGTCCTGGCGGCCCCACCACTTGCCGACGGTTGCCCCGGTCCCGGCGCCGACCTGACCGACCCGATGCGGTCCGGACCCGGCGGCATCGAAGGCGACCCGACCCTCGGCCGGTCCCGGCCTGACCGCCCCGTCGCCGACGGCGAGGTCGAACAGGGACAACCCGACCACGATGGGGACCGGGCCGGCCTTGGTCTCGAATCCCCGGTTCCGGGCCGCCAGCCCGGCCATGACCCCGTCGGCGGCGGCCAGGCCGAACGCCGAGCCCCCGGACAGCACGATGGCGTCGACGTTGCCGACGGTCCTGGTGGGGTCGAGGAGGGCGAACTCCCGGCTGGCCGGTGCGCCGCCCCGAACCTCGCCGGAGGCCACGGTTCCCGGTGGGAGCACCACCACCGTGCAGCCGGTCTTCGCCTCCCGGTCGGTCCAGTGGCCGACCAGGACGCCTGGCACGTCGGTGATCACAGGGGCACTGTACCGCCCGCGGGGTCCTCAGGCCGCAGTGGTGAGGCGGGCCGAGACGGCGGCGATCCTGTCGTCGTAGACCTTGGCCATCGTGGCCCAGTCGAACCGCCGCATCGTCTGTGACAGACCGACCGCCTCGTCCCGGAGCTGGTCGATCCGCCTGACCGCATCGACCAGCCTGGTACCGAACGTGCCCGGTTCATACAGCGTCGTCGAGTGCCAGGGCGGCCGGATCAGTTCGGGGTAGCTCAAGGCGTTCGGCAACAGCGGGATGCAGCCGCTGGCCACCGCCTCCACCACGGCCACCCCGAAGAACTCGTGTTTGGCGCAACTCACCACCAGGTCGCACTGGGCCACGTAGTCGAGGTAGTCGGCCCGGTCGAACTCGCCGGAGGCCACGATGTGCTCCGAGAACTCCTTTTCGGCCGCCGCCCGCTCGTCCTCGGCGATCGTGCTGCCGCTTGGCGGATCCTGACCGGCCAGCACCAGACCGAAGTCGAGCCCGGCATCGCGGACCCACGAAGGCCGCCGGGTCCTTGTCCCGCTCCCACCGGTGGGGCCACAGGATCACCGGACGACCCGGCGATCCGGCCTCGGTGGACCCTTCGATCGGGCCCGGGACACCGCCGGCTGCGTCCGGGCCCGGACCGCCGCCGGACTGGAGGAACCGGAGACTGCTGGGGTGGGCGGTTGGTGGCGGCAACGGTTCCCGTTCCGGAATGCCGCCAAGATCAACCCCGACCGGGAAGACCTCGAACTTCCCGAGCACCGTCTCCAGCATCGGCTCGTGGGTCCGGTCCGGGAGTGACTCGACGAAGCCGGGCAGCGCCTCGGTGACCGCCCGCATGTGGTGGTAGCTGTTGAACAGCACCAGGTCGGCCACGCACCACGACATCCAATTCCGCAGCGCCGCCCCGTTGTCGTAGTTGCCCTCCGCCACCGGATAGACCAGCTGACTCTCGTGCTGGTAGATCACAACGCCGACGTCCGGCGACAGGTTGCGGCGGGCCAGACCGAGCATCTCGGCCACGTCGACCAGACCCGAGATCAACAACAGGTCCGGTTGGCCGTTGCCGTCGATCCAGTTTGTGATCTTCTCGGCCAGCGGCAGCGCACCGCCCCGAAGTCGCCATCGCCACAGCTCGCCGGGCAGGCCGACGATGTCGACGTCGTGACCGCTCGATGCCCGGTACCCTTCGGCCCAGGCCAGATGGGATCCGGTCTGCCACGGTTCCACCAGCAGAATTCTCATTGCACAACTCCAATGGTCTTCCGCCGTTCAGCACTGTCAACAGACGCCGAGCTTGTCGAATCATCCGGTCGATTGTCAACGAATCGGACGGTCGAGCCGGCACCGGCATCGATCGAGCGGGACCGGTCGTGGTATCAGAAGAGGTCCGACAGCAGTTCCGCTAGCTGCGATGGTAGATCGCCTGCGGTTGCGCCCACTCGATACCCTCGGATTCCGGCCAAGCCGTGGAGCTCGGCCCCGACACCGGCGGCATGGAACGGGTCGAGGCCGCCGGCCATACCGGCGCCGATCACTCCCGAGAGCACGTCGCCGGTGCCGGCCGTCGCCAGCCGCTGATCACCGGCGGTCGACAACAGGGCCCGGCCGTCGGGGTGGGCCACGATGGTGGTCGGTCCTTTCAACAACACCACCGCCCCGAGGCGCCGGGCGGCCCCGGTGGCCGCTGCGATTCGATCCTCTCCCGGCGGCCGGCCGAGCAATCTGGCGAATTCGCCGTCGTGGGGGGTCACCACGTGGCGGGGACCGTCCGGTCCGGCCAGGGCATCGGGGCGGTCGGCGATGATGGCGGCCAGACCGTCGATGGCCCCGGCATCGAAGACGGTCGGGGTCCCGGTCCGCTGGAGGTACCGGGCCAGCTCGGTGTGGTCCTCGGTCGACAGGCCGGGGCCGACCACCGCCGCACCGAACCGATCCAGGCGAGCCAGCACCGGTTCGGCCCATCGGCCGGGCACCGGATAGGTGACCGCTTCGATCGGGCCCGGATCGTTGGATCGGGGACCGTCGGCCTGACCGGGGATGGAGCGGGCCACATAGCCGGCACCGGCCCGCAACGCCCCGGACGAGGCCAGTGCCGGGGCACCGGTGAGCCCCGGGCTCCCACCGACCACGTAGACCGCCTGAAGCCATTTGTTGGCCTCGGCGCCCCGTCGGGGCCAATGGGCCACGATGTCGGATCGATCGAGCCACCACGTCGTTGCCCGTGAGCAGTCGAGGCCGATGTCGGCCACGGTGATCGGCCCGGCGTAGGCCCGACCGGGCCCGACCAGCAGGCCCGGCTTGACTGCGGCGAAGGTGACGGTGGCCGCAGCATGCAGTGGCCGACCCCGGAGCCGGCCGGTCAGCCCGTCGACCCCCGACGGGATGTCGACCGCCAGCACCGGCACCGACCCGACGTCGAATGGCAGCGTGGCGGCGTCGAAGTCCCGTCGCAGCCCGGTGCCGTAGCAGGCGTCGATCACCAGATCGAACGCCGCCCCACTCCCCGGCCCGGCGTGGCGGTCGCCGTGGGGGATGTCGAACACCCGGCACCGGGCTCCCCATCGCTCCAGGTGCGGGACCGCCCTGCGGCCGTCCTCACCGTTGTTGCCGCCGCCGGCGAACACCGCCACCCGCGTGCCGTATGGTGAACGGCCAAGCAGGGCCTTGGCCGCCATGGCGGTGGCCCACCCGGCCCGTTCGATCAGCTGCTCCACCGGCTCCGGGGCCTCGGCATCGATGGCCGCCATCTGCGACGGGGTGACGATCGGATCCATCATGTGCCTTTCGTCCGGGAGGATGTCGAGTGCCGGCGGACCGGGTTGTTCATCGCGCTCCGCCGATCAGATGAGCCGGTCGAGGACATCGCTGAGGATCTGATCGTCGAGATGGGTGCAACCGATGAGGGCCAGCCCGTTGATGACCGTCTCGGTTCTGGCCCAGCCGATGACCTGGCCTGCCTGATCGGCCTTGCCACGCCACGCCGGCCCGTCGAGGCCGCCCAGCACCACCGCGGCCAGGTGGGCTGCGCCCGGCCCGTCCAGTTCGACCAGCCACGGTGCCAGCCAGCGGACCATGGGGGCGCCGTACCCGACCAGGACCCCCAACACCACCTCGGGGGTGAACGGCGGCTGGTGCTCGCCCGGCTCCAACAGCAGCGTCTCCTGCCACCAGGCGTCGAACACCTCCTCGAGCGCCGCTCGCCTGCCGTTGTCCCAGCGCTGGTCGCCGAGGGTGGAGACGACCGCAGCCGAGTCCATGACCGACAGCTGCTGATCGACCAGCAGCTCCACCAGCCGGGGAGTGGCGGTGACCAGCTCGCCCCGTTCCGCTCTGGCCATCACCGCGTCGAAGGCCAGGTCGGGGAACAGCCCGTAGTCCTCTGCCATGGTGTCCCACAGGCCGGCCTGGGCCGATCGGAGCCGGTTACTGCGGACCCGGTCCACCGGCGGCGCCCTCCTGTGTCGGCCCGAGCCCGGCCACGAAGACCTGAGCCACGTGGTCGCTGTGGCTCATCGTGATGAGCCAACGCTCGATACCGAGCTCGGTTGCCTTGACCGCAGCCCGGCCCTCGACCCGGAGCTCCGGCTTGCCGGACGGCAGCCGGAGCACCTCGATATCGGTGAAGTCGCCACCGCCCAGACCGGTGCCAAGCGCCTTGAGCACCGCCTCCTTGGCCGCAAAGCGGACCGCATAGCGTTCCGCCGGATCATTGCGACGGTCGCAGTAGGCCCGCTCGTCGGCAGTGAAGACCCGCTCGGCGAAGCCGGGGGTGCGGGCCATGACGTCGCGAAGGCGGTCGATGTCCACCAGATCGGCGCCGATGGCCACCACCACCAGACCGAGCAGGCCCGACAGGTCGGGTCCCTGGACCCCAGGGGGATCCAGTGGTTCTAGGAGCGGGTCCACCGGGCGGCAACGTCGGAGATGGGGGCGGTGAGCAGGTCGACGGTGGACACCTCGCCCAGAAGGTCCTCCCGGAAGCCGGGCTCCCGCTCGGTGACGACATCGACGAGCTGGCGGTACCGGTTCCGGTAGCCCTGGAGCACCGTCCTGGCCACCGCGGCCCCGAGGTCGTCGTGGAGGCGGACGTGGCACAGCGTCAATCCGGTAGTCTGGGCGTCCTTGACCTCCGGCACGATCAGTACCACCCGGCCGTCGGTCCCCACGGTGACGAACGGTTCCCGCTCGACCGCCACCCGGCGCTTTGTCCCCCGCAGAATCGGATCCCGTTCCACCCTCGACGCGATGTTGACCGCAATGCCACCCTTGTCGACCACGTGGAGCTGCGAGCCGTCCACCGAGTCGGTGCCAAGGTCGCCCTCCAGCCGGTACCGGGTGTAGCCCACCACCTCGTCGACCGCCGGCGTGATGGCCGCCAGGGTGCGCAGGGTCCGGTAGCTGAGCCGATCCCGGGGGCAGCCGGTTGCCAGCACCTTCTGGATCAGGGCGGCCTGGAGCAGGCTCTCGTCGGCCCGGCTGATCCCGACGGTGACCGTCTTGGCCTGGTGCTTGATGGCGTCGATCGGCCTGGTCAACTCCTCGATGGCCGAGGTGAGGGCCAAGGCCAGATCCTCCACCACCACGCCCGGTGTCCCGACCTTGCCGAACTCGGTCTGGTAGGACTCGATCGGCACTGCGCCGGTGGCGAATCGTAGTAACCCGGCAACCTTGGTTGCGGTCGAGGCCTCGAGATGACCGTTGTAGGAACCGGCCCGAAGCCCGTCGAAGAAGCGGGCGGCGGAACTTGCGATCTCCCGTCCGAATCGATCGAACCAGTCGTCGGTGGCCGGGCCGGCAACGGCCTTGCCGACGTAGCGCTCGATCGCCCCCCTGGCCTCCCGCAGCGGCCGGGCCGACGCATCGATGGCCAGCGCCGCCTCGTAGCCGAAGAGGTGGCCGACGATGGTGGAGAGCACGAACGCCAGCCGGGGGTTGACCTCGGGGACGGCGATCACGTCGAGAGCGGCCGAGAAACGGTTCTCACCCTCGGTGGCGATCACGATCGGAGCCGCTTTGTGGGCCCGGAAGATCGCCACCTCCTTGGCGACGTCGTCGGCGTTGGAGCCGACGAGGCCGGCGGCGCAGACCAGGATCATCGGCTCAGACGAGAGATCGATGTGTTTCTTGTCCTCGGTGACATCGCAGGCGATCGACTTGTAGCACAGCTCGGACAGCTTGATCCGCAGTTCCTTGGCCGCAACGTGGTTCGGGCCGTTGCCGACCATCGCCCAGTACCGACGGCTTGGCGCATGTCGGGCCGCAGCCGATGCGATCTGGGGCCGCAGGGTCAGCGTGGCCGCCATGGCGTCCGGCAGGTCCCGCAGTCCGGCCAGGGTGGCCTGGCGCTCGGTGGCGCCAACCGCAACCCCGGGGATGAGTTGGGCCAGGCCATCGGCCAGCAGGAATCCGGCGGCGATCTGGGCGTAGAAGGCCTTGGTCGACGCCACGCTCATCTCGACGTCGCGACCGTCGGAGGTGTACAGCACCCCGTCGGACTTGTCGGCCAGATCGCTGCCGCGGCGGTTGACGATGGCGATGACCGCGGCGCCGCGGGACCGGCACAGGTCGACGGTCCGGTTGGTGTCGGTCGTGGTGCCGGACTGGCTGACCGCCACCACCAGCGTGTCGGACATGTCGTCCCGGAGGCGGAACCCGGACAGCTCGGTTGCGGTCACCGCCTCGATGGCCACGTCGGACCCGGCCAGCGCGTTCTCGATGGCGGCCGCGATGGCCAGACCGGCAACGGCCGCGGTGCCCTGGCCGATCACGTGGATCCTGGTCAGCTGACCAGCCGAGAGCCGCTTGGCCACCCCCTCCGAGACGGTGTCGGCCGGCAGGTTCACATCGAGTACCCCGCTCTGCTCCACCAGCCGACCCCGGAGGGTCTTGCGGAACGACGTCGGCGACTCGCTGATCTCCTTGAGCAGGAAGTGGGGGGCGTCACCCCGATCGATGTCACGGGTGGTGACCGCCGGGGTCTTCCACTCGTCTTCGCCGAGCGGCAACGGCGTGCCGTCGTAGGAGATCCGCGACACCCCTGAGCGGTCGCCGGCCATGGCCCCCGACAGGCGGATGATCTGGCCCTGGCTGGCCGTCGGGTTGTCCGGGTCGGCCGGCGTTTCGCCGTCCATCCGGAAGTACACGTCGGAGTCCTCGACCACTCCGTATGGCTCGGAGGCCACCACATAGCAGTCCTCGGCCAACCCGACATACACCCCCTGGCCGCTGCCCCGCAGGGCCAGGTGCACGTCTTCGGGGTGCTGGGCGGTGCTGACGCCGATGGCCACCGAACCTTCGAACTGGGCCACCGATGACCGGACGGCCTCGTCGAGATCGAGCCCCTCGGCAAGGCCCCGGCTGACCATGGTGGGGATGACCTTGGCGTCGGTGGTGATCTCGGCTGCGATCGCCAGGCCGTCGGCGGCGATCAGATCGGCGAAGTTGTCGACGTCGCCGTTGAGGGTGGCGGTCACGTATGGGCCGGGGTCGGTGCCGATCTCATCGGAGTTGACAGGGTGGGCGTTGGGTTCGCTGATGATGCCGACCGACGCCCAGCGGGTGTGGGCCAGCACCGTGACCTCGGCACTGTCGGCCTCCAGCGCCCGGTGGAGCAGCTGGTCGGCGGCGATGGCCTCCCGCATGGCTGCGGTGTTGTCTCCCAGTTCACCGATCTCGGCTGCGGCCTTGTAGACGAATCCGAGGTGGCCGTTGACCACTCGGACCGCCCGGTCGACGAAGAGCAGATCGCCGGTCCGGTCGGCAAGCAACGCCCTGACCGCCTCGGATTGAAGTTCGAGGCGATGGCCTCTGACCAGCACGTGCAGCCCGGCCGAGTCCCGGCCCCGGACCTCGAGCCGATCGAGGTTGCTCAGCGCCTGCTGGATGCTGAAGGTGGCCGCCAGCCGGGCCCCGGCGAGGTCCGGTCCGCCGAGCGCCACCACTTCGCCGGCAGCCCGGAGCCGATCCCGCTCGATGGCCCAGAGCGCATCCTTGAGACCGACCAGGGCGCCGTTGATGGCTTCGAGATTGGTGATCTCGTCGCCCTTGGCCTCGAGATGGGCCTCGACCGCTTCCACCTTCAGATTCATCTCGGCCAGGATCTCGGCCATGGCCGGGGCGAAACCGGGCGACCCGATCATGGCCGCCAGACCGGCCTCTCCCCGAAGCAGGCGATCTGCGGCCGCCACCCGATCCGCAACTGCGGTGATTGCGGGGGGCGGGCCGGGCGCCCCGGCGGCAGGCATCTCGTCCGAGGCGGTCCGGACCTCGGCCAGGAGCCGCTCAAGGTCCGGGGGGCGTCGATCGGTTCGTCGTCTGACGATGGCGATGATTCCACACATGTGCTGCTGTTCCCTCCGAGGGATGTCCCGACCCGCTGGAGCTGCGACAACCGGTAAGACTACTGGGCCCGGGGGGCTCCTACTCGACGCCAAACAGTTGTTTGGCCGCGTCGACCAGGCGGTCGCAGGCCCGCTGGGCCACCTCGGCGTCGATGTGCTCGACCATGATCCGGAGCAATGGCTCGGTGCCCGAGGCTCGGACCAGGACCCGACCGTCTGGCCCGAACGCCGCCTCGGTCTCGACCACCTGATCGGCGAGCGCCGAGGCCGCATCGGCCTCCCGGCGGGCCAGCCTGACGTTCTCCAACACCTGCGGGACTCTGTCCATCACCCCGTCGGCCAGTTCCGAGAACGGCCGTTGTGAGCGGAGGACCACATCCAGCAGTTGCACCGCGGTCAGGATCCCGTCGCCGGTTGATGCCAGGTCGCGACAGATCACGTGGCCGGACTGCTCGCCGCCGAGCGAGAGGTTGTGCTCGTCGAGGGCGGCCAGGACGTTGCGGTCGCCGACTGCGGTGGACCTGACGGTGATACCGAGTTCGTCCATGGCCCGATGGAAACCGAGGTTGGTCATCACCGTGACCACCACGGTGTCGTTTCGCAGCCGGCCGGTGGCCGCCCAATTGGCGGCGAGGATGGCCAGGACGCGGTCGCCGTCGACGACCAGACCCCGCTCGTCGACCGCGATCAGCCGATCGGCGTCGCCGTCGAGGGCCAGACCGGCCATGGCCCCGGCCGCAACCACCTTGGCCTGCAGGGCGGCGGTGTCGGTGGAGCCGAACCCGTCGTTGATATTGCAGCCGTCGGGCCGATCGCCGATCACCACCACCTCGGCCCCGAGCCGCCGGAACGGTTCCGGCCCGAGCTCGCTGGCGGCGCCGTTGGCGCAGTCGATCACCAACCGGGCGCCACGGAGCGCCCCGGGGGCGACCGAGCCGGTGATCAGATCCACCCAGCCGTCCACCCCGTCGCTGGGCCGGCGGGTTCCCACCGCGGTGGTTGGCCCGGCACGCCCGGACCCGCGGGGGCCGCCATCGGCATCGCCATCGGCATCGGGCGGCCGCTGCAACAGTTCGAGGTACCGCTTCTCGATGCGGGACTCCAGATCATCGCTGAGCTTGCGGCCACCGGGGGCGAACAACTTGATGCCGTTGTCGATGAAAGGATTGTGGGAGGCCGAGATCATGGCTGCCGGGGCCTGTCGGTCGGCCGAGGCCCAGGCGACGGCCGGCGTCGGCACGGTCCCCAGCGATTCCACGTCGGCCCCTGCCGAGCAGATCCCAGCCGTCAGTGCACCTTCGATCATCGGGCCGGATCGCCGAGTGTCGGCCCCGATCACGAACAGGTCGCCGCCAAGCACCTCCACTGCGGCCCGGCCGAGGGCCAGCGCCACCTCCGGTGACAACTGGGTATTGGCAACACCGCGGATCCCGTCGGTACCGAACTGGAGTGCCATCCGGGGATCTCGAACCGTGCCGTCGAGCCCGGTTCTAGCGCTTGCTGTACTGCGGGGCCTTACGGGCCTTCTTGAGGCCGTACTTCTTGGATTCCTTCTTCCGAGGATCGCGGGTCAGCAGGCCGGCCGACTTCACGTTCGGCCGATCCTCGGGATTCAGCTCGATCAGGGCCCGGGTGATGCCGAGCCGGAAGGCGCCGGCCTGGCCGGACAGCCCTCCCCCGCAAAGGGTGACCGAGATGTCGTAGTTCTCCTCGGTGCTGGTGAGCCGGAGCGGTTCGGTGATCAGCGTGCGGTGCACCGCGGACGGGAAGTAGTCGTCGAACTCACGGCCGTTGGCCATGATCTTGCCGGTGCCGGGGCTGAGCCGGACTCTGGCGATTGCTTGCTTACGACGGCCGGTGGCTTGAACGGTTGACACGTGATCGGTTCCTTCTGCTTCCTGGCTACTGCTCGTAGTTATCGCTGACGACGGGCGCCGGCGATGTCCATCGGCGTCGGTTTTTGGGCTGTGTGGGGGTGGGTTGGCCCTGCGTAGACCTTGAGCTTGGTCGCCTGCTGGCGGCCGAGCCGGTTCTTGGGGAGCATGCCGACGATCGACTGACGGACTGCGTCGGCCGGGCGGCGATTCAGCATCTCGGCGTAGGACTGGGTCCGCAGGCCGCCGGGATAGCCGGAGTGGTGGTGGACCTGCTTCTTCTCTGCCTTGTTGGAGCTGAGCACGATCTTCTCGGCGTTGATCACGATGACGTGATCGCCGGTGTCGATGTAGGGGGCGAAGGTGGGCTTGTGCTTGCCTCGCAGGACCCGTGCCACCTCGGTTGCCATGCGGCCGAGGGTCATGCCCTCGGCGTCGACGACGAACCAGTCGCGGGTGATCTCTGATGCTTTTGGTGCGTACGTCTTCACAGCTACCTCGAAAGGGATTCGGAGTTCCGGAGGTCTGATGCCCTACGGGCGACGGCGTTTCCGTTGTGGTTCCGGCGACACCGGGTCAACGAACGGAATTCGGCCGACCAGCTAGTCTACGGCCGCCGATCGACGGCCTCCAACGTCGGGACCGGCAGAACCTCACGACCCGGTTCACCACCGGCCGGCGGAGCCTGCGGTCCGGTCACGGGTAGTCGACCTGCCACAGGGTCAGCCCGTTGGCCGGCGCGAGCTGCTCGGCGGCGGAGCGATCCCGGGCCGCCAGGACCGACGGGAGCTCATCGGCTCCACGCTTGCCCCGGCCGACCGCGACGAGGAACCCGACGATGCTGCGAACCATCTGGTGGCAGAACGCCGAGCCTTCTATCTCGAACCGGAGCAAACCGTCGCCGATCGCCTGCCAGCGGGCCCCGGTGATACGTCGTACCAGGGAGACCTCGACCCACCGGCCATCGGTGTCCGGCGATGGTTTCGGTCGCCGGCAGAACGAGGCGAAGTCGTGCTCGCCGAGCAGGTGGGGGCAGGCCCGGTTCATCTCGTCGAGGTCGAGCGGTGTCGGCACCCACCAGGCGGTCCTGGCCCGGAACGGGTCGGCAACCGGCCGGTTCACGATGTCATACCGGTAGCGACGGCCGATGGCGGAGAACCGGGCACTGAAGTCCTCGTCGGCCAGCGAGATCTCCCGCAGTACCACCTCGGGACCCAGCCGGGTGTTGACCGATCGCTGGATCCGTTCGAGGTCGACGGTGCCATCGTCGAACCGGAACGACAGGACCTGACCCCAGGCGTGCACCCCGGCGTCGGTCCGACCCGACATCACGATGTCGGGGGTCCGGCCGATGAGCGGCTCGATGACCCGCTGAAGCTCACCGACCACGGTCCGGACACCCTGGTTCGGAGCCAGACCTCGAAAGTCGGTGCCGTCGTAGGCCACCAGCAGTCGAACGTTGGCGACGGTCACGTCGTTGGCGGCCGAGGTTCGGCGGCGACATGTGGCGTCACCCCGAACCCGGCGGATCAGACCAGTTCGATACGGGCCATCGGGGCGTTGTCGCCCTTGCGGGGGCCGAGCTTCAGCACCCGGGTGTAGCCACCCGGCCGGCTCTCGTACCGGGGACCGACCTCATCGAAGAGCTTGGTGGTCATCTCGACGTCGCCAAGGTACGACAGCACCTGGCGGAAGTTGTGCAACCCACCCTTCTTGGCCTTGGTGATCATCTTCTCGGCCACCGGCCGCATCGCCTTGGCCTTGGCTTCGGTGGTCACGATGCCCTCGGCGGCAACCAGGGAAGCCACCAGGTTGGCCATCATCAGCTTCTGGTGTTGGGCTGAGCCGCCGAAGCGCCGGGACTTGCGTGGTCGTGCAGGCATTTGGGGCTCCTAGCGCGAGCCGCGCAGGGTAAGGCCGCGCTCGTCGAGCTTGGCGGTGACTTCATCGAGCGACTTCTGACCGAAGTTGGTGATGGCCAGGAGGTCGTCCTGGTTCTTGGTCAGCAGTTCGCCGATGGTGTTGACCTGGGCCCGCTTGAGGCAGTTCCTGGGCCGCTCGGACAGGTCGAGGTCTTCGATGGGGAGGTCGAGGTCCGGCGAACCGGATGCTGCGGCCGGGGCTTCGCCGAGGGTCAGGCCCTCGGGCTCCTCGCTCATCTCCTCGACCAGCTGGAACAGCGACCGGACGGTGGCGCCGGCCGAGGCCAGGGCGTCTCGGGGGCTGATGGAGCCGTCGGTTTCGATATCGAGGATCAGCCGGTCGAAGTCGGTCGACATCTCGACGCGGGTCGGTTCGACGGAGATGGCGACCCGCCGGATCGGGCTGAAGATGGCGTCGATCGGGATGATGCCGATCGTGGTGGACTCATTGGCCCGCTTCGATGCCGGGTTCCAGGCCCGGCCACGCTCGACGGTGAGGTCCATGGCCAGCCGGCCCTGGTCGTTCAGGGTGGCGATGAGGGCGTCGCGGTTGAGGATCTCCACCTCGGGCGGGCAGGAGATGTCGCCGGCGGCGACCGAACCGGGGCCGCGGGCGTCGAGGCGGAGCACGACCGGCTCTTCGCTCTCGCTGGTCAACACCACATCCTTGAGGTTCAAGATGATGTCGGTGACGTCTTCGAGGGCACCGGCGATGGTGTCGAACTCGTGGAGTGCATCGTCGAAGCGGACCGAGACGATGGCCGCCCCGGGCACCGACGAGAGCAGCGCCCGCCGCAGCGAGGTACCGAGGGTGTGGCCGAAGCCGGGCTCGAGCGGGCCGATGGCGAACTTGCCGCGTGCCGACTCACCATCGTCAATCTGTTCAACTGTGGGTCGCTGAATCACCAGCATGGCGTGTTTCCTTATGTTCCGAGGGGCGGGGGGTATCGGGGGGGCAGGTCGAACTCGATGTGGCGGGCCTCAGGCCGGCCACACGGTTACTTGGAATAGAGCTCGACGATGAGCTGCTCCCGCAGCGGCACGTCGATCTGCTCGCGGATCGGCTCGGCGTAGACCTTGATGACGAACTCGTTGTCGCCCCGCTCCAACCAGGCCGGAGGGGTCCGGTCGAGCACGTCCTTGTTCCACTGCACGATCGCATTCTCCCGGGTCTTCTCCCGGATCTCGATGACGTCTCCCTTGCGGACCCGGTACGAGGGGATCGACACCCGCTTGCCGTTCACGTTCACGTGGCCGTGGGTGACGAACTGACGGGCCTGGGGCCGGGTTGAGGCCCAACCGGTGCGGTAGACCACGTTGTCGAGACGGAGCTCGAGGGAGGTGAGCATGTTCTCACCGGTGACGCCGCCCTTGCGGGAGGCCTCCTCGTAGACCCGGTGGAACTGCCGCTCGTTCAGGCCGTAGGTGAAGCGGGCCTTCTGCTTCTCCTGGAGCTGGATCAGGTACTCGGTGTTGTTGTTGCCCCGGCGGCGGGTACGCCCGTGGATGCCGGGAGGATACGGCCGCTTCTCGAGGGCCTGGGTCTCGCCTCGGGTGCCGAAGATGTTGGTGCCGAGACGGCGGGAGATCCTGGCTCGAGGCCCGGTGTAGCGAGACATGTCAGACCCTCCGGCGCTTCGGCGGACGGCAGCCATTGTGGGGAACCGGGGTGACGTCCTTGATGCCGGTCACTTCGATGCCGGCGTTCTGGAGGGAACGGATCGCGGTCTCCCGGCCGGAGCCCGGACCCTTGACCTGCACATCCACTTTGCGGACACCGTGCTCCATGGCCCGACGGGCCGCGGCCTCGGCGGCCATCTGGGCCGCGAACGGGGTTGACTTGCGGGAGCCCTTGAAACCGACATTGCCGGCCGAGGACCAGGCCAGGACCCGACCCTCCTGGTCGGAGATGGCGATGATGGTGTTGTTGAAACTCGACTTGATGTGGGCGACGCCGTAGGTGACGTTCTTGCGCTCACGCTTACGAGGCCGACGGCCCCCTGGTGCTGGCTTTGCCATCTACTTCGTTACCTTCTTCTTGCCGGCGACTGTCTTCTTGGGGCCCTTGCGGGTTCTGGCGTTGGTCTGGGTGCGCTGGCCACGGACCGGCAGACCCTTGCGATGGCGGATGCCCTGATGGCAGCCGATCTCCATCTTGCGCTTCACGTCCTGGGAGACCTCACGTCGCAGATCACCCTCGGTCTTGAGGTTGGAGTCGATCCAGGCCCGGATCCGCATGACCTCGTCATCGGTGAGGTCCTTGACCCTGGTTTCGGAATCGATGCCGGTGGCATCGGTGATCGTCTTCGACGTGGAGCGGCCGACGCCGAACACGTAGGTGAGGGCGATCTCGGTTCGCTTGTCTCTTGGAATGTCAACGCCGGCTATACGAGCCATCTCAGCCTTGCCTCTGCTTGTGTCGCGGATTCTCACAGATGACCCGGATCGTCCGATTTCGGCGGATCACCTTGCACTTCTCACACATCGGTCTGACGCTGGGGCGAACCTTCATCGGAGTTTCCTGTCAATCGGGTTGTTGGAACGGTCGGTGGTCATGGGTGTCTGCGGGTCCGGCTGCGACTTGGGAGGTCGGCCGAACCCTGGAGGGGCCCGGGGGCGGGCGGCGGCGCCGCCGAACGGGAACTACTTGTAGCGGTAGGTGATGCGGCCGCGGGTGAGATCGTAGGGGGTGAGCTCGACCTGGACTTTGTCACCGGGAAGGATGCGGATGTAGTGGCGCCGCATCTTTCCCGAGATATGGCCCAACACGTTGTGACCGTTCTCGAGTTCGACGCGGAACATCGCATTGGGGAGAGACTCAGTGATGGTGCCTTCCAGCACGATCGCATCTTCTTTGTGCTTTGGCAGAACATGCCCTTTCGTTTGGTGTCGGCGCTAGCAACCGGCATTCCTACGCTGCTCGACAAGCAGCTCTAGCTCGTTGATCCGAGGGCACCCAGCAGCACCGGAATCCGGGCAGGGGTGTCGCGACAGACCAGCGTTCTATGCTAGTGGCCTCGGTGGCAGCAACCAACGTACGTCCCGGGCCCGAGGGTGCGGATTTCGGGGCCGGGAACGATTTCGACCGCTTCCCTGACGTCAGCTCAGCCTAGCGACGCCCGGCCCGGGGCCCATCGCCGCGCTCGACCTGCACAAAACCGCCACGGAAGACCCGAGACCAGTCGATCGACCACCGCCTACGGTGGGGAACAGATGAACAGTTCAGAGCTCATTTTGGTGGTTGAGGACGAGCCGACCATCGCAGAGGCGGTGGCATCACGGCTTCGCAGCGAGGGATTCCAGGTCGAGGTGGCGGTCGACGGACCGACCGCGGTCGATCGTTGCGCGGCCCTGGCACCGGACCTGGTGGTGCTCGACCTCAACCTGCCGGGCTTCGACGGCATCGAGGTCTGCCGGCGCATCCACATGTACCGGCGGGTTCCGGTGGTCATGCTCACCGCCCGCGACGACGAGACCGACATGCTGGTCGGGCTCGGGGTCGGTGCCGACGACTACATGACGAAGCCGTTCTCCCCCCGGGAACTGGTGGCCAGGATCAAAGCCGTCCTCCGCCGGGCCCGGTCGGCGGGCAGCGGCGGACCCTCCCTCTCGCTGGAGGCCGACGGCGACACGGTGGAGATCGACCCTTCGACCCGCCGGGTCACCGAGGCCGGCCGCGACATTCATCTCACACCAACCGAGTTCGACCTGTTGCGGGCCCTGGCCGAGGCCGGCGGGGCGGTGCTCAGCCGGGATCAGCTGCTGGCCATGGTCTGGGGGTATCGAGACGGGTCCGGGGTCCGGACCGTCGACAGCCACATCCGCTCGGTCAGGGCCAAGCTGTCGGCCGACCTGATCCGCACCGTGCATGGTGTCGGCTACGCCCTCGAAGCGTCAAAGGCGGGGCGGCCATGAGCACCTCACTTCACCGACCACTCGATCGGATCTCGTCGATCAAGCTCAAGCTGTCGATCCTCATCGTGGCCGCGGTGGCGATGACCGCACTGGCGTCGCAGATCGGGTTCTGGCTGGGATGGCCGGTCTGGGTTCGGCCGATCGTGTCCGGGGCGGCGGCCCTGCTCATGGTGCAGTTCCTGGCCCGAGGGCTGACCAAGCCGCTGCGAACGATGGCCGAGGCCGCAACCGCCATGGCCGGCGGTGACTACAGCCGCCGGGTCTCGGCCGGCGGCAGCGACGAGGTGGCCAAGCTGGCCCGATCGTTCAACGCCATGGCGGCCGAGATGGCCGAAACCGACCGGTTGCGCAAGGAGTTCGTTGCCAACGCCTCACATGAACTGCGGACGCCGGTGGCCGCATTGCGAGGAACGCTGGAGAACCTGGTCGACGGCGTCGGCCAGCCCGATGCCAGAACCTTGGCCCAGATGCTGGCCAGGGCCGAGCACCTGTCGCGGCTGGTCGGTCAGCTACTCGACCTCTCCCGGCTGGACTCCGAGTCCGATCTGAACGCAATCCATCAGGTCGATCTCGGCGATCTGCTCAACGACGTGGCCGACGAGATCGCTCTGGTCAGCCCCGCAACCAAGGTCATCGTCAGGGCGCCGTTCGACCTGAGGATCGAGGGAGAGCCGGCACGGCTGCGGCAGGTCTTCATCAACATCATCGGCAATGCGGCCCGGTTCTCCCACGCCGGTGAACCGGTTCTGGTCACCGTGACCCAGAACAACGGATCGGCCGGGGTCGCGGTTCGCGACACCGGACCCGGCATCCCCGCCGACCAACGGGCCAAGGTGTTCGAGCGATTCTGGCAGGCCGGCGAGACGGCGAGGACCGGCTCCGGCGGGGCCGGGCTCGGGCTGGCCATCAGCAAACAGATCGTCGATCAGCACGGTGGCTCGATCGAGGTCCGGGAGAACAAGCCCCGAGGCGCCTGCTTCGTGGTCAACCTGCCTCGGGTCCAGCGGGTGACCATCCCGCCATCGAAGCCGACCCCGGCCGAGGTCGACCAGCAGTAGCGACGACGACGGGCGGTCGCCCGGACCGGCGACGCAGCGGTCGGCCGGGCCACAGCCGCCGCCCCGGCAAAACCGATCGACGGAGAGAGGAACACAACGTGGACGACGAGTTCGACGAACGCGCCCCGAAGGCGGCCCCGAGCGAGGTTCGGCCGCCCATACCGACCTGGGGGCCACCGCCCAGCCGGCCGACCTCGGTCGGTCTGTCGGTGATGCCGCCACCGCCGGGCCCGGCAGCCGGTCCGATCATGGTGCCAGACCCGATCGTGCAACCCGATCCCGGTCCCGAGCCGCCGGAAGGTCCGATGGCATCACCCGGCCCGACCGGATCAGCGGGGCCGGTGGGGTCGAACCGGTCGCCGGCGGCGGCGCTCACCAGGGCCGATCTGGCGGTGGCGGCCGCTGCGGCCCTCCTGTTCACCGTCGGGCTCCAGGGCCGGCCCGGCTCGGTGGTCACCCTGGCCGGAACCGGTTGTGTCGCCGCCGGCATCTGGCTCCGCCGACCGGCCCGGCGCCGTCCGACCGTGGCGCTGAGCCTGGCCGCGGCGCTGGGCGCAGCGGTACTGGTGGTGCTGCGGGCCTCGCCCTGGGTGGCCGGCCCGGCGTTCGTGCTCCTGCCGGCATGCCTCGTCGTGGCGTCCCGGGACTGGCTGCGGGTGGGGTCGTCGGTGCCGGCGGTGGCGCTGGGGTTCACCGCCGATGCCGTGGCGGCAACACGACGCTTCGCCGGACCGATCCTCGCCGTTGGCCGTGCCCGCTCCTTGCAGCGACCGGTCCTCCGGGGCGGGTTGTTGGCGGCCGCGCTCCTGGTGCCGCTGACCTGGCTCCTGGCCAGTGCCGATCCGATCTTCGGCCGAGTCCTGACCACCGGCATCGTCGGCCGGACGGCCTGGAACCATGCTGCTCACCCTGGTGCTGGCGCCGCTGACCGCCGGCCTGATCCTGGGCGCCGGTCGGGACTCGGCGCCCCAGCACCAATCGCCGAGACCTCCGAAGCCTGGATCGATGGTGGAAGCCACGATCGTGTTCTCGGCGGTGATCCTGCTCCTCGGGGCGTGGGGGGTCACCCAGGTCGTGGTGGCCCTCGGCGGTGCCGGACACCTCCTGGCCGCGGTCGACCTCACCGCGGCCGAGCACGCCCGGCGGGGCTTCTTCCAGCTGGTGGCGGTGGTGGCCATCCTGTTGATGGTCGTGGTCGCCGTCGATCGAACGGTCGCTCGCCGAACCGTCGACGATCGACGACGGTTCCTGGCCCTGACCACCGTGCTCGGTCTCGAGACCCTCGGGCTGGCCCTGGCCAGCCATCGCCGCCTGACCCTCTACATCGACGGGTTCGGCCACACCATGCTGCGCACTGCGGTGGTCTGGTTCCTGGCCTGGTTGGTGGTGGCGATGGCGGTGGTCATCGTCGTCATGAACCGCCCCGGCGGCCGATGGTTTCGAGTCGGTCCGGCACTGTTCGTGCTCGGTGGGGTCTGGGTGCTGGCCTTCGGAGCCTCGAACCCGGAGGCGACGGTGGCCGCAGCCAACCTCGAGCTCGACGGTGTACCGGCGGTCGAGCTCGACCGTGGCTACCTGGTCGGCGACCTCGGAGCCGATGCGGTGCCGGCCATCGTCGACCGGCTGGCGAGCCAGGACCGCTCGACCGCCGACTGGCTGACCGGGCGTTTGTGCCGGCAGGCCGATCGCTACCGGATCGACCGGCCCGCCGATTGGAACCGGGCAAACGCCGAGGCCCGGGCGGCCATCGAGAGCCTGGACTGCGACCGGCTGTCGCCCCAGGACTGAGCACGGCGGTGTCCGGACCGCAGATCGGCCTCGGATCTCGTGGTCTGCGCCAAAATGATGACCCGGTATCGACGGATCACTAGGCTGTCGGCCTGCTCGACCGATCCGACCCCAACCGGCGTCCACAACCAACGTCGGCCGACCCTCGCCCGGTGGTGTTCCGGGGCTGGTACGTCGTGGCCGCCGGGTTCCTGGTGCTGTTCGTGGTCTACGGCCTCCAGTTCAGCTACGGCGAGTTCCGGTTGGCGGCGACCGAGGACGAGGGCTGGTCACAGACCTCACTGTCGCTGATCTTCGCCGTCTACATCGGTATCTACAGTGCGCTGTCGGCCGTCTCGGGGTGGGCAACCGACCGCTTCGGCCCCCGGGTCACCGTGGCCTTCGGTGCGCTCGTGCTCAGCTCCGGCTATATCCTGTGGGCCCGGGCCGAAACCCTGGTCGAGGTGGCTTTGGCCCTGGCGGTGATCGCCCCCATCGGCATGAGCTGCTCCTGGGTGCCGGTCAACGCCACCGCCGTCCGCTGGTTCGTGAGGCGCCGGGGCACCGCCAGCGCCATCGTGACCGCCGGCGGCTCGGTCGGCAACATCGCCGGACCGCCGATTGCCGCGTCCCTGATCGCCGCCAACGGCTGGCGGACCGCGTTGACCACCATGGCCATCGGCGGGCTGGTCCTGCTGCTGGTGGCAGCGGCGCTGCTGGCCAGGAGCCCCGAATCGGTGGGCCTGTTCCCCGACGGCGACAGCCGGGCACCGCTGACCGACACCACCTCGCCTGCGCTCAGCCCCCGGGAGGCAAGCCGCACCGGCACGTTCTGGATCATGTGGGCCATGTATTCGGTGACGTTCCTGGTGGTCTTCGTGCCCTTCGTCCACGGCTCGGCCTTCGCCGTCGGCCTCGGTGTGTCCAGCCTCTCGGCGGCGACGGTGATCAGCTCCATCGGCATCGGCGGGCTCGTCGGCCGGCTGTCGGTCGGCTGGATCTCCGATCGCATCGATCGGCGCCGTGCGGTCGTGTTCTCCCTGGGCCTGCAGGTGGTGGCCTTCCTCGGCTTCGCCACCGCCGATGGCCTGGTCGGGTTGTATCCCTCCGCGGTGGCCTTCGGGTTCGGCTACGGCGGGGCGGTTGCGGTGTTCCCCGCCCTGGTGGCCGACTACTTCGGCCGGGCCAGCGCCGGTTCGATCGTCGGCCGGATGTTCGCCTCGGCCGGAACCATGGCGGCGATCGGACCCTATGTGGCGGCCCTGCTCTTCGACACCACCGGCAGCTACCGATCGGCGTTCGCCATCGCCGCCGGTCTCAATGCCGGCGCCTGCCTGCTGGCAACCAGACTGCCCCCGGTCCGATCGGTACGGGCCGGGCCGCAGTCGTCGCCGGCGGCGGCACCGGCGCGACCGGACCGGTGAGCGCCCTCAACCGGCCGACAGCTTCTTCTGCAGCGGCGTCGGGAAACTGGGTTTGACGACCACCGGGCCCACGAACCTGGTGATCAGGTCGACCTCGGCATCTATCATCGACTGCTGGTCGGCCCCGACCGGCTCCAGCAGTGCGATCACCACCTCACCATCTGGGCGCTGGGACCACCCGCCGACGATTCTGCCGTCGACCCACACCGTCGGGCCGATGTTGCCGTTGCGGTCGAACAAAGCCGGCTGGTGGGGGCCGAGGTACCAGCTGCGATCCTTCCATCCCATCGGCGTCGGGTCGAGCGACGGCAACAGCGAGGCCCACGGCCCGTCGGCAACAACGGGCTCGACGTCGTCTGCCATGAGGTAGCCGGTGGCGGTTTCGACCCGGCCGTCGTCGTCGCTACCGAGCTCGATCTCGACCTCGACCGCGTCGATGGCCGCCAGCGCCCGGCGGGTCTTGGTCATCGTCCAGCCGGTCCACCACTTCATGTCGGTCAGCGTCGCCGGGCCGAAGCGGCTGAGCCAGCGGGCCAGCAGCTCCTCGGATGCCTCCTCTTCCGAGCGATCGACGGCCGGTCGATCCTCGGCGTCTGGCCACCATCGATCCCGTCGGTGCCAGCGGTACAGCCGGCTGGTCCAGTCGCCGGTCGGTCGGCCGCGGACCAGCAGTCCCTCGACCGCCAGCAGTCCCAGCACCCGTGACGTGGCCCCGACCTCGACCGCATTGCGGGTGCCGGCCCCCATGACGAGCCTGGTCCCGAGGTCCGGCACCGCTTTTGTCAACTCCCGGGCCTGGAGACCGCCGGGTTCGTCGTCGAGGGCGGCCAGCACCTGCTCGAACAGCCCATCGAGCCAACGGCTCGGCTCCGCAACGTCGGAGTCCTGCAGGAACCTCTCCAGCTTTGCCCGCTCGGTGGCGGCGACACCGGGCGATGACGAGCCCTCCACCGCAGCGGCACCGGCCGTGGTCACCACGAACAGTGTCCGCCGCATGGCCAGGGTCCGCAGCAGGGTCCGCCGCTCGAACAGCGCATCGTGGATCGAATCGACGGTGCCGTCTGCCAGCCGGGAGCCGACCGACAGGTAGATCGTCGCCGGGTCGGTTGCGTGCAGCACCACCAGGTCGTCGACCAGTTCCTCGACCGATCGGGGTGGGACCGCCAGCCGATGGCGAACGCCGAGCCGGGCCCGACGCTCCTCGACGGTGACCGTCCGCCCGCTCATGGCGCCGGACCGGTCGACAGGTCGGCGGTTTTCACGAGCCGGAGCTCAGGACGTGGCGGCCAGCACGCCGTCGATGGCTTCGAACAGCCGCTCGGTGACCTCGTCCTCGGTGCCGAGGCCATCCACGGTGACCAGCAGATCCCGATCGGCGAACCACTCGATGGTCGGCACCGTCTCCTGCTCGTAGAGGGCCAACCGCTTGGCGATCCCGTCGTCGGTGTCGTCCTCACGGGCCCTGGCCTTCATCCGGGCCGTGACCTCCTCCAGCGGGACGTCGAGGTTGATCACCGCATGCAGTCGATCCTTGCCGAGCATCTCCAGCAACGCTTCGGCCTGGGTGGGGGTTCGGGGGAAACCGTCGAGCACGAAGCCCGACCGCTGGATGTCCTCGGAGGCCAGCCGTTCCTCCACGATGGCGATCGTCAATTCGTCGCTCACCAGGCCACCGGAAGCCATGATCGGAGCCACCTTGTTGCCGAGCTCGGTGCCCTGGTCCCTGGCCGCTCGGAACATGTCCCCCGTGCTGAGATGGACCACCCCGTACTTCTCGACGATGCGGTCGCACTGGGTGCCCTTGCCGGCACCTTGACGGCCGAAGATGACGAGGCGGGTAGCTGTGCTGTTCATGTGAGGCGCTTCCTGTCAGAAACTCTGTGGGCTGGACCTACCAGGACAACCGGTCACGACCGGTCCGGGCCGGTGCGGAGTCTCGAAAGCACCGGAGCGCTACTTCAAGAATCCTTCGTAATTGCGGGCCATCAGCTGGGAGTTGATCTGCTTCATCAGCTCCAGCGAGACACCGACCCCGATGAGGATCGAGATGCCGGAGAAGCCGAGCAGACCGACGTTGTTGCCGCCGCTGCCCAGCAGCTGGAACAGCAGGGCCGACGGGATGAGGGCGATGGCGGCGAGGAACAGCGAACCGGGCAGGGTGATCCGGTTCAGGACCTTTGACAGGTAGCGCTCGGTCTGGGGGCCGGGCCGTACCCCGGTGATGAAGCCGCCGGACTTGCGCAGCTCGTCGGCGCGACGGGCCGGGTCGAACGCGATGGCGTTGTAGAAGTAGGCGAAGCCGATGATCAACAGGCCGAACACGATGAGGTAGGCCGGATCGGTGGGGCGGAACAGCCGGTTCTGGATGAACTCCCGAACGTTGTCACCCCAGTTGGGGTCGAGTTCGTTGCCGCTGGTCGGCAGGCTGGTGGCGATGAGGCTCGGTAGCTGCAACAGCGAGCTGGCGAAGATGACCGGGATCACGCCGGCCTGGTTGACCTTGAGCGGGATGTAGGTCTTGTTGCCGCCGTACTGCTTGCGACCGACGACCCGTTTCGGGAAGTTGATGGGGATGCGCCGCTGGCCCTGCTCGATGAACACGATGCCAACACACAAGCCGACCAGTACCAGCAGGGCGATGATCAGCCACGGCCAACCCCGGAGCTGATAGATCTGGACCCCCAGCACCGGCAGGCCGGCGACCACCGATGCGAAGATGAGCACCGACATGCCGTTGCCGATGCCTTTCTCGGTGATGAGCTCACCCATCCACATCAAGATGGCGGTGCCGGTGGTGACACAGATGATGGCCATCAGCATGCGACCGGGCGAGCCGTCAGGGAACAGCCCTGGGTCGTAGCCGAAGATCTGCTCCGGGCTGCGGTTGATCAGGAAGGTCAGGCTGGCGCTTTGGATGAGGGCCAGGATCACCGCGATATAGCGGGTCCACTGGGTGATCTTTCGCTGGCCGACCGCCCCCTGTGCCTGCCACTCCTCCAGCTTTGGCACCGCAACGGTGAGGATCTGGATGACGATCGACGAGGTGATGTACGGCAGGATGCCGAGGCCGAACAGGTTGAGTACGCCGCCACTGCCGGTGAACAGGGTGAGGTAGCCGAACACACCCCCCTGGTTCTCATCGGCCCGGTTTCGAAGCTCCTCAATGCCGTCGAGGCTGACCCCGGGCGCCGGGATCTGGGCTCCCAACCGGTACAGGGCGATGATGAAGATCGTGAACAGGATCTTGTTCCGGAGCTCCGATGTTCTCAGAACGTTGCGCAGTGTTTCCACGAGGTGCCTTCTCTAGTCGCCAAGCTTCAAGCCTAGACCTGGTGTCGTTCCAGCCAGTTTCGGTCTCCGGCCGAAAAACGAGGTGGCGGGCGTCGCCCGCCAGCTGTCAGCGGTTGGTCAGGGCGTTGCCCTGGGCCGCGGGCCGGACCTTGAACGGAAGGGGCAGCTTCTCGACGGTGCCCCCGGCGGCGGTGATCGCCGCTTCGGCCGAGGCGGAGAAGGCGTGGGCCTTGACGTTGACCGCACCGGTCAGCTCACCCCGACCGAGGATCTTCACCAAGGCACCCTTGCCGACCAGGCCCTTGTCGAGCAGGGCCTCCGGGGAGACATCGCTGAGACCGGACTCGGTGATCGTGTCGAGATTGATGGCCTGGTAGTCGACCCGGAACGGGTTGTTGAAGCCCCGCAGCTTCGGCATGCGTTGCTGCAGCGGCAGCTGCCCGCCCTCGAAACCGAGTCGAACGGTGTTGCGAGCCTTCTGGCCCTTGGTGCCGCGGCCTGCGGTCTTGCCGCCCTTGCCGCCGATGCCCCGGCCCTTCCGCTTGCGCCTGGTGCGCGAACCGTCTGCCGGCTTGAGATCGTGAACCTTCATGGGACTAGCATTCCTCCGACGCCGACGCAGCGTCGGCCGGGTCCGAGACGTCGACCAGGTGGGGGACCCGGGCGATCATGCCACGGATCTCCGCCCGGTCGGGGAGAACATTGGATTTACCGATTCGACCGAGGCCGAGCGCCCGCAGCGTTCCCCGCTGCTTCGGCTTCGACCCGATCGCCGATCGGGTTTGGGTGACGAGAATCTCGCTCATGTCACGACACCTCCGCGGCGCCGGCCTTGAGGGACCGCTCCCGCTCCTGGTATGCCTCGAGCATGCCCTTCGGGGTGAACTCGGAGGCATCGAGGCCCCGGAGCCTGGCCACCTCGTCCGGCCGCTTGAGGCCTTGGAGGGCATTGATGGTGGCTCTGGCGACGTTGATCTGGTTGGCCGAACCGAGCGACTTGCAGAGCACGTCGCGGATGCCGGCCTCTTCCAGGATGGCCCGGGCCGCACCGCCGGCGATGACGCCGGTACCGGGAGCGGCGGGCTTGATGAGCACCCGGCCTGCACCCTGTTCGCCGATGATCTCGTGGGTGACCGTGCCGGCCGCCATCGGGACGTTGAACATCAGCTTGCGTGCTTCCTCGGTGCCCTTCTGAATGGCCAGCGGCACTTCCTTTGCCTTGCCGTAGCCGAGGCCGACCCGGCCGTTGCCGTCGCCGAGCACCACCAGAGCGGTGAAGGCGAACCGGCGACCACCACGGACCACCTTTGCCACCCGGTTGATTGCGATCACCCTTGATTCGCGGCCCTGATCGGGGCCGCCCCTGGTGTTTCGATCGTTTCGTTCGTTAGCCATCTGTTTCCTCGAATCTGTCCCGAAGGCTCTGGGGGCGGCTCAAAACTTCAGTCCGGCTTCGCGGGCGGCATCGGCCAGCGCCGCCACCCGGCCGTGATAACGGTTGCCACCGCGGTCGAACACCACGGTGTCGATGCCGGCGGCCGACGCCCGCTCGCCGATCAACCGACCGACGGTCGAGGCTGCGGCCGCCGACCCGGTGCCGGCATCGCCGGAACCGGCGGCGCTCTCGTAGGTCGAGGCCGCGGCCAAGGTGTGGCTCTTCGAATCGTCGATCAGCTGGACGCTGATGTGCTTGTTCGACCGGAACACGGCCAAACGGGGCCGTTGCGATGTGCCGACGACCTTCTTGCGGACCCGGCGTTGCCTGCGTGACCGTGCGGCCGCGCGGCCGGCAGCTCTGGTAGCCATCACTTACCAGCCTTTCCGACTGTGCTCATTTTCCGGCCTTTCCGGCTGTGCTCATTTCCCGGCCTTCCCGGCTGTGCTCATTTTCCGGCCTTCCCGGCCTTGCGAATCACTCGCTCGCCGACGTATCGGACACCCTTGCCCTTGTACGGCTCGGGTTTGCGGTAGCCGCGGATCTCGGCCGCAACCTGGCCGACGACCTGCTTGTCGATGCCGATCACGCCGATCTTGGTCGGCTCCGGCACGTCGAATTCGATGCCGTCCGGCGCCTTGACCGTGACCGGGTGGCTGAACCCGAGGGCCAGTTCGAGCTGGTCCTTGCCTTTGGCGTTCGCCCGGTAACCGACGCCGATGATCTCCAGGTCCTTGCGGAACCCTTCGCTGACACCGATCACCATGTTGTTCAGCAGCGACCTGGTCAGACCGTGCAGGGCCTTGGAGCTGCGCTCCTCGTTGACCCGTGAGACCGAAGCCTCACCCTCGCCGAGCTCGACCGAGATGACCTCGGGAATCGAGTGCTCGAGGGTGCCCTTCGGCCCTTTGACCGTGACGTCGGAACCGGAGATGTTGATCTCCACGCCCGACGGTACGGGAATCGGGGCATTGCCGATGCGTGACATAGCGGCCTCCTACCAGACGTGGCAAAGGACTTCGCCGCCGACCTTGGCCTTGCGGGCCGCACGGTCGGTCATGAGTCCATTGCTGGTTGAGAGAACGGCCACACCCAGACCGCCGAGAACCCGGGGGATCTGGTCGTTCTTGGAGTAGACCCGAAGGCCGGGTTTCGACACCCGCTTCAGGCCGCTGATGACGCGCTGCCGCTCTGGCGAATACTTCATTCCGATGGTCAGGGTCGAGCCGGGACCATTTGAGTTGTCCGAATCCTCGAAGCGCTCGATATAGCCCTCGGATTGCAGGACCTCGGCCAGTGCGACCTTGAGCTTCGAGGACGGCATGCTCACCTCGTCGTGCATCGCAACATTGGCGTTGCGAATGCGAGTGAGCATGTCGGCGATTGGATCAGTCATAGTCATTGCAGCATCACCTACCCGTTCACCAGCTGGCCTTGGTCACACCGGGGATCTCCCCAGCGTGGGCCATGTTGCGGAGACAGATCCGACAGAGATTGAACCGGCGGTACACCGAGCGTGGCCGGCCGCAGTTGACGCATCGGGTATAGGCCCGAACCTTGAACTTCGGCGTCTTCTGTTGTTTGTTCTTGAGTGCCTTTTTGGCCATTACAGCGACCTCTCCATTACACTGCCTGCCCTTCGCGCCGGAACGGGAACTTGAAAGCGTCGAGCAACGCTCTACCTTCTTCGTTTGTCTTGCCCGTGGTGACGATGGTGATATCCATGCCCCGGGGCGTGTCGATGGTGTCGTAGTCGATTTCGGGGAACACCAACTGCTCGGTGAGCCCGAAGGTGTAGTTGCCGTTGCCGTCGAACGACCGAGGGCTGAGGCCCCGGAAGTCGCGGATGCGGGGAATGGCCAGGGTGACCAGCCGGTCGAAGAACTCCCACATCTGATCGCCCCGGAGGGTGACCTTGCAGCCAATGGCATTGCCCTGACGGAGCTTGAAGCTGGCCAACGACTTCTTGGCCTTGGTGATCACCGGCTTCTGACCGGCGATGATGGTGAGATCGTTGACCGCCGACTCGAGGTTCTTCGAGTTCAGCAGCGCCTCTCCGACACCGATGTTGATCACGATCTTCGACATGCGGGGAACCTGCATGACGTTGTCGAGATCGAGGTCGGCTTTCAGCTGGTCACGGATCTGCTCGCTGTAGAGCGTCTTCATACGGGGTGGGAAACTGGTCCCGCCCGGCGCGTCGAGCGTCTGGGAATCGGTCATGGTCATTCGACCTCCGGAATCTTCTCGCCGGTGCGCTTGCAGATACGAATCTTCTCGTCGCCCTCCATGGCGTAGCCGACACGGGTCGGCTTACCATCTTTGGGGCTGATCAGCGCCACGTTGGAAGCGTCCATCGGCATGTCCTTGTCGATGATGCCGCCCGGCTCCTCGGCCGAGCGGGCCTTGGTGTGACGACGAGCCACGTTGTAACCCTCGACGACAACCTTGCCGGTCTCGGGGAAGGCGGCAGACACGGTGCCTTCGCGGCCCCGGTCCTTGCCACTCAAGATACGTACTTGGTCGCCTTTGCGGATTCTCATAACTAGAGCACCTCCGGGGCGAGGGAGACGATGCGCATGAAGCGCTTGTCCCGCAGTTCACGACCGACCGGGCCGAAGATGCGGGTGCCTCGGGGTTCACGGTTCTCGTTGATCAGGACGGCCGCGTTCTCATCGAAGCGGATATAGGAGCCGTCGGGGCGCCGCCGTTCCTTCTTGGTGCGGACGACCACACACTTGACGACCTCACCCTTCTTGACCGCAGCGCCGGGGATGGCGTCCTTGACGGTGGCGACGAAGATGTCACCGATGCCGGCGTAGCGGCTGCGGGAGCCACCGAGCACCTTGATGCAGAGCACTTCGCGGGCGCCGGAGTTGTCGGCGATGCGAAGCCTCGATTCCTGCTGAATCATCGGGCACGCTCCACGACTTCCAGGAGCCGCCACCGCTTCTTGGCCGACAGCGGCCGTGTTTCCACGATGCGGACCCGATCGCCTTCGTTGAGATCGTTTTCCTCGTCGTGGGTGTAGTAGCGCTTCGACTGTTGCACCGTCTTGCCGTACTGGGGATGTCGTGAACGACGGACCACTTCGACCACGGCGGTCTTGTCCATCTTGTTCGACACCACGATGCCCTCGCGGACCTTGCGGCTTGCCGACCGGGCGGTGGCCGAATCGGCCGCTGCCGGCTCGCTCGGGGTGGGCTCGCTCGAGGTCGCGGGCGCAACCTCGGCCAGGGTGTCGGCGGCGACGGCGCCGGTGGCAGCGATATCGGGTGCCGTTTCTTCATTCGTCGGGGTGTCGCTCATCATGCGTCTCCTTGTGCAGCGGCCAGCGCCTCGGCAGCGGCAATCTCTCGACTGCGCATCTCGGTCTTGGCCCGAGCCACTTCCTTCTTGACCTCGCGGATGCGGGCCGAGTTCTCGAGCTGACCGGTGGCCAGCTGGAACCGTAGGTTGAACAACTCCTTCTTGGAGTCGTCGTGGAGCTTCACCAGCTCCGCGTCCGAAATGTCGGTGATTGCGGCATCAGCCATCGAAACCGTGCTCCCGTGTAATGACCCTGGCCTTCACCGGCAACTTCTGGATTGCCCGGTTCATGGCCTGCTTGGCGATCTGCTCGTCGGGATAGGACAGCTCGAACACGACCCGTCCCGGCTTCACGACCGCAACCCAGTGCTCCGGGTTACCCTTGCCCGAGCCCATGCGGGTCTCGGCCGGCTTCTGGGTGACGGGCTTGTCCGGGAAGACGTTGATCCAGACCTTGCCGCCACGACGGACGTGGCGGGTCATGGCCACACGGGCCGCTTCGATCTGGCGAGCGGTGAGCCAACCGGGCTCGAGCACCTGGATGCCGTAGTCGCCGTATGCGACTTCGGTGGCACCCTTGGCCTGGCCGGTGGTGCGACCACGATGCTGCTTGCGGTGCTTGACTTTCTTCGGCATCAACATCAGTCACCATCCTCGGGCCGGAAGTGGAGGTCTTCGCCGGTGGACTTGCCCTTGAGCGATTCCTCGATGGCTTCTTCCTCGGCCAACAGTCGTTCGAATTCGGGGTCGGCCTCTTTGACCAGCGGTGCCGGTTCCTCGTCGGCCGGCGTCTCCGGGGCGGCTTCCTCGGTCTGCGCCGCAGCCTTGGGGCGCCGAGAAGACGATACGACGGTGCGGGGGGCGTCTGCGGCGCCTGCCGCTTCCCCGACGGCCATGGCCGCCTCTTTCGCCGCTTTGTCGGTGGTGGCCTTGTAGGGCAGGATGTCACCCTTGTACAGCCAGACCTTGACGCCGATGCGCCCGTAGGTGGTGTGGGCCTCGCGCAGGCCGTAGTCGATGTCGGCCCGCAGGGTGTGCAGCGGGACCCGACCCTCGCGGTACCACTCGGTGCGACCCATCTCGGCACCGCCCAAGCGACCAGACGATTGGATCCGGATGCCCTTGGCCCCGGCCTTCATGGCGTTCTGCATGGCCCGCTTCATGGCCCGACGGAACGCCATCCGGCCCATCAGCTGGTCGGCGACGCCCTGGGCGATCAGCGCTGCGTCGAGCTCCGGTTGCTTGATCTCGACGATGTTGAGCTTCACCCGGGGGTTGCCGGTGAGCTTGGTCAGACCGCTGCGGAGCCGATCGGCTTCGGAACCCTTGCGGCCGATGACGATGCCGGGCCGGGCGGTGTGGACGTCGATCTGCAACTTGTCCCTGGTCCGCTCGACCTCGATGCGGCTGATGGCGGCGTTTGGGAGCTGCTCCATCAGGTAGCGACGGATGGCGGCGTCCTCCGCCAGGTAATCACGATATTCCTGGCGGTCGGCGATCCACCGGGATTTCCAGTCGGTGGTGACGCCGAGGCGGAAGCCGTAGGGATGAACTTTTTGACCCATTAGTTGCTCTCCTCGGCTTCGGTCTCGCTGGCTCCGTCGGCGATCTCCGCCTTGTCGCCGGCTTCGGTGTCGGCGTCGGTGGCTTCGGCCGCCTGATCGGAGGCGTCGGTCTCGGTTGCTTCGGCGGTCGCTTCGACTGCGACGTCGGTCGCTTCCTCCTCGACCGTCTCGTCGGAGGACTCCTGTGTGGCCTCGTCGGCTTGGGTCGCGGCCCGGGACTTGGCAACCCGGCGGGCACGATCGCCGCCGCCGCCTTCGCTGCCCCTGGAGCGGGACTGGCGGCCCTCACTCTTGAGATCGCTCGACACCCGGAGCTGATCGAGTTCGGCCTCGGTGTAGCGGCTGACCTCGATGGTGATGTGACACGTCTGCTTGTGAATCCGACCGGCTCGACCACGGGCCCGGGGCCGGAACCGCTTGAGGGTCGGGCCCTGGTCGGCGAAACAGGCCGAGATGAACAGCTCGTCTGCGTCGAGACCGTCGTTGTGCTCGGCGTTGGCCACGGCCGAGGCCAGGCACTTGCCGATCACTTCGGAGGCCAGCCGTTCACTGAACGAGAGGATTTCCATCGCCTGGTTGACCTGCTTGCCCCGGATCAGGTTCAGCACGACCCGAGCCTTGGATGCCGACATCCTGACCATCCTGGCGTGGGCTTTCGTGCCGGGGCGATTCGAGATCGTGGTGGCCATCAGCGTCGGCCTCCGCGTTCCTGGCCTGCGTGGAATTTGAAGGTCCTGGTCGGCGAGAACTCGCCGAGCTTGTGACCGACCATCGACTCGGTGATGTACACCGGCACGTGCTTGCGACCGTCGTGGACGGCGATGGTGTGGCCGACCATGTCGGGGATGATGGTGGAACGGCGAGACCAGGTCTTGATGACCCGCTTCTCGTTCTTGTCGTTCAGGTTGTCGACCTTCTTCAAGAGATGGTCGTCGACGAATGCACCTTTTTTAAGACTTCTGGGCATAACTACCTCCGACCGCCACGCTTCCGCCTGCGGCGGATGATGAGATCATCTGATTTCTTCCCCTTCTTGCGGGTTCGACCCTCGGGCTGACCCCAGGGGGAGACCGGGTGACGACCACCCGACGTTTTTCCTTCGCCGCCACCATGGGGGTGGTCGACCGGGTTCATGGCGACACCCCTGGTCTGCGGGCGCTTGCCCTTCCAACGGGAGCGGCCGGCCTTGCCGACCTTGATCAGCTCGGCCTCGGCGTTGCCGACCTCGCCGATCGTGGCCCGACAATCGATCGAGACCCGGCGCATCTCGGTGCTTGGCAGCCGCAGCGTGGCGGTTGTGCCCTCCCTGGCCACCAGCTGCACGCTGGTTCCGGCCGAACGGGCCATCTTGGCCCCGCCGCCGGGCTGGAGCTCGACCGCATGGACGACGGTGCCGACGGGGATGTAGCGCAGCGGGAGTGAGTTCCCGGGCTGGATGTCGGCGCCGTTGCCGGACTCGACCCGGTCGCCGACCTTCAGATCGCGAGGAGCGAGAATGTAGCGCTTCTCGCCGTCGTGATAGTGGAGCAATGCGATCCGAGAGTTGCGGTTCGGGTCGTACTCGATGGATGCCACCGTTGCCGGCACGTTGTCCTTGGTGCGGCGAAAGTCGACCACCCGATAGCGGCGCTTGTGGCCACCGCCGCGATGTCGGGACGTCTTGCGGCCATGGTTGTTGCGGCCACCGGTGCCGTGCTGCTTTGCCAGCAGCGACTTCTCCGGGTTGTCGGCGGTGACGTCTGAGAAATCGGAGCTGGTCTGGAACCGACGGCCGGGGCTGGTTGGTTTGCGTTTGCGGATTGCCATTGCCTGGGCCTCAGTTCGAGTAGAGGTCGATCTCACCCTCGGAGAGGGTGACGATTGCCCGTTTGATTGTCGGACGGGAGCTGGTGGTGTTGTTGCGACGGTTCCGCACCAGCTTTCCCTTGCGGTTCAGCGTGTTGACCTTGGCCACCTTCACACCGTCGAACATCGCTTCGACCGCATCGGAGATCTCCGGTTTACTGGCGCTGGCGTGGACGATGAAGGTGTAGGCGTTGTGGTCTTCGGCGGTGACGAACGACTTCTCCGACACCACCGGCTCGATGATCACATCGTGGGGATCGTTCATGAGCTTGTCTCCTCGGTCTCCGGGGCGCCGTCGGCGCTTGGCGCCTGGCTCGAGGTTGCCGGCGCAACCTCGACTGTCGAGGGCAACGAGTCCTTGGAGAAGACCACGTAGTCGCTGACCAGGACGTCATAGGCGTTGAGCTGATCGGCGAGCAGCAGGTGGACGTCGGGAAGGTTGCGGAAGCTGCGGACGGCGTTGTCGTCCTCGCGACCGACCACGACCAGGGCCCGGCCCTCGACGCCGAGTGCCCCCAATGCCGCTTTTGCCTGCTTCGTGCTCGGCTGATCGAAGCTCCAGGCGTCGACCACCAGCACCTTGTCATCGGCGGCCCGATCGGAGAGGGCGCACCGCAGGGCCTGCTTGATCATCTTCTTGTTTGTCCGCTCGGCGTAGCTGCGGGGCTTCGGCCCATGGGCGATGCCGCCACCGATCCAGATCGGCGAGCGGGTGGAGCCGGCCCGGGCCCGGCCCGTGCCCTTCTGCTTCCACGGCTTGGCGCCGCCGCCACGAACCTCATTACGGGTCTTGGTGCTGTGGGTGCCGGCCCGGCGTGCCGCCAGCTGGGCGTTGACCACCTGGTGCATCAGCGGGATGTTGGCCTCGATACCGAAGGTCTCCTCGTCGAGGTCGACCGATCCCGATGCCGATCCGGACAGCGTCTTTACTGCAACGGTGACCATCAGGAGCCACTCACCTTCCCTGTACTGCGCTTGATCGCATCGCGGATGATCACGGTGCCGCCCTTCGGCCCGGGTACCGAGCCCTTGACCAGGACGACGTTCTTCTCCGGGTCGGTCTGCACGATCTTGAGGCTCTGGGTGGTGACCCGGTCCGAGCCCATGCGACCCGCCATCTTCGTGCCCTTGAACACCCGGGCCGGCGTGGCGCATTGGCCGATCGAGCCCGGCATGCGGTGGACCAGGTGGGCACCGTGGGTGGCCCGCTGGCCTGAGAAGTTGTGGCGCTTCATCACGCCTGCGAAGCCCTTGCCCTTGCTGATGCCGATGGCGTCGACCGTCTCGCCGGCCTCGAAGGTGTCGGCGCCGAACTCATGGCCGACGGGGTACTCGGAAACATCCTCGAGCCGGAGTTCCACCAGCTCGGTTCCCGGCTCGACCCCGGCCTTGGCGAAGTGCCCGGCCTCGGGTGAGGAGAGTTTTTTTGCTTCTTTGTGGCCGATGGTGACCTGGATGGCGGAATAGCCATCGGTATCGGGGGACTTCACCTGCACCACACGGCACGGCGTGACCTTGACCACGGTGACGGGAACGATGTTGTTGTTCTCGTCCCACACCTGTGTCATGCCGACCTTCTCGCCGACAATGGCCTTTTGCGGCCCGATTTTTCCACTCACTGTTTTCTTCTTTCCCCGTCAGAGGGCCGACGGCGGTCATCCTTATCAAACCCTTGTGGGGCAAGAGCTCGAATCGGAATCGGCTGGCAGCCGTTCACGCGAACGCTCCGCCAGCAGCAGGCATCGCAGCTACGCGGAGCGGGTTTCGGTTGTGCCGTGCGGTTCTTCGGCCGGTTTGTTCCGGAGCCTTCACGGACGTCAGCTAGGTGGTTCGGGCCTGCGACTCGCTTGGTTAGAGAGTGCTCGGGCTGAACCCAGACTCGCTTAGCCTAACGGCGGGGTAGTGCGGTTCCACCGGCTTCGGTCGAGGATCCGGGCCAGCGCGGCGGTTCGGCGTGCCAGCCGGCTTCGGGCTGCAACCGACGGTGCCGGTGCATCATGGCCGCGGCCTCGGTCCGACTCTTGGCGTTCAGCTTCATCAACACGTTGGAGACGTGGTTCTTGACCGTATAGAGGCTGCGGTTGAGCTCGGCTGCGATCTCGGCGTTCGACAGCCCGGTCGCCACCAGTTCGGCCACCTCCACCTCCCGTTCGGTCAGCCCGCCGATGATGGTCTGCCCGGGGATCTCCGGAGCCATCGTGAGCTGGCGGGTGACTTCCGGGGCCAGGGTGCTCTGGCCCCGAGCGGTGGTTCTCACCGCGTCGGCCAGTGCCCTGGCGTCGACGTTCTTCATCACGTAGCTCGTCGCTCCGGCCGCCAGAGCCTGGCGAATCAGCGTGCCGTCGCTGAAGCTGGTCAGGGCCAGGACCTTGACCGTGGGGCAGCGATCGTTGATGGCTCTGATCGCCTCGACCCCACCGCCGGTCGGCATGACCAGATCCATGGTCACCACATCCGGTCGGAGTTCGGCCGCAATCTCGACCCCGCCCGCGCCGTCTCTGGCCTCACCGATCACCTCCAGGTCCTCGAAGCCGCTCAGTGCGGTGGTGACGCCCTGGCGGAGCAGGTCGTGATCGTCGACGACCACCACCGTGATGGGCGGTTCGACCGGTGCGGCGGCCGCAGCCATCGGGTCTCGGGGATCAGCCATTGGCTGCCCTCGGCACCGTGGCGGAGACGGTGGTGGTTCCGTGGCCCGAATCGACGGTACAGAACCCTCCCGCCGCCTCGGCCCGCTCGACCATGATGTGGAGCCCGAAATGACCGGGCGGGATGGCCAGCAGGTCGAAGCCACCACCATCGTCGCGGACCTCGATCTGGATGTTGTCGTCGTGACTACGCAGGCTGACCACCACCTCGTCCGGTGTCGCATGTCTGGCGACGTTGTTGAGCGCTTCCTGCACGATTCGATACAGCGCCAGTTTGGAGTCGAGTGCGATGTCGTCGATCTCCTCCAGGTCGCGCTCGATCCTGGTGTTCTTGCGACTGGCGAAGGCGTCGATCAGCTGGTCGATCAGGCCTGGCAGATCGGCGTCGTCGATGGCGGCGGGCCGCAGCTCCAGCAGCAGGGTTCGCATCTCGGCCAGCGCCCCACGGGACAGTGTTCGCAGCCGATCGATCTCCCGCCGACAGTCTGACGGGTCCTCCAGGGTGGCCAGCGACTCGGCGCTCAGGCAGGCCGTCCACAGCGTCTGGCTGACCGCATCGTGCAGCTCCCTGGCCAGGCGCTGCCGCTCGTCGACCGCGGCCAGTTCACGGGCCTGGGTGATCAGCTGCACGGTGGTGAAGGCGGCTGCGGCCTGGTCGGCGATGAAGCGGATGCCCTTGGCGTCGGACTGGGCGAAACGGCCGGCCTCGGCGCTCTCGGCCACCACGTAGCCGATGGGTTTGCCCGCCAGCGAGATCGGGGCGATCAGCACCGACTGGGAGTCGAGGGCCAGCCGGGCCTCGGTCGACCCCGGGGCGGCACAGTCGATCACCTTGGAGTCGAATGGTTCGAGCGGCGCCACCGCCAGCTCCAGTCCTTCTGGGCTGCCCGGCGCCAAGTCGTGGCCTTCGACCAACCCGGAGCGGGCCAGGGTCATCCTGCCGTCGTCGCCGACGATAAGGACCGCGGCCACGTCGATGTCGATCAGCCGGAACAGCGACTCGACCGCCTGCTCGAGGACGTCGTCGATGTCAACCGCCTGATTGAAGGCGGCTGCGGTGTCGCGAAGAGCTTCGGCATAGGCTCGCTGCCGGCGCTCCAGCTCCTGGAGCCGGGATCGTTCCTCGACCTCCAGCTGGAGCGCCTCGTTGGCCGCCGAAAGGGCCCCGGTGCGCTCCCGGACCCGCTCGTCCAGTTCGTTGAGCGCCTCGCTCAGCTGCTGTTGGGCCCGGAGCCGGGAGGTGACGTCCTGGAAGGTGCCGAGCAGCCCAACCACCTCGCCGTGGAAGTCGACAAGCGGGACCTTGTTGGTCTCCAGCCAGCGGATCTCACCGTCGGGCCGATGGACCGGCTCGTGGATCTCGAACCGGGGCTTCGCCGACTCGATGACCAGCTCGTCCCAGTTCCGGTAGTTGCCGGCGTCCAGCGTTGTCCAGCCCAACTCGACGTCGGTCTTGCCGACGATGTCGGCCGGGTCGTGGCCGACGGTGTCGGCGAAGACCTGATTGCAGCCGAGGAACCGCAGCTCCCGGTCCTTCCAGAACACCCCTTGGGGAATCGAGGCCATGACCATCTGCAGCATCTGCTGACTGGCCTGGACCGCTTCGCCGCCATCGAGATCACCATCGAGAAGGGATTTGTAGAGCCGGGCCGTGCTCACGCCCCCGGCCGCGCCACCATTGTCAGACCATTCTGACATTCCACGCCTTTCAAAACTGGTCCCGGCACACTGTAACCGGGAACCACGGGCCCGGATCGCACTGCTTGTACATTGGCCGACAGGGGGTCGTCACCCGCTCCAGGAGCGGGCTGTTGCGGTGGCGTAGTTCCAATGGACCGGTCCGGATGTGCCATAAAAAGGGTTCTTCCTGGGCATGTGGGGCCGAAGTGGAGTTGGCAGGATGGCAGCCATGACTTCGGGCCACCCGGAGCTGTCCGCGGGAACACCCTCATCCGCCGCTTTGGGTCCGCGGTTGAAGCAGGGCCGCTCGGTAGGTCGCCCACATCCGAGCGGCCCTCTTCGATCTCCGGCACGGCTGGATAGAAAGGCGGGATGGAAATCGCCCAGCGGTGGTTCGACGACTTCACCGTCGGTGAGGTCTTCGAGATCGGGCCGCACCACATGACCGAGGCTCGGATGATCGAGTTCGCATCCGAGTTCGATCCCCAGCCGTTCCACACCGACCCGGCTGCGGAGTCGATCTACGGCGGGCTGATCTCCAGCGGCTGGCACACCGGCTCGGTGCTGATGAAGCTGCTTGCCACCACCCTGGGGCCGTCGAGCCTCGGCTCACCGGGCTGCGACGAGCTGCGGTGGGTGGCCCCGGTCCGGCCGGACGACCGACTGACCCTCCGGGTCACCGTGGTGGACAAGCGCCCGTCCACCACAAAACCGGATCGAGGGATCCTGATCTACGGCCATGAAATGGTCAATCAGGACGGCCTGGTGGTCATGACCATGCAATCGACGATGTTCATGCGGCGACGCCCGCCGTCCTGAGGACAACATTTCGCCCGTGGGGGCAAGGTCGCCCTACCGTTGTGCCGTGGATCAACTCGAAGGCCGGACCGCAGTCGTCACCGGAGCCGCCAGCGGCATGGGTCGGGCGTTCGCCCGTCGCTTCGCAACCGCCGGTATGAACGTCGTGCTGTCCGACGTGGAGGAGCCGGTGCTCGACGAGGCGGTGGACGAGGTGGCGGCCATCGCCGCCGATCGCAACGCCGAGGCCATGGGCGTGATCACCGACGTTGCAGACGAGCAGGCCGTTGCCGAACTGGCGGCGCAATCGATCGACCGCTTCGGTCGGGTCAACGTGGTCTGCAACAACGCCGGCGTGGCCGGGACCGGCCTGGTCGACGGGCCGGGCTCGATCTCGACCAAGGACTGGAAGTGGGTCCTCGACGTAAACCTGTGGGGCGTCATCCACGGCCACCAGGCGTTCCTGCCCCATCTGTTGGACCACGGCGACGGCCACATCGTCAACACCGCCTCGATGGCCGGTCACTTCCCAGGCCACAGCGCCTACACCGCCTCGAAATGGGCGGTGGTCGGGATCAGTGAAGGGCTGTTCACTCAGCTCAAAACCATCGGCTCCACCGTCGGCATCTCCTGTCTCTGCCCCGGCTGGGTCAACACCAACATCGCCGAGTCGGCCCGGAACCGGCCCGAGTGGGCCGCCCCGGATGCGCTGGCCGAACCGTCGGCGGCGGTCGAGGCCCGGTTCGCCGTCATCCGGGATCAGCTGGCGTCGGGACGAAGCCCGGATGACGTGGCCGACCTGGTCCACGATGCGGTGGTCAACGACTCGTTCTGGATCTTCACCGACCTGTCGATGGTGGCCAACCTCCGGCCCCGATTCGATGCCGTCCTCGAGAACCGAAACCCGGACTGGAACCACAACTTCGTCGACGGCGACGACTGACCCGGCGACGTTCGGCGCAGCCGAGCGAGGCCGGCCCGGAGGTTCCCCCCTCCCGGGCCGTTCAGCGCAACGGGGCCCGACGAGCCCTGGGCCTCCCCAACCGGGCGCAGGCGATCCGGTCTGCGGCCGCCAGCATCTGGCGGCCGACCGGTTGGAGCCCGATCCGGGTCGCGGTCAAGCCGGTCGCCACCCGCTCGGCCAGGCCCCAATCCCAGATGGCGGTCACGTCACAGCCGGTCAACGCCGCCAATGTCCGAGCCCGGTTCATCGGATCACCAGTGACCAGCTCCACCGGATCCTCCCGCATCAGCACCCCGAGGTCGCACGCCGGTTCGGCCACCAGACCGTCCGGGTCGACCAAGGTGAACCCGGCAGGCCCCGACCCGGAGCCGCCGACCGTTTCGCCGACCGACTTGGGGGTCGCAGTGCGCTGCAGTGCGTTCCACTGGTGCACGTCGCCGTGAACCAGTACCGCCAGCTCCTGGCGGTGGGCGGCGGCTCGTCGCTCGGCCGCGGCCAGCGCCTGCGCAACCGCGGCCTCGGTGCACGGCCTGTCCAGCTCGGTCCACAGCGATTCGGTCCGGGTCATCAGTCGGCGGGCCTTGTCGGCGCCGGTGGCCAGACCGTGGTCGCCGGCCGGGCGCCACACCCGTGCAGCCAGTGAGGCGAGGATCTCCAGCCGGCGCGGCAGTGGGATCCCGAGCTCGACGAGCGGTCGACCGAGACGTTCGAGCAACATGGCGCCGAGTTGACGGTCGCTGCGCAGCAATTCGACACAGGCCCGACCTTCCATCAGCTCCAGGGCGGTGATCTCGTCCAGGACCCGACCGTTGTGGGGGACCAGCACCTTCAAAACCGCAACGGCACCGTGTGCGGTTTTGACCTCGGCCACCAGCGCCTCGGTGGCATCGGCGAAGATCGCCCCGACCTCGATCGACCATCGTTGCTCCAGCTCGGCCACCACCGCGTCGAGTTGCTCCAGCCACCGGCCCGATCCGGCGGCCAACGCCTTGTTGCGAACCGCAGCCGGCAACCGTTGCAGGACGGTGGGGCCTTCGGTTTTCACAACAGCGCGAAGAGCGCCTCGGCCAACTCGGCCGATGACGCCGCGCCAAGGTCGGCCTGGGCCCGGCGGCGGACCTGTTCGGCCGGTTCAATCACGCCGTTGACCGCATCGAAGCCGTTCATGTGGATCACGGTGCCGAATCCGGCCCGGGAGGCGCCGGCCAGCTCGTCCCCGCCACCATTGCCGACATAGATGCTGGAGGCGGCGTCGGCACCGAGCTCGGCCAGGATCGCTCGATAGGTTTCGATCTCCGGCTTCATGGCACCGATGTCGCAGGAGCGAACGAAGACCGAGACCGGAGCGGCCAGCGGCGACGCCGGCCAGGCTCTGGTCTCGCGCCCGTGGCAGTTGCTGAGCACCCCGACCGGGCGCCGCTCCCCCACCCGCCGGACCAGATCGACCACCGTCGGGTCGGGGTTGCGGAGCGACTCGTCCTTGCCGATGCCGAACCAGTGGTCGGCCTGACGGCGCTGGTGGTCGGTCAGTGCGGGCCCGCCGACACCAACCTGGTAGCGCTCCACCATGTCGACCAGATCGATCGGGGTCGTCTCCCGCTCCCGGTAGCCGGCGTCCCAGAATCGCATGAAGTCCTGGGGGTTGGCGCCGAGCAGCTCGATCAGATTCCGGCGATAGCTGTACCCCGGTGGTGTGTGGGCCTCGGGGTTGATCAGGGTGTGGAACAGATCGAACACCACCGCGCTTGACATCGACCCACCCTAGATCGTGGCCGGAATCAACGGCGGGGATATCCCGGCCCTCCGCCGCGGAGCGGGGTTGGGTGGCGTTCAGGCTGTGGAAGCGCAGCCGGATGACCATCGGTGGAGCATGACGGTGACCGAGGGTGCAACCCACAGGATGCACCCTCGGTCACGACGTCAACGCAAGACGATCAGCTGGTCTGTGTCCCGTCTCCGAGCGACAGGCCGCCTCCGCCCAGGAAGGTGCCCTGGGGGCCGTCGAGGACAACTTCGTCCGGCGTTGTGCCCTTCGGCTCCACCCCTGGCACCCCGTTGACCGCTTCGGTCGTCGACGCGACGTTGTATATCGCGTAGGCGATCGCATCGACATTGACGTCGAGCGCTGTCTCGCTCGGGTTGTCGATGGTGTCGCAGGCGAGGTGGTAGCACGGGTCGTATTGGTCGCCGGCGGTGCCGCCCCAGATCGCCGCCTGCTCGGGTGTCTTGATGCCCTCAGCCCCGGTGAACAGGCCACTGGCCGGGATGCCGACGTCGATGAACGCCTGGTAGTCGGAGCGACCCGAGAACTCGGAGTCCTCGTAGGGGATGCCCTCGATGGAGTAGTACGCCTCGAACAGGTCTTCCAGCGCGTCGGAACCAGGTGGCACGAAGACAGGTGCCGGGAACGTGGACTCGTCAGCGTCGTAGACGCCATAGATGAAGTTGGGTGAGCCGACCATGTCGAAGTTGAGATACAGCGCCAGCGCGTCGTACTCCTCCTGAGTCAGGCCGAACTCCGGGTTGAAGACATACTCGGTCGAGCCGATCAGGCCCGACTCCTCGGCGCCCCACCAAGCGAAACGCAGGGTGTTCTGAGGAGTGTATTTCTTGTTGTTGCCGAGCACGTCTGCAATGGCGAGCAGGGCCGCTGAGCCGCTCCCGTTGTCCTGAATGCCCGGTCCTTCGATCCGCGAATCGAGGTGGGCGCCGAACATCGCAACATTGTCGGGATTCACGCCCGGCAGGTCACCGATCACGTTTTCGGTGGTGTTCGTGACGATGGTCGTGTCAGCCGCCAGATCGACGGCTGCGGCATCGAGGACGACGAGCCCGTCGCTATAGGACGTGTCGAGAACCGGAATGTCGACAATACCGACCACACCCTCACCGAGCGTTCCACCGATGATGTCCTGCCGGCCGGGATCCGGAGTGTTTCCCTGGTTGAAGATGATCACGGCTTCCGCACCGGCAGCCTTGGCGTTGATGGCCTTGGTGCCGAAGGCGCAGGCGCCACGCTGGATCAGCGCGATGTCGCTTTCCCCCGACCAGTCGGAACCGTTGAAGTCAGCGGCCTCGCAGCCCGATGTGGAACTGTTGCCGAGTCCGAGGTCGAGGTCCACCGGGATCACGTTGCCGGCGGTGATGGCACCCGATCCCGAGTACTGCATCGTTTGGGTCGCAATGCTGCTCGAGTCCGCAGTCAGTGAACTCGATATCTCGGTGTAGAGGCTGAAACTGAACACCTGGCGCTCGACGGTGAATCCGGCATCATCGAGTACATCAGCGACATAGTCGGCAGATGCGTCGTAGCCGGGCGTTCCCGACGCTCGGGTCCCGCCATTGGCATCGGCGATGACTTGCAACGCTCCGAGATGCTCGAAGACGTCGTCAGCATCGACGCACGCCAGGAGCTTGTTGATCTGATTGAGATTGCGGTTGATGCAACCGTTCTTTGACGGTGCGGCCGATGCAGCACTCGACACTGCAAGGGTCGCAACCAACAACGCGAACGCTGCGAGCAGGCGCTTACTTCGATGGAATCGGGTCATGTTCTAGGAACCTCTTTCACGAGCGCTGATCCCTCAACGCTCAATAGCCATGCCCGCAGGCCACACACGCTAGCTCATGTCGACAATCTTCGCCTCTGAGCCCCTGGCTTGGACGTGCTGGTAGCAGTGGCCGAGACCATCGTGGCGAATCCGTCCAGCGAGCCTCGTTCAGCCACCACGACTTCGAGCAGGCGGCTGAGGGGTTCGCCGAACCACAGTGGGATCCGGGGTGGCTGTACCGGCCGGGGCACCGGATATCCCGGCCGGGCCGCCAGTAGCCTCGACGGCGATGTCGGTGGCCAACGTACTATTCGACGTTCTCGGCCCGGTGGCGGTGTTGGTGGTGCTGGGCGCGATCCTGGGTCCGCGGCTGGGTATCGACGCCGGTTCTCTGTCACGCCTGGCGTACTGGGTCTTCGGACCGGCCTTCGTCTTCGTGCTGCTGGCCGGGGCCGACCTGGACCGATCGGTCGTGTTCAAGCTGATCGCCGCCTCGCTGGCAGGGATGGCTGCCGCCCTGGTGGTTGCGGTCGGCTGGGCCAGAGCCGGCGGGGCCGGCTACGAGCTCGGCGCCGCCGTGACCATGACCAGCGTGTGGGGCAACGTCGGTAACGCCGGGCTGGCCATCGTGGCCTTCGCCCTTGGCGAGGATGCCCTCCCGATCGCCGGGGTGTTGATGGTGACGATAAATCTCGCGTCGCTGATCCTCGGGGTGGGGATGGCCCAGGCCCGGACCGCCTCGATCGGTGGGGCGATCCTGCGAGGCTTGACCGCACCGATGTCGGTGGCCGGTGGCGTGGCGCTGGCGGTGAACCTGTCGGGGGTCGACGTGCCGCTGCTGGCCGACCGCTCCCTCGGTCTGCTGGCCGACGCCTTGATCCCGGTGATGCTGTTCACCCTGGGGATCCAGCTGGTATCGAGCGGTCGACCGTCCTGGAGCAATGACCTCTCGGTGGTGCTGGTGGCCAAGCTTGCGGTCGCCCCCCTGGCGGCATGGCTGGCGGCGACGGCATTGGGGCTGGAGGGAGACTTCCTCGCTGCGGTGGTGATCCAGTCGGCGATGCCGCCGGCGGTGTTCTGCGCCGTGGTCGCGTCCGAGAACGACCTGCTGCCGGAACGGGTCACCGCGGCAGTGGTCCTGGGGACCCTGGCTTCGGCGCTGACCCTGCCGTTGGTGTTGCTGGCGGTCTGATCGCCGAGGTGCCGATCGGGCCCGGACCGCAACGCCCCCGTCGCCCTGGCGTCGGTCACCGGCTCGTCTCCTAAGCTGAGCGTCCACACACCGGTGGTCGGCTCGGTACGGCTACCGACGATGACGGGGACGACGACGATGACCACAGGGCCGGCGGCCGATCGAGGAGCGGTGCTGCGGTCGCTGCACCAACCGGGCGACCCGTTCATCCTGGCCAACGCCTGGGATGTCGGTTCGGCCCGGGTGCTGGCCGCGCTGGGGGCAAAGGCCATCGGGACCTCCTCGGCCGCCCACGCCTTCACCCTCGGCCGGCCCGACATGGGTCGGGTGACCAGGGACGAGGCGCTGGCCCACGCCGAGCAGCTGGTGGCGGCAACCTCGCTGCCGGTCTCCGGCGACTTCGAGAACGGGTTCGGTCACTCCCCCGAAGATGTCGGCGAAACCGTCAGGCTGGCGGCCGACGCCGGCCTGGCCGGGATCTCCATCGAGGACACCGCCCTGCCGACGACCGAGGCCTACGATCGCTCGCTGGCGATCGACCGGATCGCCGCCGCGGTGGAAGCGGCCCGATCGTTGCCGAACGACTTCGTGCTGCTTGCCAGGGCCGATGGGGTCATGAACCGGGCCTACGACCTGGAAGAGGGGATCGCCAGGCTGCTGGCCTTCGAACAGGCCGGCGCTGATGCCCTGTACCTGCCTCTCCCGCCCGATATGGATGCGGTCCGGCTCATCTGCTCAACGGTCACCAGGCCGGTCAACGTCTTGGCCGCCGGTCCGTTCACCACGGTCGGCTTCGAGGAGTTCGCTGCGGCCGGGGTGGCCCGGATCTCGCTCGGTTCGGCACTGGCCAGGGTCACCCACCGTGCCATTCACGACGCCGGCAGGGCCATGTTCGACCACGGGGACTTCTCGCCCCTCGGTCGGGGCATCGCCGGGTCGACGATCGACGCCCTGCTGGCCGCCGGTCAGGCCGACCCGCCGGTGACGCCCTCGAGGTAGGCAAGACCGCGGGGTGAGAGCTCGTAGCCGATGCGAAGGCTCCTCGTCAGACCGAGGTTCTTCAACTTGCGGACGTCGAGCTTGAACGGCTTGGTCTCCCTGCCGAACATGTCGGCCAGGTCGGGGGCCCGCCGGGCCGGGTGCCGTTCGATCAGCTCCAGGGTCTTGGCGGTCCATGGCCCGAAGCTGCTCGCCCTGTCGTACCGGGCCAGCCGTTCGGCGATCTCGGCGATGTCGTCCTGGTCGAGTTCGGACTGCTCGGCCAGCAACTCCCGGGGGTCCGGTTCATCGAGGCGACGGAACTCGACCCGATACAACCGGCGGTCCTCGCCGCTGGGCAGCGCCTGGCGGACCTGGGCCGCCGATTCATGGCCGGCGCGGCCGGCGTCGGTCTCGGAGATCGAGGACGGGTCAACCGCGTCGACCGTCAGCACCTCGATCCGGCCGCCGCCGGTCCGATAGGCGCGGCCGGCCACCACCGTGGGGGACTTCCAGTTGCGGAAGGCTACGGTCACCGAGCCGTCGGCGATCCCATCCCAGAACGGTTTCGTGAAGCGCATCGTAAGACCAGCAGTCTAGGTCCGGTAACTCGGTTGGGGGCCGGTGGTGAGCCGGTGGCTGGTCTGGCCAAAACGAGGGAGATCCCGGGCACGAAGCTCGGGATCTCCCTGGAATTTCCTGGGCTCGGACGCCAGCGCCCGAGTGAGGCGATCAGACCTCTTGGATCTTCAGCTCGATGTCGACACCGGCCGGCAGTTCCAGCCGCTGTAGCGAATCGACCGTCTTGGGGTTGGGCTCCAAGATGTCGATGAGCCGCTTGTGGATCCTCATCTCGAAGTGCTCCCGGCTGTCCTTGTCCTTGTGGGGGGACCGGATGACACAGAAACGGTGCTTCTCCGTCGGGAGGGGGATCGGGCCACGGAACTCCGCGTTGGTGCGGGCCACGGTTTCCACGATCTTCTTGGTCGACTGATCGACGATCTCGTGATCGTAGGCCTTGAGTCGAATTCGGATCTTCTGCTTGCTCATCTTTTATCCCTGGTTTCTTGGGGTGTCGTCGTGATCACTTGATGATCTTCGTCACTCGTCCGGCGCCAACCGTCCGACCACCCTCACGAATAGCGAACCGCAAACCCTCATCCATCGCAATCGGATTGATCA
>CAMYLA010000003.1 GCA_947259095.1 uncultured Acidimicrobiaceae bacterium | reverse complement strand
GGCGACGCCGTAGACCGCGAACGAGCTGCAGTGCACGAAGCGGTCGATCGGTGAGCCCTCGGCCCGGCCCACCTCCATCGCCCGAAGCAGGTTGTCGGTCGCCACCACGGTGGTCAACCACACATCGGCCATCGCACCCCCGCCCATGCCGGCCGCCAGGTGGTAGATCGTGTCGACGCCCTCGATGGCATTGCGGCAGTCGTCGTGGCTGTTGAGCGTTCCCCGGAACAGCTCGACCCGACCACGGTCGATCGGATCGTCGATCCTGGCCGTCGACGAGCCAGGGCGGACCAGGCATCGCACAGGGCTGGTGGTGGTGTCGGCCAGTCGCCGGACCACCGCCGAGCCGAGGAAGCCGTTGGAGCCGGTGACCAGGATCATCGATGCTCCAACCCGTCGGGGCGGGCCGGTACCGCCGCCAGCTGCTCCCAGATCCGGTCCTGAACCCGGGTCATTCGTTCCATCTCCGACAGCGGGATGGGTTCGGGGCCGCCGGTCCGGATGCTGGTGTAGAAGGCATCGAGCAGTCTCCGGAAGCCGGCGAAGTAGTGGAACTCGGCGGCGGCGAACCGCCCGGTATTGGTCAGCGCCTGCTTCGTCGTGGTGCCGACCCGGGACAGCGACGGCAACAATCGGCCGAGATTGGTCGGCAACGAGACCCCGGCCGACCGCTCGACGGTGCGAAGGTTGAAGTCGGCGGTTGCCGAACCCCGGGTGCCGTAAACCCGGACCCAGTGCCCTCGGGGTGCGGCGGCGGAGCTGAACGTGGCGTAGGCCGTCGGGCCGCCGGGGTCGGCCAGGTAGACCCGCAGCTCGTCCTGCATGTCGTCCCGGCGGTCGCCGTAGGTTCGCCCGTGGCGCCGGAATGCGGTGGCCTGCACCGACAACTCCTCGGAGGGGAGGAACTCGAGGACCTTGTTCAACAGGTGATCGATGTTGTTCTGGAACAGTTTGCCGGGGAGGTGGTGCACCCAATTGTCCGGCGTGCTCATGATGGCCTTGCCGTAGGCCCCGTCGAGGTCGTAGCCGTACCAGCTGTCGACGTGGACCACATCGCCGATCAGCCCATCGTCGACCAGCTGGCGTAGATCGAGCGCCGGGGTGTCGAGCCAGTAGGAGTGGCCGACGGTGAGCTTCAAACCGGTGGCCCGGGCCTTGGCGGTCAGCCGGCCCACCTCGTCGCTGTTCATCGCCAGAGGTTTCTCGACCCACACGTGGGCGCCGGCCGCCATCGCCGCCGACCCCAGCTGCAGATGCGACTGCGGTGGGGTCGTGATGTGGACAACGTCGGGCCGGCACTCGGCCAGCATGAGAGCGAAGTCGTCGTACACGCCCTTGATGTCGAACCGGGTGGCCAGCTGCTCCGCCATCAGGTACGTCAGGTCACAACAGCCGACCACCTCGGCGTCGTCCATGAAGCCGATGGTCTCGGCGTGGTCGTCGGCGATCTTGCCGCAGCCGACGATGGCCACTCGGAGCGTGTCGTTCATCGGGCGCCCACCGCTGACGGTTCGGTCGGGACCAATGCGGCGTAGGCGTCGATCTGCCGCATGGTCAGATCGGCCATGTCGACACCGTCGAGGTGGCCCTGGTACCAGTCGATCAACCAGTCGATCGTGGTGTCGAGATCCAGCCGGGGCCGCCAGCCAAGGCGGTTCCTGGCCTTCGAGCAGTCGAGTTTGAGCATGGTCGCTTCATGGGGACCGTCCCGCTCGACCCGCCAGGTTGCGCCGGCACCCCACCGCTGCGCCATCCGGTCCACGATCCAGGCCACCGGACGGGCGTCGTCCTCCGAGGGGCCGAAGTTCCAGCCCTCGGCGCCGTCACCGGCGGCCAGCCGCTGGGCCAGCAGCAGGTACCCCGACAGCGGTTCGAGGACGTGCTGCCACGGCCTGACCGCATCGGGCCGCCGGATCACCACCTCCTCACCGGCTCCGAACGCCCTCACGATGTCGGGGATCAGGCGGTCCTGGGCCCAGTCACCGCCGCCGATCACATTGCCGGCCCTGGCCGTGGCGACCCCGACCGACCCGGCCGGTTCGAAGAACGAACGGCGCATGGACGCTGTCACCAATTCGGCACAGCCCTTGCTGGCCGAATAGGGGTCGTGACCACCCATGGCTTCGGACTCCCGATAGCCCCAATCCCACTCTTGATTCTCGTAGCACTTGTCGCTGGTGACACTGACGAATGCGGTGAGGCTCTCGAGCGACCTGGCCGCATCCAGCAGGTTGGCCGTGCCGACGACGTTGGTGGCGAAGGTGGCGGCCGGGTCGTCGTAGGACGCCCGTACCAGGGCCTGGGCCGCCAGATGCATGATCACCGTCGGCTCGGTCTCGGTCATGACCTCGTCGACAATCGAGCGATCGACGATGGAACCGAATCGGGAATCGATGCGATCGTCCAGGCCGGTCAACTCGAACAGCGACGGCTCGGTCGACGGTGGCAACGACAGCCCGATCACCTCCGCCCCGAGCCTGGTGAGCCACAGCGACAGCCATGCCCCCTTGAAGCCGGTGTGGCCGGTGACCAGAACCCGCCGCCCTGACCAGAATTGTCGATCGATCACAATCGACAACGCTACCCCGCCGGCCGCTGACGGAGACCCGATCGGGTCATCGGATCGAGCCCCGCCGGAGGGCCCCGGAGGCGCCCGCTCGCAGGCCGGACGAAAAGCTGGGCAGATCAGCCCACGGGTCTGGCTAAGTCGCCCCAACCACGCAAAACACTGGTAAAACTGGAGCCTCCCGGAAATGGAGAAGGGCGAAATCCTGGTGGACAAGTTTGGACAGCTCAAGAAGCCTCCTTCGCCTTCGAGCGTCCAATTCATTGTCGATCTTCTCACCGTCGGCATTGGCTGGGGACTCATCCTGCTCGTCTCCAACATCACCGAGGAGTCGGTCCGTTCGAACCAGCGCTCGGTGGCCCTGACCCTTGCCGCCACCGCGGTCACGTTGTTGATTATGGAACGTCGAGGTCTGTACGAGGGACGGCCAACACTCCCCCGCACCGAAGAGATCTCCCGGGTGTTCGTGGCCGTGCTCGGCGGCGCAGCCAGCGTTGCGGTTGCCGGCGCCTTCCTCGACTGGCAGGTCGGGGCGTGGGAGCTGGTGGTCGGCGGGATCGTCGTTTTCGGAGCCCGGACGCTGATCCGGGGGCTGGTACGGACCCTGGGAACCGAATTGCCGAGCACCAACGCACCGGAGCGGGTGGTCGTTGTCGGCGCGGGTTTGGAGGCCAAGGAACTGGCCGAGCTCATCACCGACCACCCCGAAACCCGCTTCGCCCTGGCCGGCGTCGTCGGCAACCTGAGCGTGGCCGAGCGCAACGGACTGGCCGACCATTGGATCGGCCCGACCGGGCGTCTGATCGAGTTGATGCACCAACACGAAGTCACCGGGGCCATCGTCACCGCCACCGGCTTCCGCAGCCAGCAGTTCCGCAACATCACCAAGGAACTGTTCGGCTCGGGCTATGAGGTCCACCTCACAACCGGTGTGAGCCGGCTGTGGGAGGGCCGGTTCGGCGTGCGCTCGTTGGCCCATGAGCCGCTGATCGTCATGGGCCGCAACGATCCACCGGCCTGGCAGCATTTCGCCAAGCGGGGCCTCGACCTGCTTGGCGCCTCGCTGACCCTGCTGGTCTTCTCGCCGATCATGGCCGCGGCCGCCTTGGCGATCAAGATCGAAGACGGCGGCGACGTCACCTACACCGCAAAGCGGGCCGGTCGCCGAGGCGAGTTCTTCCAGATGTACAAGTTCCGCTCCATGGTGCCGGACGCCGATCAACTGAAGAAGGAGATGGAGGCCCAGAACGAGCGCTCCGGCCCACTGTTCAAGGTCTCCAACGATCCCCGCATCACCCGGGTCGGCAAGATCATCCGGGAGACCTCGATCGACGAACTGCCGCAGCTGTTCAACGTCCTGCGAGGAGACATGAGCCTGGTCGGCCCCCGCCCCGCCCTCCAGGAGGAGGAGCAGGCCTTCGACGAGGAGCTGCGGGAACGGTTCAAGGTCCGGCCCGGTATCACCGGGCTGTGGCAGGTCGAGGCACGGTCCAATGCGGCGTTCAACGCCTACCGCCGCCTCGATCTCCACTACGTGGAGAACTGGAACATCGGCCTCGACATCCGCATTCTGCTGGCCACCGCCGAACAGGTGATCGTGACTTTCGCCCTCCTGCCATTGCGGTTCATGCGACGTCGCTCCGAGGCTGCGGCGGACGGTATCAGCGCCGCCAGGGCCCTTGAGTGCGACGCCGCCGCCACCCCGCCCGATGACGTGGTCATCGACCTCCGCGACCGGAATCGAGCCAGGCTGGCGGCCGCCGAGTCGGCCGAATGCGGCAAGCAGGCGACGCCGAACGAGTCGGCCGAGGGTACCGAGCCGTCGCTCAAGTAGTCGGCCGGGCCCGAATCGCAGAGCCTCACCGGTGGCGTTGCGGGCGACGCGTACAATGGTCCCGCCATGCCGCAACCCGCCGTATTTGATGATGAGCTCGAGCTGACCGACTACCTGCGAATCCTTCGTCGTCGCTGGCCATGGGTTCTGCTCCCGTTCCTGACCGTGGTGGGCATGGCCGCCGCCTTCACGGTCAACCAGGCGCCCCGATACTGCTCGACCGCCCAGGTGCTGATCGCCGACTCGCAGGCCCAGGTGGCCATTCAGGGAGACTCGAACGTCTTCGTCGCCAGCCGAGACCTGGCCAATGAGATCAACGTCGCCTACAGCGACACCGTTCGCGGTGAGGTCATCTCCCAGCTGGGGCTGGACCCCGAGGTCGGGGTCAGCGGAGACGCCGACTCCGACGTCCTGTGGTTCGAGGGTTGCGGGCCGACCGCCGAGCAGGCAACCCTGTACGCCAATACCTGGGCCAACGTCTATGTCGCCACCAAGCAGCAGCAGGCGGCCGACAGCATCCAGTCGGCGGTGGGCGGCTTCCAGGATCGCTTGACCGAGCTGCGGCTGCGTCGCCAGGAGGTGCGGGGCCCGCTCGACACCCTGGAGGACAGGCTGGCTTCAGCCGGTGAGGTGGCTCAGCCCGGACTACGAGCCCAGGTCGAGCGGCTCCGAGCCGATCTGGCGGTCGAATTGGGCCTCATCGACGCACAGTTCGAGACCATCGCCAGCACGATCACCCTGCTCGAACTCGACAGTGAACTGGCGAGAACCGGCACCGCCCGAGTCACCCAGATCGCGGCCCCGCCGTCGGATCCGTCAAACGCACCGCTGTCTCGGAACCTGATCCTCGGCGGGGTGATCGGCCTCATCCTCGGGGCGGCGGCCGCCCTCCTGGTGGAGAACCTCGACCGGTCGATCAAGACCGCCGATGACATCGTCGGGGTGCCGGTCCTCGGCTCGGTCCCGCGCCCGGGCCGGGACCTGGCCGGTGTCGACCTCTCGCTGGCGACGATGAACTACACCGGCAGCCTGGTCGCCGAGGGGTACCAGAAGGTTCGCACCGCCCTCGAGTTCGCGCTCCTTGGTCGCAAGATCACCTCGCTGTTGATCACCAGCCCCGATCAGGCCGAGGGCAAGACGACAACCTCGGCCAACCTGGCATGGGCGATGAGCGCAGTCGACCACCGGGTGGTCCTGGCCGACGTCGACTTCCGGCGACCGCGGATTCACGATGTCTTCGGCTGTCCTCCCGAGCCTGGCCTGTCCGACAACCTGCTCCATGGGACCGCCCTCAACAAGCTGGCGCTTCGAGTTGACGACGAGCGGAGCAACATGGTGATCATCCCCACCGGTGCCCAGCCGCCGAGCCCCGGCGACTTCGTGGCGTCGCCGGCCTTCAGCGGGCTGCTTCGAAACCTGGAGGCCGAAGCCGACCTGGTGATCCTCGATTCACCACCGGTGCTTCCTGTGTCCGACGCCCTCTCGATCGCCCGTCAGGTCGACGGGGTGATCGTTGCCGCCAGGGCGGGCAAGACCTCGACCGGCGACCTGGCCAAGGCGGTGGAGAGCCTTCGGGCGGTGGGCGCCGACGTCCTCGGCGTCTGCCTGATCGGCGTCAAGGCCGACCACAACCAGTACGGCTACGGCTACGGCGGTTCGGGTGGCCGGAACTCGGGGAAGACCAGGCGGCGGCGGGATCGCACCCGAACCGCTCCGAAGGAGATCATCGACGTGACCGCCGATGCGGCCACCGTCGGCGCCGGCGGGTTGACGGGCGGTACCGAGGACAACCAACCCGGCGTCGAGGGTGGCACAGCGAGCGGGACCGGGCGACGGCGCCGGCGCGGCCGCAAACGCAACGAGCCGGTCGGCTCCTAACCCAACCGGCCCCGGCCCCGATCGTCGGGGGCTACCAGATCTTCCACGGCGCCTCGTCCTTGGCCCACATGTCGTTGAGCGCGGTGTACTCCCGGAACGTGTCCATGCCCATCCAGAACCCGGTGTGGGGGAACAGGCCGAGCCGGCCCTGGCGGGTGACGTGGTGGATCGGTTCCTGCTCGAAGAAATGGTCCGGCTGGTCTGTCGGCACGTAGTCGAGGAAGCTGCGCCGGAAGGCGAAGAACCCACCGGAGACCCAACCTTCGGAGGCAGGCTTCTCGGCGAAGTTGGTCACCACCTGGTCGCTGTCGACGCCCAGTTCGCCGTATCGGGAGGTGGGGTGAACCCCGGTGACCATACCGATGTGATCGGACTCGCTGAGGGCCCGCAACTGGCGGGCAACGTCGACGTCGCCCAGCCCGTCTCCGTAGGTCAACATGAAGTAGTCGCTGTCGAGCCGGGAGGACACCGCGGCCAGGCGACCCCCGGTTCCGGTGTCCATACCGGTGTCCATCAACGACACCTCCCAGTCGTCCAGGGTGGCTCGTTCCAGATACTCGGTCTTGGTGTCGGCGCCCATGTGGACGTTCAGGTCCGACATCATCTCCTCGTAGCGGAGGAAATAGTGCTTGATGTCCCAGGCCTTGTAGCCGAGGCAGAGCACGAACCGACGGAACCCGTGGTGACCGTAGAGCTTCATGATGTGCCACAGGATCGGCTGGCTGCCGATATTGATGAGCGGCTTCGGCAATTTCTCGGAGGCTTCGCGGATCCTCGTCCCATGACCGCCGCAGAGGATGACCACCGGAACGTGAGCCGGATCGGGATACGTCGTCATTGACTACCGCCTTGTTGAACGTTGATGGTTATGCGACCGGTGGGGGTGGCGCCTGACCTCCGGAGCCTCCCGAACCCGAGCTACCGAAGATCATGGTCTCCCGCTCCGGGTCCGTCGGCGGCGCCGGCTCGGTCGGCGGGGCCGTGAGGTCGACGCCGGAGTTGGGAGCGGCCAGACCCGGCATGGCGATGGCGCCGTCGGTGCCGACGCTGGCTCCCCGTGCGGCTCGCCTGGCCGGCGAGGTGACGACCGGCAACAGCTTCTCCCGGACCTCGCCCAGCTGCCGGGACAGATCGGCCAGGGCATCGGTCTTCTGGCGTGACAGCGGCAGAGTCAGCACCACTGCGTCGACCAGTGCCGTCAACTGCAGTGTCGACGCCAGGTCGAGGGCCGGTCCACCGTCGATGACCACGATCTGCGCCTTGCGGCGGGCGGCCTCCAGGACGGAGGCGACGGTGTCTCGGCGCAGTGACGCCGCACCCCGGTTGGCGCCGAGACCGAGCACGCTGACCTCGGGGTCCATTGTCCGGGTGAAGACCGAACGGCCTCGCTGATCGATCAGCGCCCCGTCGTTGGCCACCACCGACGGCACACCGCCGTCTCCGGTGGCGTTGAAGATGGCGGTGATGCGGGGATCCCGAACGTCGGCGTCGACCAGCACCACCGACGAGCCTCCGCTGGCGAACCGTTCGGCCATGGCCAGGGCGAGGGTGGTCGACCCGGCGCTGCGCTGGGTGCCGACGACCACGACGGCCAGCGGCACGTCCATCCGGGCCTTCGCCTCCGCCAGCACGCAGAGCTGATCGATCACCGGCACCGCAGAGCGTGGCAACGCCTGGAAGGCGGCCAGCGGCTGGCGGGCCAGTGACCGGTAGTGGGGGAACTCCGAGACCACCGGAGCGCCGAGGATCTGCGAGGCGGTGTCCTCGTCGAGCACCTTGGTGGAGAACCGGGCCCAGGCCAGCGCCGCCACCACACCGGCCATGGCGCCGGCGAACAGCCCGCCCGCCAGCAGGAATTGGCCACCGGCCGGGATCGGCTGGTTTGGCAGGGTGGCGTTCTGGATCACCTTGGTGTTGACCCGGAGCCTCGAATCGGATTTGAGCTGGTTCTTCGACGCCAGCAGGCCCCGGAGCTCGGCCTCGGCAAGCGTCTTCTCGGTGACTGCGGCCGGGTCGACCACCTCGGCCGGCGGAATCGGCGGGGCCGGATCACGGCGCAGGTTGTTGATGAAGGGCGCCATGGCCTCCTGGATGCGGTTGTTGAGCACGCTCAGGCGGTTCTGGAGGATGGCGATCTCCTGATCGAGCCGGTCGAGTTCGTCCTGGTCGGTGCTGTCGGTCTCCAGCGTGTCCATGTAGGTGTCGATGTAGCCCTGGGCGATGCCCCTGGCGGTGTCGGGGTCGGTGTACACCGCATCGATGGCGACCACGTCGGTGTCCGGCTGCTGCTCGATGGTGATGGCCCGGCGAACGTCGGCCACCGGGATGCCGTTCAGGTTGGCGACGTCGTTGACCAGGCCCGCACTGTCCAGAACGCTGAGCTGACCGATGACGTACCGGTTCGGGTCGGCGGTCTGAAACCCGGTGCTCCCCTGGGTCGGTTGCTGGATGAACAGCTCGGCGACAGAACGGTACTCGTCGCTCACCGGCGGGTCGGTGAGCAGCCCCGGCAGCGCTCCCAGCAGTGCGAACAACGAGACGAGCCAGAAACGCCGCCGCAGCGCCGACAGTACAAATGACAGTTCCAATTTGGGGACCCTTCCCAGCGGGCAGCCCGCTCAACAGTCGGCGGGCACGCCGCCGTCCAGCCTACTCGCTCACCGAGCTCGGTTGGAGCACACGTTCACCGACAAGGCCTAGCACACGACCGGCGGCGATCGAGCCCCGCCTTGCGAAATACGGGAGGTTCTTCCTATCGACCCGCTGACTGTTCGGCTTCAATGCCCGCAACCCGGCTGACCCCTCGACCTGGCCCGGCACCCCTCGCCTGGCCAGGATCTGGCTGAATCCCCGCCCATACAGGTAGTGCTGTTTCATCATCGGCCACAGACCCCGCCGATGTCGGTAGTGGATGATGGCCTTGCCGGCGTAGCCCAGCTCCACTCCCCGCTCGATCAGATCCCACGAAAGGGCGATGTCCTCACCGCGGATGAGGCTGGTGTCGAAGCCGCCGACGGCCTGGAACTCCGAGCGATGAACCCCCATGTTGGCCGACACCAGGAACGGGAAGCCGAGAAAGGTGGGCAGGGCGTCCGGGGTGGCAGGGGGGCGCCAGTCCTCCTGGCCCGGTACCGCCAGCAGGCGCTCCTCCAGGTAGCCGCCGACCGCCCGGTGGTGGTCCAGCGCACCGACCAGGGTCGCCATCCAGTCCACATCGGCGATGTCATCGCCGTCGCAGAACAGCAGGAGGTCGCCGTCGGCTGCAGCGGCGCCGACGTTGCGGGCGTGGGATGCGCTTCGCACCGCCGAGGAGTCGACGATGGTGGCCGTCGCCCCCGCTGCGGTATCGAGGTTCTCCAGCAACCGGTCGAGCGAGCGGCGCTGGGCAGGATCGTCGCTGTTGAGCGACAGGACCAGCTCCCACGGACCGTCGAACGACTGGTCGGCCAACGCCTCCAGCTGCAGCGGGAGGTCGTCGTCGACCCGACCGACAGGGATCACCACCGAGACGCTGGCGTTCATCGTCATCGATTGGCTCCGCTAATGACCCGACCGACCGGCCCGCCACTCTCGGGCGGCGATGCCGAAGAACGCAAGATCTCGGACGAAGTAGCGGTGGAACAATCGGCGCGGTTCCTGGAGGAAGCGGAAGAACCACTCCATGCCTATCTTCTGGACCCAGTCCGGGGCCCGACGCTTCAGGCCGAGGTACATGGCGAAGGACCCGCCGAGGCCGAGACACAGCGGCTTGGGACCGAGGCCGGTCCCCCACCGATCGAGCAGGACGTCGATGATCCGGGCATCCTTGGGATTGCCGATCCCCACCAGCACCATGTCGGGCCGTTTTGCCACTGCGGCAGCCAGGATGTCGTCGACGATCCCGGCGATGGCATCATCGTCGTCGGCGTCGAAGATCGGGGGGACAACGAACCCGGCCTTGGGGTGTTCCCGCTCCAGCCGGGCCGCGATGTCCTCGGAGGAGGCGACGACGAGCACCGACCGGCCGGACTCGACCACTCGAGGCCACAGATCGCCGAAGAGGCCACTGCCGGGGAGCCTGGCCGCCAGCGGTCTGCCGAGCAGGTGGGACACGATGATCAACGGTTGGCCGTCCGGGAGGCAGTACTGGGCCCGTCGGAACAGCTCCGCCTCCACCGAGGTGGGGTGCTCGTCGAGGTGGACCAGGATGTCGACGTTGGGTGTCAGGACCACCGGCTTGATCTCGTCGTCGCGGCGGGGGCCGTCCAGGATCTCTCCGATGACCGGATCGAGGGAGTCGGCGCTGACGAGTTCCAGGCCGAACAGCTGGACCCGCTCAAGATCATCGACGACGGTGAGCTCGTCAACGACGGTGATGTTGTCAACGACGGGCACCTCGTCGACAACGGTGACGGGTTCGATGGTGGGGGCGCCGACGGGCCCATCGGTGACTTCCTGCCCGGAGCTTGGTTCAGACATGAGCGAAAAGGGCCTCGCGGCTGCTGGACGACCACCACACACGTATTCCGTGCCGACCACCAAGGTACCGGCTCGCGGTAAATTCGCCAGGCCCTGCCGGACCCAATCCAACGCCTGCCCCGACGAACCGCCGGATCGAGGGGCCGACCTGGACAATTGCTCATCCCCACGGGAGTGCGGTTACCCAGAATGCCGTAGGCCGATCGGACCGGTACGGAGCGGAAATCCCGGCCGCGGCTGGACCGCGGCGCCGTTGGCCTACACTCGGCTGACGTGACAGCCACCGGATCGCGGCCCGAACTTCCGCTTCGTGCCGCCGTGATCGGGTCGGGGGCGATCTCCAAGGAGCACTTGAGCTACCTCGCCGGTCACCTCGAAGGAGGCAAGGGCGCACCGGGATCGGTGGCGGGCCGGATTCGTCTCGTTGCCATCTGCGATCTCTCGGCTGCGTCTGCCGACTACGCCGCCTCCGAGTTCGGTGCCGACCGAGCCTACACCGACGTGGCGGAGATGCTGGACGACGCCAAGCCCGACGTCGTCCACGTCCTCACCCCACCCCAGACCCACGTCGAGCTGGCCACCCGCTGCCTGGAGGCCGGTGCCCACGTGATCTGCGAGAAACCGATCACACCAAGCGCAGACCAGCTGGAGGCCCTTCTGGCCACCGCCGAAGCAACAGGTCGGCAGGTGATGGAGAGCCACAACTACCGGTTCAACCAGGGCGTGCTGGACATCAAGCGGGCCATCGACCGGGGCGACCTCGGAACGGTCCGGGACGTCGGCATCCGCATCGCCCTGCCGGTGACCGACCCGACCGGCCGGTTCGGAGATCCCAACCTGCCGAGCCCGGTCCACAGCATGCCGGCAGGGGTGATCCACGACTTCACCACCCATTTCGCCTATCTGCTGCTCCATCTCGCCGAGCCGCTGGAATTCACCCGGATCGCCGCCGCCTGGAGCAACCACGGGGCCAACCCCATGTTCAAGTACGACGATCTGGACGCGATCCTCATCGGGTGGGGCAAACAGGGTCCGATTCACGGACACTTCCGGTTCGACGCCGGTACCGCCCCCGACACCTTCACCATCCAGGTCAGGGGCACAGACGGCTGGACCGAAACCGATCTGTTCCAGCCATACAGCCGCACCGTGCGGCCCCGGGCCGGCGGCTCGCTGCTGAGTCCCATCGTCAACCAACTGGTCAACGGTGCCGGCCTGATCAACAACGGTGTCCGCAACGTGGGACGCAAGCTGCTCCAGCAGACACCTTACGAGGGCCTGCACCGCATGCTCGACGAGAGCTACACCGCATTGGCCGCCGGTGAACGGCTCCCGGTGACCCCGGACGAGATGCTGGCCGCTTCGAGACTGGTCGACCGGCTGCTGGAAGCCGAGGCCCGGGTATGAGGATCTACGTCACCGGTGCCACCGGCTTCGTCGGATCGTACGTGGTGGAGGAGGCGCTGCGCCGTGGCCACGACGTCACCGTCGTGGTCAGGCCGAACAGCACCACCACGGTCGGTCGGTCGACGGCGCCCGTCGAATCGACCGCCGAGGCGGTCGAACGGGGCACCATCACCGAAGCCAGGGTCGATCTCCGGTCGCCTAGGGGCATCGCCGACTCGCTGAAGGGCGTCGACGTCGTCGTCCATCTGGCCGCAGCCAAGTCCGGCGATTTCTACACCCAGTTCGCCGGCACCGTGGTGGCCACCGAGAACCTGCTTCATGCGATGGACGAGGCTGAGGTGACACGGCTGGTCGGCGTCAGCACCTTCTCCGTCTACGACTACATGAGCCTCAGGTCCGGCACGATGCTCGACGAGCGGGCACCGCTCGACACCTCGCCGGAACGGCGCGACGAGTACGCCAGGACCAAGCTGATCCAGGAGGCGTTGTACCGCGATTTCGCCGCTGCCACCGACAGTCACCACCTCGTGATCCTCCGACCGGGCATGATCTACGGCCCGGACAACCTGTGGCACGCCCTGCTCGGCGCCGACTTCGGCTCCCGGTTCCTCCGCATCGGCGCCAAGGCCACGCTGCCGCTGACCTACGTCGAGAACTGCGCCGAGGCCATGGTGCTGGCGGCCGAAGGACTGCTGGTGCCGGATTCGCCGCTCGACGGCCAGACGATCAACCTCGTCGACGACGATCTGCCGACCCAACGGGTCTATGCGGACCTGGTCTCGGCCAGGATGGATACGCCACCGTCGATCCCCATTCCGTGGCCGGTCATTCGGACCGCGGCCGGCGCCCTGCAGAAGGCCAACGACGTCGCCCTCGGCGGCAGGGCCAAGTTCCCCGGCATCGTCGTTGCGGACCGGCTGCATGCGAGGTTCAAGCCGCTGCACTACACGAACCGGTTGGCCAAGGATCTGCTGGGCTGGACCCCTCGCCACGATCTCGCCACGGCCATCGACCGGAGCATCGAAGCCCAGCACATGATGGAGGCGGTCGGTTGAGCGACCTGCGGATCGCCTACCTGACCGGCGAGTATCCACGGGCCACCGACACGTTCATCCAACGGGAGGTGGCGGCGCTACGAGCCGACGGGTTCACGGTCGAAACCTTCTCGGTCCGGCGGCCCGGTCCCGAGCACCTCACCGGGCCCGAGCAGCGGCACGGGCAGGCCACCACCACCTACCTGCTGGAACTGGCACGACCCAAGGCACTGCTCGAGGCGAAGCTGGCCATGCTGGCAGGCAACCCGAGGCGCTTCGTTCGGGCCTTCGGACTGGCCTGGCGGACCAGGCGACCGGGCCTTCGAGGCACGGTGTACCAGTTGATCTATTTTGCCGAAGCGCTGCTGTTGGCAAACCAGATCCGGACCCGGGGGCTGCACCACATCCACAACCACTTCGGCGATTCGAGTTGCACGGTGGCGATGCTGGCGGCCGAGCTCGCCGGTGTGCCGTACAGCTTCACCCTCCATGGCTCCGGGATCTTCTTCGAAGCCCACACCTGGCGACTGGACGAGAAGCTGAACCGCGCCGCGTTCTGCGCCTGCATCAGCCACTTCACAAGGAGCCAGGCTGCGATCTTCGCCGCCCCCGAGACCAGGGACCGCCTCCACTTGATCCATTGCGGAGTCGAGCCGGACAAGCTGACGCCGATCATCCACCGCGACGATCCCCGGCGGTTGATCTTCGTTGGCCGGGTGGTTGAGCAGAAGGGCCTCGGCGATCTGTTCCAGGCCCTGGTCCAGCTGGAAGGTCGTGGTCCAGGGCTGGGGTTGACCATCGTCGGCGACGGCCCGGACCGCCTGGCACTGGAGCGACGAGCAGCCGACCTCGGCCTCGCCGATCGAGTCTCCTTCGTCGGCTCGAAGTCCCAGAGCGAGGTGGTGGAACTGCTTGGCGATGCCGACATCTTCGTTCTGCCAAGCTACGCCGAAGGGGTGCCGGTCGTGGTCATGGAGGCGCTGGGTAGCGAGCTGCCGGTGGTTGCCACCTTCGTCGGCGGCATGGCCGAGCTGGTCGAGGACGACGTGACCGGCTTCCTGGTCCGGCCGGGCGATCCGGACCAGCTGGCGGACCGCATCCATCGCCTGCTCGGCGACGCCGAGCTTCGGCAGCGGATGGGCCGGGCCGGCAGGCACAAGGTGGTGGCCGACTTCGATTCGGCGGCAGAAGCCCGCAGGCTGGGGGCGCTGTTCACCAATTTCCACGCCGGGTTGCCCAGCCCGACACGACCGCCGCTACCGGCCGACTGGCAACCCGAGGCTCGGCTCCCGGAGACGGCGATAGACCACTAGGTCACGGCGTCGAGCACCCGGACCAGGTGCCGGGCCGCGGCCTCGTCGGTGCAGTTGTCGTCGGCGAACTGGAGCGCCCTGGCATCGAGTTGGGCCCGCGTGGCGTGGTCGGACCACATCCAATCGATCAGCTCCGCCATCGACTTCGGGTCGAAGAGCTCGGCACACAAGGCGTTCTTGCCATGGACGCAGTAGTCCTCCAGGCCCGATCGTTTGGTGGTGACCAGCGACCGGCCGTGGCGGTAGGTCTCGACGATGGTGACCAGACCGGCGGTCAGCGCCTGATCGTTCAACGGCACCACGTTGACCCTGGCATGACGAACCAGCCTGCGGATCTCGGGGCGGCTGAGCTGATCCAGGATCTCCACGTTTGGCGGGATCGTCAGACCGGCAAGGGCCCGCTCCGAGGCCAGCACCAACGTCCGGAAGCCCAGCTTGGAAACGGCGGTGAAGAACGTCTCGTAGTCGCGATAGCCGGATCCGGTGGCGAAGACGTACGGCCGATCCTGGCCCTCCGGGGCCTCGTGTTCGACGTCTCCCCCGTACTGCAAGGGCACATAGTCGAACTTGTACGCCGGGAGACGAAGCAGGTCGGCGTAGCCCGATATCTCGGCGGTGGAGTGCACGACGAACCGATCGACCTGACCGAGCGGGACCCGGGCGATCGAGCTCTTGAGCGAGGAGTTCAGGCCCTCGGTGTTGAACAGCCACGCAACCAGCGGCCGATCACTGCGCTCCGCGATCTTCCACGCACCGGCGGCGGCGGCCAGCTGGGGGAAGACGGTGATGACACCACGGCCCCGGTGCTCGAACGCCGAGCGGGCCTGCCGCAGCCTGTTCAGCCATTCGCCGACGCCGGCCTTGGCGCTCGACTGATGCCAGTTCCGGTCGGACCCGAGACGCGGGATGAGGGTGAAGCTGTGTTCTCCGGATCCGGCGGCGTCGCTGATCCAGCGATCGTCCACGGTTTCGAAGTATGGCGACGCCACTACCCAATCCATCAACGCACCCTCCAATTGCCCGCCCCGGGGTAGACAAGGGAGCCCTCTGCGACTCCAAGCCCCGAATCGCCACGACGCCGAAAGCATAACCGGCCATATTCCGCCGTGCTTCGATATGGGCCGACCTCTCGATCTCCGAGGGCTCAGGCCCCGACGGGCTGGCGGTCCCGGTGCTCGCCGTCGGCGATCCGCTGATAGTGGATCATGGCCGCCCAGCTGACAACCGCCAGGTATGCCTCGCTGATCAGCGTTGCCGCCACCGCCCCCTCCCAGCCGTTGCCGGGGATCAACAGGATGTACAACACCACCGACACCAGTGCCGATGAGAGGTAGACGGCGGCCCGCTCCCTGGTCCGTCCCAGGCCGAGCAGCCCGTTGGTAGGCGTCCCGCTGATGGCCAGGAGCGGGATGAACAGCACCAGCCACGGGATGATGGTCTTGGCCTCGGCGTACTCCTCCTGGATCAACAGGTCGAGCAGCGGTTCGCCGACATAGAGCAGCAGGTAGATGCCGATCGACACCGCCACCCCCAACCCGAACATGAAGGCGGTGAGCTTGGCCGCTCGCCGGAGGTGATAGCCGGGATGATCGTCCTCGCCCTGGGGGAGGAACCGATGGAATGCGGCCTGACCGACGACCCGGAGCGGCAGTGAGCCCAGCAGCACCACCCGGTAGGCCGCGGCGTACAGGCCGGCATCGGCCTGGAGGTTGAAGGCGTTCAGCGCCACCTTGTCGCCGTCGAGTTGGACCTGGCTGGCCGCCAGCGGCAAGGCGAAGACCGAGCTGGAGCGGACGGCATCAACCGGCGGCCGGCGGAAGCGAATGGTGTAGCCGATTCGAGGCAGGTAGAACAGGATCAGCCACAGGGCGAACCCGGAGTAGAGCGTGAGGTAGGCCGCCCCGAGGTTCAGGATGGTCAACGCACCGGCGAAGTACAGCGCCGGGACCGCCACCAGTTTCAACACGACGGAGAACATTCGCACCCTGATCATCGACGGGAAGCCGTTCGCCGCCTGGACCAGCCAACTGCAGACGAGGATGATCGAATTGGCGAACAGCTCGCTGGCGGTGACCAGGAAGATCTCGGCAAAGGTCAGGTCGATCACCAGCAGGGCGAGACCGACAGCCACCACCGAGGACGCCAGCCCGGCAATGACGGTCAACGACAGGAACGAGGCCTGGATCTCGTCCAGGTCCTGATTGAAGCGGAGGCGGCGCTGGATCAGTGCCAGACCGGGCCCCGAGTAGGTGATGGCGCTGAAGGTGGTGGCCAGCCCGTAGAGACCGGCGAAGGCGCCGTAGCTTGCCAACGGAAGCGATTTGGTGATCAACGCAAACGAGACCAGGGCCGCAACGACTGCCAGGAAATCGAGGGCGGCCGACCACAGGGTGTCGGTGGCCAGACCGTCGAATGAACCCCACATCCTGCGTGCGTTGGCCGGGGTGAGACGCCCGAACAGCCCGGGTTCAAGCACAACCGGAGCATCGCCGACCTCTTCGTCATCACCCGTGACCGGTGGACCGGCTAGCGACATGAAGGCGCGGCCGGAGCGGTTTGGATCACCATGTTCAACTTGCCCTGCTCCCTGCCCGGCGATGCCACATCGTTGGTCGAGTTTAGCAGCGCCACCACCACCGTCGGGACCGTCGGGACCACCACCACCGTCGGGACCGTCGAGTGCCGGCCCGCCGGCTTCGAGCTCAGGTCTGGGTCACCGGATAGGCGTGCTCGGTGAGGACCCGCTCCAGCCGGTCGAGGAAACTGGCGGCGGAGAAGCGCTCCAGGATCCGGGCCCTGGCCGCCGCCGATCGCCGAGCCGCCGCAGGTTTGTCGTCGAGAATTCGGCGGACCGCAGCCTGCATCGCCGTCGGGTCTCCGACCGGCACACCGAGGACCAACTCGTCGTCGATCAGGGTCTGGATCGTTCCTGGCGATGCCGTCACCACCACCGGAGCCCCGCAGGCGATGGCCTCGAAGAGGGTGGTCAGCCCGGCGGAGTAGCGATTTTCGAGCAATGGCAGGACCACCAGGTCCGCCTCCTGGTACAGGCGCCGCAGCTCGAGGAACTCGAGATGGCGGAAGTCCATGTTTGCCGGTACCGGATCCGGCATGGTGAAGCGGGTCTTCGAGGTGCGGTTTGGTGAAACGAAGCACACGGTGGCCGCGATCGGAAGACCTTCCAGCGCCGCAGCCATCGTCACGTAGTCCCGCTGCTCGACACCGCAACCGGCGACGACGGCCGGCTCGTTGTGCGCCGATTCGTCCGGCGGCCGGAAAAAGTTGCAGTCGGTCTGGCCTTCGATGGCGTGGACCGCAGCCAACCGGTCCCCGAACGCCTCCCGGACCTTTCGTTCCTGATCCTCGGTGGTGACGATGGCGGTGAGCCGGACCGACAGCCGCAACAGGACCTCGATCAGCATCCTCGACCTTCGGCGAGTGGGGTCGGCGAAGGCGATGGCAAAAGAGATCGGGCGCCGCCGCAACCCGCACAGCAGGGCCAGCGGGATGCCGGAGTCGCAGCCGGCGGTGTACACCGAATCGCCGTCGCCGAGGACACCATAGACTCGTCTGGCGAGCCGCCAGTGTTCCGGGCCGGCGTAGACCACGGCTCCCAAACGATCGACCGCCGAGGGCTCGGCATCGTCAGGTTGGTGTACCTCGGCGTCAAGCCGCTCGGCGATCTGTGGCAACAGGTGGTGAGGCAACGAGTCAGCCTTGCTCTCCCGGGCGAAGCGGTCGAAATCGAAATAGGTGCTGGACAATACGTGCCACGCCATATCCGAAACCTGCGTCCCCTCCAGTAACGTCCGTCGGCTCACGGACCCACCACACCGTCGTTTGTCTTTGTCCGTGCGCTTGTTCTTTTTGCCCTGTGCCGTTCGTAAGCTACCGAGTGCCCTCAGACACGCCAGAGGCAAGCTTAGCCACCACCACGGTGGCGGTGTATGTATGTACATACCGCCGTAACCTCCCGCTGGCCCGGATGATCGATTCCCTCGAGGTGGCGGCCGATGCGGCCCGACCGGAGATCGAGCTCGGTGTGGTCGTGGTCGACGACAACGCCGACGGTTCGGCCAAGGAGGTGGTGGAGCGCTCCACCCACCGCTTCCCCCTCGGGCTGCACTATGTCCACATCGGTGCGGGGAACATCGCCACCGCCCGCAACGCGGGGCTGCAGTCTGCGATGGCACTGGCCGACTGGGTCGCCATGGTCGACGACGACCAGATCGTCGTGCCGGAATGGCTGACCGAACTGGTCGAGGTCCAGCGCAGGACCGGCGCCGACGCGGTTACCGCGCCCGTGTACCCCCGTTTCTCGGACGGCGCACCGACATGGCTCCACAACCAGCCCTTCGCCGAGTTGTGGGGAACGCCGGTGAAGCAGGACGGGGCGCCGGCCACCGACCTGCAGACCGCCAACTCCATGATCCGAACCAACTTCCTCGTCGAGCATCCGGCCGTTCGCTTCTCGACCGATCTCGGCGCCACCGGCGGCGAGGACATGGTGTTCTACCGCGGCGCACTCGACGCCGGTCTCCGAGCCCACTACAGCCGCCATGCGGTGAACTGGGAGCTGCAGTCGCCCGACCGGGCCACCTACCGCTACCAGCTCTGGCGCTGCCTGTGGCACGGGAACACCGAGGCCGTCACCAGCCTCCGGGCCGGCCGGGCCGGCCGCCTGAGGTTGGCGGCGCGGGCCGTGAAGCGCACGATCCAGGCCGCCGGTCATCCCATCGGCAGGCTGCGCCGAGGCGAATCGCCGCAGCTTCGCTACAGCCTGGCCTATGCGCTGCAGCCGGTCGGCATCCTCCTCGGTGCGGCCGGGGTCCGGCTCTCCCATCGCTAGCCGCCGACAGCGACCGACCGGCATCGATTGGCGTCGGCCGTGACCTCCGCCTGCGAGGTGGCGACAGACCACCTAGGGCCGATTGAAGCCCGGCGGCCCGGCCGTCGTGGCCGGTCCGGCCTGCACGGTGGCCATGATGGCCTGCTCGCCCAGGAGAACCCGCAGTTCGGGCACCAGGCCGTTGGATGCGTCGACACAGTAGGTGTCGGACAGCCTGATCGCCTTGTCCTCGCTGAGATGGATGTAGACCGGCGATTCGCCGCGATGCTCGGCCAGGATGACCTTCAGCTGTTCGATCAGCGAGTCCGACAACTGGTTGGGCCGGATCTCCAGCCGCAGCGGCGGCGCCGCCCCCAGCAGATCGGCGTCGAGCACCTCGATCGATTGGGCCATGAGTTTCGGTTGGTCGTCGCGACGGTCGACCCGGCCTCGGACGATGACGATGCGATCATCCTCAAGCAGGTGGCCGTAGTCGGCGAAGGTACGGGGGAAGACCATCGTCTCCAGCGAGTCGGTCAGGTCCTCCAGGACCAGCACCGCCATCAGGTCACCCTTTCGGGTCCATTTGCGCTGCAGCCCGGTGACCACCCCACCGATCGCCACCGTCTGGCCTTCCTCAACGTCGACCAGGTCGGCGATGGTGTCCTCGGCCTTCCGCTTCAATGCCGCTTCGATCCCCATCAGCGGGTGATCCGAGACGTACAGCCCCAGCATCTCCTTCTCGAAGGCCAACCGTTGGGACTTGTCGAACTCCTCGGTCCCGATCTTCGGTCGATCGTCGAACGCCGGAGCCTCTCCCCCATCACCGTCGTCCATCGACCCGAAGAGGGTCTGCACCCCCATGTCGTGCTGGCGGCGGGCAGCCACCGTCTGGTCGATGATGGCCTCGAACGCCAGCAGCAGACCCTTGCGGGGGTGACCCAGGGAGTCGAACGCACCGGCCTTGATCAGCGACTCGAGGGTTCGCTTGTTGAGCACCTGGTAGTCGACCCGTTCGCAGAAATCGATGAAGCTCTCGAAGGGGCCGTTCTCGGTCCGCTCCTTGATGATCAGCTCGACCAGGCCCTCACCGACGTTCCGGACCGCTGACATGCCGAATGGGATCGAGTTGTAGGTCGCCTCGAGATCGTCGGGGTCGGGGATGGAGGTGAAGTCCATCTCCGAGCGGTTCACATCGGGCACGAGCACCCGGATACCGAGCTGCCGGCATTCGTTGAGGTAGATGCCGGCCTTGTCGAGGTTCGACTTGACGCTGGTCAGGAGGCAGGCGAGGTACTCGGCCGGGTAGTTGGCCTTGAGGTAGGCGGTTTGATAGCTGACGAAGCCGTAGCCGTAGGAGTGGCTCTTGTTGAAGGCGTAGTCTGCGAACGGCTCCATGGTGTCGAACAGCTCTTCGCCCAGTTCGCGGCCATAACCCTGGGCGTCGCAGCCGTCGACGAAGGTGGAGCGTTCGGCCTGGATCTTCTCCCGGATCTTCTTGCCCATCGCCTTGCGGAGGTTGTCGGCTTGGGCCAGGTCGTAGCCTGCGAACTTCTGGGCCAGCTGCATCAACTCCTCCTGATAGATGCAGAGACCATAGGTGCCACCGAGGATCTCGGCCGCGTCGGGGTGGAACGGATCGGCTTTTTGTCGGCCGTTCTTGCGGTCGGCGTAGTCGTTGTGCATGTTGGCCGCCATCGGCCCCGGTCGGTAGAGCGCCACCAGGGCCGCAACGTCCTCGAACTCCGTGGGGGCCATCGACCGCATCAACGCCCGCATCGGGCCGGACTCCAGTTGGAAGACCCCGATCGATCGGCCCTCGCGCAACAGCTCGTATGTCGGCTCGTCATCGAGAGCCACGTCGTCTATGTCGACCGTCTCCCCGATGACCTGCTCGATCAGGGCCAGGGTGTCGGAGATGACATCGAGGTTCCGCAGTCCCAGGAAGTCCATCTTGAGCAGGCCGAGATCCTCGACCCCGTGCATCTCGTACTGGGTGACGACGGGAGCATCCTCGATGTCCTTGCCCGACTCCGGCTTTCGCTGGATCGGCAGGTAGGTGGTCAGCGGTTCCTTGGTGATCACCACCGCGGCGGCGTGGATGCCGTCTTGGCGCCGCATGCCCTCGAGCCCCCTGGCCACCCGGACCACCTCGGCGACGTCGTTGTCGCCGTCGACCATCGAGCGCAGTTCTGCTGCGGCATTGTAGCCGTCGGCATATTTGTCGTTCTGTTCGAAGCAGTACTTGAGCGGGGTGTCCCGACCCATCACCAGCGGCGGCATGGCCTTGGCCACCTTGTCGCCGACGACGTAGGGGTAACCGAGCACCCGGGCCGCGTCGCGCACTGCGGCCCGGGCCTTGATTTGTGAGAAGGTCACGATCTGGGCCACCCGGTCCCGCCCGTAGCGCTCGGCGGCGTAGCGGATCATCTCGTCCCGATAGCGGGAGTCGAAGTCCATGTCGATGTCGGGCATGGAGATCCGCGACGGGTTGAGGAACCGCTCGAACAGCAGGTCGTACTCAATCGGGTCGAGGTCGGTGATCCACAGGCAGTAGGCCACGGCACACCCTGCAGCCGACCCGCGGCCCGGGCCGACCCGGATGTTGGCGTCGCGGGCATGGCGGATCAGATCCCAGGTGATCAGGAAGTAGGAGCTGAACCCCATGTTCTTGATGACCTCGAGCTCGAACACCAACCGATCGGTGATCTCATCGTTGAGATTCGCCCCCCACCGCTTCCTGGCGCCCTCCATGGTCAGGTGGAGCAGGTAGTCGTCTGCATTGTCGTTGAACTCCGGAGGTATCGGGAAGTCCGGCAGTTGGGGCTTGCCGAATTCGATCTCCACGTTGGCCCGTTCGGCGATCCACAGGCTGTTGTCGCAGGCTTCGGGGAGTTCGGCCCACTGATGGCGCATCTCCTGGGCCGACTTGAGGTAGTGCTGATCCCCTTGGAACTTGAAACGGTCGGGGTCGCTCATCAATGAGCCGGTTTGCACACACAGCAGGGCGTCGTGGGCGGTGTGGTCATGCTGGTGGGTGTAGTGGGAGTCGTTGGTGACCAGGATCGGGGCATTGATCTTCTTGGCGATCTCCAGCAACTTGGGATTGGTCTCGTGCTGGGCCGGGATTCCGTGGTCCTGGATCTCGACGAAGAGGTTGTCGCGGCCGAAGATGTCCTGCATCCTGGCCGCCTTCTTCAGGGCGTCGGCCTCGTTGCCGTTCATCAGCGACTGCAGTACGTGGCCGCCGAGACACCCGGTGGTGGCGATCACCCCTTCGCTGTGATCGGACAGGACCTCCCAGTCGACCCGGGGCTTGTAGTAGTAGCCCTCCATGAAGGCCCTGCTGGAGAGCTGGATCAGGTTCTTGTAGCCGGTGTTGTTCTCAGCCAGGGCGATCATGTGGTAGTAGAGCTTCTTGCCGCCGTCGGTGCTTCCGCCGGAGTCGTCGAGCCGGCCGCGGCGGCTGGGGCGTTCGTGGCGGCTGTCGTCCGCCTGGTACAGCTCACAGCCGATGATCGGTTTGATGTCGTGGTCTTTGCAGGTCCGGTAGAAATCCAGGACCCCGTACATGTTGCCGTGGTCGGTGATGCCAAGGCCGGGCATGCCGTCGGATGCCGCCTTGGCCACCAGTTCGTCAAGACGCGAGGCACCATCCAGCATCGAGTACTCGGTGTGGACATGGAGGTGGGCGAACGACGAACTCACGCCTGAGGTACTTTCCTTTTGTGGGCGGGCCCACAGAGGGCCGACCGACGACGACTGGAGACAACCGGGGCCACAACCATGCCGAAGCTCACCGATGCCGACCGCCCGACCCGCTCCCTGGCACTGCCAGGATGAGCCGTGTCTCGATCGACAACGGTTGTCCACACGTTGTGGACAAATAACACCGATGTGATTCCGTAATCCGATCGTACTCACTCAACCGGTCAAGGCCAAGTGATCGACCTCCTCGGGGCGGCGAACTTCTCCAGCAGACTCGGGGCAACGCTCCAACATTGCTCGAGTTCGCCGAGGTGCGGGGCGCCCCAACACCAACGCCGATCAGGTCACTCTGCGGCGAACTTCTCCAGGAACTCGGCCATGGCCCAGCCCCAGGCGATCACGTAGTCGCCGGCGTTGCGGTCGCAGTTCTCGAAACAGGCTGCGCCGGGTTCGGTGGGCGACGAGGGCTCGTGGTCAACGAACAACTCCTCGCCGTCGCCCCTGGCGATCATCGTGCGATCATCGAACTTCACTGCGCCGTACCGCTTGCCCAGTCGACGCCCCCAGGCCCGTTCCTCACCATTCACCCTGGTACCGGGGCAGGGCCGGACGTCGTGCAGCTTGGCCAGCGCCTCGAGCCCACCGGGTCGCAGCAGGCGGACCGAGACCAGCACGTCCTCGTCGGGGAAGGCCATCAGCGCCCGGTGGTACTGCTCGTGCATCAGCGCCCGCATGGTGGTCGAGCTCGACCGCCCCCGGGTCACCGACGCCAAGCCGATCACCATGGCCGGCGTGCCGCCGATCCGCTCCAGGGTGGCGAACATGAACCCCGTGAGCTTGCCGCTCTCGGCCGCCTGGCTGACGAGCACCCACTCGTCGGCCTCCTTGCCGAGACGACCCACCTCCCAGCCAACGGTTTCCGCCGTCAGGTCGGCCATGTCGGACAGCTCGACATCGTCCAGGGCCGCACAGTCCTTGGTCGTTACCTCGATTTTCACCCTACAACGCCCCCTGCGTTCGTTGCGCCGCCCGGCTTCCATGTGTCTTCAGTTCTTCGAAACGGCTCGGGGCGGGCTGAGCCGCCACCGTTGTCCCCGTTGCCCATTTTCGCCGCCGTGGCGTCATTAATCAAACCGAGATGATGTCTTGGGTCGGAGGACCGGGCCCAGGACACCCACGATGACGAGATCGCAGCCTGGCCGACCCTGTCGATGCCGGTCTGGCAGCCGCCCAGCCGGGAACCCGACATGTGCACGACGGCCCCACGGTCGGCCCCGCGCCGTTGAGCGAATCGGCGACGGCTGACGCCCGGGGACCACCGCCACTGCTTGAACCACGACTACAGGTAGACGCCGCCCGGTTGCGACGGTGGCCGTTGACCGGGCGGCAGGGCCTGGGTCTGCTGGATCTGCTCCAACTGCTGCCGAGCTGCATTCTGCTGGGCGAAGAGGGTGGCCTGGATGCCGTGGAACAGCCCTTCGAGCCAGCCGACCAACTGCGCCTGGGCCACCCTGAGCTCAGGGCCGGACGGGATGTCGTGCTCGTCGAACGGTAGCGCCAGCCGCTCCAGTTCGGCCCGCAGGTCGGGCGACAGGGCCTGCGACAGTTCATCGACCGACGTTTCGTAGATCTCCTTGAGTCGATCTCGTCCCGGCTCGTCGAGTTCGGTCGCCTTGACCTCTTCCAAGAGCTGGCGAATCATCGTGCCGATCCGCATCACCTTGGCCGGCTCGGACACCGTGCCGGTGGTCTCGCCCTCGCTCTCCGAGGTTGACGCCGGCTCATCGACGATCTCTGGCGTTTCCGGCGTTGGCTGATCACTCATAGCTACCGTTCTATCTCCAGGACCGGATGGCGGCTACCCCGGCCTGCGCCGTGGCCGGAGGCGCTGCGGTCGCAGGCCCCGGGAAGGGAGGCGACCGTGGACCGGATGCCGGGCGACGGCTCAGGCGGTTGCTGCGATACAGGGGACGTACATCTCGGCCGCGGTCAACGAGCCGTGACGGCCGATCAGTTCCATCGGGCCGGTGTCGTCAGGGTCCTCGAAGCCGGTGTCCTCGAATGGCAACAGGGCGACGTCGCCGAGCCGGGACTGGACGTCATCGGACACCTTGTGGCCGAACCAGTGCTCGTCGAGCATCTGTTCCAGGCTTCGGACCCATGCATGGTGGCCATGGTGTTCCGACGCCGCGGCCAGCAGTTCGGCGCCGGCGCCGCCCGCCGCATGCAACCACCGGAACCGGGCCTCGCCGGACAGCAATGACGTACTGGCCAGTACGTCGGGGTGGATGGGGAGCAGACCGGCGCCACAATCCACCTGGCCGTGGTCGGCGGTGACGATCACCGTGGTGCCGGTCGGGACCGTCTCGAGCACGTCGGCCACCAGTCGATCGACGAAGGCCAGCTCCGCCCGGTACTCCGAACCCAACCCGTATTCGTGGGCCACCTTGTCGACGCCGTCGTAGTAGGCGTAGACCGCGGACTCCCCTTCCCGGATCAACCTTGCCACCTCGTGGACCAGCACCGCGGTCGTTCGATAGCCGACGAGACGGCCGCCACGGAGGTGGGCCTCGGAGAAACCGGATCGCCGGAACTCGGCCTTGGTGACGAGCGGGAGCGCGGTGCCGAGGAAGGGCTCGTATGGCTGCAGCGTGATCGGCGGGATCGTCTTGCGGGCATCGGGCCGATCCGGGGTGCCCCATCGCAGGCAATTGAGCACCGAGTCGTCGACGACGATCCGGTAGCCGATGAGACCGTGTTCGCCCGGCGACAGCGACGTCGTGATCGACGGCAGCGCCGCTGCGGTCGTCGACGGTGCCACGGTGGTGATCGGTCCGCCCTCGAACCGCGACAATGTCGGGGCGATGTCGCGGTGATCTTGCAGCTGGTCCCAGCCGAGGCCGTCCAGTACCAGCAGGACCCGTGGCCCCCGGCCGAACCCGACGGGCAGGGCCGGGCTCTCACCCGATTCCCCCAGAAGTGCCGGCATCAAGTCGGTGATGCAGCCGTGCCCGAATGCGGGGGGTATCGGTTGCTCCATCATCGCTCCTGCCCGGTCGGTCGACAACAAAGCACTACCTCCAGGCTAGGCCGCCGTGCGGCGGCGGCAACCGACGCTGTCGGAGTCCGACAATCTACCGGAAACGTCGCAGACGGCCCGGCAGCGCTACTGTATAACGAGACGAGCTCGCGCAGTCCAACCGGCACCCGGCCCGGTTGTCGCCAGGCACCGGGAACCGGCTTCTCGGCGGGCCGCCGAGCGATCGAGCGAGTGATCCAGTGACAACAACCCCGAGCATCATGGTCGTGATCGACCGGTGAGAGTTTCCACCCGCGGCGACTACGCCAGCCGGGCCCTGCTGTCGTTGGCGCTCCACGGAGCCGGCAGCGGGCCGACGACGGTCCGCGACATCGCAGAGCGAACCGGACTCCCCCAGCCCTACCTGGAACAGATTCTGCTGGCTCTCAAGGGCGCCGGGCTGGTCAAGTCGAAGCGTGGGGTTGGCGGCGGGTACGTGTTGGCCAGGCCTCCCTGCGAGATAAACCTGGCCGAGATCGTTCGAGCGGTCGACGGCCCGATCGCCCTCGGTGATTTCGGCGAACCCCACACCGACGGCGCCTGCGACCACGAGGGGCAGTGTGTGTTGCTCTCGATCTGGCACACCGTCGGCAACAAGATGCGGGAGCAGCTGGAGAACTTCACCCTCGCCGACATCGCAGCCATGGCCGCCGGCAACCGTCCGTGGCCCGGCTGACCGCCGTCGGCCGGCGACCTCCGGGAACCGCCGCCCCGTCGGCCACCGCCTCAGTGGTCGGACTCACAGGAGATGGCCCTCGATGGAGCTGAGGGCCGCCATCGGCGCCCGCCGCATGATCAGGACCTTCAGCGACGCCCCCGTCGAAGCCGAAACACTGGACCGCCTGCTCGACCTGGCCCGGCGGGCACCATCGGCGGGGAACACCCAGGCCGCAGGGTTCGTGGTGCTCGACCGGCCGGACCTGGTCGACCACTACTGGGACACCACCCTGCCAGACGACGGCCCGGCCTCGAGGCGGGCGACGTTCCGCTGGCAGGGGCTGCTGCGGGCGCCGGCACTGATCCTGGTCACCACCGACCCCGACCTGTATCTGAGCCGCTACTCCGAGCCTGACAAGGTGGCCGCCGGCCGAGGCCACTCGGTCGACCGGTGGCCCGTGCCCTACTGGTGGGTCGACGTCGGGGCGGTGATCCAGAACCTGCTGTTGCTGGTGGCCGACGCCGGCCTCGGCGCCTGCCTGTTCGGACCCTTCGATCACGAGCCGGCCATCAGGGCCGCGTTCGATCTCCCGGACCGGCTCCGGCTGGCAGCCACGGTGGCCATCGGACACCCGGTCGACGATGAGCCGGGCCGCTCGGCCGGCAGGCCGCGACCGCCCATCGATCAGGTGATCATCCGGCCCGCGGCCGATCCGACAGCCGACTGAGTACCGCCTCCAGCTCCTTGGGCAGCGGCGAATCGAACCCCATCCGCTGGCCGGTGGCAGGGTGATCGAAGCCGAGGTGGGCGGCATGGAGGAACGGCCGGTTCAAGCCTTCCAGCCGTTCCCCTCCGTATCGTTCGTCACCGATGACCGGGTGCTCGATTGCCGACAGGTGGGCCCGGATCTGATGGGTTCGGCCGGTCTCCAGCCGGCAGGCCAACAGGGTGCAGTCGTGGTCGCCGAACCGCTCCAGCACCTCGTAACGGGTCCTGGCGTCCTTGCCGTCGGCCACCACCGCCCGCCGGGTCGGGTCGCGAAGCGATCGCCCCAACGGGGCGTCGACCAACCCTGCCTCGGCCTCGACCAGGCCACCCACCAGCACCCGGTAGACCCGGGAGACCGTCCTGGCCGCCAGCTGGGCGACGAGACTGTCATAGGCCGCATCAGTCCTGGCCACCATCAGTACCCCGGACGTGCCCCGATCGAGGCGATGGACGATTCCGGGGCGCAGCGGCTCACCGACACCGGCGATGTCCGGAAACCGGGCCAGCAGCCCGTTGGCCAGCGTCGAGTCCTTGACCCCCGATCCCGGATGGACCACCAGGTCGGAGGGTTTGTCGACGACGATCACCTGGTCGTCGACGTGGACCAGCGCCAACTCCACATCGGGATCCGGCAGCAGACCCGGTGACGGCTCCGGCACCTCGATCGTCACCACCGAGCCGGCATCGACCCGCAACGATGGTTTATCAGGCCGTTGGCCGTCGAGCAGCACCCCTCCCGATGTGATCAGGGCGACCGCATCCCGCCGGGAGACGTCGGCGACGAAGGCGACGATGCGATCGATCCGCTCGCCACGCAACGCCTCGGGTATCGACTCCGAGATGATGGTCGGGTCGCTCACTCGACCAGGTCACCGAGTGGGCGACCCGAGTCACCGAGGGCCCGACCCGAGTCACCGAGGGCCCGACCCGAGTCACCGAGGGCCCGACCCGAGTCACCGAGGGCGTCGCCGTCGAGCTCGGTGGAAGTCTCGGTGGGCCGAACGGCCTGACCGGTGGCATCGTCGTGACCCAAGAAGCTCAATACCACGAAGGCGGCGACGCCGACCACGATCGCCGAGTCGGCGATGTTGAACACCGGCCACCAACCGAGGTCGATGAAGTCAACGACCGCACCGGAGAACAGGCCGTCGTCGGCCCGGAACACCCGGTCGATCAGGTTTCCGATGGCACCACCGACGATCAGACCGAACAGGACGATGCCGAACCGGTCGGTCCGTCTGGAGGCCAGGAACAGCAGCACCGCGGCCATCACCATGGCCAGCACCGCCAGCACCGGGCCGTAGCCGCTGCCGCTGGTGAAGGCAGCACCGGTGTTGAACACCAGGTGGAACCGGGCCCCTGCGAAAAGATCGATGCAGGCATCGGGGTTGGCACACGAGCCGGGTTCGAGGGTGTCGAGGGCCCACCGCTTCGTCAACTGGTCGACGAACGCCACCACCACCGCGATGGGGACGGCCAAACGGAGTGATCTCCTGATGTTCGGGACGGCTCCGGTGCTCAGAACATCAGCGTCTTGTGCATGACGCATACTGCGGCCTCCGGAATGGCCTCGAGCCGCTCTCGGGGGATGATGTCGTCGCCGGCGATGCACATTCCATAGGTGTTGGCATCGAGGCGGGCAAGTGCGGCGTCGATCTCCGACACCGACTGCCGGGCCGCAGCCGACAGGGCGAGATCCCGATCGCGTTCGACGGCGATCGTGTCTCCTTCGCCCGACTCCTCGTCGAACTGGACGTCGCCCGGTTCGCGATCGGCCATCAGGGCGGCCGCCTCGGCCGCCAGCCGGTCGGCGCTGGTGGTGTAGCTGGCCCGTTCCCGGAGCAGTGATTCCCGCTGGCCCTGCAGCCATTTTTCGTCGTGCAGGTACTTGTACTTGGCGGGGATCGTTCGTTCCTCGGGTGGGGTGGGTTTTGAATCGGCGCGCATCTTCACTTTCTTGGCCGGAGCCGCTTTTGTCGCAGCCGAGCCGGCTGCCGCTTTCTTGGCCGGAGCCGACTTGGCCGTGGAGGCCGTCGCTTTCTTGGCCGTCTTGCTGGTTGTCTGTTTCTTGGTTGTCTGTTTCTTGGTGGTCTGTTTGCTCGTGGTCTTCTTGGCTGGAGCCTTGGCCGCGGCTTTCCTGGTGGTTGTCGATTTTGCGGACGCCTTCTTGGCCGCCGCCTTTTTCGTCGGGGCCTTCTTACCGGCCTTCTTTTTCGCTGACACTCTTCGACTTCACCGTGCCTTTGCTGCCTTACGGCTGAACAGGGCCCCTCGGATTGCTGGGCGAAAGGTCGGCGTAGTGTAGAGGTTCCGAGCCGCCTCCACCAACGACCACGTTTCGATCTAACGGAAATCGCCGCCTGTTTGTTCCCGGAGACCAGAAATCCGCCATCGAAATCGCTGTCGGACCCCCAATTTCCGGGCCTGCGCCGGGGTCCGGGGCCCCGGAAATGGCCGTCGCTCAAGCGTGGTCGGAGATAGGGTGACCTCATGATCCCCCGGAGGTCGACCAAGTATCCAGACGTGCCACCGCGATCGGATTTTCCGGCCATGGAGCGGGAGATCCTCGATCGCTGGTCCAAGGACGAGACCTTCGAGGCTTCGATCGAAGCCCGGCCACCGGAGTCGGCCGGCGGGGCCCAGTATGTCTTCAACGACGGTCCGCCGTTCGCCAACGGCCTACCCCACTACGGGCACCTGCTGACCGGCTACGTGAAGGACGTCATCCCCCGCTACCAGACGATGCGGGGCAAACGGGTGGAGCGCCGATTCGGCTGGGACTGTCACGGTCTGCCCGCCGAAATGGAGACCGAGAAGGAACTCGGCGTCGCAGGCCGGCGAGCCATCCTCGACTACGGCATCGACAAGTTCAACAAACAGTGCGAGACGTCGGTCCTCCGCTACACCAAGGAGTGGGAGCGCTACGTCACCCGCCAGGCCAGATGGGTCGACTTCGAGAACGACTACAAGACCATGGACATCGACTTCATGGAGTCGGTGATGTGGGCCTTCAAGCAGCTGTGGGACAAGGGCCTGGTCTACGAGGCCTATCGGGTCATGCCCTATTCCTGGGGAGCCGAGACCCCGCTTGCCAATTTCGAGATTCGGCTCGATGACGCCACCCGTCCCCGTCAGGATCCGGCACTGACGGTGGCGTTCACGCTCGAGGCGCGCCCCGGCGACGCCGGCCCACTGAAGATCCTGGCCTGGACCACCACCCCGTGGACCCTGCCGTCCAACCTTGCCCTTGCGGTCGGGCCGGACGTCGAATATGCGGTGGTGAAGGCCCCCGACGGAGACCTGGTGGTGCTCGCCGAGGCGGCCGTCGATCGCTATGCCCGCGAACTCGGCGACAACGATGGCAACGTGGAACGGGTCGGCCGCTTCACCGGCCAGGAGCTGGTCGAACGGACCTATGAGCCCCTGTTCCGTTACTTCGACGGCCATGCGAACTCGTTCCGGGTCCTCGCCGGCGACTTCGTCGAGACCGGCGAGGGAACCGGCGTGGTCCATATCGCCCCCGGGTTCGGTGAGGACGATCAGCGGCTCGGCGAGGCGGCCGGCATCTCGCTGGTGGTGCCGGTGGACGACGAGGGACGCTTCACCGACGAGATCGCCGAGTTCGCCGGCATGAACGTGTTCGATGCCAACCCGGAGGTGATCAAGCACCTGAAAGATCGCGGCGTCGTGCTCCGCCACGAGACCTATGATCACAATTACCCCCACTGCTGGCGAACCGACACGCCGATCATCTACCGGGCCATCAACTCCTGGTACGTCAGGGTCACCGATCTCACCGACCGCCTCCTGGCGGCCAACCAGCAGATCAACTGGATCCCCGAGCATGTTCGCGACGGGCAGTTCGGCAAGTGGTTGGAGGGCGCCAGGGACTGGTCGATCAGCCGCAACCGCTTCTGGGGCTCGCCCATCCCGATCTGGCGCAGCGACGACCCCAACTACCCCCGGATAGACGTCTACGGCAGTCTCGACGAGATCGAGGCCGACTTCGGCGTGCGCCCGGCCAACCTTCATCGACCGTTCATCGACGAGTTGGTCCGCCCCAATCCCGACGATCCCACCGGACAGTCGACGATGCGGCGGGTCCCCGAGGTACTGGACTGCTGGTTCGAGTCCGGCTCGATGCCATACGCCCAGCACCACTACCCGTTCGAGAACGTCGAGTTCTTCGAGAAGCACAACCCGGCCGATTTCATCGTCGAGTACATCGCCCAGACCCGGGGCTGGTTCTACACCATGCATGTGCTGTCGGTGGCGCTGTTCGACAAGCCGGCGTTCGCCAATGTGATCTGCCACGGCGTCGTGCTCGACGCCGAGGGTCTCAAACTGTCCAAGAAGCTGCGCAACTACCCCGATCCGCTGGAGATCTTCGAAACGCTCGGCTCCGACGCCCTCCGCTGGTATCTCATGAGTTCGCCGATCCTACGAGGGCTCGACCTCCGCATCGACCGGGACGGCTCGGACGTTCGTGATGTGGTCCGACAGGTCCTCAACCCGATCTGGAGCGCCTATCGAGTCTTCACCCTCTACGCCAATGCCGATGACTACCGGGCGTCGTGGCGGACCGACTCGTCGAACCTGCTGGATCGCTACATCCTGGCCAAGACCCACGACCTCGTGGACGCGGCCACCGAACAACTGGACGCCTACGACCTGGCCGGCGCCTCGGCCGCGGTCCAGGGCTTCCTCGACGCGCTGACGAACTGGTACATCCGTCGCAGTCGGGAGCGGTTTTGGAACACCAACGAGAATGGTATGGCCGGCGCAGTCGACGCCGAGGCGCTCGACACCCTGTCTACGGTGCTGTTGACGCTGGCCAAGGTCTCGGCCCCCCTGCTGCCGTTCCTGGCCGAGGAGGTCTGGACCGGCCTGACCGGAGCCGACTCGGCGGCCGACAGTGTGCACCTGCAGGACTGGCCCGATCCGGCCCAGTTCCCGGCCGACCCCGATTTGGTGCTGCGCATGGACCGGCTGAGGGAAGCCGCATCGGCAGCCCTGTCACTGCGGGACGAGCGGGGACTCCGGATCAGGTTGCCGTTGGCCAGGGCCACCATCGCCGGGGCCGACGCGGAGCTCATCGAACCGTTCACCGAGCTGCTGGCCGACGAGATCAACGTCAAAGCCATCGACCTCACCACCGACGTCGACGCGTTCGGCTCGTTCCGGCTCCAGCCGAACGGCCGGGTGCTCGGGCCCAAGCTGGGCGGCGAGGTCCAGACGGTGATCAAGGCGGCCAAGGCCGGGGACTGGTCGGCAAACGACGACGGCACGGTCACCGTGGCCGGGCACGTCCTGTCGACCGACGAATTCGACCTCGGCCTGGTGCCCCTGGACGGGGTTGCCGCCGCACCGCTGCCGGGCAACCGGGCGGTGGTGGTGCTCGACACCGACGTTACCCCCGAGTTGGAGGCGGAGGGCCATGCCCGCGATCTGGTCCGGCTGGTCCAACAGGAGCGGAAGGATCGCGACCTCCAGGTGACCGATCGGATCGAGCTCAAGCTCGGGCTTCCCGACCCGTTGGACACCAGCCTGCGGTCGCACTTCGACTGGATCAAGAGTCAGGTGTTGGCCACCGAAGTGTCACCGGGAGACGAACTGCCGGTCACCGCTCGGATCGGCGAGCACGACATCAGCTTCGATTTCGCCGTCGCAGCCGCCCGAAGCTGAAGCTCCTCCGCGACCCGAACCCGACCAGCCGCGAGTTTCGCCGCAGGCGAAATCTCGGTTAGTGACGAGCACCGGCAGCCAGCCGCGAGTTTCGCCGCAGGCGAAACTCGGTTAGTGACGAGCACCGCGAGGAACGGCAGGAACTCCAGGAACGGCAGGAACGGCAGCTACTTGCGCCGGCCAAACCAGCCGCCGCCGTTGCCCCGATCCTGCTTGTCGTCCAGGAAGTCACCGATGGGGTCGCCGTTCTGGGGGTCTTCGGTGGTGACCCGTCGCAACTCGTCCAGGAACGGATCGCCCTGCTCGCCCATCGGCGGCGGCGGGCCCTCACCGCCGTTTGGGAATCCCGGGCGGTCGTCGGTCTTTGGGAGCGGGACCGTCTGGGTCTCCACCCCGACCTGGGGATCGTCGAGCACGTAGCCCTCGGCTTCGGGGCTCTCGTCCGGGTCGAAGTCCTCGACCGAGTCGTAGCTCTCGAAGTCCTCTTCCTCCTCGTGCTCCTCGTCGGGAGCGAGGTCCTCGAGCTCGGCGGCATTGATGACCTCGCCGGGCCGTGCGGTTGCCTCGGCGGCCATCTGGGCCTCGGCCTCTAGATCGTTGAGCGCCACCACCTCAACCGCGATCGGTGGGTAGTCTGCCGCCTCGAAGTCGTCGATGTCGGCCGGTTCGATGCCGTCCCTGGAGCGAAGGCGATCGGGGTCGTCGAGGACGGCGGTGATCTCCTCGAGGGCCGCCCTGACGTCCGCCGAGCGCGACTTCAGATGCTGCTCGAATCGAATGACGTCGTCCTGGAGGAGCTTGTGGGTGTCCTGGAGTCCGCTGATCTGGTTCACCAGCTTGGTCCGCTCGGCCTCGTGGGCCTCGGCCAGTTCCTTCTCCACCGATTGCACCCGGTTCTGGGCTTCGTCCCGGGCTTCTTCCAGCATCTTCGACCGCTCGGCCGCAGCCTCGGCCATCAGCCGCTCGCGGTAGGCGACGGCCTCGGTTGTCATCTCCGAGGACTGGTCCCTGGCGTCGGCCAGCAGGGCGTTGGACTGGAACTCCGCTTCGGTTCGCAGCCGCTCCGCCTCTTCCTTTGACTCGCGGATCGTGGTGTCGGCCTGGCGTTGGGCCGAGACCAGCGTGTTGCGGAGGGTCTCGTCGAAATCCGGTTGGGGAGCCGGTGGCATCCCGGGCGCACCGCTGGCCTGCGACGGGCTCCTGGCCTCGACGAGACGGGCCTCGGCCGAGGCGGCCCTGGTTTCCGACTCCGACAGCCGCGCCTGCAGCCGCTCGATCTCATCGGCCAAGGGGGCCAGGTTGGCCAGGACGCGATCGACCTGATCCTTGCTGTAGCCGCGGGTCTCCTCTTCGAACCGGATGTCGGGGATTCTGCGGAGCAACCGCAACTTGTCGCTTTGCAAAGGCATACCTCAGGTTAACCCATCGTGGACTGGTCGCCCACTGGATCTCGATGCTTCAAGAAAGGTGTCAGGCCAGTCCGCAAACGATGGCCCCGATGATCTGCAGACCGATCAGAACCACCAACTCGGCGACGCCGAATCCGGCCATCGCGCCGGGCAGTGGCGGCAGCGATCGCCGAAGCGGAAACACCACCGGTTCGGTGGCGGCCATGGCCAGTTCCCGCACCGTGGCGGGGACCGTCCCCTCCCTGATCGGAAAGAAGGAGAGCACCATGCGCAGCAGGAAAACGAACTGGAAGGCGAGGATCAGGATGCAGACGTAGCGCATGGCCTACCTAGCGTATCCCCTCTCCTCAATCCGACGTCGGTCCTCGTCTGACACCTCGACGCCGTCGGGGATGAGCAGAAACACCTGCGATGCGATTTTCTCCATGCTGCCGTCGAGGGCGTAGCAGATGCCGCTGGCGAAGTCGATCAGTCGCCGGGCCAAGTCCCGTTCGAGACCCTGCAGGTTGAGCAGCACCGGGATGTCCCGCTTGAACTCGTCGGCCACCAGTTTGGCATCGGCGAACGACTCCGGGACCAACGTCCGGGGTTTGGCCCGCATCGAATCCAATGAGCGCACAACCGCCTCCTCCGCCTTCGGTTTCGCTTCCGACGCCCGTTCGGCCGGGCCGGGGCGCCCTGCCCCATCTGTATCGACCGGGGCCCGCCGGGCCGGAACATACTCGGCGAACGAGTCGTCGTCGAGAAAGTCGAGGATCTCGTCGTCGGCCTGTGGAGTCCGACGTGCGGCGGTGGCCCGGGGACCGGGCGGCGGGGGAACGGTCTCGGTGCCGCCGTCGATGGTGCCGAATGGGGCGCCGGGGCCCGGTGTCCGGTCGATCGGATCGAGTTCGTCGAAGTCGAATCGATCGCCGGTGTCGAACCGCAGGTCCAGATCCGGGGCCTGATCGTGGCGGCCGACGGAATGAGTCCCGGAGCCGACCCGGCGGGAGCCTGCCCGTCCGCCGGAGCCCGGTGTCACGACCACGACATCGTCGGAATCGAGCTCCTGCCGCAGGTCGTCTTGCTCCATGGACATGGCCGAGTCCGCCTCCAGCTCGTCGAGGTCCAGCTCGCGACGGCGCGAGTTCAGCTCATACAGGTATCGGTCCTCGATGTCCTCGTCAGGACCGAGGCCGACATAGGCCCTAAGCGCACGCAGGAACGACATCCGACTCTCCTTGACGGCGAAGTTTAGTGGCGAAAGGGCTGATCGTGGGCCATGGTCGGCCCCGTTCGGCCGTCTCTCCGCCGGTGGCCCTCACCACGATCCGGACCTGGCCACTCTCGGACCGAACAGCGCCGATCCGATCCTGACGATGGTGGCGCCCTCGGACACCGCCAGCTCAAAATCGGCGCTCATGCCCATCGACAGCTGTTCGACCCCGCAACGCTGGGCCAGGCCCCGCAACCGCTCGAACCCGGGCCGCGGATCGCCGCCCCCGGTGGGGCCGACGGTCATGAGCCCCTCCACCACCAACCCGGCCGACCGGCCCCGCTCGGTCAGCTCCTGGGCATGCTGGGGGTCGCAGCCGGACTTCTGGTCCTCGTCGGTTGTATTGACCTGGATCAGAATCCTGGCCCCGGGGTCCCGTTTGGCGATTGCGTCCACCAGAGGCGCCCGGTCGACCGTCTGCCACAGCTCGACCCGCCCGGCCAGCAGCTTGACCTTGTTGCGCTGCAGGCCGCCGATGAAGTGCCACCTCGGCTCCAGGCCGGCCGCGCTGGCCTGATCTGCCTTGGCCACGAGCTCCTGGGCGTAGTTCTCCCCCAGGTCGACCAGTCCGGCCCCGATCGCAGACTCGACATAGCCGATGGGGAAGGTCTTGGTGACCGCAACGAGGGTGACCCCCTCGCGGCTGCCGCCGGCGGCCTCGATCCGCCGCCACACCTCGGCCAATCGGCGGGCCACCAGGGCGACGTCGATCCCGTCGTTGGGCAGCTCGGTCACGATCCCGGTCCCTCCTGGGGCCGACCCGGGGCGGCCAACCAGGCCACTGCGGTCTGGCGATGATCATCGGCCCTGGTTCGATGGCTGAACCAGCGGGGGTCGCTGGTGCAGGCCGGCCGCTCCGGGGCCGGCCAACCGGCCAACCGGCAGGCCGAGGCCACTGCGGCGGGTACGTCGAGCGCGGGGCGGCCAGCGACGGTCCGGCCATCGACCCCCGGGCCGAGCCGATCGGCCACCAACTCCAGCTCGGCGGCGCCGAACTCGTAGGCTCCGGGGCCGATGCATGGCCCCAACAGCGAGGCCACCGGCGCACCACCGATCTCGCTCAGCCGCTCGGCGGCAACGCCGATGACGCCGCCGGCCAAGCCGCGCCACCCGGCGTGGACCACGGCCACCCCGCGCTCGGCCAGCAGCACAACCGGCGCACAATCAGCGGTGGTGACCGCAATCGGGCAGCCGAGGGCCGCCGTCACCAGCCCATCGGCCTCGACCCCGGCGTGCTGGCCGGGCCGGGTGACCTCGACGATGGTCGCCTCGTGAACCTGGCGTACCCAGGACCAGGGCCGATCGACGATGCTGCGCCGCCGCTCGTCCAGACCCGGGCCGGGGCTGCTGACCCGGAAGTCTCCGTCCGAGGTGTCGGTGAAGCAGACCGCGGCCTCGAGGTCGTCGTTGAGGGTCACCCGCCTGCGGTCAGCCACTGCCGGAACCGGGGTTGGGGCCGATCGAGGTCACGGCTCCCACCGTAGCCCCCGGTCCGTCGTCCCGGCACCGGTGCGACGGTGGCAAAATCGGCGCTACTTCAAGAACGACGGCACGTCGAAGTCGTCGTCGAGGTCGTCGCTTTCATCGCCGAACAGGTCGACCGTCGGGTCGGACCGCTCCTCGCTGACCCGCTCCTTGGGAGCGACGTACGACGGCTCGCGGGTGAGATCGAGATCGACCCGGTCGTCGTCGAAGTGGTCGAAGCCGGCGGCGATGACGGTGACCTGGATCTCGTTCTCGAGGTTCTCGTCGACGACGGTGCCAAAAATGATGTTGGCGTCGGGGTGGGCAACGTCGTGGATGATCTCCGCCGCCTCGCTCACCTCGAACAGGCCCAGTTCGCTCGACCCGGCGATGGTCAGCAGGATGCCTCTGGCGCCCTCGATCGATGCCTCCAGCAGCGGGCTGGCGATGGCGGCCCGGGATGCCTGAAGGGCCCGGTTCTCGCCTCCGGCCCGACCGATGCCCATCAGGGCGCTACCGGCGTTGTGCATGATCATCTTCACGTCTGCGAAGTCGGTGTTGATCAGGCCGGGAGTGGTGATCAGATCGGCGATGCCGGAGACACCCTGGAGCAGGATCTCGTCGGCCATCCGGAACGCCGAGACCATGGACGTCTTCTCGTCGGCGATCGAAAGCAGCCGGTCGTTGGGGATGACGATCTGGGTGTCGACCTTCTCCCGGAGCCGGTTGATCCCGGCCTCGGCCTGGGCGGCACGGCGCCTCCCCTCGAAGCCGAAGGGGCGGGTGATGACGGCGATGGTCAGCGCACCCTGGCTCTTTGCGACCTCGGCGATCACCGGCGCGGCACCGGTTCCGGTGCCGCCACCTTCGCCGGCGGTGATGAAGACCATGTCGGCGCCCATGAGCGCCTCGCTGATCTCTTCCTTGTGTTCCTCGGCCGCCTGTTGACCGATCGCCGGGTCGCTGCCGGCGCCGAGGCCGCGGGTCAGCTCACGCCCGATGTGGATCTTGGTTTCGGCGTCGCTCATCAGCAACGCCTGCGCATCGGTGTTGACCGCCACGAATTCGACGCCGCGCAGGCCTGCATCGATCATTCGGTTGACCGCGTTGCAACCGCCGCCGCCCACACCAACCACTTTGACTACGGCCACATAGTTCTGGGTGTTCATTGGTTGCCCACGTTAGCAGTCAGAACCTGTGGAGTCTGGCTCTTCATTCGGCTCACCTTCGCTTGTTTGGCCGGTGGCCGAGTCGTTCGGCCCCGTCGATTGATCGGTCCGGGTCAGGACCGGGGCCGCCGGTACCCGGACATCGATGGTGTTGACGCAGGTCAGGTCGACCCTGGCCAGCATCGTCTCCAAAGACTGGAGTTTCGCCCCGAGGTCCGAACCGTCGCCGAAGTTGGCCCGACCGCCGACCGCCAACTCGAGAAACAACTCACCGTTTTCGATCGTCACCTCGTCGAATTGGCTCTCGACGTCGGGTGGCAGGGCATCGAGCAACGCAACGACGGGCATGGCTTCCGATGGCGCCGGTTCGCCGGCCACACCAGAACCCTCGATCCCCGACACCGCCATGAAGCCTTCGGGGCGCTCCTCCACCAACTCCAACTGTCTCCCGTGATCGTCGACCAGGGCGTAGCCGTCGCCGGCCGAGATCGCGGCCGAGGGCCCCCGCTCGGTGACCTCGATCTCGATGGAGCCGGACCAGCTTCGCCTCACCGAGGCGGTGCCCACCCAGGGCACGAGTTGGATCTCGTCGGCCGCGGTGTCGAGATCGACCTCCAGCAGCGCCTGGCCGACGGTGACCCCGGACGCCTCGACGATGAGGTGGGGGTCGGAACGGTCGTTGCCGACCACGATGATCTCGTCGACGTCGAACATCGAGCTGTTGATGAACCCGATGACCGCAACCGCCGCGGTCGACACCAGGGTCAGCCCCAGGACGACGCGCAACCGCTTCATGCCGGCGCTGCGTTCCGCCGCCAGGCGCCTGGCTCGGAACCTGTCCTTCGACGGCGCCGAGCGGGTCGCACCCCGCCTGCGGGTTGCGGTCATTGCGTCCCCTCCTCGGTCTCGAAGCCGATCAGACGATTCTCCACACTGAGTTCGATCCCCGAGGCGGCCGCCACCCGCAACCGGACCTCCCGTATCAAGGCATGGATGTCGTCGGCCGAGCCGTCGGGGTCGGCCTGGACGAAGTTGGCGTGTTTCGTCGACACCTCGGCGGTGCCGATCCGGAAACCCTTGAGGCCGAGGCTGTCGATGAGGCGACCGGCGGAGTCGCCGGGAGGGTTGGCGAACACGCTGCCCGCATTTTGGCCGCCGGGCTGGTGGCTGCGGCGCCACCGCACGATCTCGGCGATCTCGGCGTTCGACCGTTCGGTGTCGCCTGGCTCCAGGGCCAGATCGGCGGACACCACGATGTGCCCGGGGCCGATGTTGGATCGGCGGTAGCCCAGCCCGAGCTGATCGACCGTCCAATCGACCGGACCACCCTCGACCAGGTCGAAGACCGAGACCCGGGTCAGTGCAGCCGCCATGTCCGAGCCGTGGCCACCGGCGTTCATCCTGACCGCACCGCCGATCGATCCCGGCACCCCGACCGCCCACTCGAAACCGGTCAGACCCGCCGCCGCCGTCCGTCTGGCCACCACCGGAAGCAGCGCCGCCCCGCCGGCGGTGACCAGCGACCGCCCGTGGTCGATGTCGATCTGCTCGAACCCCGGGCCGAGGTGGACGGCGATGCCGGGAAAGCCGGCGTCGGCAACCAGGAGGTTCGAACCCTTGCCCACCACCAGCGTCTGACACCCGGATGCGGTCACCGCTCGGTGGACCAGATCCAGATCGCCAACCGAGCGGGCCTCGACCAGCAGTCGGGCCGGACCGCCGACGCGGTAGGTGCAGAACGGAGCCAGCGACGCATTCGGCGAGGCCAGCGGACCGAGCATGTCGGCGGCCAGATCCAGGGCCGAGGTGGAGGGCGGGCCGGTCATCGCTTTGCCAGCCCGTCGAACAACCGGTCCGGCACGGTGGTCAGGTCGCCGGCGCCGAGCGTGATGCAGAGGTCGCCCGCACGAAGCTCGTCGAGCATCGCCGGCACGAGGTCGTCGAGGGAGTCGACGTGGCGGACATCGGCGTCGGGGTGGGCCTCGGAGACGACCTGGACGATGAGCTCACTGCTGATCCCGGGTCGGGGTGCCTCACCCGAGGAGTAGATCCCGGTGACGAAGAGCACGTCGGCTTCGGCGAACGAGTCGCCGAAGGTCGACCAAAGCTGCTCGGTCCGGCTGTAGCGATGAGGCTGGAATGCCGCCACCAGGCGATCGGGACCGAGCGATCTCGCCGCAGACAGCGCCGCCTCGACCTCGGTCGGGAGGTGGGCGTAGTCGTCGACGAGGGTGACCCCGGCGGCCTCGCCCCGTCGCTCGAAACGCCGACCGACACCACCGAAGTCGCTCAGGGCATCGGCGACCCGGACCGGGTCGGCTCCCAGCGACGCCGCTGCGGCCAGCGCCGCAGTTGCGTTCCTGGCGTTGTGCATGCCCGGTTGGGCCAGTCGGATCTTGTGGTCGCCGGCCGGCCCGGACACGGTGAAGCTGACCCCGGTCGGCGTCGGGAGGGGGTCGACGATCCGCCACCCTGCGGTGGCGGCGGTGCCGTAGGTGACCGGGTCGAACGCCGCGGTCAGCTCGGCCAAGCGGGCCGAGCCCGGGTCGTCGGCGCACAGGACCCGGGGCCCGGGGGCCTGGGTCACGAACCGGACGAAAGCGTCCTGCAGCTTGTCGAAACCGCCGTAGTGCTCGAGATGATCCGGCTCGACGTTGGTCACGATGACCGCTTCGGCGTCGAGGCGGACAAAGGTGCCGTCGCTCTCGTCGGCCTCCACCACCAGGAACTCCCCTCGACCGACGGCCGCTCCCCGCCCCTGATCTCGGAGGTCACCGCCGACGATGTAGGCCGGGTCCATGCCGGCGCCGGTCAGTGCCGCGGTCAGCATGGCCGACGTGGTGGTCTTGCCGTGGGTTCCGGCGACGGCAACGGTCCGCCACGCCCTGGTGATCTCGGCCAGGGTGTCGGCCCGGCGGAGCACCGGGACACCCCGTCGACTGGCCTCGACCAGTTCGGGATTGTCTTCGGGGATGGCCGTCGAGTGGGTGACCAGGTCCACCGGCGGAACGTTCTCGGCGGCGTGACCGACCGACACCTCGATCCCCCGGGCCACCAGGCGATCAACAACCACCGACCGCTGGAGGTCCGATCCAGACACCGTGTGACCGGTGCCGACCAGAATCTCGGCGATGGCGCTCATGCCGGCGCCGCCGATCCCGACGATGTGCACCCGCAATGGCCGGCGAAGATCGATCATGAACCCTCCTGAGCGGGTCGTTCGCCCCGACCGGCCGCCAAGACCAGGTTGGCGACGTCCCGGGCGGCGTCCGGCCGGGCCACCGAGGCGGCGGCATCGGCCATCGACGAGCGCCGCCGGCGGTCGACCACCAACGGTTCGAGCAGTTCGGCCAGCCGCCGACCGGTCACCTCGGCATCGCCGACCACAATGGCGCCGCCGGCATCTCGCAGCTCGGCGGCGTTGGCCAGCTGGTGATCCCGGGTGGCGATCGGCAGGGGCACCAGTACCGCCGGGAGCCCCGCCACCGCCAGCTCGGTGACCGTCGAAGCACCGGACCGACAGACGGCCAGATCGGCTGCAACCAAAAGGTCTGGCATGTGGTTCTCGTACGCCACCCGGAGGTGGAGTGGACCGTCGGTGGTGGCGTCGGCCGGTGAGCCGATGGCCGTCGGCCCGAACTCCTCCCAGTCACGGCGCCCGATCACTTGGTAAATGGCAACGTCGCTCCGATCCCACCAAAGCTCGACCAGCTCCTGCACCGCCCCGTTTATCCTGGTGGCCCCCAGCGAACCGGCCCAGACCGCCACCAGGACCCGGTCGCCAAGCTCCACGGGCGGCCCGGGATACCGGTCGATGAGGTTCTTGCGAGCGGTCGGGCGATCGCCACCCTCGACGGCATCGAGGATGTCGGCTCGGATCGGGTTGCCGGTCAGCACCCCTTTCGGCAGGTCGGTGTCGGGGAAGGGCAGGGCGCAGACCGTTGCGAAACGGGCGAAAAGGCGGTTGACCGCGCTGGCCCTGGCGTTCTGCTCGGTGATGACGAGCGGGATCCGCAACAGCACCGCCGCCGCCGATGCGGCAAAGGCGGCATAGCCACCAAGGCACAGCACCGCCCGGGGCTTCCGCTTTGCCACGATCACGAAGCCCTTGACGAACCCGGCCAGGAGGCCGACCACGGCGCCGACGTTCTCCAGGGTCGGCTTGCGTTGGATGCCACGCCCCGGAAGCAGATCGATCGAGAAGCCGGCATCACCGACCAGCGTTCCCTCGTTGCCTCTAGCGCCGCCAACGAAGTGCAACAGATGGTGGGGCACACCGGCCTCGACCAGCGCCTGGGCCACCGCAATACCGGGGTTGGTGTGACCGGCGGTCCCACCGCCGGTGATGATGACCGGACGGTTGGCAGGGTCGCGACGGGCTGCCCGGCCGGCGGAGCCGAATCGTGCTGTCGATGCTCGTGGTTTCATCCGCTCCCCCATCCCAGGCCCCGTCACGCCCTGGCCCGTCTGGCCACGCTGGTCAGCAGCCCGGCTGCGGCCAGGGTGGTGACGAGGCTGGAGCCACCGGCGGAAACGAATGGCAGCGCCTCGCCGGTGATCGGCAGCACGCCCAGAACCATCCCGATGTTGAGGAAGGCCTGGACCAGCAACCAGCTGGTGATGCCCGCCGCCAGCAACACGCCGTAGCGATCCGGGGCGGCAAGGGCGGTCTTGATGCCGAACCAGGCGATCAGGACGAACGCCCCGATCAGGGCACTGGCCCCGATCAGGCCGACCTCCTCGGCCACGATGGCGAAGATGAAGTCGGTGTGGGCGAAGGGGAGGAAGCCCCACTTCGCCCGGGAGGCGCCAAGGCCGACCCCGAAGAGTCCCCCGGAGGCGATCCCGACCTGGCTCTGGATGGCCTGGAGGCCGATGCCCTGGGGGCTCTCCCACGGGTTCAACCAGCCGTCGATGCGATCCTTCTGATAGCCGGTGGCCAGGGCCAACACCGCCACCGACCCGACGCTCACGGTGGCCCACAGCAACAGGCTCTTCAGCTTCGCACCGGCGACGAACAACACGATGAGGGCCACCGAGCCGAGGATCACCGGCGTCCCAAGCTTCGGCTGCAGGATGATGAGGGCCGAGCAGAGGTAGACGATGAACATGACTGGCCGAACCGTCAGTTCCGGCCGGTCCATTCGGCGTTCCCGTCTGGCCAGCAGATCGGCGATGAACACGATCATGGCCAGCTTGGCCAGCTCCGACGGTTGGATCACGAACGAGCCGACGCCGAGCCAACGGGTGGAGTAGTTGCGTTCGATGCCGACGCCGGGAATCAGCAACAGGACCAGGAGTACGACGCTGAGCAGCATCAACGGCCCGGCAAAGCGCCGGGTCAGGCGATAGTCGATGCGGCTGGCCACCACGAACGCCACCGCGCCGAGCCCGGCCCACACCACCTGCCGTTTGAACTGGAAGAACGGTGATTCGTCGTACTGGTGGATGCTGGAGACCGAGGAGGCAGACAACACCATCACCAGCCCGAACAGGGTCAACCCGACGAAGGTGGCGGTGAGGAATGCGGCGTAGCGCTCGCCGGCCTCGGTGACCTTGAGCGAGGTTCGGCGCCTGGATCGGCGACGACCCTTGGCGGCCTTGGAGGAGGAGCGACCGGCGGTTCGGGTGGCGGCCCGGTTCGACCGGGCGCGGCCGGACCCGGTCTCGGCCGTTCGGGTCGTCGTGGTGGCACGACCGCTCGAGGCCGTCCGGTTGGAGGTCTTGCGGGTCGAGGTCTTCCGGTTGGATGTGTTGCCCTTGGACGCCTTTCGGGTCGAGGCCGGGGCCTGCCGCTGCAACGACCGGGTCCGCGATGCTTTCGACTTCGTGGCCCGACCGTTTCGACCGGATCTGGTTGTCGTCATGTCGTGGCCACCTCCGAACGGACCAGCTCGCTGAAATCGATACCCCGCTGGACGTAGTTGGGATACCAGTCGAACGAGGCGCAGGCCGGCGAGAGCAGCACCGCGTCCCCCGCTTCCGCGATCGAACGGGCCAGCCGGACCGCCTCTCGCATCGACCCGGCCCGTACCACCGGCACCGAGCCGCTGAACACCTGCTCGATCTCGGCCGCCGAATCGCCGATCGCCACCACCGAGCGGACCGGTGGGACCGTCGCCCGCAGGGGCTCGAACGACAGGCCCTTGCTCTTGCCGCCGGCGATCAACACCACCGATTCGAAGCCGCCGACCGCGGCGACGGTGGCATGGGGCACCGTGGCCTTCGAATCGTTGTACCAGCCGACGTCTTGCCACCGGCCGAGGAACTCGAGGCGATGGGCAAGACCCGAGAACGTCCGCAATGTGGCCTCGATGCCAGACATCTCGGCCCCCGCGGCGGCGGCGATGGCCGCCACCGCCAAGGCGTTTGAGAGGTCGTGGGGCTGGCTCCTGGTCAGCTCCGATGCATCGAGGAACGGACCGTCGGGACCGGCCAGGCGGGCTTCAGGCCCCGACCCGTCGATCCACCACTCCGCTTTCCCGGTGATCGAGAACCGTTGGATCGTGGGACCGGGCGACGACATTGTCGGCGTCGACCGGGGCAGCCGCGCGACCACCACGGGATCGTCGGCGTTGGCCACGATCGTGCCCCCGGGCTCGACGTTGTCCCAGATCGAGGCCTTGGCGTCCTCATAGGCCTGGAGCGAGGCGTGGGCGTCGAGGTGATCGGGGGCGAAGTTCAACCAGGCCGCCACCTCCGGTCGGAACTTGGCGCTGTGGGCAAGGCGGAACGACGATGCCTCGACCACGAAGACCTCGGTGTCGGGGTTGTCGATCGACGTCACGAATGGCACGTCGGTGTTGCCAACCGCCTCGGCAGCCCGCCCGGACCGGTTCAGGGCATCGGCGACCATCATGGTCACCGTCGTCTTGCCGTTGGTTCCGGTGATGGCGACCACCGGGCGGTCGTCCCAGGTCTGGGCCAGATCGAACTCGCTGGCCATCGCCAAGCCCCGGGCCGCGCCGAGGGCGAACACCGGATGGTGGTCTGGCACGCCGGGACTCGGCAGCAGCACGGTTGCCCGATCGACCAGGTCGGTCAACCGTTGCCGGTCCGGTTCCTCGACCAGCTCCAGCGACAGCTCGGCTGCGGCCGTGCGGTGGCGATCGGTGGGGCGGTCCTCGGTGACGATCGGCCGATGGCCCCTGGCCATCAACGCCATGGCCACGGCCTGGCCGGTGATACCGAAGCCGACGATGAGCGGGGCCGAAAGGTCGAGCTCGACCGTTTCACCGGGGCCGGTCACTGGGCACCGACCGTTTCACCGGGGCCGGTCACTGGGCACCGACCGTATTGACATAGTCGGCGTAGAAGATGCCGAGGGCCAGCAGCGTCAGACCACCGCCGATCAGCCAGAACCGGATGATGACCTTGGTCTCCTTCCAGCCGCACAGCTCGAAGTGGTGATGGATCGGCGCCATCCGGAACAGCCGCTTCCCCCCGGTCACCTTGAAGATACCGACCTGGAGGATCACCGACAGCGTCTCAATGACGTAGATGCCGCCGATGATGGGCAGTAGCAGATGGGTATTGGTGGTCAGCGCCAGCGTGGCCAGCCCGGTGCCGATGGCCAGCGAGCCGGTATCGCCCATGAAGATGTCGGCCGGTGCGGCGTTGAACCACAGGAAACCGGCACAGGCCGCCAGCATCGCCACCGCCACCACGCTGAGATCCAGCGGGTGGGGCACATCGTAGATGTCGTTGAAGTTGTCGCCGTCGCTGGCCTGGCGAAAGATCCAGAACCCGATCAGGGTGTAGGCGGCAAACGAGAAGATCCCGGACCCTGCGGCCAGTCCGTCGAGCCCATCGGTCAGGTTGACTGCGTTCGAGGTGGCGTAGATCAGCAGCACCGCCCAGATCGTCCAGCCGACCGCTCCCATCTCGATGCCGAGGAATCCGTGGCGGGTGAACGCCAACTCGGTCGGGATGGTGGTGAAACGGACGGCCAGCACCGCGAACGCCAGGGCGATGCCGAGCAAGCCCGCCGTTTTCAGCTTGGCATTCAGCCCCAAATTCCGCTCTCGGGAAACCTTGATCCAGTCATCGATGAAGCCGACGAGACCGGCGGCGCAGATCGATCCCATGACCAGGAGCCCGCTTCGGGTGATGATGCCCTCGCGGTCGGTGGTCAAGGTGAGGATCAGGTCGCTGAGCAGGTAGCCCCCGAGCGCGCCGAGCACGATGCCGACGCCGCCCATGGTCGGTGTGCCGGACTTGACAATGTGACCCTGGGGGCCGTCCTCCCTGATCGGCTGGCCGATCTCAGATCGGCGCAGGAAGTCGATCAGCAACTGGGTGAGCAGTGCCGACAGTGCGAAGGAGATGGCCGCCGCCATCAGGAGTCGGATCACGCAGCGACTCCCAGCGCCCGCAGGACCGCCTGGCGATCGTCGAACTCGATCGTCTCGTCACCGATGATCTGGTAGGCCTCGTGACCCTTGCCGGCGATCAGGACCATGTCGCCCGGCCGGGCCGAGCCGATGGCGGCGGCGATGGCTCGGCCCCGGTCCGGCTCGACCACAACATCGTCGACCGAGCCGACCCCGATCAGGATGGCATCGATGATGGACCGGGGATCCTCCGACCGGGGGTTGTCGGAGGTGATCACCACCACGTCCGCACCCTGTTCTGCCACTCGACCCATCTCCGCTCGCTTCTGTACGTCCCGATCGCCGCCGCAGCCGAAAACCACCAGCACTCGACCCGCCCCGACCACCTGACGAGCGGCCAGGAGCGCGGCGGCCAGCGCATCGGGCGTATGGGCGTAGTCGACCGCAACGTGGAAGGGCTGGCCGGCGTCCACCGCTTCGAATCGACCCCTCACCGGCGACGTTGCGCAGAGCGCGTCAGCGATGTCCACCGCCTCCATTCCTAGCAGCTCGGCACAGGTTGCAGCGGCCAGCGCGTTCAAAACGTTGTGCGACCCGGCCAATTGCAGGACGACCGGGTGGTCCTGCCAATCGAAGCGGCTCACCGCCCCCTCGAATCGCAGGTCGACGGCATCGCTGAGGCCGTAGCCGGTCATCGGGATCGACGCCGCCTCCAGCAGCCGCCGGCCGTGGGCATCGTCCCGGTTGACCACCCCGGCAGCGCTCAGGGCCGGGCGGAACAACTCGGCCTTGGCCAAGAAGTAGCTCTCGATGGTGCCGTGGAAGTCGAGATGATCGCGACCGAGGTTGGAGAACACCGCAGCGGCGAACCTGGTCCCGTCGACCCGATGGAGCGCCAGGGCGTGGGACGACACCTCGATGGCCATCGCCAACACCCCACCGTCGACGGCCTGGCTGAAACGTCGTTGCAGGTCGGTTGCCTCCGGGGTGGTCCTGGTCCCGACGAGCGTGCCGATGATCTCGGACCGGGTGCCGACCTGAGCCCAGATGTCGGCCAGGAGCTGCACGATGGAGCTCTTGCCGTTGGTCCCGGTCACCCCGACAACGGTCAACCGGCTCGACGGGTCGCCGTGGACCGACGCTGCGGCCGGGCCCATTGCCGCCCGGACGTCGTCGACCAGGACCTGGGGCACGTCGAGGGGCAGCGCACGGTCGACCAGCAGCGCTGTGGCCCCCAGCTCCAGCGCATCGGCGGCGAAGTCGTGACCGTCGGCAGTCGCTCCCGGCACACAGCAGAACAGCCATCCCGGCTCGACCGATCGCGAATCGTGGCCGGCGTCGACCAGCTCGGACGCGGCGATGTCGTCGGCCGCACGTCGGCCGGTGGCGGGGCCGACGAGTCGGCCGCTCACCCGATCGACGACCTGGGAGATGGTGGTGCTCATCGGTCAATCTTCGTCGATCGTTGGCCACCATCGGTGGCATCACCACCAGCAGCGGCCGTGCCGCCCTCGAGCCGGGGCCCCTGACCGGCATCGTCCGCCGCCTCGACGCCGATTGTGTCCTCCCCCTCGCCCATGGCCGCTTCGCCATCGCCGACGGTGGGGAGACCGGTCGACGGTTCGACGCCGACCGGATCTGGCGGTCCATTCGATGGTGTGGCGGCCGGTGCCGCCTCGTCTGGGTCGCCGGCCGGTGCCGGCGTGCCTCTGACCCGGGTCCCGGGCCGAAGGTCGGGCTGATCGGGGGCGACCGCAAGGATCCGCAGGGCATACTCGGCGACCTCGCCGAACACCGGTGCCGCCACCGACGAGGCATAGAACGCCGTCGTCGGCTCGTCGATCACCACCACCATCGACAGTTTCGGGTCGTCGGCCGGCGCAAAGCCGGCGAAGGTCGAGACGTAGCGCCGTTCCCCGGCGCCACCGTAGGTGAGCTTGCCGGCTTCGTCCTCGAACGCCTTCCAGGCGGTACCGGTCTTCCCGGCAACCCGATAGCCGGGGATGGCCGCGGCCCGCCCGGTGCCGTTTTCGACCACTCCGACCAGCAGTTCGGTCAGCTCGGCGGCCGACGCCTCGGTGAGGACAGGTTTGCCGGGGCCGGGGTCGACCGGGTGTTGGGTCCCGTCGGGGGCGAGCAGCGACCGGACCAGGATCGGGCTGCGGTAGTGGCCGCCATTGGCCACCACGTTGTAGGCCGCAGCCAGTTGGGTGGCGTTGACCGTGATCCCATAGCCGATGGGGATGGAGGCGGCATCGCTCCCGTACCAGTCCTCGGTCGGCCGGAGCACGCCGCTGCTCTCACCCTCGAAGCCAATGCCGGTGGGCTGACCGAAACCGAAGCGGCTCAGATAGGCGTGGACCTGGGTCGGGCCCAGATTCTGGGCCACCATGACCGTACCGACGTTCATCGAATCGGCCAGGATCTGGTCCAACGGATAGGGGGCCCCGGGATGGGCCGGATGGTCCTCGAACGATCGCCCACCGATCGTGACCCTCGGTGGAACGTCGATCATCGTCTCCCCGGTGTATCCCAGCTCCTCGATCGCCGCCGCCATGGTGATCGGCTTCAACACCGACCCGGGCTCGAAGGCCCACACCAGGGCCGAGTTGTGTTTCGGTACCTCACAGCGGCCGGACTCCTCATCGCGGGAGACCCCGGCCATGGCCAGGATCTCACCGGAACCGGGGTCGGTGATGACGGTTGTTGCGCCTCTGGCGCCGGTGGCCTCGCACTGTTCCTTCAGCGCCTCCTCGGCAACGAACTGGATTCGGTGGTCGAGTGCCAGGATCACGTCGTAGCCTGCGGTGGCCGGGTTGACCTTCCAATCGGTGACGCTGATGCTGCCGAACCGGCTGCGTTCGAACTCCTCTTCGCCCGGTATCCCTGTCATGATGTCGTCGTACTGGCTCTCGACGCCGTAGATCCCGCGTTCGTCAGGGTCGACCCGACCGACGATCGGAACCGCCAGGTCCGACGCCGGATAGATGCGATCCTCCTCCGGGCGGATGAAGATGCCGACCATCTGCTGGCCGGTGGACGCCGAGCGTCGCAGGTCCTGAATGCCGGTGACCACCTTTTCGGGGATGGTCCTCGCCAGCAGGGTGTAACGATCGTTGTCGGTCTCCGGACGAAGCTCGTCGGTCAGCGACCCGACATCGATCCCGAGCAGGGGCGCCAGCAGCGCTGCGGTGGCGGCGGGGTCGACGACCATGGTGGGGTCGGCCTCGATGCGGTGGCTGGGAGTGGAGGCGGCGAGCACGAACCCGCCCCGATCCACGATGCGGCCCCGAAAGCCGGCCAGCTCCCTGGTCCGGACGCGCTGATCCTCGCCGAGGGACCGGAGATCCTCGGACCGGATGGCCTGGAGATCGACCAACAGGGCAACGAACCCCGCCCCGATCATGGCGAAGATGACAAGAAGCACGACGAGCCTGTTTCGAGGATCGCGAGGCTTGGTTGTCCGTCGAAATACCGTTCGCCGAACCGCCCGACGCCTGGCGTCTCTCGAAGAGGCGCGCCGTCTCGTCATCCGCTCCCGGCCCCCGCCCCCACCGATCCTGTGGTGACCGCTCGACTTCCTGCGATGCTGACCTCGCCCTGCCCGGTTCCAGATGCCGCGGTCGGGTCGGCCGGGGATGCCACCGACACCCCACCGAGCGTCGAGGCCTCGACCGCTGTGGCCGGTGACTCCACCGGGGCCGTCGATCCGGCGACGGCACCGGCCGGTTCGGGGTTGGCGGGGGGTGTTGTGGCGGGCGGTGTGGTCGTCGCCACCGCCGAGGTTGCCGATCCCGGGACGGCAATGGCAGCGACATCGGTATCGACAGCGACATCGGCATCGGCGGCCGGTGAAATCACGGGGGCCTCGGCCGAGATACCGGCCGACAGACCGGGGACCGACGTTGCCAGCTGCAGCGTGTTGGAAGCAACCGGCGATGGCGGGGGTACCACCTCGGCCATGTCCCGGAGCGGCGCCGTGGCCTGGAGATAGACCGGCTGGTAGGCCCGGACCATCCCCAGATCCTCGGCCTTGGCCACGATGGCCTGGGGCGACGACGCCTCCTCGGCGACCCGCGACAGGTTGGCCTTGCGGGCCTCGGCCTCGGCAATCTCTGCTCTCACCGCATCGAGGTCCTGCTGACCGGCGACCAGTTCGGCGTGGACGAAGGCAACGCCGAAGAAGCCGATGAGCACGACGATGAACAACAGCAGTAGGGCGTTTCGCCTGCGGGCCCGCTGCCTTGCGGCCCGCTGGTCCAGGACCTTGAGCTTTGGTCGCCTGGCTGCGGCCCGACGGTCGGTCCTTGGGGCATCGGCCCGGGCCGTGGCCGCTCGCGCCGACGACGATGAACCGCCACCGGCGCGTCTGGGTTGCTGGGCCCGGCTGTTGCGGCTTCTATCCAAAACGGCGGCGGTCATGTTGCGCTCCTGCTGGCTTCCGGTCGGCGGCTCACGCTGCGACTCGTTCGATGGAGCGGAGCCGTGCGCTGGCCGCTCTCGGGTTGCTGGCAACCTCCTCGTCGGTCGGTCGCCGGGCCATCGGCCTGACGATCCGGTAGTCCGGTTCCGGTTGTTCGACCGGGAGTCCCGGTGGGTGTTCAACCAGGGTCCGCCGACGGAAGGCATCTTTCGTTATCCGGTCCTCGCCGGAGTGGTAGGTGATGACGATGCCCCGTCCTCCGGGCACCAATGCGTCGAGCACGTAGTCCAAGGCAGGACCGAGGATGCGAAGCTCGTCGTTGACTTCGATCCTGATCGCCTGGAAAGTCCGCTTCGCCGGATGGCCACCTCGGCGTCGGGCCGGGGCCGGGATGGCGGTGACAACCACCTCGGCCAGCTGTGCCGTCGTGGCCAGCGGCCGGGCGGCAACGATGTCGGCTGCGATCCTGGCTGCGAAACGCTCGTCGGAATTGCGTCGAATCAACTCCGCCAACTCCCGCTGGTCGTACTGGTTGACGATGTCGTCGGCGGTCAACCGGGCGTCGGGATCCATCCGCATGTCGAGCGGGCCGTCATTGCGGAAGCTGAAGCCCCGATCGGCCAGGTCCAGTTGCGGAGAGCTGACACCGAGATCGAACAGAAAGCCGCTCAGGGCAGCTGCGCCTGCGACGTCTTGGAGTTGGTCGAAGCGGCCTCGATGGAGTGTGACCCGATCGGCGAAGCGCTCCAGTCGTGCCGCGGTGGCGGCCAGGGCGCTGGGATCCCGATCGACGCCGAGCAGCTCGAGGCCGTCGTTGGCGCCGAGGACCGCCTCGGCGTGGCCCCCACCACCGACGGTTGCGTCGAGGAAGGTGCCGGCCGGCAGTGGCGTGGCCAGGTCGGCCACATCGTCGACCATGACCGGTCGATGCTGGAACGAAGGCGCAGCTCCCGAGGGAGTCGAGTGATCAGCACTCGGTTCGGGTCCCGAGCCGGGCGGAGAGTCAACCATCGCTCGACGGGCTGTCAAAGCTACGAATCGGCCATCGATAACCCCCCGGACTGCGACGTGCGCCAGGTTGTATCTCCCGGTTGGCACTAAGAGGAGTAGCGGGCGGAGTCGTGGGGCAGAAGCACCCCTCTCCACATTCCGGGGGGTAATCGATGAACGATTTGTCAGATTCGGTTTCGCCCACGCTCCTTTCTGTTCCGGTGGGGAATTCGTTAGATCGTTGTTTTTGTCAGAGCCCGAGACGGGCTACCTATCAGAGCCCGAGACGGGCTACCGCCTCCGCCAGTTCTTCAGCTGCATCCTCGGTGCCGAGGTCACGCTCGTAGGTCTCTGCCGGCCAGATTTCCACCCGGTCGAAGAGCCCACTGACCACCACCTGCGATTGGAAACCGAGTTGGTCGAGCAGTTCACGGGGAAGCGTGATCCGTCCGGCCGAGTCGAGTTTCACCTCCCGCACGCTGTTCATCAGCTTGCGGAAGACCCTCATCGAGATGCGTGATGCTGCCGATTCCGCCTTCCACTTCTCAGCGACGACTCGAAACTCGTCGGCACTCCAAAGACCAAGACACCCATCGAGTTGGGTGATGTAGCCGCGGTCGGCCACGAACGCTCGAAACGGCGAAGGGAGGACAACCCGGCCCTTGTCGTCGAGAGCATGCTCGTATTGGCCGACAAACACCGTTTCACCTCATTTCTCCTTCGCTCGACGACTGCTGGGATTGAGTTCTCTTCTTGCTGTTCTGAAGGGCTGTTCTATGGGATATCGCCCCACTGCGTGACAAATTAACCCACTTCGCCCCACCACGCAACCCTTTTGGCGACAATCCGCGGTTTTTCACGCGCTGTCTGCGCGTACGACCGTTCGAAATTACACCTGTGTCATCGGGCCTGCGACCGCGATAACCGCCTGAAATCACCGCATCTGGGAGCCTCAGACGATCGACCGAGCACAGCCTGGGTGGTGGTGGGGCGTGGTGGGGGGCGGTGGGGCGGATCGGCAGATTTTGGCCGTCCGGACGCTAGACCGGTTGCAGGGAGCCGGCCGACCGGCGGAAACGGAGCAGCAAAACCCATGTCGTGGCAGGTGTCGATCACCGAGGGACCGGCCGACACCTTCCACCGGCTCGTCCCGCCGGCCGATACCTCGGCCCAGATCTGGATCCGACGGCTGGGCGGACCGGCACTGGTGCTCGGCAGCACCCAGCCCGACGCGCTCGTCGACGATGTGCGGGCGCAGGCCGACGGGGTCGAGGTGTGCCGACGTCGCTCCGGTGGCGGCCTCGTCTACCTCGATCCCGCCACCGACTGCTGGATCGACCTCATCGTCCCCCAAAGTTCCCGACACTGGCACCACGACGTCGGTAGGGCCTTCCACTGGGTCGGAGAGCACTGGGCGTCCACCCTCACACCCCTGCTCGACGCAGATCGGCCCGCCGCCGGCAGCGGCGCCGAGGCCGATCAGCGGCCGCCGGTTGCCGCTCGACCAGGGCCGATCGTGCATCGCCGATCAGCCCCGGCGACAGCGTCGGGCCGGGCCTCGAGACCGGGATCGGTGTGGTGTTTCGCCGACCTGGGCCACGGCGAGGTATCGGTGGGCGGATCGAAGGTCGTTGGCCTGTCCCAGCGGCGAACCAGGACCTGGCTGCGGATCCAGACCCTGGTGCTCGGGGACTGGCCGGCGGAACGGCTGGCCCGCTACGTCAACCCCGACCGCATGGCCGCCCTCGACCCGGTCCGCTACCGCAACCCGGCCGCCTTCGACCCCGCACAGGTGGCTGCGGGCTTTCCCCCCGGTGTCGCCCGACCGGACCCTGCGACCCTTGCCGAGCGATTCGTCGCAACGCTGCCCCCGGCCTGAACCAGGTGCAACGCCCGGGACCGCCGTGGCCGGCGCCATGGCCCGGGGGAACGGGCCGACCGAGACCGGGTCCGCCATCGGAGGAAACGGCTTCTCATCGATCGGCCCCCATGCACTACATTGGCCCAATGTCACGGGCTCTTGTGTTGAATGCCACCTATGAGCCAATCGGGGTGGTGTCCGGTCGACGGGCGGTGATCCTCGCCCTGGCGGAGAAGGTCGATGTGCTGGCCGAGACCGGCTCCAAGCTCGTCTCATCGCGGCTGGAGGTTGCGGTTCCGTCGGTCGTCAGACTGCGGTACTTCGTCAAGGTCCCCTACAAGCGGACCGCACCGCTCAGCCGGCGGGCGGTCTTCGCCCGGGACCAGGGGAAATGCCAGTACTGTGGCAAGACCGCCGAGAGCATCGATCATGTGCTGCCCCGTTCCCGTGGCGGCGAACACATCTGGGACAATGTGGTTGCCTGCTGCCGCCGATGCAACACCTACAAGAGCGATCGGCTTCTCAAGGACTGCGCACTCCGGCTCCGCAGCCGCCCTGCCGCACCGACGCAGTACGTCTGGGTGAAGGTGGCGGCCGGGACGGTGCCAGACGCCTGGACCCCCTACCTCGAGCAGCACGCGGCCTGACGGTCGGAGCGCCCGGGGCGACGGCGGCGGCCGAAGCGGCCGGCGCCGACCTCGATCGCCGTGTCGGCCGACGTTCTCGGGGTCCGTCGGGGTTCGCCGGAGCACCGCCGCTGGTCTACGGTTGACCGAGGTAGATCCCCCGCAACCCCCGATCGAGGACGAGCCGTGCAACCGACCTATACCGCTGAGGCAAACGCCTTCCGGGAGAAGATCCAGGCCTTCCTGGCCGAACATCTTCCCAACGACTGGACCGGCCTCGGCGCTCTCGATTCGGCGTCCGCCATGGCCTTCACCCGGGAATGGCGGAACATTCTCCGTGACAACACGCTGCTGGCCGCCACCTGGCCGACCGAATACGGTGGTGCGGGCCTCAGCGCCCTGGAGTCGGTCATCATGGCCGAGGAGTTCCAGAAGGCCGGTGTCCCCACCGGAGGCAGCAACGATGCCTTCAGCATCCAGATGGTCGGCAACACCATCATCCACTGGGGCACCGAGGAGCAGAAGAAACACTTCCTGCCCCGGATCATCTCCGGCGAGGACATCTGGTGCCAGGGCTATTCCGAACCAAACGCCGGTTCGGATCTCGGCAACCTGGGCTGCCGGGCCAGCCTCGACGGCGACGAATGGATCATCAACGGCCAGAAGATCTGGACCTCGGCCGGTCACCTTGCCAACTGGATCTTCGTCCTGACCCGGACAGAGCCCGAGGTGGCCAAGCATCGAGGCATCACCTTCCTGCTGTGTCCGATGGACCAGGAGGGTGTCGAGGTCCGCCCGATCAAGATGATCAGCGGCGAGTCGGAGTTCAACGAGGTGTTCTTCACCGAAGCCAGGACGCCGAAGGAGAACGTGATCGGCGAGGTCAACGGCGGCTGGGCCGTCGCCATGACGCTGCTGGGCTATGAGCGGGGCGAAGCAGCGGCCACAACACCGGTGGCGTTCCGGGGCGAGCTCGATCGCTTGACCGCACTGGCCAAGGAGCTGGGCCGCACCGATGATCCGCTGGTCAGGCAGCGCCTGGTGTGGTGTCACTCCAAGGTCGAGATCATGCGCTACCTGGGTATGCGGACCCTCACGAAGTTCCTGTCCGGTGAGCACCCCGGCCCCGACGCCTCGATCTTCAAGCTCTACTGGTCCGAGTACCACAAGCAGGTCACCGAACTGTCGGTCGACCTGCTCGGGGCCAACGGCATGCACATCGAGGGCAAGTTCCCGTCGAGTGCGTTCGCCACCGACTCCCCCGGCGCCCCCAATGACTCCGGCAGCTGGATCGGTACCTTCCTCAACGCCAGGGCCGGCACGATCTATGCCGGCACCAGCCAGGTCCAACGCAACATCATCGGCGAGATGGTGCTCGGCCTGCCGAAGGAGCCCCGGGCCGACGGCGGACCATGGAAGGACGTCCCGAAGTAGTGACCGCCGGATCGCCGGTCGACGCACCGAGGGCCCGGGAGCCCGGCCACAAAGGTGTTTCCGGCACCGTCGGCGATCTCGGCCTGCCGGTGGCGGCCATCGCGTCGGCGCTGGTACGGCGGCCCGACCTGTGGGCCACCGCACTCCGGGCCGGGCTGTCGCTGGCGCCGACCGGCTGGTGGCGTCGGCCACCGTTTCTCCCCCTGCCCGATGGCCGATGGTTGCGGTTCCGCCTGGCAACGGCCTACGGCGGTGATGGCCGATTCGGTCCCGATTCGCCATTCGACGTCGACGATCTGATCACCTGGCTCGAATGGCGCAAGGCCTGGCCCGGCTGATCCGGCCTCGACGAGCGCCACTGGTACCGACACGATCGCCGTTCACCCGGCCGGCCCCACCACCCGACCGATGGCCCGGAACCCCACGGCGGCGGCGCCGATCAGCGGGCCCTCGTCGCCGCATCCCGCCGGCTCGATCCTGGCACCGCTGGTGAAATCCAGCGCACAGATACGGTCCATCTCGGCCTGTGCCGCGGCGAAGAACGGCTCCCCAAGCCCGAGGGCCACAGACCCGGCCACCAACACCAGCTTCAGGTCGAGCAGATTGGCCACCGAACCGGCGGCCCTGCCGACGAACGTCCCGGCTTCGGCCACGACTGCGGTCGGGGCCTCCTCTGCCACATGGCCGCTGTGGATGGCGATGGCGGTCCCCGATGCCTCGGCCTCCAGGCTGCCGGCAACATGGGACGGGATGGCCCGCCCGGGGGCGGCGACGATCATCTGGCCGATGTGACCGGCGTTTCCGGTCCCGCCCTGCAACAGCCGACCGTTCGACACGATCCCGCCACCGATGCCTGTCGACACCACCATTGCGAGGTAGTCCTCCACCCCGACCGCAGCGCCGACCCAACCTTCGGCCAACGCCAGGGCCTTGGCGTCGTTTTCGACCCGACAGACCAGTCCGGTCTCCTCCGCCAACCTCGCCGCCAGCGGAAAGGATCGGAACGCCGGGATGTTGAGCGGCGAGACCAGCGCGCCCCCCGGGGTCATGGGCCCGGCACAACCGATGCCGCAGCAACTGAAACGATCGAATGGCTGGTAGCGGGCCACCAGACCGGTGATCCTGGCCAACAGCGCTTCGGCGGCGGCCTCGGGCCGACCGGGGCCGCTCCCGTCCGGCCTGTCCGCCCCGCCCCGGTGGGGCTTCCCGGGCCCGACCGGGCTATCGTTGACAGCCACGCTGGCCCGCTCCAGCAGACGCCCGTCCCCGTCGACTATCCCGGCGGCGAGCTTCGTCCCACCGACGTCGATTGCCAGCGCCAGTTCCATCATCGGAGACAGTAGCCGCAGCGATCGGACGTTGGAGTGCCCCAGCAAACTCGACCCGCCCGAATCACCGAACAGTCCCATGACCGATAGCCTCGGCAGAAGAAACCTATGTGCGGAGGTACCCAGGAAGTGAGCACCACACAAGCCCAGAGCCTGGACGAAGCGAGGGCTTATCAGTTCGCATCGGCGTTCAACGCCATTCGCGACAATATGCAGCAGGTGGTGCGAGGCAAGCAGCAGGTCGTTGAGCTGACCCTGCTCTGTCTACTGGCCGGGGGACACCTCCTGGTCGAGGACGTTCCCGGTGTAGGCAAGACCCTGCTGGCCAAAGCCCTCGGCGGCTCGATCGGGGCCAAGATCGGCCGCATCCAGTTCACCCCCGATCTGCTGCCGGCCGACGTCACCGGCGTCAGCGTCTGGAACCGCAACACCTCTGCGTTCGAGTTCCGGCCCGGGCCGGTGTTCACCGAGCTGGTCCTGGCCGACGAGATCAACCGGGCATCGCCGAAGACCCAGTCCGCACTGCTGGAATCGATGGCCGAATCCCAGGTCACCGTCGACGGCGTCACCCACGCGCTGTCCTCACCGTTCATGGTCCTGGCCACGCAGAACCCGATCGAGCAGGAGGGCACCTATCCCCTGCCGGAGGCCCAACTCGACCGGTTCCTGATGAAGATCTCGGTCGGCTATCCGGCCAGGGCGGACGAGCTGTTGATCCTCCAGACCCACGAGACCGACGGCCAGGTCGACCGGCTGAGCCCGGTGGCCAACCTCCAGGATGTCCTGGCCATGACCCAGATGGTCACCGCGGTCCACATCGCAGCCGAGCTGCGGATGTATCTGATCGATCTGGCCGACGCCACTCGCCGCCATCCCGCGGTCGGGCTCGGCATCTCACCGCGCGGCACGCTCAGCCTGCAACGGGTGGCCAGGGCCCGCGCCGCCTCCCAGGGCCGGGTCTACGTCAGCGACGACGACATCAAGGCCGTCGCTCCCCAGGTCATGGCCCACCGCATGATCCTGCGGCCCGAGGCGGTCCTCCAGGGAACGACCACCGAAGCGGTGGTGGCCGACGTGCTCCGGGCCGTCCCCGTTCCCTACGATCGGGTCTGACGGTGGACGAACGGGCCCGGCGGCCCGGCTCCTGATGCGCCCCACCCGCGCCGGGCTCGGCCTGCTGGTCATCGGTATCGGGCTGGTGTTCGCCGGGAGGCTGCTCGGCATCCTCGAGCTCTACCTGCTGGCCGCCATGGCCCTGATCGCTTTGGTACTGGCCGCGATCTACACCGCCAGCACCAGGCTCGACTTGTCGATCAGCCGGGTGGCGACGCCGGCCAGACTGCGGGCCGGGACCCCGGCCAGGATCGACCTGACGCTGCGGAACCGGGCCGGCCGCCGGACGCCGGTCCTGTCGGCCCACGATCAGGTCCAGGGAGGGCGAGGGGCATCGGTGCTGCTGGCCCCACTGGCCAGCGGCAAGGAGGCGAGGATCGCTTACCGGCTGCCGACCAATCGGCGGGGGAGGTTGCGGATCGGCCCCCTCGATCTGTCGCTCGGTGACCCGCTCGGTTTGACAAGGAGCCGGATCCGGGCCGCCGAGGTGACGAACCTGATGGTCCATCCCCGGCTGATCGATCTGATGCCCCTGATCGCCATCGCCGGCCACGATCCGACCGCAGACCAGCAACCGATCCGGGCCATCGCCAACTCCGGTGACGAGTTCTTCGCTCTCCGGCCCTATGTGGTCGGCGACGAGCTGAAGCGGGTCAACTGGCGGGCCTCGGCCCATCTCGACGACCTCGTGGTCCGCCAGGAGGAGCGGCCGAAGACCGGCCGGGTCACGGTGCTCCTCGATCGGCGGGCCGAGGGCTACGACGAGGAGGGCTTCGAGCGAGCGGTGTCCGCTGCCCTCAGCGCCCTCCACAGCGGTTTCCGGGGCGGCGACGCACTGCGATTCCTCACCACCGCCGGTCCGGCGGTGAGCGACCTCCGGACCAGATCGGAGCTCGATGCGGTCGACGAGCAGTTGGCCCTGATCGACACCACCCAGAGTGCATCGTTGATTCGAAGTATGGAGGAGCTGAACCGGATCAGCCGCGGCGGCACGCTGGTCGTGGTCACCGGCTCACTCCATGAATCGGTCGAGCCGGTCGTGGCCAGGGCCCGCCGCACCTTCGGCCTGGTGGTGGTGATCAGCTGCGTGAGGACTCCTGACCAGACGTGGCCGTGGGCCATTACCTATGATGAGGCCACGGATCTGGCCGGCGAATGGCGGGTCGCCGTCACCTCCACCAAGGGGAGCGCAGGCACATGAGGCGTCGACGATGACCCAGGATCCGCAGCCCCCGGTCTGGCTCGAACTGATCGCCGCCATGCTGGTTCCGGCGGCCTGTATCGGCTTCGGTCGGGTGTTCATCGAGTTCTCCACCGTGCTGCCGATCATCGGGGCCGCCCTGTTGTCGTCGGCGGTTGCGGTCATGGCCCGCCGGCTGCGGGTGCCCCTGATCCTGTCGGCCCTGATTTCGCTGGTCCTTCTCGGGGCCCTGATCGTCAACCGTTACGCCCCCGGGACGGCCCGGTTCGTCATCATCCCGACGTCGGCCACCATCGACCAGCTCCAGCTCCTGCTGGATGATCTGGTCATCAACTTCCAGGAACTGAAAACCCCGGTTCCGGCCCTCCAGCCCTTCGTCGCGGCATCGATGGTCGGTGCCTGGATCATGGCCTTCCTCACCGACTGGGGAGCGATGCGGCTCCGCCTCGCCTTCGAGCCGGTGTTACCGAGCGGTCTGCTGTTCATCTTCACTTCGATTCCCCCGGTCAGCGCCGGCGGCTACCAGGTGTTGTCCGCCGTGGTGTTCGGGGCCGCAGTGGCGGCCTGGGCGGTTGGCCAGCGTTCGGCCAATCTGTTGCAGCGGGGGGTGTGGTTGGCCAACGATCACCGTCGAGGGCCGGTCAGCATCGGCGCCGCCGGGGCCGTGGTGGCCGCCGTCGCAGTTTTGGCCGGTGCCGTGGTCGGTGGCCGGCTGCCGGGAGCGGGAGCGGACCCGGTCTACAGCTTCAACGAGCAGGGCGACCCAACACGGGTGGTCGTCAGCCCCTACGTCAACATCAGGTCCCGGCTGGTCAGCCAGACCTCCCAGGAGTTGTTCACCGTCGCTGCCGACAAGCCGACGTACTGGCGGATCGCCGGTCTCGACACCTACGAGGACGACATCTGGAAGGTGGCGGGCGACTTCTCGCCTGAGACCGGCAAGCTGCCCGGTCAACGAGAGTTCAGCGGCGAGATCAGCGAGGTCGACCAGGACTACTCCATCAGCGCCCTGGCTGCGATCTGGTTGCCGGCGGCCTTCGCCCCGTCCGAGATCCTCGCCGCCACCGCCGAGGTCACCTGGAATGCCGAGAACAGTTCCCTGACCGTGGCCAACGACGTCCCCGACTCCGACGGTGTGGAATACTCGCTGAAGTCGAACGTGCCTGCGTTCTCGGCCGAACAATTGCAGGCCGGGTCCGAGGCGGTGCCGTCCGATATCGCTGATCGGTACCTGTCGTTGCCGGCCGATCTGACCCCACAGGTCCAGCAGCAGGCGATCCAGATCACGCAGAACGAGCCGACCCGCTACGACAAGATGCGGGCCCTCCAGGACCACTTCCGAGGCTACGACTACAACGTGCAACTGGGGCCTCGCGAGGGGGATCCGATCGAGCAGTTCCTGGCCGAGCGGCAGGGCTTCTGCCAGCAGTTCGCAGGCACCTTCGCGCTGATGGCCCGGTCCCTCGGGGTACCGGCCAGGGTGGCCACCGGCTTCACCTGGGGAGACCCGATTGGGCTCGACGAGGAGAGCGGCAAGACGATCTACAAGGTCACCGGTCGACACACCCACGCCTGGCCCGAGGTCTACTTCGATGACCTGGGTTGGGTGGCATTCGAGCCGACGCCCGGTCGTGGCCTTCCCGGGGCGGTCAGCTACACCGGCGCCCCCGCCACCCAGGACTCCGAGGTCCAGCCAGACAACCCCGGCGAACCGACGACGACCACCACCGTCGACCCCAGCGTGGCCGGCGGCGCCCCGATCGAACCGGACTTCGAGGATTTCACCGACCCGTTGCTCGCCGATTCGGTGACCGAGGGCGGATCGTCGGGCTTCGAAGTGCCGTGGCGGCTGGTCGGGGTCCTGGCGCTGATCGGAGCCTACGTTGGCGGTGTGCCGCTCGTCCGTGAGCTTCGCCGTCGAGCCCGCCGCAACAAGGCCGACACCCCGGCCCGCCGGGTGGAAACGGCCTGGGCCGAGGCGGTCGAGGCGCTGGAGCTCGGGTATCGGATCGAGCGGCAGCCGGCCGAAACCAGAACCGAGCTCGCCGACCGCCTGCACACCGACCGGCGGGTGCCGTCCGACGAATTCGATCAGCTGGCCGAGGCGGCAACGGTGGCCCGATTCCACCCCGACGGGGTCACCGACCTCCGGGCCGATCAGGCCGATCAGCTGTCAAACCGGATCGAGACCTCCATGAAGAACCGGGTGCCGATCTACGCCCGGCTCCGTCGCATGCTCGACCCCCGGCGGCTGCTGAAGCCGAGCGCTCGGGTGATCACCGAAACGCAGATCCCGATCAGCGGTGACCCGCCCGCCGACGACGATCGTGAACTGGTCGGCGTCGACCGTTAGACCATCGGAACGTCAGGCCGGCGGTTTGTCGAACCCGGCCTGCCATCGGCCGGACGGTGACGCACGACCATCGGCGAGCCGACCTCCGGGCGCAGCCGGCTCAGCCCTATCGAGGCCCCAGCCACGAGGAAGGTTGGGTTCGCTCGGCCGTTGATCAGTCGATGTCGGGCTCGTCGGCCCGATCGCCTTCTCGGCGGGACCCGGGGTTCGCAGCCCGGAACGCCCGTGAAAAGTGGTCGACCCCGGCCTTGCCCATCAGGCGAAGGTTCCGTTCGAAACCGATCGCACTGGCCAGCATCAAAAGGAAGCCGCAGAAGGCCAGCAGATAGTGGATCTGCAGGGTGGCGATCATCACGATGATGCCGAGCACCGCTCCCATGACCGACCACTTGAGCGAACCAAGTGCATGGCGGTAGACCGTGGTCTCGCTGACTTCGCGAGCCAAACGAGGATCACTCTCGTGAAGGTTCTTCTCGATCTCGGCGAGAATCCTCTGCTCGTCTTCTGACAGTGGCATTCGCTTTTCCTTCAGCCTTACAGCTCAGTCCTCGGTGCCTTCAGTGTAGTTTCGCGCATTCGGTGGTCATGAACAACGCAGGTACCCAGAGAATCCTTCCCAAAGAGGGCGGGAATCACGGTTTCGGTGACCTGTCGTCGAGTATTCCCTGCTCAAAGCCTCCACTGCTCCATCGACCCGTTCTGCCGCCCGCTGGAAGAATTTCCGGCTGAGCGATCCGTCGAACGGTAACGCAACTTTAACCGCCTTCGAGCTCTTCTGGATCATCGGGCGGAGGATCCGGGGCATCGGGTCCCCATTGCTGCTGCCCGACCGGTTTCGGCCCGAGCCGGCCATCGCCGGCCAGGGTGGCCATCCCGATCGACGTTGGGCCGAATCGGTCTCGGATGGTGTCGACCGCGCTGTCGGCGGCCTGCCATTGGCGCTCGCCGGACCGATCGACGTTCTCGGTCCGATCCGATGGCTGAGCGTCGTCACGGGCCGCGCCAACGGCGTCGCCCCCCGAGCCCTCCGGAGCCCCGGCGCCGCCCAGCAGGTCGTCGAACGAGAGCTGGTCAGCCACGTCGGCGGTCAACCCGGACGCTCCGACGCCCAGCAGCCTCACGCCGTGATCCAACACCCGTTTCTCGTTGATCAGTCCGTCCAGGAGACGTTCGGCAACGGCCAGGATCTCGTGGCCGCCACTGGTCGGTCGGCGGAGGGTTTCGGCTCGGGTCAGCGTGTCGAAGGAGGCAAGTCGGAGCTTCAGATTGACGGTCCGCCCCCGCAGGCCCGCCTTGCGGAGTCTGGTGGCGACGGACTCGGCCATACGAACCAGCTCTCGCTGGAGTTCGGACCTGCGGGTCAGGTCTCGGCTGAAGGTCTCCTCGTGGCTGATCGACTTGGTTCGGCGGTTCGGCTCCACCGGGCGGTTGTCGATCCCGTTGGCCACCAGGTGGAGGTGGTTGCCGTTGGCTTCCCCGATGGCGTTGATCAACACGTCCGGCGGCAGATCGGCCAGGTCGCCAACGGTGGTGATCCCGAACCGGGCCAGCCGCTCCGCCGTCTTCGGCCCGACACCCCACATCGCCCGGACCGGGAGCGGACGGAGGAACTCCTGCTCGGTGCCGACCGCGACGAGCTTCACCTCGAGCCCCGGCTCGACCCGGTGACCGGCCACTCGGGGCTTCGCCGCCTCCGATGCCAGTTTGGCAACCAGCTTCGAGGCCGCAACGCCGACCGAGCAGGTCAGTCCCTCCTGTTCCAGGATGTCGGCCCGGAGCCGGCGGGCGATCTCCACCGGGGAGCCGAGCAGCCGGACCGCCCCGGCGACGTCGAGGAACGCCTCGTCGAGCGACAGGGGCTCCACCAACGGCGTGACGTCACCGAACATGGCCATGATCCGGTTGCTGACCTCGCCGTAGAGCTGGTGATCACCGGGAAGGAAGATCGCCTGGGGACAGAGCTGGCGGGCCCTGGCCGAGGGCATGGCGGAGCGGATGCCGTAGACCCGGGCCGGGTACGAGGCTGCGGCGACGACACCCCGGTTCCCGGTCCCCCCGACGACCACCGGCTTGCCGGCCAGTGACGGGTCCCGCCGTATCTCCACCGACACGTAGAAGGCGTCCATGTCGACGTGGAGGATGGTCGGCTGCTGAGCGGTCGGTGGCAGGGGCCGGTCCCGGTGCTCAGTCATGGGACCGGGTGACCCTGCGGTCCTCCCGTCGGCCCTCCACCAGGTACCGGAAGACCCGGCCGTCGCCGACGCCGTCCTCGAGGTGGGCCAACAGCGGTTCCACCACCCATGGTGAGGCGCCGAGCAATCGATTGCGGGCGGTGCCGATGTCGACGAACTCGGCGGAGACCACGATCCCGTCCGGATCGTCGACGGTCACCGCCCCGGTGAAGGCCGCCGCTCGATGAGCCTCGACCCGGAGGAAGAACCCGGCATCGGGTGCGATGACCTCGACCCGGTAGATCGGGCCGGTCCACGACGCCACCGACAGACCGGTCTCCTCATGAACCTCCCTGGTCAGACCCTGGACCGTGCTCTCCCCGGGGTCGACGACGCCACCCGGCGTGCTCCAGTCAACCTCACCATTGCGACGGAGGTTCTCGACCAGCAGCAATCCCCGCTCGTCGGCCACGACACCGCCGGCCACCTGCCAGTGCCGGAGGCCGTCGGCGGCGATCGCCGGGAGAACCGGTTCGTGCCCCTGGCGTCGGTTGTTGCCCAATCCACGACCTCGCTCACTCGACCTCTCCACAGTATCGCCGCTCCCGGAGGCGATTGCCGCCCCGTAACCCGGCGGGAGGGGCCAACGGGGAGCGGACATCGGGGCCTGGCCAATAGGCTCGTTGTGGTGGACCACGAGATCGAGCCCGCACATCCCGACAACGGTCTTCTCCCCTTCCAGGACCTGGCGGCCCCGGAACCGATCGATGCCGCTCCCCCATCGTCGGCTCGGCTCCTGGCCTTCCTCTCGATCCTGGTCGGCGGGGCGCTGGGGGCGGCGGTCGGCTACGGCATCGGGGATCTGATGGGCGGCACCTCGACCTGGGCCGCAACCGGGGCCTTGATCGGTGGCCTCACCGGGGCCATCGGCGTCGGTGTGGTCGCCAACCTCACCTTGCGGGCGATGAATGAGTGGCGGGCCGTCGAACACCCCGAGTCCGAAGAGCCGACCTCATGACCCCCAGGGCGGACGACCTGTTGACCCTGGCGACGCGGCTGGCCACCACCGCAGGCACGACGGTGACCGACATGAGGAGCACCGCGGTTGCATCGGCCACCACCAAGTCGTCGCCGACCGACCCGGTGACCGCGGCCGACCAGCGAGCCGAGGAGATCATCGTTGCCGGCATCCTCGAAGCGAGACCGAGCGATGCGATTGTCGGCGAAGAGGGCGCCGACCGCACCGGCGACTCCGGCGTCGTCTGGTACATCGATCCGATCGACGGCACCACCAACTACCTCTACGGCATCCCGGCCTATGGGATCTCGATTGCCGCCGAGGTCGATGGGGTGATGGTGGCCGGGGTGGTCTACAACCCGGCCGCCGGCGAGCTGTACGCCGCCGCCGCCGGAGCGGGGGCAACCTGCAACGGGCATTCGATCAGCGCCACCGCCGGTCGTGAGGTTTCGTCGGCGCTGATCGCCACCGGGTTCGGCTATCTGTCCGACCGGCGCCGAGTCCAGGCCGAGGTCGTGGCGGCAATGCTGCCGTCGGTTCGCGACATCCGGCGATTCGGGTCGGCCGCGCTCGATCTGTGCGCAGTGGCCTCCGGCAGGGTCGACGCCTACTTCGAGGCGGGCCTCAATACATGGGATTTTGCCGCCGGTTGGCTGATCGCCTCCGAAGCCGGCGCCGTCTGCGACGACCTCCGGGGCGGCCCTCCCAGCGCTCGATTCCTGGTGGCGACGGCCCCGGGCATCCACGGCCCGCTGACCGAGCTGCTGCGGGCGCTCGACGCCGACCGGGTGGTGGCCTGAACCGGGCTGGGACCGCCGCCCCGACCACCGTCTTGCCGAGGGCATTTTTCAGACTTTCTCGACATATGGCTGCAAGATCGGTCGGTATCGGGCACCATGCATAGCGTGGGAACACGAATACTGACCGTCGAAGACGACGAACGCATCCGCCAGGCCGTCACGATGGCCCTGGAAGAAGAGGGTTGGGACGTTGTCGAGGCCGGCACCGGAGAGGCTGCGCTCGACTCGTTCAACGACGCACCGGCCGACGTGGTGCTGATAGACATCATGCTGCCCGGCATCGACGGCTTCGAAGTGTGCCGGTCGATCAGACGGGGCAGCGACGTGCCGATCATCATGGTCACCGCCAGGGCCGACACCCACGACGTGGTCGCCGGTTTGGAAGCCGGGGCCGACGACTACCTGACAAAGCCGTTCGCCCCGAAGGAGCTGTCGGCCAGGATCCGGGCCATGCTGCGGCGGGCCCGAGCCTCCGAGCCGGGGGACCTGCAGAAGATCAAGGTCGGCGAGCTGGAGATCAGCCCCGAGGAAGGCATGGTCAAGAAGAACGACGAGGAGCTCCACCTGACCAAGACGGAGTTCAAGCTCCTGGTCGAGTTGGCTTCCCAGCCCGGAAAAGTCTTCAGCCGGGAAGTGCTCCTGGAACGGGTCTGGGGCTACGACTACTTCGGCGACGGCCGCTTGGTCGACGTCCATGTGCGGCGGCTGCGAACTAAAGTAGAGAGTGATCCGGCCAGCCCCCGCTACGTCGTCACCTCGCGGGGCCTGGGATACAAGCTGCAGCCTTGAGGCTGCGCCCGCCCGGCGATGGAGCGTTGAGCAAAAGTAGGAGCGGAGGTTCGGTGGCCAAGCGACGTTGGTGGCAGGGCCTCTTCGCCAGAGTCACCCTGGCCTACGCCATCGGGGCCGTGTTCCTGTCGGCGGTCGTTGCCGTGTCCAGCTACACGATCGCCCAGAACCGGCTGCTCTCGGTCGAGGAGGGTCGGGCCCAGTCCCAGTTCTTCTCGAACGCCAACCAGGTCCGCCGGGGCCTGGAGACCGTAACCCCCGAGACCGACGCCGAGGCGAAGGCCAACATCTACCGCGACATCATCGAGCAGAGGGTCCGTCGAACCAACGGCAGCCGACCACTGCTGATCTCGCCCGAGGGCGACCAGATCGGCGCCCCGCTGACCGACAAAGACCTGCCGCTCGAGCTGCGGGAGGCGGTCATTTCCAATCGGCTGGCCCAGACCCGGTTCAAGGCCCCCGACGAGGACGGCGGCGACACCCGGTTCGTGATCGGGGTCAGCCTCAACGATCTCGACGCCAAGTATTACGAGGTGCTCAGCCTCGGTGACCTGGAATCCACGCTCAGCGACCTGCGGTTGATCCTGGTTCTGGCGGCGGCGGTGGGGGGCCTGGCCGGCGCGGGTCTCGGGTACTACTCGGCCAGACGGGCGCTGGCACCGGTGACCAGGATCTCCAATGCGGCCAAGGCCATCGCCGCCGGCGACTTCAAGACCAGGCTGGATCTCCAGACCGACCCCGACCTCGCCGTGCTCAGCTCATCGTTCAACGCCATGGTCGATGCCCTCAGCGCCAGGATCGAGCGGGACGAACGGTTCACCTCCGACGTCAGCCATGAGCTCCGCTCGCCGCTGATGACCCTCACCGCATCGGTTGAGGTGCTGGAGCGACGCAAGGCGTCCCTGCCCGACGTCGCCCAGAAGGCGGTGGACCTGCTCCGGGAGGACCTGACCCGATTCGAGAACCTGGTCGAGGATCTGCTGGAGATCTCCAGGATGGACGCCGGAGCGGTCGAGGCCGAGGCCAGCAGTTTCGGCCTGACCGAATTCCTGGTCAACGTGATCGCCGCCTCCCGTAGCCCGGAGATCGAGATCGTCCACCCCAACCGGGACCGCAATCTCGTGATCACCGCCGACAAGCGGCGTTTGGCCCAGGTCATGACCAACCTGATCGACAACGCCAGGAAATATGGCGGTGGGGCCACCGGCATCTCGTTTCGCCAGATCGGCGATTGCGCCCAGATCGTGGTCGAGGACAACGGACCCGGCGTGCCCTCGGAGGACCGCAGACGGGTCTTCGAGCGTTTCAACCGCACCAGCACCGATGCCGGCCGCCGCGGCACCGACACCGGGGTCGGGCTCGGGCTGTCGCTGGTGGCCGAACACGTCCGCCTCCACGGCGGCCGGGTGTGGGTCACCGACCGTGTCGATGGGAAGCCCGGCGCTCGCTTCGTGGTCGAGCTGCCCGTCGGCGAGGACGCCGACGCGATGGAAGAAATGGCGGTATGAGGCCCGGCCGACGATTCTCCGGAGCGACCCTGGTCGCCGGTGCCGTCTTGCTGTGTTGCTCAACGATCGCCACGTCGTGTGGCATCCCGGTCAGCGGCGAGGTCGAGGTGCTGGCCCAAGGCGACCATCTCGAACTGCTCGATGGAACCACCTCAACCACGATGCAGGTTGCCGATCCCGGCGCTCCCGACAGCACGCCGGTGAACCTGTTTTTTGTGGGCGCGGACAACAAGCTGGAATTCGTGGTCCGCGACTTCGCAAACAATGCAACGCAAAACGATGTGCTGAACGCCCTGGAGGGCGGCCCGGCGGCGGAGGAGATCGAGCAGTTCGAGGGCCCGGCCATTCTCCAGACCTTCGTACCGGCCGGGCTGGCGGCCCGATTCGACGAGTTGGACCTGGAAGCCGGGGCCCAGCGGATCGTCGTCGACCCGGAGGCCGGTCTTCGTCAGCAGGTCGAGGAGGCGGCGGCAGACGGGCGTTTGATCGTCAGCCAGATCGTCTGCACGGTCCTGGACCTCGAGCTGGAGGGTGTGGTCGGGGTCGAGATCTACGACGGTGAGGAGGCCATTCCGCTCAGCGACAACGCCGCCCAACCGATCATCGGACCGGCGGTTGCCGATGACTTCGGCGGCTGCGTCACCGGGGCGGAGGAACGTCAGGCCCAACTCGACGCCGAGGCCGAGGCCGAAGCCACAAACTCGTCGACCACGGTGCCGAATCCGCGGCTCTCACCGACCGCTCCCGGACGGACCATCGAGGAGTCGTAGCTCCTACGCCGGGACGATCCTGGCCCCGCCACCGGGTCTGGCCCGAGTCCACCAGGTGTCGACGTCGAGGTCGGTGCCCGGTCGGCACAGGGCGACGACGGAGCCTCCGAACCCTCCCCCGGTCATCCGGGCGCCGTAGACGCCCTCGGTCTTGTCGAGCCGCTCCACCAACTCGTCGACCAGCGGGATGGAGACCTCGTAGTCCTCGGCCAGGCTGGCGTGGCCCTCGGCCAGGATCCGCCCGGCCGCCGCCGGGTCGTCGGCCGCGAAAGCCTCGACCATGTCCAGGACCCGCCGGTTCTCGGTTATGACGTGGCGGGCCCGCCGTCGATGGATCGGATCCTCGAGACGAGCCAGGACCCCCAGGTCGGCCTGACGCAGGGGACCGATCATGGCCTCGATGTCGGCGCATGCTTGGCGGCGATCGTTGTAGGCCGAGTCGGCCAACTGCCGTGCCTGGCCGGAGTGGACCACCAGCACCTCCATCGAGGGCGGCATCGGCACGTGGCTGACCGACAGGTCGCCGCAGTCCATCAGCAGGGCGTGGTCGGGAGTGCAGGCCAGACATGCGGCCTGATCCATCAGCCCGATCTCGACGCCGGTGGCATCGATCTCGGCCTGGCGAGCAACCTGGGCCAAGGCCAGGGGGGCGCCTTCGGCACCGTACTGCAGCAGGGCGGCGCAGGTCAGGGCCGTGCTGGACGACAGCCCGGTCCCGCCAAGAGGGAGCGTGGAACGCAGCGAACCCTCCACCGCAGGCGAAACCCCAAGCCTGCGGGCCACCGCCACCAGGAAACGCACCCAGGACGGCTCTATGGCAGCCAGGGGCGTGGCCTCATCGACGGCATCCAAGCCCAGGTCGACCGGATGATGGCCCTCCGATGTCAACGCCAGCCGGTCACCACCGGTGGTGCCGGAGAACGTGATGCCGAGCTCCAGGGCCATCGGCAGGACCAGCCCACCGGTGTAGTCGGTGTGCTCGCCGATGATGTTGACCCGCCCGGGGGCGAAGACGGTTGCCATGACCGGTCAGGCTAGAGGGCCGGCCGCCGATGCCGGGGACCGGCCTCGGGAGGGCGGATCTCAGGAGAAGAACTGGCGGGCCACGCTCCACAGCTCGGGCTGGACGAACTTGAGGTCCTTGACCGCCTCTTCGAGGGGCACGGTGATGATGTGGTCGTCCTTGAGAGCAACCATCGAGCCGTAGAGCCCGTCGTGGACTGCATCGATGGCGGCGATGCCGAACCGGCTGGACAGGACCCGATCGAGGGCGGTTGGCGTGCCACCCCGCTGAACGTGACCCAGCACCGTGACCCTGGTCTCGAAGCCGGTGCGCTCCTCGATCTCGTCGGCAACCCGGTCGGCGATGCCGCCGAGGCGGACATGGCCGTATTCATCGAAGGTTTCGTCCGGGATGTCCATGGTGCCCGGCGCCGGCTTCGCCCCCTCGGCCACCACCACGATCGAGGCGTAGCGTCCGGCCAGGTGCCGGCGGGTCAACGAGTGGCAGACTTCGTCGATGTCGAACGGCACCTCGGGGATCAGGGTTCTCGTGGCCCCGCCGGCGATGCCGGCCCAGGTGGCGATGTGGCCGACGTGGCGACCCATCACCTCGACCACCATGACCCGGTTGTGGCTCTCGGCGGTGGTGTGCAGCCGGTCGATGGCCTCGGTGGCGATGGTCACCGCAGTATCGAAGCCGAAGGTCCGCTCGGTGACGCCGATGTCGTTGTCGATCGTCTTCGGTACCCCGACCACCGGCAGGCCTAGCTTGTGGAGCTCGTTGGTGCACGACAGTGTTCCCTCGCCACCGATGGCGATCACCGCATCGATCCGCTCCGCAGCCACGGTGTCGAATACCCGGTTGACGCCCTCTTCGACGGTGAACGGGTTGATCCTGGTGGTGCCGATCACCGTGCCACCCCGGTGCAGGGTGCCCCGCAGGTCGGCGACCGAGAGCCGGACGAGGTCGCGATCCAGCAGCCCTCGCCAGCCATCCCGACTGCCGAGGACGGTGTCGGTGTAGTGGCGTTCGCCCTTGCGCACCACGGCCCGGATGACCGCATTGAGACCCGGACAGTCGCCACCTCCGGTGAGTACTGCGATTCGCATCGGCACAGGATAGCTGGCGGCGATCGGCGGTCGGAGAGGACCGGCCATCGCTGCGGCGAACCATCGATGAACGTCTCACCCACTTGTATCGTGTCGGCCATGGCTTTCGTCGTGGCACTCGACGCCGGCACGACCGGCGTACGGGCAATGGCAGTAACCGCATCTGGTTCGATCGAGCGGATCAAGTACCGGGAGTTCACCCAACACTTCCCGCAACCCGGCTGGGTTGAGCACGATCTGGACGAGATCTGGTCCGGGATCCAGACCGTGATCGCCGAGCTGGTGGCCGAGCTCGACGAGCCGGTGGTGGCCATCGGCATCACCAACCAGCGCGAAACGGTTGCGGCCTGGGACCGACGGACCGGTCAGCCGCTCCACCGGGCCATCGTGTGGCAGGATCGCCGTACCGCCGAGGTCTGCGATCGGCTCGAGGCCGACGGCAACCTCGAGCTGGTGCGCAGGACAAGCGGGCTGGTTCTCGACCCCTACTTCTCCGGCACCAAGTTCGCCTGGCTGCTCGAGCGGGGCGGCGTTGCGGCCGACGAGCATCTGGCGCTCGGTACGATCGACAGCTGGCTCATCTGGAAACTGACCGACGGAGCGGTGCATGTGACCGAGCCGTCCAACGCCTCACGAACGATGCTGTTCGACATCCGGTCGCTGCAATGGTCGAAGGAGATGTGCTCCTTGCTCGGGGTGCCGATCGAGGCGCTGCCCGAGGTCTCGCCCAGCAGCGGTCGATTCGGGGTCACCGCCGGCACCACCGCCCTGGGGCCCGGCATCCCCATCAGCGGCGTCGCCGGCGATCAACAGGCGGCGTTGTTCGGCCAGGCCTGCTTCGAGCCGGGGATGACAAAGAACACCTATGGCACCGGCAGCTTCGTCCTGATGAACGTCGGCCAGGTCTGCCCGGAACCGGTTGAGGGCCTGTTGACCACGGTGGCTTGGACCCTCGGCGCCGATCAGCCGGCGTCCTACGCCTACGAGGGTGCGATCTTCGTCACCGGGGCGGCGATCCAGTGGCTGCGAGACGGGTTGGACCTGATCGAGGATGCGGCGGAGATCGGTCCGCTGGCGGCATCGGTGCCCGACACCGGCGACGTGTACGTCGTCCCGGCGTTCGCCGGCCTCGGCAGCCCCTGGTGGGATCCCTACGCCAGGGGGGCCATCGTCGGGTTGACCCGTGGCACCGGTCGCGCCGAGCTGGCCAGGGCCGTGGTCGAGGCCATGGCCTATCAGACCCGGGACGTGGTCGACGCCATGACCGCGGCGTCGGGGCAGACCCTGGCCGAGGTCCGGGTCGACGGCGGGGCATCGGTGATGGACCTGTTGCTCCAGTTCCAGGCCGACCAGCTCGGCGTCACGGTCAGTCGGCCCCGGAGCCAGGAGACCACCGCACTCGGTGCGGCCTACCTGGCGGGGCTGGCCGAGTCGTTCTGGCAGAGCCCGGCCTCGGTCAGCGCAGGTTGGGAGATCGACAAGATCTTCGAACCCGATCCCGACCGTACGACCGCCGACCGGCTCCACGGTCGCTGGCTCGAGGCCGTCGACCGTTCCCGGGGCTGGGCCGGACCCTGATCGGCGTGGGACGGTGCCGCCGTTCTTGACCAGCGGGTCAAGCGCTTTCTAGCGTTGGATCGATGGCTGAGAAACGTCGGCTGACCCGCCGAGGGCAGGAACGGCGCAAGAGACTGCTGGCCTATGCGACAGCGCAATTCGCCAGCAACGGTTTCCATCACACCTCCGTGGCCGACATCGTCGACGGGGTCGGCGTCGGCAAGGGGGTCTTCTACTGGTACTTCGAGTCGAAGGACGAGTTGCTCATCGAGATCCTGCGAGAGTCGCTGCGAGACCTTCGAACCACCCAAGCGGCGGCCATCGCCCACGCTGATGATCCGCTGGCGCGACTGGAGGCGGGGATCCGGGCTTCGCTGGGCTGGTCGGCCAACAACCCCGAAATCATCCGGCTGGTGATGTTCGGTTGGTCCGAGGAGCAATTCGCCGAGCCGCTCCGGCGAGGACGTGACATCGTGATCGCCGACAGCGCCCGGCTGATCGAACAGGCCGCCGACCTCGGCCAGATCATGGACGGCAACCCGGTGATGATGGCCCTGGCGGTGCGGGCGGTGATCGATTCGCTGGCTCAGGAATATGCGTTGGCCAACGGCGACGTGGATCCGGAGATGGTCGAGACCGCTGTCCGGGTCTGCCTTCGGGGCCTCCAGGGCTGATCCGGGCCGGGTGTTTGTCAGTGCAGCCGGACGAGGGCCCGGCGCAGGTTGCGGACACCCTGCTGGAGCCGCTGTTCGTTCTCGATGAGGGCGAACCGGACGTGGCCTTCGCCGCCCGGCCCGAAGCCGACGCCGGGCGAGGTTGCGACGTTGGCCTCCTTGACCAGGAACGAACTGAACTCGAGGGAGTCCATGTCCTGGTACTGCTCGGGGATCCTGGCCCAGGCGAACATCGTTCCCCGCGGCCGCTCGATGGGCCAGCCGAGCCGGTCCAGGCCGTCGCACAACACGTTGCGCCTGCTCTGGTAGATGTCCCTGACCAGCTTTGGATGCTCCGACGCCTCGTTCATGGTCACGGTGGCGGCGATCTGGATCGGCTGAAAGGTGCCGTAGTCGAGGTAGCTCTTCAGCTTCGCCAGCGCGGCGATGACCTCGGGATTCCCGAGCAGGAATGCGACCCGCCAGCCGGCCATGGAGAACGACTTGGTCATCGAATACAGCTCAACGCAGCAGTCCTTTGCCCCGGGGACCTGGAGAATCGATGGCGGATCGTAGCCGTCGAAACCGAGGTCGGCGTAGGCATTGTCGTGGACCACCACGATGTCCCGCTCCTTGGCGAAGGCCACGACCCGCTCGAAGAACGCCAGATCGACGCAGACCGTGGTCGGATTGTGGGGGAACGAGATGACGAGGGCCCGGGGCTTCGGCCACGAATACTCATAGGCCCGTTCCAGGTTGACCACGAACTCCTCACCCTCGGCCAGGGCGACCTCACGGATGGCCGCACCGGCGAAGATCGGCCCCCACAGGTGGATGGGGTACGACGGGGCGGGCACCAGGCAGGCATCGCCCGGCTGCAGCAGCACCCACATCAGGTGGGTGAAACCCTCCTTGGCGCCGATGACGTTCAACACCTCGGTCTCGGGATCGAGGGCGACGCCGAACCGCCGAGCATAGAGGTCGGCTGCGGCCTGGCGAAGCTTGGGGATCCCCCGGCTGGCCGAGTAGCGGTGGTTGCGACCCAACTTCGCCGCCTCGGCCAGCTTGTCGGCGGCGATGTCCGGCGACGGCAGGTCCGGGTTGCCGAAGCCGCAGTCGATCACGTCGGCTCCGCCCCGCCGGGCGTCCATCTTCAGGTCGTTGATGATCGAGAACACGTAGGGCGGGAGGTGGTCGATTCGCCGGAAGTCCATGGCTGAGATCCTACTGGCCCGTGCCGGGGTCGAGCGGGAGCCCGACAAGCGGTCCGGGCCGATCCTCGCCACGGTCCCCGGTCGGTCGCCAACTGTGGCCCTCGGCGAATCGCCCACTGCGATTTCCTACGATCGCCAACTGCGATTGAGCCGACGGTTTGGGTGTTCCTCGAGCTCAGCCCGGCCGAAGCCCGGGACTCACCCGTTGATGACGAAGTCCCTGGCCCGGAGGGCGGCCCCGAGGGCACCGGCCTCGGCGCCGAAGTCGGCCGCCACGATGGGCACCACCGGGCGGTAGAGGCCGCCGACCACCGCATCGGTGACCTTGCCGGAGACCCCGTCGATGAACTCCTCGCTGATGGCAGACAGGCCACCGCCGAGAACGACGATGCTGGGATCGAGCAGGGCGATCAGGCTGCCGATCCCCTGTGCCACCCACCAGGAGAAACGATCCAGGATCTCGGCCGCATCGGGATCGTCGAGGGCGGCGGCGGCCGACACATGCTCACCGCGAATGGCGGTCGGATCACCGCCGGCCGCCTCCAGGATCCTGGAACCGCGACCCTCACCCACCAGGTCGCGGGCGATGTTGGCCAGCCCGGCGCCGGAGGAAACCGATTCCCAGCATCCGGTCCGGCCACAAGCGCAGCGGTGACCAAAACGGTCGATCAGCATATGACCCGGCTCGCCGGCGAAACCGTTGGCCCCCCGCAGCACCTGGCCGCCCACGATCAGGCCACCGCCGATGCCGGTGCCCTGGGTGATGATGATGGCGTGGTCATGGCCGCGGGCCGCGCCCAGACGATGCTCGGTCACCGCGGTCAGGTACCCGTCGTTCTCCGCCACCGCCGGCAGATCGAACACCTCGTTGAGCCGGCCGGCGATGTCGAGGCCGAGCACACCCTGGACGTTTGGCCCGTAGTGCAGTACCCCGGCGTGGTCGACCAGGCCAGGCACCCCGACGCCGATGCCAACCCCCCGGGGGTTACGTTCGAGCAGGGTTCGAACCACCTCGACGATCGCCGGGGCCAGCAGATCGGGGGCCTCGGGGGTGGGCTGCAGCTCACGATCCTGTTCGATGGCGCCGAGACCGTCGGTGATGACCCCGAGGATCTTCGTCCCGCCGACGTCGACGCCGACGAAACTCGAACCCTGCCGTGGAGCGGTTGCCGTATCGGCGTTGCCGACCCTGGACCTCCAGACCTTCATCTCTCACCCTCGCTTGCCCACCGGCTCGGATCGGACCGACACTGCGAGGCCGGCCACGCCGTCGGCAAGCGGTCTGGAAGCAGTCAGCGACCCGGCCGTCGAACGATCAGCGTATCGGCACCGACCCGGACCAGACCGGCCACGGGCCACCGACCGGGGGCCTCCGACCAGGGAGGGCGATTGCTACAGCGGGGCCGGGGCCTCGGCGGCCACCGACGCCCGTTCCAGTCCGGCCCCGAGCACCCAGTCGGTGATGCCACCGTGGCCGGTGACCAGGATCACCTGGACCTGCTCGGCAACCTCCTCCAGCGCACCCATCATCGCCTCGACTTCGGCCGCGACGAGCCCGGCCATGTCGCCGACGACGACGATCGGTAGCGAGCCACCGACATCGAGCAGGACCTGCTCGGCAATCGGGCTGACGAGAGCCAGCACCTCGTCGGCAGTGGTGATCTGTGGTCCGGTGGAGCGTGACTGCAGCTGCTCCTCGAGTTCCCGGACCCGGTGAGCCGAGCGGGCCGCGTCCTGCTCCGCTTTGTCGATCTGGGACAGCGCTCGATGGTGCCTGGCCAGCCGCTTCCCGTCGGCGGCGACGGCCTCGGCCGCCTGCAACAGATCCTGTTCCCGGGCCTTGGCCCTGACCGAGCCGTCGCCATCGTCGTCGTCATCGCCGGACTCGTCGAGACTCTCCTGGGCTCGAAGCCACGAGTCGGTCCAGCCCAGGATCTCCTGGGGCTCGAGGCCGTACGGGGGGTGGAGATCGTTGCTCGACAGGGCGTCGCGGAGGTGATTGATGGCCACGGTCCAGTCCGGGTTCTCGACCCGGACGATCTGTTCCCGGAGGACGGCCCCGATGTCAGACGGGACCACCACGCCGAGAAACGGCTGACTCTCGACTTTGATCCGTTCCAGCTCGTTGTCGAGTGCCGACGCAATGGGGTCTGCGGCATGGCGGGCCCGAACTCCGTCGAGCGTCGCCCTGGCTTCCCCAAGCGCCGCTTCGGCTCTGGACACCGCGGCCAGCCGGTCCGCCGAGACCGTCGGCGACAGTCGGAACACCGAGTACTCGGTCCAGCTCCTCACACCGACGAGATCGAGCAGGGCTCGGCGCTCGGCCTCGTCCTCGTTGCTGAACGAACGCTTCCAAAGACCTAATCTCGATGGGGAGTCCGAGGCGCTCGAGGCGTCACAGAGCTCCTCCAGCCTTGCCTCCTGCTCGGTGTTCAGGAACACCGGCTTGGCCGCCTTGGTTGCAATGTCGAGGTCGCGGGTGCGGTCGCGCACGAGCCGTTCCGCCTCCGCAGCCTCGGCCGCCAACCGGGAAAGATGCTCCTCGGCCTCCTGCCGGCCGGCCATGTTCTGCTCCCACCGTTGCAGCAGTGCCGGGATGGCGGGATCGCACTGTGAGATCTCCGGTTCGTGACCGATGGCCTCTTCGAACGCCCGCCGGATGGTGGCGATCATCAGTTTCCTCGGGGAGGCGCCGTGTCCGCCCTCGGCCTCGAAGCCCGGTTCCACCAAGCGCCGCAGCTCGCTGGTCCTGGCCTTGAGCGCCAGGTTCAGATCGGAGCGGATCTCCTCCACCGACACCGCATCGATGGCCGCCTGGCGTTCCCACTGGTCGATCTCGGCCTGGAGGCCGACCTCCGCCGCAGCCCCGGACGGTCCGTCGACATAGGCCAGCACGGTGGCGCTGGTCGCCACCGAGCCCAGCGGGTCGCCGGCGCCGGCGTCGAGCTCGACAAGCAGTCCCTGATGCTCGATCAGCCCCCGGAGTCCCAGCGTCGAGCCGTTCGACAGGCGCCGGACGGCTTCGAACAGCTGCCGCTTGTGAGCAGGTTTCAGGTTCGAGACAACGGTGATGAGGGGGTGAAGATCAACGCTGCTGAGATCATCCCGAAAATCGAAGCGAAGTAACCGCATGATGGAGTCTTCGACGACTTTCCCGGCCGACTCAAGTAAGAACCCGGAGGCATTGCGATCCGCAGCCGGCGCTCAAGCAGTTGCCGGTTTCCCCTCGACCCGTTGCTTGAATCGGCTGAGGGCCGCCTTGACGATCTTGTCCTCGGCCCGCCGCTTGACGAACCCCGGCAGCGGGACCGCCAAATCGATGGTCAGCTCGTAGTCGACCTCGGTCAGCGGTATCGCCGGATCCTCAGTCATGTCGTGGAACAGATAGCGGCCCTCGATCGCTCGGGTGAGGTCGCCGGCCACCAGGCTCCACTCCAACCGGTGGGGGGCGTCGCTGAGGTCGTACTCCAGCACGTAGCTCGACATCCGACCAAGACCGGCGGCCTCGAATCGCACCGTCCGGGGCCTTGCCAGCTCGTCGGTGGTCAGGATGTCGGCCGAGCGCAGGTTCTCGACCCACTCCGGGTACCGGCCGATGTCAACCCCCACTGCGAAGCAGTCTTCGACCGTGGCCTGGACCACGACCGAGGCTCCGGTGTGCTCCAACGATCTCGTTTCCGGCTGATAATCGGACACAGGCCCCTCAGACTAGGTTGGCCGACAGCATTTGGCGAGCCATGGCCGCTCGCAGCGGGCCGCTACCGGCCCGGCGGCCGAACCATCTGACAGTCGTCGACAGCGTGCTGCAAGCGCTCGGCCAGGGCCGAGTAGTCGAAGTGCTCGACCGCTCGACGTCGGGCCGCAGCGCTCATGGCCCGGCGGCGGTCAGGATCATCGATGAGGGCCTCCAGCGCGTCGGCGGCGGCCCGGACGTCGGTGGGGTCATCGACGATGAGGCCCGTCACACCGTGCTCAACGGCCTCGTGGGCCCCGCCGGAGCGTCCGGCGACCTGCGGTACGCCGACTGCGGCCGCCTCGAGGAACACGATGCCGAAGCCCTCCTGCTCCAGGCCGAACCAACGCTCGTTGCAGAGCATGGCCATGAGGTCGGCGGCGCCGTAGAGCTCGACGACCTCCTCATCGCTCAGCCGACCCGGCAACTCGACCGGTGCCCCCAGCTCGTCGGCCAGCCGACGAAGACCGGCAGCTTGACGGCCCGTGCCACCGATGATCATTCGGAAGCGGGGGCCACTGCCCGCTGCGGTCCGAGGGGCGCGCTGATCGGTGGCGGCGGCATTGTCGGCCGCCACGTTGACCACGTCGCCCCGCCCGCCCCGGTCCGAGCCGCCACGACGCCGCCTGGCAACCTCGGCCCCGGCCCGGATCAGTGTGTCCATGCCTTTTCTCGGAACCAGACGGCTCACCGTCGCCAGGAGCACATCGTCGGGCCCGATGCCGTGACGGCGTCGTGTAGCCTCCCTGGCGGCCGGGGTGGGCGGCGCGAAACGGTGGGCGTCGACACCGGGAGGAATCACCACCGACGGCAACGGCCGACCGGCGCAGCGGACCGCCTCGGCCAGGGCGTAGCGGCCGGCCGAGACCACCAGCGAGGCCCCTCGCAGGGTGCTGGCCAGCGGCGTCCGGAGCAGGGGCAGCCGCCCCGGTATGGTCACCTCGGCACCATGGAGCACCACTCCATAGGGCAAACCGAGACCGGGGCCGAGCGCACCGACCGGGACGGCGGGATCGAACATGACGATGTCCGCCCCCGCTTCGCCGGCCAGCCGCCGCACCCGACGGCCCAGCCATGGGTACGGAAGCAGCCACGGTTCGGGGCATCGCTCGATCGGGTGCGGGTGGCCGGCGTCGAAGGCCACTGCGCCGGCATGGGGGGTTGCGTAGATCGAGGTCGCACCGGTGGGCAACCTGCGCCACAGTTCCCAGAGGTAGTTCTGGATGCCGCCGATCTTCGGCGGATAGTCGTTCGTGACCAACAGATTGGTTCTCAAGCGATCCCCCAATCCCCCGGCCCGAGCCGAGGCTCGACCTGGGTCCGCAGCTCGGCCTTGACCGACTCGTCGGTCTCGTCGGCCAGCGGCTCCAGCAGATCGGGCCGACCCAGCCGTTTTGCGGCCCAGACGGCATGGCCCCGCAACAACGCATCGGGGTGCCGGAGATGGCGTTCCAGGACGGCGGCAACGCCGCCGTCGGTAGGGGTGGCGATATTGCCGAGCACCACCAGGGCCGTGCGGCGGAGGTAGTCGACGTTGCGGTCGGCGATGTACCACCGCCCGTGTCGAGCAACGATCTCATCGTCGGTTGCCGACAGCAACCAGTGGACATCGACCCAGGCCCGCTCCACACCGGCAAGGGGCTTGACGGCGCCGGGGTTGACGGCGCCGGCCGAGCCCGGACCGGGGCCGCGATCGGCGTTCCGATTCGGTGGGCAGACCTCCTGGCAGTCGTCACAGCCGTAGATCCTGGCGCCGATGGCCTGGCGATACTGGACGGGAATGGCGCCACCGGCTTGGACGATCCACGCCAGACAACGAGTGGCATCGACCACCCCGGGGCCCACGATGGCTTCGGTCGGGCAGTCGTCGATGCACTGGCTGCACGACCCGCAACCATCGTCGACCGGTGGCCCGGTGGGCGCCAACTCGGCATCGGTGACAACTGCGCCGAGCACGAACCAGCTGCCTGCGCCCGGCAGCAACAGATTGCTGTTCTTGCCGTACCAGCCGATCCCGGCAGCCCATGCGACCTGCCGATCGACCAGCGCATTCGTGTCGGCCACGATACGAGCCCGGTGGCCGCCCATGATCAGCCGGTCTGCGATCGGCTGCAACGCTCGTTCCAGGTCTTGGTAGTGGTCGTGCCAGCTGTAGCGGGCAACGACGGCCGCCGGCACCCCGGCCGGGGGATCCGGACGCCGCCAATGACCGTACGGCCAAGCCGCAGCGACGATCGATCGAGCTCCGGCCACGATACGCGACGGGTCGGTTGATCGATCCGGATTGCGGTAGGTGAACTGCATCGACCCTGCCATGCCGGCCTGTTTCCGCAGGTGGAGCACGGTGCGAGCCGGCTCCAGGACCTCGGCCCGGGCCACCCCGACCGCAGCAAGCCCCGCAGCACACCCCAGTGCCACCAGTTCTGCCGCCGTGACGGCCGAGCCAGGGTGCTGGTCTGCGGTCGATTCGGGTTCGGTCGAGCTCGACACGACTCCATGGTGCCCGAATTCCCCTTCTCCCCCTCACGCGGGCCCCCATCAGAGCCCTTCGGCCTGCCGACGGGGGGATCCGCTGGTATCGACGCCGCTGTGGTGCAACAAGTCGGGCACCAGGCCCGCCGACTGGAGCCGCTTCAGAGCCGAGAACTCGGCCACATCGATGACCACCGCCTCCTCCGGCTGGCGGTTGACGATGAAGCTGACGACACAATCATCGCAGGTTGGTGTGTGCTGGCGGGTGCAGGTGCCGCAGTCGATGGTCATACTCATGACGGGGACACTACGGGCGGTCTGTGACAGCCAAGCCGCAAAACCCCGCAACGGCCGGGCCGCAGATCACCGCCGGCGGGTTGCAGATCGCAGCGTCAGGCTGCGAGCCAGGGCCGGCGGGCGGTTCTCACTGGTACCGTTGCCCCGGTGAGAGCACTGGAGTTCAGTCGCAAGGAAGCCCGCTATGTGGCGGCCGCCATCTCGTCTCGGATCCGCCCCGGGAGTGGTGCCAGCACCGGTCCGCTGGCGCTGGTCGAAGCCGACGACATCGAACTCCCGGGCCCGGGCTGGCGCCGGGTGAAGACGCGCCTGGCCGGGATCTGCGGATCGGATCTCGCCACCGTCGACGGCAAGTCGTCGCGCTATTTCGAGCCGTGGGTGTCGTTCCCGTTCATCCCGGGCCATGAGGTCGTCGGCGACCGCGAAGACGGTGTCCGTGTCGTCCTGGAACCGGTGCTGGGACACGAGGCCCGGGGTTTCCAGCCACCGTTCCCCGGTGCGGCCCCTGGCGACGGCGAGGACTACCGCCACCTGGTCGGGGGTCACCTCGAACCGGGGATCCAGACCGGCTACTGCGCATCCACCGGCGGCGGCTGGTCCACCGGTTTCGTCGCTCACGACAGCCAGCTCCACCCGGTCCCGGACACGATGTCGGACGAGGCGGCTGTGATGGTCGAGCCCGCTGCGGTCGGGGTCCACGCCGCAATGAAGGCTCGGATCGTCGAAGGTCAGACCGTGGCCATCCTTGGCGCCGGCACCATGGGGCTGATGGCGTTGGCCGCCATTCGCCACTTCTGCCCCGCCGCCACGGTCATCGTGGGGGCGAAATACCCGGAACAGCAGGCTCTGGCCCGCTCGCTGGGAGCCGACCTGGTGGTCGAACCGACCGAGTTCGGCCGGGCCGTGCGCCGGGCTTCCGGCAGTTTCATGATCGGTGACGATCTCTCCGGTGGCGCCGACGTGGTCATCGATGCGGTCGGCTCCGCGGCCTCGGTCGACCAGGCCATCGGCACGGCCCGTCCCCGGGGCCGGGTGGTGCTCGTCGGCATGCCGGGCCGGGTCTCGGTGGACCTCACGGCGCTGTGGCATCGGGAAACCGAATTGGTCGGGGCCTATACCTACGGTACCGAGCAACTGGCCGACGGCACCTCCCGTCGGAGCTTCGACATGGCGATCGAACTGGCGGAGGCGGCCGACCTCGGTCGGCTGGTCTCGGCCACATACCCTTTGGAGGACTACGAGCGGGCCATGACCCACGCCGCCTCGGCCGGCTCGCTCGGGTCGATCAAGGTCTGCTTCGACCTCCGTTAGTTCCGGCCCTCCGCTCGATGGGCCGCCGACGGAGCCGAGACTTCGCCGCCTCCCCCTTCGTGCGGCTACCATCGTGTCCACGCCGGCCAGGCCGGTTGGCGCCGAGATGAGCCCGAACGCCCCGGGGCGGGCGGGCGATACGTTGGAGGAACCGTGGAAACCGAACCGACCGCTGTCGACCAGACGGCGACCCCGCTCGAGACCGACCACGAAGACGCTGCCCTCGTCGAGGAGGAACTCCTGGTAGAGGAGATCTCCATCGACGGCATGTGCGGCGTCTACTGATCAACGGCCGCACCGACCAACTCGTGCAACCGACGTCCGACGTGACCGGCATCGATGGGATGGCAGGCCGATGGCGGCTCCATCCGCGGGTCTCGCTGCGACCGGAGCCCTTCGGAGCACTGGCCTACCACTACGACAACCGGCGGCTGAACTTTCTCCGGTCACCGGACCTGGTCGAACTCGTCCGATCGCTGGAAGATCACGAGAGCCCGCGGGCGGCGTTCGACGCCACCGGCCTCGATGACCGGCGGTGGCCGGCGTTCGCCACGGCCTTGACCGCCCTTGCCCGATCCGACTTCCTGCAACCGATCGACGAGATCGGTGAGCGGGACCAGATCGACCGGACCCGCCCGGAGACGACCAGGAGCAGCAGATGAGCGCCTTGACCGACGAGCTGAAACTTGGCCTCGACGCCCCGATCTGCCTGACCTGGGAGCTGACCTACGCCTGCAACCTGGCCTGCGTGCACTGCCTCAGCTCATCTGGTCGGCGAGACCCTCGAGAGCTGAGCACCGCCGAGGCACGGGCGGTCATCGATGAGATGCGGGATCTCCAGGTCTTCTACGTCAACATCGGCGGCGGTGAGCCGATGATCCGGCCCGACTTCTACGAGCTGGTCGACTACGCCACCGGCAACGGTGTCGGTGTGAAATTCTCCACCAACGGCTCCCGCATCGACGCCGACGGGGCACGGCGGCTGGCCGCCATGCCATACACCGATATCCAGATCTCCATCGACGGGGCCGATGCCGCCACCAACGATGCGGTGCGGGGCCAGGGATCGTTCGCCACCGCCACGGCGGCCATGGATCACCTCGCCTCGGCCGACTTCGGCCCGTTCAAGATCAGCGTGGTCATGACCCGGCAGAACATCCCCCAGCTCGACCGGTTCGAGGCGCTGGCCGATGCCTACGGCGCGGAACTGCGGCTGACCAGGCTCCGCCCGTCTGGCCGGGGCGCCGACACCTGGCACCAACTGCACCCGACCCAGGATCAACAGGTGGATCTGTACCGGTGGCTGCTCGACCGGCCGAACGTGCTGACCGGCGACTCGTTCTTCCACCTCAACGCCCTCGGCGACGAGAACCTCCCCGGGCTCAACCTCTGCGGCGCAGGCCGGGTGGTATGCCTGATCGACCCGGTCGGCGACGTCTACGCCTGCCCGTTCGTACTTCATGACGAGTTCAGGGCGGGCAACGTCCGGGACGATGGCGGTTTCGCTCGGGTATGGAAGGCATCGACGTTGTTCACCGAGCTCAGGGAACCACAATCGGCGGGCGCCTGCGCCAGCTGTGGGCAGTTCGACGCCTGCCAGGGCGGCTGTATGGCGGCCAAGTTCTTCACCGGCCTGCCCCTGGACGGACCGGACCCGGAATGCGTCAGCGGTCATGGCACGGTTCCCCTGGCCGCCGTCGGTGCCGAGGAGCTGCCCCGGCCGACCTCGAACCACTCCAAACCGGTCCCGGTCGAGCTGGGCCCGACCCGGGTCTGACCGACCGCCCGGTCGGCCTTCGTCCGCGAGGTCATACAGACCGACCAGCGCTGTGCCACCGCCATCACCGAATCGCTACGGACGTCGAACCACCGGTGCCGAGCCTCCGAGCGGCGCTGCGCTACTTGATGAGGACGCCGAGGAACATGTTGCCCAACCGGTTGGCCGGGGTCAGCATGCCGTAGGCGGTGCGGGTGATGGCCATCTTCCTCGGCTCGTCCTCGGTCCAGTTGCTGAGCTTGGACACCGCCTGATTGTGATCCCACAGCCGTTTCGTCCAGATGTCGGTCGGCTCCCTCACCAGCTGGCTCCTGGCGGTCTGGGCGAAGAGGTCGTGATCCCAGCGGAACACGTAGTTCACCGCGTCACCGACCTTCTCCCATTCGGTGCCGATCAATCGCCCGACCAGGCTTTGATGGGGTTCGACCACGATGACGGCCAGCCGGGCCATGCGGATCATCTCGTTGAAGCCCTGGACCGGCCGGGTCAGGTGGTGCAGCCCGTCCTGGACCATGACCACGTCATATGACTCGTCTGGCACGTCGTTGTTCTCGATGTCGATCGTCCGCACCAGAAGCCGGCTGTCCCGTTTCTCGGCCACCTCGAGCGCCCCGGCCGAGAAATCGGAGTTGGTGACCTGGCCGAACCCCCGGTCGGCCAGGTAGGAGGCCTCCCCCCCGGTGCCGCCACAGATGGTGAGTGCGGTCAGCTCGGCAGGGTCCCGATCGAGCAACTCGAACGTGCGATCGACGGCCAGCCGCATTCGGCGCTGGCGGACCCACACGTAGTGGCCCTCGGTGACGAGGCCGTTCTCGTAATCACCGACCCACTTGCTGTCGAACGCCTGCTGCTGGTCGGGCCGGATTGTCGACTCCATAGCGCCCGAGTCTAACCAGCGGCGCTGTGGCTCCGGAGCAGGCCCGGCCCCGTGCGGCTCGGCCGACGGGCTCGACACGGGCTCGGTCATCGATGCCGACTACGATCTTCGGACAATGTCATTCCAAGCTGCGGCCGGCGGCCGAACGACCAAGCCATTCCCATCGCCACTCGCCAAGGGCTCGAGCCGGTGAGATTGCTGGAGCCGCTGATGATCCGCGGTCACCAACTCCCGAGCCGGGTGACCTTCGGGCCGATCGTGACCAACCTCGGCGACGGCCGCCGCTTTTCCGACCGCCACGCAGCCTTCTACCGGGAGCGGGCGGCCGGAGGGTGCGGCCTCATCGTCACCGAGGATGCCTCGGTCCATCCGTCGGACTGGCCCTATGAGCGATGTCCCGATGCCGCCACCGCCGGGCCCGGCTGGTCGGCGATCGCCGCCGCCTGTGCGGAGTTCGGCACGGTGGCGGTGGCCGGGGTGTCCCATGCCGGTGGCCAGTCGAGCTCGGCGTTCAGCCAGCTGGAGCTGTGGGCGCCATCGGACGAGCCAGACGTCAACACCCGGGAAGTGCCGAAGATCATGGAGCAGGTCGACGTCGATGCGGTGGTGGCCGGTTTCGGCACCGCGGCCGCCACCGCGGCCGAGGCCGGCATGGCCGGGGTCGAGGTCAACGGCGGGCAATTCAGCCTGGTCCGCCAATTCCTGTCCGGGCTGACCAACCGCCGCACCGACGGCTACGGGCAGGATCGCTCCCTGTTCGCCAGGCAGGTGCTGGGGGCGGTCCGGGCCGGTGTCGGCAACGACGCCCTGGTCGGACTCAGGCTAAGTTGTGACGAATTGGCGCCGTGGGCCGGGATCACCCCGGAATCGGCCGCCGCTTTCGCCGCCGAATTGGCCCCGATGATCGACTACCTGGTGGTGGTCCGCGGTTCGATCTTCTCGGTGTCCGAGACCCGCCCGACGGCCCACCATCAGCCGGGCTTCAACCTGGATCTGGTTTCCCAGATCGGTGCTGCGGTTGCGGCATCGGATCACCGGGTCCCCGTCATCGCTCAGGGTTCGATCGTGTCGGTCTCCCAGGCAGAAAAGGCCCTGACCGACGGCATCTGCGACGCAGTGGAGATGACGAGGGCCCAAATGGCCGATCCCGCACTGGTGGCAAACGCTCGGGTCGGGAGGTCGAGCCGACCCTGTGTGCTGTGCAATCAGCTGTGCAACGTCCGCGACAATCGCAACCCGATCATCTCCTGCATCGCCAATCCCCGGGCTGGGCACGAGACCACCGACCAACCGGAGCCACCGATCCGACCGATGCCGGCCTCGTCGCCGGGGGCCGAGCAAGTGGCGGCAGGGGCCGGGGTGCCGGTGCCGGTGGGGGCCGTCGTCGTGGTCGGGGCCGGCCCTGCCGGTCTCGAGGCGGCCCGGATCGCCGCTCGCCGAGGTTTCCCGGTCGACCTGTACGAGTCGACCGACCGGGTCGGGGGTATGGCGATGACCGCCGCGGTTGCGCCGGCCCACCGCCGGCTTGCCGGCCTGATGTCGTGGCTCGAGGACGATGCTCGCCACCATGGGGTGCGGATCCACCTGGCCCACACCGTCACCGCCGAGGAGCTCGATCGCCGGGTCGAGGCCGGCCATCACGTCATCGTGGCCACCGGAAGCACCCCCGCTCCCCCGACCTTCACCGTCGACCCGGCGGCCCGGGTGGTCGATGGCGCCGAGGTCCTGGCCGCCATCGGAGCCGAGACCGGCGCTGTCGGGCCCGCCGACGCCACCGACCCTGCCGACCATGCCGACCCTGTCGACCGCAACGACCCTGCGGATCCCGCCGAGACTGCTCCGGTGACCGCCTCCCTCGACACCGTGCTCGACGGCGAGGAGATTGCGATCTGGGATCCGATCGGCGGCCCGGCCGGGGTGGCGATCGCCGAGCTGCTCGCCGGGCGGCGACCCAAGGTCAGCCTCATCACCCCCGACGCCATCGCAGGCACGATGTTGTCGCTGACCGGTGATCTGGCAGGAGCCAATGTCCGGCTTCAGCAGGCGGGGGTCGCCATCGTCCGCCGTCGACGGCTGCGAACGGTCTCGGCCGACGGTCTCGATCTGGTCCACACCTTCACCGGAGCCTCCGATCACCTCCCGGCCGATGTGGTGGTCGACGCCTCGAGCCGCCATCCCGACCCGGGACCGCAACCACCGATGGCCGACCCCCGGGTACCCGGGGTGGCGGGACCGGTCGGGGGCAACCCGGCCACGACGATCACGATCGGTGATGCGGTGGCACCCCGCACGGTGGCCGAAGCGATCAGGGAGGGCCGGGCCGCAGCCCTGGCGCTCGAACCGGGGCCAACGGCGGTAACGGCGGCCGGACCCCGGGTGAAGGACGGGGCACCGACATGAGCGGTGGACACTACCGCTACCTGTTCAGCCCGCTGGCGCTGGGGTCGATCACGGTCGACAACCGCATCGTGTTCAGCGCCCACCTGACCAACTACGCCACCCAGGACGGCAAGCCCTCGGATCAGCATGCGGCGTACTACGAGGCCAGAGCGGCGGGCGGGGCCGGGCTGATCATCACCGAGGAGCACTCAGTCCATCCCACGGACTGGCCATACGAGAAGATGATCCACGCCTTCCACGCCGACGTGGTGCCCGGCTACCGCAAGATGACAGACGCGGTCCACCGCCACGGCGTGCCGATCCTGGCCCAGATCAATCACAACGGGGGCCAGGCCTCCTCGATGTACACCAGGCTGCCGGTGTGGGCCCCGTCGCCGGTTCCCGACCCCCTGTTCCGTGAGGTCCCGAAGGCGGTCGGCCAGCACGAGATCGACGAGATCATCGAGTCCTATGCGGTGGTGGCGGCCCGCTGCATCGAGGGCGGGTTCGACGGCGTCGAGCTCCAGTGCTCCCACTCGTCGATCGTTCGAGGCTTCCTCTCCCCTGCCACCAACCACCGAGCCGACCACTACGGGGGTACAGCCGAGAACCGGGCTCGGATCCTCCATGAGATCGTGGCCGCGGTCCGCCACCGGATGGGTCCCGAGCCGGTGCTGGGGGTCCGGTTGTGCGGCGACGAGCTGATCGACGATGGCACCACCATCGACGACGCGGTGGAGGTGGCCAGACAGATCGAACGCAATGGTGGGGTCGACTACATCAACACCTCGATCGGCGTTGCCACCGCCTCGCTGTTCATGATCGAGGCCTCGATGCACATCCCGCCCGAGTACGCCATGTTCATCCCGTCGGCCATTCGCAAGGCGGTGGACCTGCCGGTGATCGGTGTCGGCCGGTTCAAGGATCCGATCCAGGCCGAACGGGCCCTGGCCGCCGGTCACGCCGACATGATCGGGGTGGTTCGAGGTCAGATCGCCGACCCTGATTTCGTGAACAAGGCCAAGGCCGGTCGACCCGAGGACACCCGCCTGTGCCTGTCGTGCAATCAGGAGTGTGTTGGCCGGATGGGCCTCAACCGGTGGCTCGGCTGCATCGAGAATCCCTACACCGGGCGCGAGGCCACCCTCGGCCGACCCCCGGATTCGGTCCGGCTCACCTCGAAGCGGGCCCGACGGCCTCGGCTCCTGGTGGTCGGCGGCGGCCCGGCCGGCCTCCAGGCCGCCTCGTCGGCGGCGGCAAACGGGCTGGCGGTCACCCTGCTGGAGGCCACCGACAAGCTCGGGGGCCAGGTTCGCCTGGCGGCATCGGTGCCGAACCGGGCCGAGTTCGGTGACCTGGTTCGGAACCTGGCCGCAGAGTGTCGACGGTTCGGGGTGGAGATCGAGTTGGGAGCCGAGGCGACGGTCGAGACCATCGCCTCGCTGGCCCCCGACGGCGTCGTCATCGCCACCGGCGCCACGCCGGCCCGACCGTACTGGGCACCCCCGACCGATGACGACGCGGGCCGAACCATCGTCGACGTCCTCGACGTGGTGTCCGGCCGGGCCGAGCCGACCGGGTCCGTCCTGGTCATCGACGACGTTGGCTTCCATCAGGCCACCTCGGTGGCCGAGTTGCTGGCCGATCGAGGCTGCCGGGTCGAGGTCGTGACGAAGGCCATGGTGGTCGGCCAGGACCTCGGCATCACCCTCGACATGGAGACGTGGTGGGTTCGGGCCTCGGCCAAGGGCATCGTCCAGTCGACCGACCTCGTGGCCATGGGCTACGGCGACGGCACGCTCGACCTGCTGCACCACCCGACCGGCGTCCAGGAGACCAGATCCCCGGACTGGATCGTCCTCGCCGCTGCGCCCCAACCCAAGGCGGACCTCTACTTCGCCCTCCGGGGTCCGACACCGGGGGGCACCGCCCGACCGCAGCTCCGACGTATCGGCGACTGCCTCGCCCCCCGCCGCGCCCACTCGGCGGTGATCGACGGCCGCCGGGTGGCAGACGAACTCAGCGCCATGCTGCTCGATGGCACAGGGTCGCGGCCTCAGGTGTCGCTGGTATCACCGCCATGACCAACGGCGAGCGCCCGATCATCGCGGTGATCCCGGTCCGCAACGGTGTCCTCCCGCTGGGTGCCGACGAGACCGCGGCCGAGGCCGGCGGTACGACGTTGCTGGTCGGCTCCGGCTGCCTCGATGCCGCCAACGACCTGGGTCGGGCCGCCCGGTCGATCCACACCGTGGAGCTGGGGAACTACGCCGCCGGCGCCTGGGCCAAGGCGGTGGTCGAGGTCGTGGCCAACCTCGACCTCCCGGGCCGAGAGGTGACCGCGGACCGACACCACATGTTGTTGCCGGCCTCTCCCGACGGTCGTGATCTCGGGCCCCGGCTGGCCGCCGTTCTGGACCGTGACTTCGTGGCCTCGGCCATCAGATTCGATCCGACGATGGCCGAGGTCACGAGATTCGGCGGGCGGATCACCGAGACGCTCAGCCTGGCCGGGCCGGTTGTCGCCACCCTGCAACCGGGTGTCCGAGGTGTCGAGTCGGTCGGCGGGGCGGGGCCGCCGACGGTGATCCGGATCGAACCGCCGACTCCACCGCCGGCCTCGCCGACCGTCGATCGAACGGTGACCGGGGATGGCCTCGGGCTCGATCCGGTGCTGCTCGAGGAGCTGCCTGCCGACCCATCGACGATGGACCTGGCCGAAGCCGACCGGATCATCGGTGGCGGGGCCGGCCTCGGGTCCCCGGAAGCGTTCGGCCGGCTGCGAGAACTGGCGGACCGGCTCGGGGCCTCCACCGGCGGCACCCGGGTGGTCACCGACTGGGGCTGGCTCCCGGTCGAGCGGCAGATCGGGACCACCGGCGTGATCGTGGACCCGTCGCTCTACGTTGCCCTCGGCGTCTCCGGTGCGGTGCAACACACCGCTGGACTCGGCTCCCCCAGCCATGTCATCAGCATCAACCTCGATCCCCATTGCCCGATGATGGGCATGGCCGACCTCGCCATCGTGTGCGACGGTCCGGCGGTACTCGATCGGCTCCTGGCCCTGCTCGACGGCTGAACGGCCTCAGCCGAAGGTCCGCAACCCGCGGAGCCCGTCCCGGGCCAGGTCCCGCAGCTTCACACCATTGTTTTTGGCCGCCGTCCGCAGCAACCGACGCAGTCCCGGTTTCGGCGTGGGGTTGGTGACGGTGAACAGCCGCTCGACGATGTCGCACACCATCGCCGGGTAGGCGGTCTGGACCCGTTCCGACAGCACCAACTCGGGGGCATCCTGGAACCGTCGGTGGTCGGCCAGCACGAACGACTGCTCCAACAGCTTCGGGTATCGGCCGAGCGACGCAGCCGTGAAGTCCTTGCGGGCGTGGGCTGCGACTGCGACCTCCCCCGCAACCGCCCCCGAACCGATGGCGAAGTTGACCCCCTCGAGCCAGATGCCGGCCGCCAGGGTCATACAGGCGGCATCACCGGCCACCAACATGCCATCGGTGCAGAGCTCGGGCATCGTCTTGTAGCCCCCTTCGGGGATCAGGTGGGCCGAGTACTCCTTCAGCTCCGCCCCCTCGATCAACGGAGCGATCGCCGAATGCAACTTCAGCCTGGCAATCAGCTCCTCCGGCCGAAGACCGGCCTTGGACAACTCGTCGACGCCGACCACCACACCGACGGCCACCGAGTCGAGGTTGGTGTAGACGAAGCCGCCGCCGGCCAGGCCCTGGGTGGCGCCGATGATCTCGATGTCGACCCCTTCCCGGCCGCGAACACCAAAGCGTTGGTCGATCAGCTCCTTGGGCAGGGCGAGCGTCTCCTTGGCCCCCAGCGTGAAGTGTGAGGACTCGGTGTGGGGGTAGAGCCCGGCCTGCTTGGCCAGAAAGGAGTTGACCCCGTCGCAGGCGATCACCACCGGGGCCCGAAGCAGACCGTCTGGACGGTCGGTCGCCACCCCAACGACCGAGCCCCGCTCCATCAGTAACTCCCGGGCGGTGGTGGAGGTGACCAGCCGGGCCCCGGCGGCGACCGCCTTGTCGGCCAGCCAGGCGTCGAAGTCGGGCCGGTAGATGGTCGCACCGTTGTATGGTTGGCGGCCCCAGGCCGGGGCCCGGAAGTCCACGGTCAAGGCTCGGTCCTGGTCCATGACCATCGTGGAGCGTCGCGTCACCCACCGCTGGACCGGCATCTCGTCGTACCATCGGGGCACCAGGTCATCGAGGATCCGACCGTAGACGACCCCGCCATACATGTTCTTCGAGCCGGGGAACGGACCCCGTTCGAGCAGCACCACCGACAACCCGGCCCTGGCCGCCACCATCGCCGACGCCGACCCGGCCGGGCCCGCTCCGACCACGATCACATCCACTTCCTGGGCTGCTGTCACCGCATCAGCCTAGTGTCGGGTCCTCGACCGACCCCGATCGGTCCGGTCAGTCGTACTGGCGGATGTCGACCAGCGGTGGATCGCGGTATCGAAGCTGGGCGTAGGTTGCCAGCCCGACGCCGCTGAGTAGTACGAGAGCGGCCAGGAGGCCGCCGATGAGCAGATACGGAGGATCTCCCCCGCCGTCCTCGGTGACTGTCGGCAGCGCCACCAACTGATCCGGGTCGGTACCGCGACCGGTGGCATCCAGTACCGATCCGACCGATGGGGCGGGCGGCACCAGGATGGCTCCGGAGCCGGCCATCAGCTCGATGGACGACGTGGTCGGCAGGGTCGTGGTGGTGGCCACGGCCGTGGTCGTCGTCGGCGCAGTGGTCGTGGTTGTGGGGGCCGTGGTGGTGGTGGACGAGGCGACGGTGGTGGTCGACGACGTTGGTGGGGAGGTGGTCGAGGGTTCGCTGGTCGGGGTCGACTCGGTCATCGAGGAACTGGAGCCGTCGGTGCTGGTTGGGGCGATGTTGGTCGTGGTCGTTGTGGTGGTCATCGAGGTGGTCGTCGTGGCCGGCGGGTTGCGGAACGAGTACCCCGGCCCCTCGAAGCCGTTCCTCGAGCCGTCCGGATCGACGAACTCGCCGTTGCGGGACGAGGCCTCGGCGAAGAACGACAACCGCCCCGAAAGTGGCGCCGGATGACGGTGGGCGATCACCAACGACAGCTCGCCGCCAGGGTCGATTGTCTGGCGGTTGGTGCACCGCAGGATCTGATGGCGCCCGACACCGCAGGCGTTGCCGGGCAGGTTCTGCAGGCCCCCCGATGAGAAGCGGGATACCTCGATGGTTGCGGTCTCGGTGCTGTCGTCGCGATCGACGAAGATGACAAGCGAGACCGATGCAGCCGGTATCGGATCCGGGCCCCGGTTCTCGATCGTGATCCGGTACCGCATCTCCGAACCGGTGGTGATCCCCCCACCCTGGGGCCGCTCCTCGACCGAGCCGGTGAGCCTCAGGTCGGCGCTTGGAACCGCCACCACCTGCGCCACGGCCGGTGCGGCGACGAGCAACACGACCGCCAGCGATACGATCGCCGCCAGGGCCCCCAGCCCGATGGGGCGCGACGTCGTCGACCGACCAGAGGAGCTCGTCACTGGGACATGAGCGATGCCCGGTATCCGTTGCCTCATCACCATCCGCCATGCCTTGCAAGGAGGCTTCTCCCGCGACCTTGTTATACCAGGGCCACGGACCCATCACACGTCACCGCCACGGCCCCGGAGCTCTGATGGTCTCGGCCGTGCACCACGAGTGGTCCACTAGGGTTGGCGCCATGAGCGCCCAGCCGACCGACGGAGACCAGAGCAGCGCCGAGCCGTCGGACGGGCCCGGTTCCCGAGGTTCGGCCCGGCCCGCCGGGAAGGCCGCCGATGGGGAGGCACCCGACCTGTCGATCCTCGGCCGGACCGTTCGACACCCCGTCGACCATGTCGAGTGTTTTCCCGCCCCCGAGGGCTGCTCGACGGTGCGTTTCGCCTCGGACGAGTTGAGCTCGCTGTGCCCGGTCACCGGCCAGCCCGACCTCTCGTCGATCATCATCGAGTACGCGCCGGAGCGCAGCTGCGTCGAATCCAAGTCGCTGAAGCTCTACCTGTGGAGCTTCCGGGATCGGCCCATCTTCGCCGAGGCACTTTCGGCGGCCGTGGCCCGGGAGGTGTGGACCACCGCTGCGCCGCAGTGGGTCAGGGTTTCGGTGACGCAGCGCCCCCGAGGCGGCATCGAGGTTCGAACGACCAGCGAGCTCGGTGCCAACCCGCCCGATCGCAGCGGCCGCTGACTCGAACCGACCCGGCCACCCCGGCGACCGCCGACCGACCCCCGACCGCCGACATCCCACGACGGCGTCGGCGGCCCAGCGATCGATCCGACCATCCGCGACCAGCGGCGGAACCGCTACCGTTGGCTGCTACGGGGTCTTCTTTCCGTCCGGAAAGCTGGTGCGTGGGCTCCGTGAAAGGAAACAACATGTCCGGACTAGTCGACGGAATCCTGACGCAACTCGGGCCGTCCGGTCTCTCACAGATCGCCAAGGGCCTCGGGGCCGACGAGAGCGATGTCGGCGCGTGCTGAACGAGGAACGGCAGCGAGACGAGGCCCAGGGACCGAGCCTCGGCGGGCTGGCCTCGATGCTCGACGCCGACGGCGACGGCTCCATCGTCGACGACATCCTGGGCAAGCTGACCGGCCAATAGGATGACGCTCGTGAGCCGGCCCCCCACATCGACGATCTCGTTCGAGGATCGCATGTCCACGGTGGAATTCCGGGTCGGTTCACGAGCCCACATCACCGTGGAGACCGAGGTCTGCCGGTCCTGCACCACCAAGGCCTGTGTGGTGTGCTGTCCGGCCAACCTCTTCGTCCCCACCAGCGACGGCGGCATCCTGTTCAACTACGAACAGTGTTTCGAGTGCGGCACCTGCTACCTGGTGTGCAACAACGAGGGCGCCATCGCCTGGACCTACCCCGACGGTGGCCACGGCGTGGTCTTCAAACGGAGCTGACCGTTGCCGGACGGTCAGGCCGCACCGCCGGTAACGATCGCCGCCTGCCTCAAGTGGGTTCCGACGCGGCCCGAGATAGATCCCCTGACCGGCACGATCACCACTGACGAGCGCTTCAGCGGCCTGAGCCCGGCCGACCGGGCGGCGCTCGAATGGGCGCTTCGAGTGGCCGACGTTCGCAACGCCGAGGTGGTGGCGATCTCGGTCGGATCGGCGGCGGCCGACGCCGGGCTACGTGAGGCCATGGCCCACGGGGCGTCTTCCGCCTACCGGATCCACTGCGACGAACCCCACCTGCTGACCAGTCGAGACGTGGCCCGGGGCCTGGCCTCGGCCTGCGGCCGGGCCTCACTTGTCTTCTGTGGCAATCACAGCCTCGATCGCGGGTCGGGGTCGGTGCCGGCCTTCGTGGCCCATGAGTTGGGGTTCGGCCAGGCCCTGGGCTGTGTGGGCCTGGAGTGCACGACCGGGGGCCATATCGCCGAACCGCTGGTGGCCGAACGTCGGCTCGACCAGGGGCGGCGGGAGCGGCTGTCGACCGATCGGGCCACCGTGCTGTCGTTCGAGGGCGGTCAGGAGCTCCGCCGAGCCCCGCTGGGGGCGGCGATCGGTTCGCCCGACTTGCCCATCCACGTCCGGGAGCTGCCGAGCACGGCCGGTCCCGGCTCGACCTCGGTGGTGGGGTCCGGGCCGTTCCGTCCCCGGGCCAGGATGCTGGCCGCCCCCGACGGTTCGACACCGGACCGGATCAAACAGCTCACCGGGGTCGATCGGGAACGGCCGGCCTCCCAACAACTGGAGCTCGACGCCGATGAGGCGGCCGAGACGGTGCTCAACCGCCTTCGGGAGTGGGGCTACCTCGATGACCAGCCTGCCGCCGACTAGCCGGGAGGCGGCGAGACCGCTGGCGTCGATGACCAGCAACGAGGTGGCCGGCATGGGCCCGGCCACCCTGCTGGTCCCCCTGGGGGCGACCGAGCAACATGGCCCTCACCTCCCCCTCGACACCGACACCACCATCGCCGAGGCCTGGGCCCGCCGTGTGGCCGAGTCGATGAACGGGGCCGGCCGCCCCACCGTGGTCGGGCCGGCACTGGCCTACGGCTCGTCCGGCGAGCATCAGATGTTCCCCGGCACGGTGTCGATCGGGGCCGATGCGCTGCGAGTGGTGATCGTGGAGCTGACGAGGTCGGCCTTGCAGACCTTCGACCGTGTGGTCTATCTCTCGGGGCACGCCGGGAACCTGGAGCCGGTCGCCGACGCCGTCGAACAGCTCGTGGCCGAGGGCCACCGGGTCGACCATCTCGTTCCCGCCTGGCCCGCCAACCTCGGCTGGGAGATCGACGCCCACGCCGGTCGCACCGAAACCTCGCTGCTGCTCCACCTTCGTCCCGGCGACATCAGATCCGGCCGGGCCGCACCCGGCGACACCAGACCACTGCGGGAGATCATGGCCGCCTTGCGATCCGGCGGTGTCGGTGTGGTGTCGGAGAACGGCATCCTGGGCGACCCGACCGATGCCGATCGGGACGAGGGCCGTGATCTGCTGGCCGACCTGGTGACCAGGACGGTGGACCGGCTCCTGGCCGACCCCGCACCCGGGGCTGGTCAATACGACAGCGGCGACGCCCACTGACTACTGTTTGGGTCCGTGCCGGCCGACCGACCCGTACCCAATCGACCGGAACAGAACCGAAAAGGATTGCCGAGTGATCACAGCAGCCAGCAGCGACCGACCACGGCGGCTGCGCCCGACCTCCTCGAGGTGGCCACGTTGACCGCTGACGGCGCCCCGGCCGAGATCTATGGCCCCGAAACGCTGGCGAGGCTCCGCCGTGAGGTCGTCGGACGGTCCAGGGAGGCCGAGCTGGTGGTGGCGTCGTTGATGGCCGGCCGGCATCTGCTCCTGGAGGGCCCACCCGGCACCGGCAAGTCCACACTGCTGCGGGCCATCTCCCACGCCGGGCATCAGGAAATGGAGTTCGTGGAGGGCAATGCCGAGCTCACCCCGGCCCGCCTTGCCGGCCATTTCGATCCAGCCCAGGTGATGGAGGCCGGATATTCCGAGGCGGTGTGGGTCGACGGGCCGCTGGTTCGGGCCTTGCGGGATGGCCGGATCCTCTACCTGGAAGAGATCAACCGGGTGCCGGAGGAAACGCTCAACCTGCTGGTGACGGTGATGTCCGAGGGTGAGTTGACCATCCCCCGGCTGGGTCGGGTCGAGGCGAGCCCCAGGTTCCGGTTCGTTGCCGCCATGAACCCCTTCGATGCGGTTGGCACGGCCCGAATCTCGGGTGCCATCTACGATCGGGTCTGCCGGGTGGCCATGGGCTACCAGAGCGATGCCGAGGAAGTCGACATCGCCGCCATGACGTCGGATCTTCCCCGTGATCACATCGACAAGGTGGTTCAGGTGGTCCGGGCGACGAGAGACCACTCCGAGGTCCGGGTCGGCTCATCGGTCCGGGGTGCGGTCGATCTGCTGGCTCTGTCGAATGATCTGGGGGCGCTGCGGGGCCAACCGGCCACCGACTTCCACATCGGTTTGGATTGTGCATTGGCCGCCCTGTCTGGCCGGATCCGGTTGCACGAGTCGACGAATGCCACGCCGGAGGAGATCGTCACCGAGCTGTGGACCTCGATCGTCGGGGCTCCACCGGACGAGACTACCGGCGACGCGAGTTCGGACCCGGCGGGAAAAGCCCCCAGCCGCCCGGCGGCAGCCCGAACCTAGACGAACGCATCCTGACCGGTGAGGACGCCGAGAAGGCCCTGGCCGATGACCGACGTCGAACGGTGAGCCGCCGCGACCTCGATCGGAACGAATCGTTCTCCGACATATCCCCTGAGCTGGGGAAACTCGACACGGAGCAGTTCGAGGAGTTGTTGTCGGAAGACCCGGACGAAGCGCTGGAACTGCTGGCCAAGATGGCCCAGGCCACCGATTCGGAGCTGGCAAGGCTGGCCAGGCAGCTGGCGGGCAGGCTGGTGCTGGACCTGACGAGAACCGGCACCGCCCGGACCCGGGGCGTCGGCAAGTTGGTCAGGACCAAGGCCACCATCGACGGTGGCGACATCGACATCGACGGGAGCCTCGATCAACTGGTGTCGGCCAAGGCGGAAGGTCGGCCGCCGGCCATCGACGAGCTCACCACCACCGCCTGGCAGCGACCCCGGACCGCCATCTGCCTGCTGGTCGACCGATCGGGGTCGATGAACGGTGAGCGGTTGGCCAGCGCCGCCCTGGCCGCTGCGGTCTGCAGCTGGCGGGCGCCGGCCGAGTTCGCCGTGCTGGCGTTCGGGGATCGTGTCGTCTCGATCAAGGAACTGAACCAGACCAAGTCGCCGGAATCGGTGGTTGCCGAAGTGCTGGCGTTGCGGGGCCATGGAACGACCGACGTCCAGCTGGCCCTGCATGCCGCACAACTGCAGCTGGCCGGATCCCGGGCCTCCAGGAAATTGACCATCCTGTTGTCAGACGCCGAGGTCACCACCGGCGGTGACCCGACCCCGATCGCCAAGGCCCTCGACGAACTGACGATCCTGGCCCCCGAGGACGAGCCGGATCACGCCAGGAAGTTGGCCGCGAGCTGCGGCGCTCGGGTGGCCGAAGTCGGTGGGCCGTTCTCGGTCCTCGACGCACTGCGGGCGCTGGTGCAATGACCCGGCCCGAGGCCTCCGACCTCACGCCCGGCCCCGATGATCCAATATCGGCCCCGATACCGTCGGGCTCCACGCTGGAGCCGGCAGGCGACCTTCGGACCCGGGCCGGGTTCCGCATCCTCATCGGCGGCTCGCCCCTGACCATCACCCGGCTCAGCCCGGCCGGGGCCGACCTGGTCAAGCGGTGGTTCGCCGGTCAACCGGTCGGCAACGGTCGAGCTCACCAAGCCCTGGCCCGCCGGCTGAGCGGCAACGGCATGGCCAATCTCCGGCTCCCGACCGGGTCCGGTCGCCAGACCGGGTTGGCGGTGGTCATCCCGGTCAAGGACGACCCATCGGGGCTGGCAGCGACTCTCGATCACCTTCTCGCCACGACGTCGACGTCCGAGCTGGCGGTGATCGTGGTCGACGACGGTTCGACCCCACCGATCGATATCGGCGACCGGCCGGTACGGCTGCTTCGACGGTCCCGAACCGGTGGGCCGGGGCCGGCCCGCCAGACCGGTCTGGCCGAGGTCGACGATCCGGTGGTGGTGTTCCTCGATGCCGGCGTGATAGCCGGTCCGGCCGAGCTCCACCGGCTGGCGGCGCTGCTCGACGACCGAACCATGGTGGCCACAGCTCCCCGGGTCCGGTCGATGCCGACCCGGCACGCGGTGGCCCGATTCGACTCCAGGCGATCGCCACTCGACCTCGGACCGGCCGATTCGTTGGTCGGTCCAGGGCGGCCGGTCCCGTACGTCCCGACCGCCTGCCTCGTGGCATCCACCGACGCCGTACGCTCGGTCGGGGGCTTCGACCCGGCCCTACGCTACGGCGAGGACGTCGATCTGGTGTGGCGACTGGGCCGCATCGGCACCGTCCGGTACCAGCCGGCGGTCGAGGTCGGTCATTCGCCGAGAGCAACGTTGGCCGCCATGGCCCGTCAGCGGATCGCCTACGGCAGTTCGGCGGCCCCGCTGGCGGCCCGTCATGGCTCGGCCGTTGCGCCGGTCAGGATCTCACCATGGAGCCTGCTTGTCTTCGCCCTGGCAGTGTTCGGCCGGCCGTTCCTGGCCGTGGTCACCATCATCGGGACCGGATTGGCGCTTCGGCCGAAGATCCGGCCGATGCCCGATCTCACCGTCGAAGCGTTGTCGCTCACCGCCAGAGGCCACTGGTACGCCGGGCTGTCGGTCCTGACCGCAGTCGTGAGGGCCTGGGCCCCGTTCCTGGCCGTTGTTGCCTTGGTCCTGCCGTCCCAACGCCGCAGGTTGGCTACGATCGCCGCCGCCGGGTTCGCCCGCCGGTTGCTGGACGGGCCGAGATCACCAGAAGCGGCGGCCGTGGACGTGGCAATGGGCGTGGTCGACGATCTGGCCTACTGCGGCGGGCTGTGGCTCGGCGCGCTGCGGCAGCGATCGCTGAAGGCGCTTGCCCCGGCGTTCACCGCATGGCCGAAACCAGCCCGATCGCAGCCGGTCCGGGCCCGCAATGGGCAGCCGGACGCTACTCGGCGATGAAGAGGTCGAGGAGCTGGCCGTTGTTCAACACCGCAGCACCCCGTTCGTTGGCCGAGGAGGCCAGGTCCGGGTCATCGGTGACCAGGGCGATCGGCCACTGTTCGGGGTAGGCGTCGACCAGCTCGTCGAGGGCTGCCGCCGGTTCGGTCGGCGGCGTGCTCAGCCGGATCCGCACCGCTCGGGAGGCGGGCAGCGACTGATCGTCACCGATCCGGCCGTCGAACACCACGTCCGGTGCGGCACCGCTGGTGGTCGACAGATCGGCGAGGTAGGTGACCAGGGCGTCGCGCTGCTGGGCGACCGGAAGGCTGGGCCATCCAAGCTTCGCCACCGAGTCACCGTCGACCAGGAGGACCACATCGGGCGAGGAGACAACGAACTGGGCCACCGCCACCTCATCGTCGAGGATGTCGCTCGGGACGTCGATCTCACGGCGTTTGCGGCCGGGAAGACGGCGGGTCCCCGGCTCGGTCGGATCCTCCAGCGGTCGGCCGTCGAGGCCACCGAGGATCGGCGGTCGCTCCGGCCGCTCGTCGACAACGGCCGGCCCGTCTGCATCGGCGAAGATACTCGGCGGTGTCGGAGCGATCCGGGGCAGGAGCTGGGTCGTGTCGTCCGAAGGTGGTGCACCCAGCGGCGAATCGTCCTCGAAGGGACCGTCGATCGGGGACACTCCGAACGGGCGGTCGTCGTCCACCGCATCGGCGGCGAGGTCGATCTCCAGCGGCCCATCCTCCTCGTTGAAGCTGCTCACCTTCTGGGAGATCAGATCGCTGATCTCGTCGAGGTCCTCGTCGTCGGCCTCAGCGGCCGATGTCAGCTCCTCGGCGGCGGGGATGCCGCCGAATTTGTCGACTTGGGCCGCCACCGCCTCCTGGACCTCGGCCAGCTCATCGTGGCTCTCGTCGTCGGCCGACGGCGCCTCGATTGCGGGGCCATCGACCGATCCGGCCCATGACAGATCGACCTTCTCCGGTTCGTCTTCGAGGTCGACGTCTCCGCCCGCCTCTTCGCTCTCGCCTTCCAACACCGACGGCCGGGGCCCGGTGGCCGGGCCGGCTTCATCGGTCTTCTCCTCGGCCACCGCTTCATCAACCGACGCGTCACCGTCGGTGTCGCCACCCTCGTCAGCGGCCGCTTCGTCGGTTGCGGCCTCGTCGACCGTGGCCCCACCAGCCTCTTCTTCGGTGGCGGCCTCCTCTGCCTGCGTTTCGCCGGCCGCTTCATCGGTGACCGGCTCGTCGGCCTGCGCGGGTGCTTCGTCGTCGCCAGGACCGTCCGAGGTTTCCGCCTCGTCGTCGACCAACGACGGCGGCTTGGTCGCCAATGGTGACGGGGAGGCGAAGGCGGCGACCGAGCGCTGAGATGCCGCCACCGCCCTGTCCAGCTCCGCCTGCTTGCCGTCCAGTTCGCCCTGCTTGTTGTCCAGTTCGCCCTGCTTCGCAGCCAGTTCGCCCTGAAGACCATCCAGATCGCCCTGCTTGGATGCCAGCTCGGCCTGAAGACCGCCCAGATCGCCCTGCTTGGATGCCAGCTCGGCCTGAACACCATCCAGATCGGACTGCGTAGACGCCAGCTCGGCCTGAACACCATCCAGATCGCCCTGCGTAGACGCCAGCTCGGCGTGAATGCCGTCGAGATCGGCCTGCGTAGACGCCAGCTCGGACTGAACACCATCCAGCTCGCCCTGTGTCGACGCCAGATCGCCTTGTGTCGACGCCAGCTCGCCCTGTGTCGACGCCAGATCGCCCTGTGTCGATGCCAGCTCGGACTGTGTCGATGCCAGCTCGGCCTGAACACCGTCCAGGGTGGCCTGCTTGGTCTCCAGCTCCGCCTGGGCGCCGCGGAAGTCGGCCTTTCCCGCCTCCAGCTCGACCTCGACACGTTCCAGGTCGGCGCGTCTGGTCTCCGACTCGGCCTGTTTGAGATCGAGCTCCGCGTGCAGCGCCTGAAGGTCGGCTCCGGCCCGATCCAGTTCGGCCTGTTTCGTCTCCGACTCCGCCTGCTTGGCGTCGAGCTCTGACCGAACGGCCTGCAACTCGCTCCGTACCTCATCGATCTCGCTCAGTTTCGAACCGAACTCGACCCGATTTGCCTCGATCTCGGCCCGATTGGTGTCGATCTCGGTCTGCTTGGTGTCCAGCTCGGCCCGGATGGCGTGCACCGCGGACTCCGCGTCGACCAACGCAACCCTGGCGTCGTCCTCCGACGCCCGCAATCGTCCCAGCTCCGCTTTGGCCTCGTTGAAGTCGTGACGGACCTCCTCCAACTCCAGGTTCGCCTCGGACAGCGCAGCGCTGGTGTTGTCCTGGGCAACCTTGATCCTGGCCAGCTCCCGGCTGCCATCCTCGTGTTCCAGCCGGATCGTCTCGAGTTCACCGACCGCTTCAGCCAGCCGCTGATCGAGTGAGGTTCGAGATGTCTCGGCCTGGGAGAGTTGCTCGGTCAGCTCGGTGATCTTCTGCCTGGCCCGTTCGGCCTCACCCTCGTACCGATGCTCGCTCTGCTCGAGCTGGGAAGCCAACTGCTCCTTCTCGACCCGGACTTCGGCGGCAGCGACCAGGTCGGCCTGCAGATCATCGAGCGATGCCGACAACGTATCGCGTTCCTCGGTGAGCCGGTCGATCTCGGCGGCGCTCTGCTCGGTGAGGTCATCGAGTTCGAGCAGCCGGTTCGCCAACTCCTCGCGCTGGCGGCGCTCGGCCAGGAGGTCGTTCTCCAGCGGGCCGACCCGGGCTTCGAGGGATCGGGCCTTCTCGTGCAGCTGATCCCGGTCTGCGGCCGAGGCCGCAGCTTCGCCCCGCAGCTGGCCCCGCTCGTTGATCAGCTCATCGCGGGCATCGACAAGATCATCGCGTTCCCGGACCAGGGAGTTGATCCGCGATTCGTACTCGCGGTCCGACTGCTCCAGGTCGTTCATCCTCGCCAGCAACACATCGCGCTCGACCCGCAATTCGTTCAGGGTCCGACGGTCGGTGTCGTTCCGCTGGCGGGTCTCGGCCTGCTCGCTCAGCACCTCGGCCAGGCTGGCCTGGAGCTCGGTGAGCTGGCTCTGGAGGCCGTCGCGCTCGGCCCGTAACGTGCCGACTTCGGCCGCCAATCGCTCGCTGTCGACCTTCAGCGCCTGGTGCTGGGTTCGGGTGGTCTCCAGTGCCAGTTCCGTGTCGGCCAGCCGTGAGGTCAACTCGACGTTCTGGGTCTTGAGGCTGTCGGCGGCCGAGGTGCTGGTCTTGATCTGCTCCTCGAAGCTCTCCGCCTGGGCGATCATCCTGGCCAGTTCGCGGCTGGTGGCCTCCAGCTCGGTGGTCAGTGACTTGTTGGACGCACTCAGCTCCCCGACGTCGACTCCGCCGGACTTCTCCTCGACCTCGATCACCCTGGCCAGCAACTCGTCACGCTCGGCCTTGACGGCGATCCGATCCTCCCGGATCTGGTTGCGCTCGGAGGTCATGACTTCGAGCTGCGACTTGACGACGCTCCGTTCCCGCTCGGCCTCGTCGAGTATGTGCTGGGTCCTGGACAGCTTGTCGTCCAGGCTGATGGCCGAGACCTGGGCATCGGAGGCCCGGTTCTCGATCTCGATCCGTTCATCTCGGACCGCGGCCAGTTCCTTCTCCAACTGGACCTGGCGTTTCAGCGTTTCGGAGTGGAGGCGCTGGGCCTCCTCACGCTCGTGGCGGGCGGTGGCCAGGTCGGCCTGGGCAATCGACAGCTCGTGGCGGGCGGTGGCCAGATCGCTCTCGAGGGCCCTGACGTCGGTGTCCATGGCGCTGTCCACCTGCGAGCTCTCGTAGCCTTCTGGCGAAGGTACGGCGGCGATGCTGTTGACCACGGTGTCCCGCTCCCCGGCCAGCCTGTCGACCAGGCCTCGCAGACTCGACAGTTCGCTCTCCAACGCATTGGCCTCGAAGTCGGGCTCCCCGCCGTTGGCTTCGGTGGGCGGGTGACCGGCCTCGGCGAGAGGCGGGAAGTCCCCTTCTACCGGTTGTTGATGGTCAGCTTGATTGGTCACGGCAGCAAGTCCAAGTGGGGAGGAGGAGAAATCGAACGGTGGTGGAGGCGGCTCCTGGCGGATGTCATCTGGGCCGCCGACTGGGCCGACGCCGGCCATCGCCGAGTCGGCCATGGCGGCATCGGCGATCGGTGGGCTGGCCGGGGTGAAGGTCTCCCCCGGGTCGAAGCTGTAGTCGGGTTCCTGCGGTTCGGGAGGCTGTGCCCTGACCAGTTCGACCGGCGCTGCGACCAGTTCGTTGTAGACCTGTTCCAGTTCGGGATCGGGCTCCGGGACGTCCAGGCCGTCGTGGTCGTCGTCGAGATCGGCGGTGAGCATTTCGAATTCCTGGGCCCACCCCTTCGGCCGATGCAACCACAGGTACCCCGCCCGGCCAACCGATTCCTCCGTTGCCCGGGACGCCACTCTGGCCCGGAATTCCGAATCGTCCTCGATCGCCTGCTGGGCGACGGTGATGGCCCGACGGGGAAGCTCCGACACGTAGAGGAAACTGCGCATGCTGGCCGGCGAATCGACGGGGTAATCGGACTCGGAATCGTCTCGGGCGACGACGAAAGCGAGCTCACATGCCGCCTGCAATGACTCCGCCCCCATCAAATGGCCCCCGTCTGTCCCAGCTCACTCACCGCATCGTCAGTCCCGCACCACCCGCAAAGTACCTGTTCGATCGTCTCCGAGATCAGCGTCGACTCCGGCGGCCCCGCAAGCCCGTCAACCGTGATGCTCTGTATCTCTTTGATACGCCGTGAAACCACTACTTCGAACCTTGTCATGTTGCCGCAGGTAACACAACGGTAGCGAATCTTCACCACGCTGGTACAGGCTATCTTGACCCAGACGCCGAAAGTTGGTCACTCAGAGTGACTGGGCCGAACGGCCTACCTTCGGCCCTCTCCACTAGGTGGTATGCAGCCGATTGCTGACGACTCGCAGTTGGTCGAGCTTGGCCAGGGCACGACCGTCGTCGATCGCCGATCGACAGGCGACCAGGCCGGATGGGAGATCCGGTGCCTCGCCGGCGACCACCACCGCCGCGGCGGCGTTGAGAACCACGACATCGCGGTAGGGACCGAGTTCGCCTCGAAGCAATCGTTCGAAGATCGCCGCATTGGCCTCGGCCGAGCCACCGGCCAGATCGGCCAGATCAGCGGGCGGGATGCCGAGCGAGCCGGGACCGATGACCCGCTCCTCGATGGCATCGGGGCTCACCTCGAACACCAGCGAGTCTCCCCCGGTCGACAGTTCGTCCAGCCCTCCGGCACCGGCGACGACCCAGGCCGAAACCGAACCCAGGGACTGGAGCGCTTCGGCCATCAATGCAGCCCGCTCCGGCGAGGAGACCCCGACCACCTGCCTCGACACCCGACCGGGATTGGCCAACGGGCCCAACAGGTTGAACACGGTCGGAATGCCGAGTTCGGCCCTGACCGGGCCGGCGAAGCGCATGGCGGGATGGAACGTGCGGGCGAAGGCGAACCCGAGCCCGACCTCGTCCACGCATACTTCGAGCTGGCGGGGCCCTATCTCGATGGCCACGCCGAGGGCTTCGAGGAAGTCGAAGGAGCCGGAGGTCGACGACGCCTTGCGGTTGCCGTGTTTGCAAATGACGACACCCGCCGATGCGGCAACAACGCTGGCCATGGTCGACACGTTCAAGGCATGACGTCGTCGGTGCTCGGAGCCGCCCGTTCCGACGATGTCGACCGCTCGCCGGTCGACCGCCAGCGGCTCGGCCGCCTCGACCATGGCCGAGGCGAATCCGGTCAGTTCGTCGACCGTTTCCCCCTTGGCCCTGAGCGCCACCAGAAGGCCGGCTATCTGGGCCGGGGTCGCCTGGCCGGCGAGAATCTCGGCCATCGCCGCCTCGGCTGCCGGCCGGGTGAGGTCGCGACCGTCGATGAGCGTGGCCAACAGCCCGGGCCAACCGCCGTGCTCGGCCACCTTCGACTGCGTCGATGGGGGGTTCGTTTCACTTGAAGTAGTCGTCCAGCCACTATAGCGACGGGCCCCCGACCGGGTGACGCTGCCGGGTTGCTTCAGCGCATCGAGAGCCTCGGAGAACCGCTTTGCGTAGTGGGCCTCGGCCCGACCGAGGCTCTCCATCCACTCGGCGATCTCGTCGAAGCCCTCGTCGCGGGCCGTTTCGGCGAATCCGGGATAGACGGTTTCGGCCTCGGCCTCCTCGCCGGCGGCCGCCGCCGCCAGGTTCTCCTCGGTGTCGCCGATGGGGAGCCCGGTCGCCGGGTCGCCGATCTCGGCCAGGAAGTCGAGGTGCCCGATCGCATGGCCGGATTCTCCCTCGGCAACCGCACGGAACAGTGCGGCGGTCTCGGGATGGCCCTCGACGTCGGCCTGCTGGGCAAAATACAGGAACCGGCGGCTCGCCTGGCTCTCGATGGCGAATGCGGTCCGGAGATTGGCTTCGGTCCGTGACCCACCCAGCTTCGACATATGACGACTTCCTTCCCGAACGGCCGGTCGACGATGGGGCCATGGCCGGGCCCATCACTACGGTAATCTTCGCTACTCTTTGTCACAGTGAGCAGATTCGACTGGACGATCGTCCGCACTGCGGCCACCGGCGGGCTCATCATAATCGTGCCCGGAGCGTTCATCGCCGCCCAACTCTTCAGCGGTGAGTCGGCCCCGGGCTGGGCCTGGATCTTCTTCCTCCTGGTGCTGGTCGGGTTCGCGGTCTCCGGATATCTCGGCGGCAGGCGCAGGCCGGACACCCCGATGCTCCATGGTGCCGCCGGGGCCCTGCTGGCGTTCGTGGTGGCTCAGGCCTTCGGGATCGCCGTCACGATTGTCAGGGGAGGCTCCATCAGCTGGATCGTGATCCCGCTGACCGCCGTCCTGGCGGTCTCGATGGGTGTGGCCGGCGCCCTGATCGGCGACCGCGCCCACCGCCGAGCGGCCAGGGTGGCCTGATCGCCGACGGCCGTCGCTGGACCATCGCCCCGACGGGCCGACATCGCCATTCCAATCCGAGGTGGTAGCTGCTAGCTTCGGGTTGTCGGGTGAGTTGACCGGGTGACCGCGGCTGTTTCGTTCTCGAAACGGCTGAGGAAGGTCGGGGCTCCGCAGGACAGGATGCTGGCTAACGGCCAGTCGGGGAAACCCGCAGGAAAGTGCCACAGAAAACAAACCGCCGATGGATCGGTCCGCCGATCACAGGTAAGGGTGAAACGGTGCGGTAAGAGCGCACCAGCGGCCGGGGTGACCCGGGCGGCTAGGTAAACCCCATCCGGAGCAAGGTCAGACGGGGCGACGGGTTGTCCGTCCCTGAGCCTTCGGGCCCAGTAGTCCCGGGTAGACCGCAGAGATGGATGGTCACCGATCGGGATCCCGGCAACGGACCCGTGAACAGAACCCCGCCTACAGGTCGACTCACCCGGCCGACCCCACGGCGACCGACCACACCATGGCGAAGTGCGCCAGGGCAGCGACGACGGTGAAGCCGTGCCACACCTCGTGATACCCGAAGGTGGTCGGCCGAAGTCTCGGCAGACGACAGAAGAACAGGATCGCCCCCGCCGTGTACATCACACCGCCGATGACGAGCAGCACGAACTCACCGGGGCTGAGGTGGCGCAGGATCACCGGCAGTGCGGCCAGGGCCACCCAGCCCAGCACGATGTAGCCGGCATTGCTTATCCGCAGCAGCGCCGGGCCTCCGAACAGCTTCACAACGACGCCGACCAACGCACTGACCCAGATCAGGATGAGGATGGGGAGCCCCCAGGCCGGGGGCAGAGCCAACAGGCAGACCGGGGTGTAGGTGCCGGCGATCTGCACGTAGATCATCGAGTGGTCGAGTCGCCGCATGATCCCCTGCGCCCGTTCGGAGCGGGCCAGCAGATGGTAGGCGGCCGAGGTGCCGAACAGCAGCATCAGGCTGAACACATAGATCAACAGCCCCACTGCCTCCTGCACCGAATCGGCGGCCCAGACCAGCGCTGCGCCGGCCGGGAAGCTGACCAGGAACCCTGCGAGGTGGATCCGTCCCCGCCATCGAGGCCGGTACTGGCCGTCGGCAACCGAGAACACCGGGCCCCGGCGCTTTCCCGAAGCCCGGGCTGAGCCCGACCGATGCGGACCGTCCGGCTCCCGCTCAGCCATTGTCGGGTCGGTCGAGGTCGATGGTCTCCAGGTGGGAGACGCCGTTGAACAGTCGCAACGAGGGCCCGTTGGCCGACACTGCGATTTCGGTGATCGACGCCTGGGCCACGAAGCAGCGCCACGAGACCGCCATCGGGCAGTCGAGGGCCCAGGCAACCGACGCCTTGATCGGCGAGACGTGGCTGACCACGACAACGTCCCGGTCGACTGCCGATTCGGCCAGCTCGTCCAAGCTGGCCATGACCCGCTCCCCCAGCTCGTTCAGGGTCTCTCCCCCCGGGGGCCGGAAGTCGCTGTCGCTTCGCCACCGGGCCCACACCTCGGCCGGGATGTCCCGCAGCGGCTTCAGGTCGAATTCTCCGTAGTCCAGTTCGATCAGCCGATCATCGACCTCCACCGGGCGATCGAACGCTTCGGCGGTCTGACGGCAGCGGGCCAGAGGACTGCTGACCACGATGGCCGGGTCGACGACAGCGGCGGCAATCGCCTTGGCCTGGGCCTGCCCGGTGGCGTCGAGGTCGGGATCGGCCCGACCGAGCAGGAGGCCGGAGGCGTTGGCCCCGGTACGCCCGTGGCGGCAGATGTAGAGGGTCACAGGGCTCCCGATTCTGCAACGTTTCGATGGACCGTCACCGGATCATCGGCCGTTCACAACAAGCTTCATCGAATCGATCATCACACTGCTCACTGCACCGTTCTTCGCATCCTCGACGACCTCAGGACCATCGGGTTGCCAGGTGGCCCGTCCGCAACAACCGTGTCCGGTTCTCCGGCTTGTCCAACTCATAGCGTCGCACGGCGAAGACGCCAACCCCCACCGCCACCAATTCCAGCACGAGCCGCCACCCCAGTGCGGTGGACTCCGGGATCGGCTCGTCGGCCAGCGAGAAGCCGAACGCCGGCCACCAGAAGAGCTTGGCCGAGCTCCAGCTGGCGTCGAGCAGCAGATGGAAAAACATCCCGATCGGGATGCCGAGCAGTCGCCGACGGACCAGCCGGCGTCCCATCGTGGCCAACATCACCAAGGTCAGCACCACCACAGGGCCGAGCAGCGTATGGAGGATGAACGGCTGTCCGAACGCCAGCTCACCGAGGGGAAGTGCCGCACCAAACGCCACCAGCCGGTAGTCGACCATCGGACTCTTGAAGATTTCGGCCACCAGAAAAGGGGCAACCACCACGAACCAGAGGAACACGCCGCTACCGGACCAGCAGCCGACCGCACTCTTCGCAGGTCACGACGGCTTCGTCTGCCATCTTCGACAACCGATCGACGGCGACGGCGGAGAGCTGGATGTGACAGCCGTCGCAGCGACCGTCGACCAATCTGGCCACCGGCACCCCGTCGTACTGGTCCCGCAGCCCCTGATACCGCTCGAGCAGGTCGGGATTGGCCGGCTCAGCCGCCGCCACCCGTTGTGCTTCCAGTGCGGCGATCTCGGTGTCGATCTCGGCCACCGCATCAGCCAGTTCACGTTCCAGATCCCGACGCTGCGACTCCACCGCTGCCCGCTCGCCTGCCAGTTCGGCGACCTCGCCGTCGACCTGTTCGATCTGCTCCATCACCTCGAGGTCGTCGTCCTCCATCTCGGTCTGTCGGGTGAGCAGCAGCGCCGCCTCCTCCTGGAGGGCCAGCAGGTCCTTGGATGCCGTCACCTCACCACCGTAGAGTTTGCCGTCCACATCGTTCCGCCTGGCTGCGATCGTGGCCACCTCGTCATCGAGCCGTTTCTGGCGACGCTGCAACTCGTGGCGTCGTTCGCCGATCTCGCTCTGTGCGGCATCGTTGACCGCCAACTGGGCGTCGATCTGATCGATTGCGGCCCTCGTCGGGTGGTGGTCCCGGCGATGACGGAGCCGGGTGAGTGACAGGTCGAGCGCCTGGACCTCGAGAATCTGTTCGTACGCCTGAGAGGCCAATCCGGTCCGTCCTCGGTGGGTGTTGGTCGACTGATCGGTTCAAACCCTATTGGCTGGGACCGCCGACCACCAGGGCGGTGGTCGAATCGTCACCGCTCAGTCTGGCACGACCTCGCCGGGGCCATTGGTCTGATCGGGGCCGGCCGGCTGGGCGGGAGCGGTGGGCTGCGGCTGCGGGGCGGCGCCTTCGGCCGGCTCGGGGTTCGGAGGCTGCGTTTCCGGCGGTGCGGTGGTGGTGGTGACCGGCCGGAAGCAGTCGAAGCGACCGTCGTTGTTCTGATCGATCAACTCGGTGCCAACGGTCCGGCCCTCCACCTGGAACTGATCGCAGAAATCGATCTCACCCTCGACCCTGAGGTACCGGCCACCCCGCGCCGGCTCGGGCTCGGCGAACGGCACCGGTTCGAGGTCGGCATGGATCTCGTTCATGTAGGCCCCCCAGATGGTTGCGGGGAGTCCACCACCGAAGCTGTTCCAACCGGGAATGCGGATCCGAGTGGTGGCATCATCGGGATTGCCGAGCCATACCGCAGTGGCGTAGTAGTCGGTGTAGCCGACGAACCAGGCGTCGACGAAGCCGTTGGTGGTACCGGTCTTGCCGGCTGCGGCGTGCCCGCCATCGAGTTGGGCGCGGGTGCCAGTGCCGGACTGGACGTTGCTCTCGAGGACACCGGAGACCTGCCGACCGGTCTGCTCGCTGACGGCCCGTGTCCAGGCCTCCCCCTTCTCGTAGATGACGTTCCCGTCGCGATCCTCCACCCGCTCGATGTACCACGGTGCGTTGTACCGGCCGTCGTTGCCGAGGGCCGCGTAGGCGCTGGCCATCTCCATCGGGTGGACGACGGTCACGCCGAGCGGAAGGGACAGGAACTCCCCGGCCTCGGCGGGCAGGGTGCTGATGCCGAGACGCCTGGCGGCCTGGGCCACCTTGTCGTTGCCGACCACCTGGCCGAGGCGGACGAAGGCGCAGTTGTTCGAGGACCTGGTGACCGATGCGATCGTGCCGCGGCCGCGGAAGCGACCGCCAACGGTGTATTTGCCGTTGCGGGCCGTGGAGTCCTTGAACGAGCACGGGCCATCGGCCCGAACCGTATCCCGGGGCGAGAAACCGGCCTCGAAGAGGGCTGCCAGGACGAAGGTCTTCATCGACGAGCCCGGCTGGCGAAGCCCCTGGGTGGCGAGGTTGAACTTCTCCTTCTCGAACTCGGGGCCGCCGACCACGGCCCGCACGGCCCCGCTGTGGGTGTCGACGGTGGCTATCGCCACGGTGAAACCCTGCTCCGTCTCGGGGAGCAGATCGGCCCTGGCCTGCTCCGCCGCTTGCTGGGCTTCTGGGTCGAAGGTGGTGTAGATCTTCAGCCCGCCCCGGTAGATCAGGTTGAACCGATCCTGGGCATCGCCGCCGAGGATGTTCGGGTCCTTGAGGAGTGCCTGCAGCGCCTCTTCGACGAAGTAGTCGGTGGGCTTGGTGGAGATCGGCTCCTGTCGCTCGGCGGGGAGCGGGGCCAGCTTGTAGATGTCGGCCTCCTCCTCGGTGAGATGCTCGGTGGCGACCAGCCGGTTGAGGACCACCTCGCGACGCTCCCTGGCCGCCTCCGGGAATCGGGTGGGGTCGAACTGGGTGGGATTCCTGATGATGGCGGCCAGCAACGCCGACTCGGCCCAGCCCAGCTGGGAGGCGTCCTCGTAGCCCCAGTAGGTCTCCGCTGCGGCCTGGATGCCGTAGGCCCCGGAGCCGAAGTAGACGGTGTTCAGGTAACGCTCGAGGATCTCATCCTTGGTCATCTGTCGTTCCAGCCGCAGGGCGTAGAACGCCTCGGTGCTCTTGCGGGAGAAATTCTGCTCCGAGCTGAGGATCGAGATCTTGACCAGCTGCTGGGTGATGGTGGACCCACCCTGGGTGATCCCTCCGGCATTGATGTTCTCCACCAGCGCCCGGAAGGTGCCCCGGAGGTTCACGCCGTCATGTTCGTAGAAATCGGCATCCTCGATGGTGAGAATGGCGTCGACGACCTCCTGCGGGGTGTCGTCGAGGCTGATCGGCTCCCGATTCTCCTCCTCGGCCAACACGGTGAGGAAGGACCCGTCACTTGCGAACATCGAGGAGCGCTCGGCCAGTTCGGTGAGCTCCAGGTCGGCGGCCGTGCCCTCGTGGGCGGTGACGATGGTGCCGACTTCGGGGATCACGATCACCGCCGCAGTGGCCGAAACGGCGGCGATGGCGATCAAGACGATGCCGAGCGATGCGATCCGCTTTGTGAAGCGCAGGATGAACACCGCCCAAGCGTACAACTTCGACCCGGGCTTATCGGGTCACCGAAGCGATCCCTGGCCGGGTTTTGTCTCGGCTCGAGATCAGCCGGCGGCGGTGAAGACCGCCTCGGCAGGGCCACCGTGATCGCCCGGGGGGCGCACCGCGTAGCCCAGCCGGAGGCCGTCGTTCGGCTCGCGGACCATGACGATCGACACCTCGGCCCCGTCCAGTTCCGAGGCGCCGGCGAAGACCAGCTCGCAGCGGGGGCGGCAGGCCTTGGCCGCCGCCCTGGCCACCGCCGTGACCGGGTCGGAGCCACGGCCGACGCCGGTCCTGCGGCCGGCCGCCGGGCCGACTGGGCGCCCGGTCGCCGACGGCCGATGCCAGTCGGCATTGACCTCGGCCAGCAGGTCGGGGCCCTCCGACTTGAGCGATGCGGTGGTCCCGGCCCTGATGAGCTCGCGGACCAGATGCTTGGATTCGGTGTCGGAACAGGCGTCGACCACCGAACCCATGACGGCCCCCAACGCCTGTGATTCCTCGGCCGAGAACGACGCCTTCCTGATGGCCACGGCGGCAACGGGACCCGATTCGTCGTCGATCCGGGACAGGAGGGCCCAGTGCCGACCGACCGGGATCTGCCACTGCTGGTGAAGGATGGCCCCATCGGGTTGTTGCGTCTCGATCGGCGGCGGTCGGTGATCGTCTGGTGCTTCCTCGAGCACCCGCCACAGGTTTCCGTAGATCTCGAACAGCACCTGGGAATCGGCGGCCCAGCTGGGCGGCAGCCTGGCCGCCAGAAACACCGGGGCCGGGACGGGATCGCCGATCGGCTCCCGGTGCGGCTCATCGACCGGGGGCTGGGCCACCTGGGCCGCCAGCACGACGCCATCGAGGGTGAACCCCTCGGCGATCGAAGCGAGTGCGGCATCGATGACGAACCGTCGAATCCCGTCGTTGTTGGTGCCGCCCTCCCCACCGACCAGTTGCAGGAGCCCCGATGTGCCGGGGACCGACGGTGGTGGACCGGCCTGATTGTCGGTCAGGATTCTGGCCAGACCCCGGCCGAGGCCGCCTGAGGATCGGCGCCGTTTGCGCTTTCTCCCGGCGGGGGAAGCGTCGGATTCGACGAACGGGGCGCCGAGGGCGGCCCGGTTCGATTCGGCGGTGACGACGGTGTGGCGAATAACGAAACCCTACACCAGAACCGCAGAGCGCTCCGGAGCCATTTGAAAGAAATCGGTGTTGTTTTTCGAAATCTATTGTACGGGTAGGATACAGAAGCATCCCGTTCCATATAGCTCTTACGACGTGCAGCATACATGCATGGCTACTTCAGCCTCTCTGGACCACCGGTGCAACAGGTCTGCACCGCGATGCATCGCCAGTTCGGCGGGGCCCGGAGACGAAGATCGGGACTTGAGGATTGGCTTGGCATCTGCTGGAGTGCCGTCATGGTCCAACCGTTTTCCATTGCCGTCCCAGACGAAACCCTTGTCGATCTGCGGCGAAGGCTGGCCGGGACCCGCTGGCCGGACAAGGAACCGGTCGACGACTGGAGCCAGGGTGTGCCCCTGGCCTACGTCCAGGACGTGTGCCGGTACTGGGCCTCGGAGTACGACTGGCGGGCCCGGGAGGCGTCGCTGAACCGGTTCGACCAATTCACCCACGACGTCAACGGCCTCGACATCCACTACATCCATGTCCGGTCGCCCGAGCCCGAGGCCTTTCCCCTGATCATCACCCACGGCTGGCCCGGCTCCGTTGTCGAATTCCACAAGGTCATCGAACCGTTGACCGACCCCCGACGCCACGGTGGAGATGGCGTAGACGCCTTCGATGTGATCTGCCCCTCCTTGCCCGGCTACGGATTCTCCGGCAAGCCGACCACGACCGGTTGGGGCGTCGCCAAGGTGGCCGAGACCTGGGCCGCCCTGATGGCCGATCTCGGCTACGCCCACTATGGGGCCCAGGGCGGCGATTGGGGTGCAGCGGTCACCACCGCGCTGGGAGCGATCGAGGGTGTTGGCTGCACGGCAATCCACGTGAACATGCCGCTCGGCAGGCCGGGCCCCGACGACTCCCCCACCGACGACGCCGAGACCAGGGCCATCGAGGCCATCAACCACTACCAGACCTGGGACTCCGGCTACTCCAAGCAGCAGGCCACCCGACCCCAGACCCTGGGCTACGGCCTCACCGACTCGCCGGCCGGCCAGGCGGCCTGGATCCTGGAGAAGTTCTGGGCCTGGACGGACTGCGACGGCCATCCGGAGAACGCCCTGAGCCGGGACGAGATGCTGGACAACATCATGCTCTACTGGTTGAACGCCGCCGCCACCTCATCGGCCCGACTCTATTGGGAGAGCTTCGGCAGCTTCCGACCCAAACCCGTGCCCGTTCCCACCGGAGTTGCGGCGTTCCCCAAGGAGATCCTCCCCTCCTCGCCCCGGTGGTGCGCCCCGATCTATCCGAACGTCACCCGGTGGACCGACATGGATCGGGGCGGCCATTTTGCGGCGTTCGAGCAGCCGGACCTCTTCATCGACGATGTTCGGAGGTTCTTCGCCACCGTCCGCTGAGCGGCGATCCGGCTCGATAGGTTTTGGCGATGGCGAATCAAAACCGACTTCCGGAGCGGCGGCCGTGACCGGCTCGCCGTCCAACCGGCCGATCATGGATCACCTGGCGCTCGCCAGCCGCCGAGCATGGGACAACCTGGAGCGCTACGGACAGCAGCTCGGCGGGCGGTGGCTTGGCGGCCCCACCGACCCCGAGGTCGACCCGTTCTACTTCTGCCAAGTGGAGTTCAAGGGGGGAACCAAGCTCGAATTCGTCGAGCCGTACCCCGGGCCCGGCAGCGACTTCGTTCGCCGCTTCCTCGACCGGAACGGCCCCGGCCCCCACCACTACACCTACAAGGTGAAAGACATCGAGGCCACCATGGCCGACGCCAGGAACGCCGGCTACGACATCGTGAACGAGAGCCTCGACGACCCGGCATGGAAAGAGGCATTCCTCCATCCGAAGCAGAGCCACGGCATCGTCATCCAGTTCTCCCAACCCGGTGGCGATGCCGGCTGGGAGGAACCGCCACCATTGCCTCCGACCGATCAGGGCTCCAACACAACGATCGACCGCATCATCCACCTGGTGGCCGATCTCGACGGTGCGGTCCGCCTGTTCACCGAGGTCCTCGGCATGGAGGAGCTGGCCCGCCACGAAGACGGATCCGGCCCCCGGGCGACGCTGCGGTCCGGACCGTGGACCCTGGAGCTTCTCGCCCCGCAAGACGGGCGGGCCAGACACTGGTTGGCCGACCGGCCGGGACGGCTGTTCCAGGTCGAGCTCTCCGTTGATCACCTCGACCCCGTCGCCGACCTTGTGCCCGGCCCCGAGGGTCACGAGCTGCCACCGGAAAACAACCTTGGCACCCGGCTCCTGCTTCGCCGAAACGGGGCCGACCCGTCGGCGCCGAGTGCCCCGCCTGGGTAGGGTACGGCCCTTGAAACTGTTGCTGACCGGCGCCGGCGGGTTCTTCGGGTCGAATCTCCTCGACCTTCTGCTCGACCCATCGGCCACGGCCGCAACCCAGCGATCCGATTCCAGCCGAACGACCGGCGGATGCCCCACCGGGCCCGACCGCACCGGTTCGCCGACCGAGATCCACGTCATCCAGCGCTCCCCCGAACACCGACCGAGGCCGGACCCCGGGCCGCACGACGGCCCCCATCTCATCCAACACCGCGGCGACCTGTTCGACCATCGGGCCACCTCGTCGCTCGTCGGCCGGATCCGACCGAGCCACCTGTGCCACCTGGCCTGGCTCGGTCCCGAGACCGAGGATCGCTACCGCTCGCCGGAGAACCAACGGTGGGTCGAGACGTCGAAGAACCTGTTCGAGGCCTTCGCCCGGCAGGGGGGGCAACGGCTGGTCCACCTCGGATCCTGCATCGAGTACGGGAATGCCGCCACCGGTGTCCGGGTCGAAACCCGACCGCTCGATCCCGACACCGCCTACGGCCGGGCCAAGGCCGAACTGTCCAACCATCTCCTGGCCGAGGATTGGGTCGTTTCGACGGCCGTGGCCAGACCGTTCTTCAGCTACGGCCCCCACGAGCAGCCAGACCGGCTGGTCTCGTCGCTCATCCTGGCGCTGCTCGAGGGCCGCCGGATCGATCTCACCGAAGGACGGCAGCGCCGGGACTACCTCCACGCCAGGGATGTCGCCGCCGCGCTGTGGGCCCTGTTGCGGTCCGACGCGACCGGCCCGTTCAACATCGGCTCCGGTGAAGCGGTGGAAGTCCGCTCCATCGCGGAACGGCTCGGCGACATCACCGGACGGGCTACCCTGTTGAACTTCGGGGCCAGACCGGATGGCGCCGACACCGCAGCGGAGATCGTGGCCGACATCGGTCGCATAACCTCGGCAACGGACTGGAAACCAACCATCGAACTCGGGCGCGGCTTGGAAGAGACAACGGCATGGTGGTCGCAACGACTCGGCGCGGCCCGGTTGACCGAAGGGGATGAGCAATGACCAGCACCATAGTTCTCGGCTCGGGAATGGCGGCCTGGGGTGCAACCGACCGCCTGGTGGCCGAGGGGCTGACCCCGAGGCTGTTCGACAAGAACCCGTTCGCCGGCGGCCACACCGCAACCTTCGAGAACCAGGGCTTCTTCTTCGACGACGGTCCCCACATCTCGTTCACCGGTCTGGAGCGGATGCAAGAGGTGTTCTCCGACGCGGTCGACGGGGAGTTCGAGATCCTCAGGGCCGATGTCGACAACTGGTACGAGGGCCACTGGGTGGTCCACCCCGCCATCGCCAACCTCCACGGTCTGCCGACCGAGCTGGTGGCCCGCATCATCGAGGACTTCGTCGAGGTCAGCACCCAGCCGACACCGGACACCTTCCCCAACTACCATGAGTGGCTCCTCGCCGCCTTCGGCCGAACCTTCGCCGAGAACTTCCCCGCCGCCTACGGCCGCAAGTACCACACCGTCGATCCCAAGCTGATGAACACGTCGTGGCTCGGCCCACGGCTGTACCGTCCCGACCTGGGCGAACTCATCCGCAGCGCACTGGCGCCATCGCCCGGCAAGCAGCACTACGTCGACACCTTCCGCTATCCGAAGCGGAACGGCTTCGTCGAGTACCTGCGGAAGTTCCACGCCGGCACCGAACTCCATCTCGACCACGAGGCGGTGGCCATCGACCCCACCACCTCAACGGTGACCTTCGGCAACGGGGCGGTCGAGCGGTACGACCACCTGATCAGCTCGATTCCCCTGCCGGAGCTGATCAAGATGCTGCCGGCTCCACCCGACGTTCGTGACGCAGCAGCCAACCTCTCCTGCTCCCAGTGTGTGGTGGTGAACTTCGGCGTCGACCGCAACGATCTGTCGCCCTGCCACTGGCGCTACGTGTACGACGAGGACATCCGGACGGTTCGGATGAGCTTTCCCCATATGTTCAGCGAATCGACGGTCCCGCCCGGGCACGGTGCGGTCCAGGTCGAGGTCTACTACTCCGACAAGTACAAGCCCCTTGATCACAAGCCGGCCGACGAGATCGAACCGGTCCGGGCCGAGCTGCTGAAGATGGGCATCCTCCGTGAGGATGACCGCTACGTGGTGGAGGAGGCCCGGTACATCCCGTACGCCAACGTGATCTTCGACCTCGACTCCGGCCCCTGTACCGAACTCGTCCACGGCTATCTGAGTGACATCGGGATCGACTACTGCGGCCGCTACGGCGATTGGGCCTACATCTGGACCGACGAGTCCTATCTGAGCGGTGAAAAAGCGGTCGAGCGGCTGCTCGACCGGCGCTGAGGCACCGCTCCACCGGACTGCGATCCGAAGAGCTGCTGGACTAGCCTGCTGGTCGACAGCGGCGGAGACGGAATCAGGAGTTGGGACCGATGGACATCGGCATCTGTGTTGCCTCCAAGATCGACGACATCGACTATGTGGTGCGAGCCGAGGAGCTGGGCTACAGCCACGCCTGGCTGGCCGACAGCCACATGATCTGGAGCGACCCCTACGCCTGTCTGGCCCTGGCCGCCACCCGCACCTCCACCATCAAGCTCGGGACCGGGGTGGCGGTCGCCGCCACCAGGCCGGCCCCGGTCACTGCGGCCTCGATCGCAACCATCAACCAGCTGGCACCGGGACGGACCTTCCTCGGCATCGGCACCGGCAACACCGCGATGCGGATCATGGGCCACAAACCGATGCGGATCGACGAGTTCGACCAGTACCTGGACGTGCTGCGTCCCCTGCTGGCCGGCCAAGAGGCGAACCATCACTGGCGGGGCACGACATCGCCGATCCGCCACATCATGGCCGACGACGGGTTCGTCAACTTCGCCGACCCGATTCCCCTCTACGTCTCCGGCTTCGGACCTCGATCATTGGGCCTGGCCGGCAAGCACGGTGACGGAGCGGTGTTGTCCATCCCGCCGGATCCCTCGTTCATGGACAGGGTCTGGACCGCCATCGAGCGAGGGGCCCACGAGGCCGGCTCGACCATCGACCGCAGCAGCTATCTGACATGCAGCCTCACCACCATGGTGATCCTCGAACCCGGGGAGGCCACCGACTCCGAACGGGTCAAGGATCTGTGCGGGGCGTTCGCCATGGCCTCGCTTCACTACAGCTATGACCAGTTCCGCAACTACGGTCGAGCGCCAAGCGGCCCGGCGGCCGAGGTGTGGGACGACTATCGGGCGGTGGTGGAACAGGTCGAGCCGGAACGCCGCCACCAGCGGGTCCACGCCGGCCACAACTGCTGGGTCCTGCCGGAGGAGCGACGGTTCCTCACCAGGAACCTGATCGAATCGACCTGTCTGGTCGGCACCGCCGATCAGCTCGTCGAACGGATCGCCGCACTGGCCGAGGCCGGGTTGGACCAGATCATGATCCTGCCCCCGTTCGACCCCCGGTTCGAAGTGCTGGAGCAGGTCGGCCGCGACATCCTGCCCTACGTCTGACGGCCACCCGGACACCTTCCTCGATCAGGTGTCGGCGACCCCGGCGTCGCCGAACGGGTTGGTGTCGCTGCTGGCGCTGTAGGCGGTGGCCTTGGCCGAGTGGGCACCGACCACCGCAGCCGGGCTGGCACCATCGACATGGCCCATGATGCCGCGGTACAACTCGAAGCCGAGGACCTCCCGCAGCCGCTGCGGGTACTCCCGGACCTGCTCGGGCGGGATCGACAGGTACTGATTCTGCTGGGTCCGGAAGAAACCGCGGACATACTGCACGTTGAGACCGAGCCGCCAATCGTCGGCGGTGGTGTTCGGGCCGCCGCAGTGCCACAGCTGAGAGTCCATGATGAGCACGCTGCCGGCCGACATTTCGGCCGGGATGGCGATCGAGTCGTCGTCGGGGTCGGGGTGGCCCGGCTCCCGGTGGGAGCCGGGAACGATCCTGGTGGCCCCGTTCTCGGCGGTGAAGTCGGTCAGGGCCCAGATGGTGGTCGACATCATCGGCCGGTGAGGTCGCCCGATCTTGAACAGCCCGTCGTCGGCGTGGAGACCCTGCAGCCGCTCCCCCGGGCCGATGTCCATGGCGGTCGTGCCGGACAGGATGCACTCCGGTTCCAGGAGTTGCTCCACCACCGGCAGCACGTTGTCGTGGATCGGCAGCTCCCGGAACGCCTCGTGGCGAGGCACCAGGTTGTAGAGACGCCTGGTGGCGAAACCTTCGGCCCGGTTGCCCCTCGGCTGGACGTCGAGCTCGACGAAGAGCCGGCGAACGGTGTCTCGGAGCATGTCGTTCAGCTCGGGCCCTATGGCTCCCTCGACAACGGTGTACCCGTCCCGCTCGATACGGGCCAAGTGGTCTTGCATCCGGGCGCGGTCCACCGGGCCAGCCTAAGAGAACAGTCAGGGAAGCGGTAGTCGACCAGCCCGCACCGCTCGACCATTGGTGGGGAGGACAGGTCGGCGAGGCGGGCCGCCCGTATGTGCCCGAAGCCGGGCGATACATTATCGTGCCTTCGAGTGAGCGCACCCCACAACACCGCCGGCGACGGCCCGGTCGACATCGAATCGCTGTCGAACGGCATCATCAGCGAAATCGAGCGGGCGGTGGTCGGCAAACGATCGGTGCTGGAAATGGTCCTGATCGGGCTGCTGGCCGACGGCCACGTGCTGATCGAGGACGTGCCCGGCGTCGCCAAGACACTGATCGCTCGATCCCTGGCCTCGGTGACGGGGCTGTCGTTCTCCCGGATCCAGTTCACCCCCGATCTGATCCCTTCGGACCTCACCGGGTCGATCGTGCCCGGCGCCGATGACCGTCCTGTGTTCTCCCCCGGACCGCTGTTCGCCAACCTGGTGCTCGGCGACGAGATCAATCGCAGTCCATCCAAAACCCAGGCTGCGGCACTGGAGGCCATGGAGGAGCGGCAGATCACCGTCGACGGCGTGTCCCACCCCCTCCCCCGGCCGTTCTTCCTGCTCGCCACCCAGAATCCGATCGAGACCGAAGGTACCTATCCGCTCCCCGAAGCTCAGCTCGACCGCTTCCTGCTGCGCATCGGCGTCGGCTACCCCACCCCGGCCGACGAGCGGGAGCTGCTCCGTCGACGCATCGAGCGAGGCACCGACCAGCCGGTGCTGGCGGCCGTGATCTCCCCAGACCAGATCGCCGAGATGCAACGTGCGGTCGAACTGGTTCGAGCCAGCGAGGACGTCGTCGACTATGTGGTCTCGATCGTGGAGGCGACCCGATCCCACGATGCGCTGGAGGTCGGAGCCAGCCCCCGAGGCGGCTTGGCCCTGCTCCGCACCGCCAGGGCCAAAGCGGCACTGGAGGGCCGCAGCTTCGCAACCCCCAACGACGTCAAGTCGCTCGCTCCGGCGGTGCTGTCCCACCGCCTCGTCCTGCGGACCGAGGCCTGGGTTCGAGGTGTCCGGGAGGAGGACGTCATCACCGACTGTCTGGCGTTGGTTCCAACCCCGGCAACCCTGACCGACGGCGACGTCGAAGTTGCGGCCGGCACGGGGTCGGCGGCGGACGCCCGTCCGGGGTGAACCACCACACCAGCCCCCGCTTCCTCATCCTGGTGTTGGGGGCCGTCGCCGGCATGGGGCTGGCGATCGTGATCGGCCGGCCGCTGTTGGCGATCGTGGCCGCACCGGCCATGTTCGTTGCGGTGCTGGCCGCCGCGCTCTACCGAGCCCCGGACATTCAGGTCTCCTTGGACGGTCCCGCTCGAGCCGTCGAGGGTGACCGGGTCGACCTGGTGATCACCGCCCAGAGTGCGACGCGGGTGCCGTGGTTGCAGGTCGGCATCGAGCTGCCGAACGATCTGGATCCGGTGAGCGGCATCCGACACGCAGTGGTGTCGATTCCTGCCGGCCGGAAGGCGGTGGTGCGGTTTCCGGTTGAGCTCACCCGGTGGGGCGTGGCCAGGCCGGGCCGGGTCGAGACGGTGGCAAGAGGCCCTTTCGGCCTCTTTGTCCGAGCCCGGGTCCACCATCCCCGTCTGGCGATCCGGGTCCACCCCCGGGACGGGAACCGGCGATCGGTGGTCGTCCCCCACCGCCTCAGGGCCAGGGTCGGGGACCACCGGTCCCGACGCCACGGCGAGGGTTCCGACTTCGCCGAAGTCCGGCCGTTCCGAACCGGGGACACGATGCGCTCGGTCAACTGGCGGGTCTCGGCCCGGCGTGGCGAACGGTGGGTCACCGTCCGCCACCCCGACCAGTCCGGCGACCTGGTCTTCCTGCTCGACACCTTCCGAGACCTCGGCCCCGAGGGCAACCGGCTGGTCCAGCGGGCGGTCCGGGCCGCGATGAGCCTGGCCGAGAGCAACCTCGACGCCCACGACAGGGTCGGACTCCTCGATGTGGGTCGCCACATCCGCTGGCACCGGCCCAGGCAGGGGCGGCTGCAGAAGGCCAGGCTCTTCGATTCGCTGCTGGAGTCACAGGTCGAGCAGGGCCTGCGGGCGCCCCGCTTGGAGCAGCTGCCGATCCACGAGCTCGACGCCGGCACGATGGTGGTGGTTCTGACCGGCCTGACCGATCCCGACATGGCCCTGTTGCCGATCGAGCTGCGGACCCACGGTCTCGAGGTTGCGGTGTTGGAGGTCACGGCGGACGATCATTTCGTGGAGGACCCAGACGAAGCCACCGAGCTTGCCATCAGGCTGTGGGAGGTCATCCGCCAGCGGCGGCGGCGGCAACTGATCAGCCACGGCGTCCCCGTCACGCCGTGGCCCGCCGACCAGCCCCTGGAGCTCCCGGTTGCGGCCATGGCCAGACGGCGGCCCGCCTCATGAGGAACCCGTCGGTGCGGGCCATACGCGCTTCACCGCTCCAGACCGACGGCGGCGGCTGCTGATGGCCTCGGTCCTGACCGAGGAGGCCAGCGCGTCGCTGCTGGCAAGGAGGCTGTCGATCCTGCCGGCCGTGGTTGGCCTGATCGGGGTTGCGATGCTGCCCCTCGGCTCGGCCATGGTGGGATTCACCGACGCCCCCCGAGGTTGGATGATGGTCGCGCTGGCGGCCTCCCTGGTTCTGGTCACGGTGCTGTCCGGTGCGTCCTTCGGGCTCTACCTCGGGTTGGCCGTTCTCGGCGGCGCCGGCCTGGCCATCGACGGACCACCGACCCTGCCGGAGTTGCTGGCCTTGGTGCTGACCATCCTTGCGGTTCACGAGACGGTCCGCTTCTCCCTCGATGCCCGACGGCCCAGCCGGTTCGGCCCGGGGCTGATCGCAGGCTACCTGAGGAGATCGTTGGCCACCGCCGGGCTGCTGGCCATTGCGACCACAATCGCATGGTGGTTGGCCGACCAGCCGGCTCGCTCTGCGGCCTGGATTCCCATCGGTTTGGCGGCTGCGGCGCTGCCGCTCTTCGCCCGCAGTGGAGCCGACGCTCTGGCCAGGCGTGAACGGCTCGAACATCCAGTTCTCCGGGCGGTCACCGCCGCCGCCTGCGGGTTGGTGGTGCTGTCGATCGTGGTTGTTGCCGCCCAGGCCAGAACGGCCATCGATTCGGACCCCGACCCTGGCCCGACCGCATCGGCGCCCGCGACCACCTCGTCACCGGTGACCACGGTCGGCGAAACCGTGATCGATCCCGAGGCGGGGCGGCGGATCCTGTTGCTCAGTGGCGTGGTGATCCTGATTCTCGGCATCGGTGCCCTGCTTCTGGCGTTGCGGCGCCAGGAGGCGATCTTCGAGTTGGACGAGATCGACACCGGCCTCGAGGACCGAACGCTTGGCTTTGCGCTTCCCGGTCAGGCCGACCAGGAGGACGAGATCATCGACGTCGACGACCAGGATTTGGCCGACCTCCTGCACGGACTCCGGCTCGACATGGCCTCGCAGACCGATCCGGGCCGGGCCATCCGCTTCGGTTACGCCAACATCGAGCGCCGACTGGACGAAGTCGGTCTGAGCCGGACCGGCAGTGAGACCGAGCGGGAGTTCCTGGAGCGGACAATGCCGTCGCTGGGAGGCTCGGGCTCGGCGATGCAGGCCTTGACCAAGCTGTTCGAACGGGCTCGATTCGGCCACGAGCCCGTCGACGAGGGGATGCGGCAGGCGGCGCTGGGGGCGGTCCAGGAGCTTCTGGACTCGCTTGGCGACCAGGACCGCCAGGAGGAGCCCCGGACCTCGGCGAACGGCGATTCGGGGGCGGACCACCGGTGAGCGGCGTCCTGGTCGTCGCCGTCGTTGCTTCGGTGCTGTTCGTTGCGTTCGGGCTCCAGGTGTTGTCCCGCCAGATTGCCGGCGCACCGATCGACGTCCGCAAGCCCGACCCGCTGATCGACGTGACCACCACGAAGTCGGTGACCGTCCGGCCCGCCGAGCTCCACCAGCTGATCGGCATCGTCTCCGACTCGCTGCTCAGCGACGCCTCCTACCGGACCGAACTCCAACCGATCCTGCGGGACCTGGGGGCCGGTTCGGCCCCGCCGGACGCCAAGGCGAACCGGAGGGGCCGCAATCGCCGGTGGCAGCGGATCGACCGGTCGGTCCGCGAATTGGAGCAGCGGTGGGGCTTGTCCGAAGAGGGCCAACCGTAGCCGACCTCATCCGTCGTCCTGGCGGAAGGCCGGCAGCACCAACTCCCCGAATCGCTCCGCCTCGTCATCGTGGGGGTAGCCGGAAAGGCAGAAGCTGGTGATGCCGAGGTCGATGTAGGTCTGGATGGTCTCGATCACCTGGTCGGCCGAACCGACGATCGTCACGCCGGCGCCGTGTCGGATCGTGGTGATCCCGGCCCACAGGGTGTCGCTGAGCCAATGGTCGGCCTCGGTCGACGTCTCGGCGACGGCCCTCATCCTGGCGTCGGCCTCGGACTGGTTGCCCAAGCCGTCATGGCGATTCGAGCGCATGCGATCAGAGGCCCCGGCAATCAACCGAGCGGCGTCCCGTCGAGCCTCCTCGGTCGTCGATCGGACCAGCACGTGGCTCCGCAGGCCGTAGCGAACCTGCCCGGTGCGCCCGTGATGGTCGACGGCCCCGGCGACGGTCTCCATGTCGGCTGCGATCTGGTCGAAGGTGTTGCTCCAGAAGAGGTAGACATCGCCGTGTTTGGCCCCGACCTCGATGGCCGAAGGAGAGATGCCCCCGATGTAGAACGGCGGATGGGGATCCTGAAGCGGCTTCGGCCGGACGTCGGCCCCCTCGACCCGCAGGTGTCTGCCCTCGAAGTCGAACGGCCGGTTCTCGCTCCAGCACCGCTTCATCAGCCGGACGGTCTCGTCCATCAGCTCGTACCGTTGGTCGTGGTCGAGGTAGACCCCATCGGCCCGGCTTTCCTGCTCACCCCCTCCGGCGATCAGGTTGATTCGGATCCGCCCCCCGGACAGCCGATCAAAGGTCGAGATCATCTTTGCCATCATCGTCGGGGCGATCACCCCGGGCCGGGCCGCCACCAGCATATCGATCGACGAGGTCTGGGGTATCAGCATGGCGGTGGTGATCCACGCCTCCCAGCACGGCGCCGCCACCGGGACCAGCAGGTATTCGAAACCGGCCCGCTCCGCCGCAACGGCGACCCTCCTGAACAGCTCGTTCGACGGGGGCACCATCGTTGCAACGTCTGTCAGCGTCGGTCCGTCGCCGTAGGTCGGGACAAACCAGCCGAATTCGACGTCAGCTGCGGTCATGGTCGAGCCTCCCGCCGGTCGGTGCCGCTCTCTATGTCCCCAACATAGCCCGCCCCCGGATCGGGGCCGCCATCGACGGCCACCGGCCGACAGCTCGGCCTGGTTCGATCCGGGCCGGCTCCGATGTCGTCACGACGTGGACTCAGCGGTAGGCGGCTTCGGCCTCGAAGGCGCCGACGTCTGGCGTGCCGTTCTTTCGACTGGTTCCAACCAGGTCGTTGCCGATGAACCACGGGGTGTTTTGGGCCCGACCCTGGAGAACGCTGCCCGAAGTCGGCCGGAAATCGGCGCCACCGGGATTGGTACTGGGGTTGCGGAAACCGGGATTACCCGAGTGGACGGTGTCGTTGCCGCTGGCGTGCCCCGAGGGGTTGCCGCTCACCAGCACGTTGCCGTAGCTCCGGGTGTTGGTCACCCGATCGAAGATGAGGGCGGGATGGACCGACCGGGACCAACCGACGTTGTTGGCGAACACGATGTCGTCGGCCCGACCTGCGGCGAACTCGGCCGCACCACCGGCGATGCCCTCGGTCGTCCCGTTCTGGTAACCCGTGTTGTGTATGATGTCGACCCGGCTGGACCTCCACACCACAACGCCACGACCGCCGTTGTCGTACACGAGGTTGTTGGCGATCAAGGTCCGCCCGCTGTAACCGGTCTCCTCGTTGGAGTCGACGATGATGCCGTTGCCGTCGGTCTTTCTGAGGTCGGAGTAATGGCTCGAGTACACCTTGTTCTCGTTGCCGTAGACCCTGTTGCCGACGATGCGATCGTGGTACCCGGCCGAGTCGGCCCCCTGGCCGAGGTTCCTCGAGTGCCAGACCGAGATGCCACTGCCCTGGAGTGGGCTCCAGAACGAGTTGTAGCCCACGTCATTACCGATGATCTGGAACTTGGAGCTATCGGTGGCGGAGATGCCGGTCACCGGCATGTTGGAGACCCGGTTCCCGACCACCCGGACATTGTGGACGCCGGTGATGGCGATGCCGATGCCCCAATTGTTGCCGCTGTTGAATCCCGACCCCCGGATCGTGAGACCGGAGACCTCAACGTATGGCGCATGGATCGAGATCCCGGTGCCACGGCTGGCCACGATGGTGGGGTTGTGCCCTGGTGCTGCGGCGATCTTGACCCAGTTCCCGGCGGTGCCGCCCCGGTCGACCGAGTAGTGGGCGACGCCGGCGGCCTTGAGCTCTCGGTATTCGCCGTTCATGACCAGGATGGTCTGACCGGGTTGCACACGCCGGAGCGCCCCCTGCAGGGTCTTCCATGGCCGATCGGCGCTGAGGCCGTCGTTGTTGTCGTTGCCGGACGACGAGCTCACGTACAGCGTCTGGCCGTTCGCCGGTGCCGAGCCCGGGTCGGCCGCAACCTGGGGCGGCGGGGCTGCGGTGGTGGGGGCGGCCGTGGTGGGAGCGGCCGTGGTCGACGGCTCATCCGACGACGGCTGATCGGACGACGGGTCGGTGGCAACCACGGTGGTTTCGGCCGAAGCGGCGGCCGTGGTCGACGACGACTCCGCAGGAGCTGCGGCGGCTGCAGCGACCGTGGTGGAACCACCGGCGGTGGAGCTGGTGGCGCCGGCAGCGGTGGAGGTGGTCTCGGCTGCTGCGGCCTGGGCGTCCGCCTTCGGTTCTGCATCCGCCTCGGACTCGGCAGTGGCAGCGGCGGCTTCGGTCGATGACGTGGCCTGGCCGGCGACCGTCGTTTCGGTTGAACTCGAGGCAGCGGCCTCGGCAACGGTGGTGGTCGAGGCCGCTGGGTCGAGCAGATCGGCCTCCTCGAGGGCCAGCAGTTCGCTGAAGCCCAGAGACTCCTCCAGCTGCTCGGCGAACTCGCTCGGCTGGACCAGCAGCGACGAGCGGGGGCCGTCCTCGGCGGCGTCGACGGCAACAGTCGTCGTCGGGCCGCCACCATCGGAGGCCGACAACGAGTAGCCCTCACAATCGGGGCAGCGGCCAATGGTCACGAGGAATAACGCGGTGAGCAACACCGCGCTGATTCCTGCTCCCGCCTTCACCGCCAAGGTTCGGTTCTGCACAGGGAGTTAATGTAGTACCTATCGGGCCCGGAGTGTGTCAATCGAGGAAGAGTTTGTAATTTCTCGACTGTTCTCGATTCGGGGCCGGATCGTTGCCTTGGAACCCCGCTGTTTCAGGGGTTCCAAGGAGGTGGAGGGGTCCACCGCGCTCATCGTCGCAGGGCCGGCTCTGCGACGGCACCTTCCGATGAGACCCGCCAGGCTTCGAAAGCGGCCATGATCTCGCCGGAGGAGCGGCGAGCGCCGGTCTGCAGATATTCCATCGCCCGAAGGGCCGCCTCGTGGGCTTCGAGGCTGGATCCGGCCACGCAGTCCTCGACGACGCGGCAGAAGTAGTCGTGCTGGTGGCCTTGGCCACCAACGCCGGAGCCCGATCCATACGGTCCCCGTACCCGGCCATGAAAGGCATCGTCGACGGCTCGTCGTCTGCGCAGTCCCCTCCTTGAATATCGATCACCACCAGAACCGGTCGGCCCTCGATGATGTTGCGTCTCGGCTCGACCATGGGGTTCCGTTCGTCTCGGGTTGGATCGGGCCTCAGGGTAGGGGCCGGCCTCGCAGGCCTGTCGATATCTCGGCGAAATGCCCGGAGGGTCCGGCCTGCCTCGCCTCGACGCCCGACGCCTCCCCTGCCTCCCATCGGCGACCGACGACGAGGCGATTGCGAAACTAGCTGGGAAAGATGGTTCAAAGGACGTACTATCGGCCTGACCGTATATTGCTGGAAACAGCAAGCTGGGGGACGGGTCATTGCGCGGCAATTCATCGAGGACGCGAGAGACGATTGGCCGCCGGCACGAGTTGGCGGAGATCGATCATTCGCTTCGCCGGGCCGCCGGCGGAAAGACGACCGGGCTGGCCATCACCGGCGTCGGCGGAATCGGCAAATCGCGACTGCTCGATCAACTCATGAAGCAGGCGACCGAGGAACATTTCGTGGTGCGGTTGATCCGCTGTGATCGAGGGCTGGAGGACATCGACCACCTCTGGGTCGAGCTGCTTGGCGCAAACCCCGACCCTGGTTCGGCCGCTGGGCGAGGCGGAGATGATCATCCGGTCAGGGCCGACCGCATCCTGTCCCGGCAGGCCTCCGCACTCTCGACGCTCGCCACCGAGGTGATGCAGCATGCCGAGCGGGAACCGCTCATCGTCGCCCTCGACGACGTCCATGCCGCATCGCCGATCATGGTCGAGCTGGCGGATCGCCTCATCCAACGGATGCGACAGCAACCCTTCCTGCCATTCATCCTTGCGGTGGCAGCGAGGCCGACTCCCGGCGGCACGGGAATAGCCAAGGTTCTGGCCGACCTGCGCTCGTTTGAGGGTTGTATAGGCCTCGACGTCGGCCCCTTGAGCAGCGCCGAGGAATCGGAGCTGATACGCCAGCAGACGCTATCGGCGACACCCACGTTCATCGGTATGGTCAGGGCAGCATCGGGCGGCAATCCGCTGCGATCGAAGGCTGCGGTCGGCATGCTACGGCAGTCTGGGGTGGTATCGAGCATCGACGCCGACCACGACGTCAGCACGCTTCGAGTGGAAATGGCCTCAATGGCCGACGACCCCGTCACCGAATGGCTCAAGACCTTCCCCTCGATGACAACTGCCGTCCTTCGAGCTGCAGCCGTCGTCGGCGGGACATGCACGATCGAGGACTTGGAGCAGGTCTCCCCGGACCTCGATTCGCACGACGGTGGTGTCGACCGGGCGCTCGGTGCGACGGTCGACCTGGGCATCCTGGCCTCGGACGGCCATCGCTATTGGTTCGTCCATCAGCTCTATCAGGACGCCGTGCACTCCATGACGCCGCACACACTCCAACGCGAGATCAACGGCCGCCGAGCGGCCGCTCTCCTGGCAAACGCCCCCGAAGACGGGCCGGTCTGGCTCTCGATCGGGCGCCATCTCGTCCGGGCCGATGATGATCTCGAAGCGATCGGCGTCGATGCGATGGCCTTCGTACGAGCCGGGCGAGCGGCGCTGGGCCTCGGCGAGTGGTTCGAGTCGGCCCAGCTCTTCAGACGAGCACTCTCGGCCGGTGGACCACGAGCACTACGCCCTTCCGATCGGGCGACTGCCCTCTACCTCTGTGGTGTTGCCCACTATTTCGACCACGATCGAACCGGTGCCGTGGGGGCCCTCTCCGACGCCGCATCCCTGGCCGACCACCTCGGCGACGAGGACCTCCAGGCCAACGCCCTCACCATCCGACTGCGGACCATCAACAATATGGATGTCAACGCCTACCGGCAACCGACCGACCTGGCCGAGACCATGGCCTTCGTTGAAGCCTCCGACCGGGCAGACCTGCGGGCGCTGCTCCTCCAAGCCTGCGCCGAGACCTATATCACCGCCGGTCAGCTCGACCGGGGCCGGGAGCTGGCCGATGCGGCGCTCGGCCTTGCGGGACGGGGCACTGACGAGACGACCCAGGCCGTCTGTGCCTACGCCGTCGGTTACGCCGACCTGACCGCGTCTCGAGTCCGCAGCTCACTGCCCTCGCTGCTCGATGCAGCGCGCCTGGCCCACCGGGGCGGCGATTGGTATGTCGAGTCGGCACTGGAGTCCCGGCTGGCGTTCGCCCACCTCGGTGTCGGTGATCTTCACCGAGCGCAGGTCGCGGCCGAGCGGGCACTCGAGAGTGCGGTTGCTCACAGCGAGCACTCGGCCCAAGCCCTCAGCGGCGCCGTTCTCTCGACGGTGTCACTGCTCTCCGGTGACATCCGGCTGGCCCGTTCCCACCTCCACGAGGCAAGGCTGGCAACCGATCGGGCGTCCTACCGGGGGGCGGATCTGTTCCTCGGCCCGGTCGAGGTCTTCGCCGCACTCTACGAGCGGGAACACGAAGAAGCCAGGGCGGCGGTGGGGCGGTGGCCCTCCCTTCCCGGCATCCTGCGACGTGAGTTGTTGGCGTTGATCTCTGCTCATGAACTGGAAGGTCCGGCCGCCGATGCCCCACCGCCTCTCCCCCGGTGGCGGGAGAATCAGATCTCGGTGGCGGCATTGACGCTCGACCTCCAAGCGGCGCTGCTCACCGGCGACAGTCAACGGCTCGAACAACTCGATCATCTGGTCGAGCCGCTGCGTCGAGGCGAGGTGACCCACCCACCCATGGCTCCCTTCGCACTGGATCGACTCCTCGGCGAGCTCGACCTTGCCCTTGGTCGCACCGCCGACGCGGTCCAGGCTCTCGGTAGAACCGCCGAGCGCCTCCGGGCCACCGGCGCCAACGCCGAGCTCGCCCTGACTTCCTTCGCCCAGGCCCGGGCCGCCGCCCAGCTCGACGAGCCGCCGGACAACGCCCGTCGCCTGGCGGCGCGGGCGGCGGAGCTGACCGGTCGGGCCGGCATGAGCTGGTCCCACGACGCGGCGCGGGCATTCGCCGGTTCCGGGGCCGAAGAGCGCCCGCTGGTGGAGGCTCGGGGCGGCGACTGGACGATCATTCTGGTCACAGACATCGTCGGCTCGACCAGGATCAGCACCGACTTCGGCGATGTCACCTACCACGACATTGTCATGGCCCACCACGAGATCGTGCGCGATGCGTGCCGGCGATTCGGCGGCCACGAGACCGCCGACAGCGGCGATGGGCTGTGCTTCTGGTTCGACGCCACCGATGAGGCGATCCGAGCCGCATTGGAGATTCAACGGGCGGTGGCGGTGCATCGGGCCGACGGCCCGAGGCTGGCGGTCAAGGTCTCACTGGCTGGAGGAGAGCCGCTGTTTCGACACGATCGACCCTACGGACTGGTACTGAATCGGGCCTTCCGCATCGTGGATGAAGCTCGGGACGGCCAGGTCCTGCTCGACGAACCCGTCGCCAACAGTCTGGCACCGGATCTCATCGCTTCGCAGCTGGCACCGCGAGATCTCAAGGGCATCGGACCGCACACGATCAGCATTCTCGATGCCGACGCCGCCAAAAACCAGCGATCGAGCGCAGCGTCGTTCGCCGTCGGATCGAATCCGTGAGCAGAGGAGGCTGAAGCCATGCCGATATTCGCCAAATGGTCCGGAGGGGTTCACTACGAGCTCGACTTCGTGGTGAAGCTCTTCGACCAGATCGCCGACAACCTCGACGAACATCGTGAAGCGCTGGAGGCCTTCCGGGATATCCTACTCGGCCCACTCGCCCCGGACCCTCCTGACGACAGCGATCCGCTTCTAGAGCCCAGCCGCCTGATCGGCGCACTGCTCACGCTCACCGAGAGCACCGTCGGGTGGGAACCGGCCTTCGACGAGATGAAGGCCGAGAGCGAAGCCAGGGGCGAGACGTTCAAGTTCGAGTCGCTGTCCATCGACCGCGACTGGTTCCTGGCCGTCGACAACATGTGGCGCTTCGACTCCGAGCTCTCGCCCCGTCAGATGCACCAGATCATGCGGCGAACCGGGGCCGAGATGGCGCAGTTGGTCCTGGACGGCTCCCGCCCGACCGGGATGATGACCCAGTGCAATCACAACAGGATGCGGGTCGCCATCCACAACAGCCGCGAATCGAAGAGTTTCAACGTCTGGGTCTTCGTTCCCGCCAACTCGGGGTGGATGGGCGAGAAGGAGTTTGCCGTCGAGGGCGCTGACATCGACGAGGAGCTGAAGAAGGTGGCAGCCCAGTGGCCTCGCGACAAGGACTACAGACCGGGCTCCGCCGATCGCCGGCGCCTCCTCAACGACATCGACGGCGTCGTCAGTCGTGGCCACGAAGCATACCTGCCTTACCGAAACCAGGGTGTGCCGTTCAATTGGGGTGGCGGCTACGAGTCACCGCCACCCGAGCCGGGGCAGGTTGTGGTCAACAGATTCACCAACAAACGACAGCCCGGGGAAGACCAGATGCCGGCTGATGCCGACCGGCCGACGGGCCCACTGGGCGACGGCTGTGAGGTTGTCTGGCGACAAGAGGCGTTGCTCAGCTCATTCCCGATCCGGTGGTACCCCGACCCCGACCGGGCCATTCCCGAGGACCTGGCCGGCGAGCTTCACCAGGTCCAGGCCAATATCCTCCGGCCCCACTACCGGGAGGCGGTGAGCCACCTGCTGGTCACCGTCGGCGCCGAGCCGAGTGAACTACGGGAGCTCCTCGGTACCGAGGAGTTCGAATTGGCGACCGCCTTCGATGAGCTGGAGCACTACCGCATGGGCCAGCGAGACCTCCCGGCCATCGTGCTGTGCGCCATCAGTTCAACGGGCTTCGAAGCGCTTGACCTGGCCCGCCCGGCCCATGTCGACGGGGCCGCCTTCATCGATGGCATGAAGGCGAGGCAGGGAGCCGACGCCCGCTGGGCCTACGAACACGACATCCACCTGCTCCTGACCGTGGCCGGCTCAGCCGCTGGTGTCGAGACCAAGGTCGCAACGTTGGTCGGCGAGCTCGAGGGGGTCGGGTGCACCGTGGTGGTCGAGCGCGGCTCCCGGGATGATCCGGACAAGCCTCCGACCAGCGCAGCGGCGCCGGCGTCAATCGCCGGGCAACCGAACCAGCCCGGCCATGACTTCAGCCGGCGGCGCTTCGCCAGGACCGTGGAGCCGTTCGGCAACATCGACGGGATCAGCAACCCGTGGTTCTTCGCCTGCGATGCGCTCCGGTCCCACCCCAACGGCGCTGATCAATGGTACGAGGGGGCCTCGCCCAAGATCGCCCTCGTCGGACACGAGGGCAGGGGCTACGGAAGCTTCCTGGTGTTCCAGAAACTGGAGCAGGATCAGGCCGCCTACGAAGAGAAGGTGAACCAACTCGCCGAGCTTCATGGGCTTGACGTCGCCGGCGCCGAGGCGGCGCTGGTCGGTCGGCGCGCCGACGGCTCGCCGACCCATCGATCCGGCGTCGGCGACGGACCCCAGTTCAACGACTTCCGCTGGCCGGAGGACGGCGAGCAGCCCACCACCGGGGAGCCGACCGCGGTCGATGCCCGCCTGCCGACACCACACGTCTGGTTGATGAATGAACGGAACCCCGGGTCTGCGGCGATCGTCAGGCGAGGTGTCCCCTATTGGCCTGCCAACTCCTCCGACCGGACGAAGGGCCTTCTCTTCGCCGCCTACACCAACTCGATCGACACACAGTTCCTGCCGATCGAGCGACGTGGTCGGGAAGGGAACGACGTGTTCGTTCCTTCGGCCGGCAACGAAGTGGTGACGCTGCTGGGCGGTGAGTATCTCTACGTGCCGCCACCATCGTTCTTCGACCGGCCCTCGTCGGCAAGCTGAACGGAACACCTTCAGCCGTTTCCCAGTGCGCCGCACGATCTGTTGGCCGAGGACGCTCGTGGCCGAGCCCCACTGGCGATTCAGAGCCCGAAGGCGGATGCAACCCGGGGCCGGAGCACGAAGACCCGCCGGTTGTCTGGGATACCGGGGCCGTCCCAGAGGCGCTCGATATCGGGGGCGTACTTGTCGAAGAATCGACGACCCCACAGGAGTCGCTCGTCGCCGTCGACGAAGCGAACCTGGCCGGTCAGGACGACCCCGTTGATGGCGCCACGCTCGCCACCTTCGGCCACGACGCTCACACGAGGGTCCCGCTCCAGGTAGCGGACCTTGGCCAGCCCGTCCACGCTCACCATGGCCAGGTGTTCCTCGTCGTGGACGAACCACATCGGGGTGGCCAACGGCCCCCCGCCGGCGGTGAGCACCGCCAGGATCACCACGTCCTTCGCCGACAGGTATCGCTGAAGCCCCGGGTCGTCGAACATCTGCTCGGCCATGCAAGCACGTTATCGCCAGCACCGCTCGACCTCGAACCGGCCCACCGCTCGGCGCCCGCCTTTCCAAGGTGATCGCTCGTGCCCGAGACGCTTGCGCCGTCGCCGTGGGCGGGCGCCGGTTGGCCGGCCCATCATGGTCTTCAGTCCCGCATGCTGATCGTGCCCATCACATCCTGGCCGCCGTCGTCGGGAGCGGCGACCTCGACGATCCGCTCAGCCACGTCGTCGAACTCCAATCGAAGCGCACGACACATCGTGGCGTGCAGCCGGTAGGTCGCGACGGCGTAGGTGAGTTCGATGACGGCCTGCTCATCGAGGTGGCTCGACAGGACGTCATAGGTGGCGTCCTGCACCCGTCCCTCGGCCAGCACCAGCTCATCGGTGTAGGCCAGCACCGCCCGCTCGGCCGGCGAGAAGACCTCGGCGGTGGCCCAGGCCGGGATGGCAACGAGTTGCTCATCGGTCACCCCGACATTCCGGGCCGCCTTGCAGTGCTGGCTGAACACGAATTGGCTGCCGGCGACGAACCCGGTCCTGGTCAATGCCAACTCCCGCAGCCGGGGATCGAGAACCCGATCGGGGCTTGAGAACAGGCCGAAGCCGGCCACCATGTGATCGAGCAGATCGGGGGTCTGGGCGAACACCGTCCACCAGTTGCCGGGAGTCCCGGTGGCCGTGCCCGGTTCGGCAACCGGATCACGATCGCCGAAGAGTCGATCGTAGACCGGCGCCACCGATTCGGCGACCTCGCTGCGTGGAATCTGCTTCGTTCGAGTCATGGGCGTACTGTAGGAGGAAATCGTCAAGCCGGGAGGCTGGTACCCATGGCCGAGAACACCGAATTCGACTTTCGAGGAATCAACCACATTGCGCTGGTCAGCAGCGATATGGAGCGCACCGTCGATTTCTACACCAATGTCCTCGGCATGCCGTTGATCAAGACGCTGGAGATCCCGGGGGGCGGGCAGCACTTCTTCTTCGACTGCGGCAACGGCGACTCGGTCGCCTTCTTCTGGTTCCCCGGCGCACCGCCCCACGCTCCGGGGATCGCCGCTGCGGGCGAGATGCCCGGTGGAGGCAACATCGTGTCGGCCCATGGCTCGATGAACCACCTGGCGTTCGACGTGCCGGCCGAGTTGTTCGACGACTACGTCGACAAGCTCAAGGCGAAGGGGGTCGAGACCAGCATGGTGTTGAACCATGATGACAGCGAGCGAACCGTTGCGGCCGAGATGCATGACGGCGTCTTCGTCCGCTCCGTCTACTTCCGCGATCCCGATGGCGTGCTCCTCGAGTTCGCCTGCTGGACCAAGACCTTCGGGCCGGACGACATCTTACATGCGCCGGCCAACGCCAACGGCGAACGGGCCCAGGCGGTCGGTTGAGCGGGTGCTGGTCACCCGCGTCTACAGCGGCGACGACGGCATGAGCCATTTCGAGGAGCTCGATCTGCCACTGTCGATCTCCACAGCCGGCGCCATGTCATCGGCCATCCCGATGGAGTCGATGTTCTTCCGGGACACCACCGAGGCCGGACCCGAGGTCTGGGACTACCATGTCGCACCCCGCCGCCAGTTCGCCATCCACCTCATCGGCCGCACCGAGATAGAGGTCGGCGACGGAACAACGCGCACCTTCGGGCCGGGCGACGTGCTCCTGGCCGACGACCTGACCGGTCAGGGCCACATCAGCCGCCAGATCGATGGGCCTCGATTGCAGGTCTTCGTTCAGCTGGCCGAGCGGGTTGACCTGTCACGCTGGCGGAGCTGAGCCGGGTCCATCATTCGGGCCGCTCGCAACCCCGGTGGTTCAATGCGGTGGCCCGCTTCCCGGGATCGGCGGCGACGGGCGGCTGAGGAACGATCGGGTGCGTTCGACCCGTCATGCAGCTTTCGGTCCAGCTCCGGGCAGTACCATCATCGATGTGCAGACATCGCCAGATCGTCATGTCGGAAAGCCGGTCGATGACAACGCCGGCTGACGATGCGCTGGCGCCGATCGGTATGGCCGCCGGATCGTCGGAAAATGACGACGGCGGCACCGAGGCCCTGGCCCGCCTGCGGGCGCTGCGACGAACACGACGCCGCCGGGGAGCCGATCGATTCGACCGCTTCTACCGAATCTACGTGGTGGGTTTGATCAGCACACTGGCACTCTACGTGGCCCGCGGTGCCATCGATCGGGTCGAGGTCGACGCAGCCGCGCTGGACGCGGTTCGCGACAACGGGCCCCGGTGTGTTGCGGTGCTGGCCGGGGCCGCCCTGCTGGTCGGTGTCCGGTCCGGGGTCAACGGCGGCCCGCTGGCGCTCGACGAGTTGGAAGTGAATCACGTCTCCGCTCGCCCGTCCGGCGGTTCCTGGCCGGTTCGGCCGCGGTCGGGGCCATGCTGGGCGGCGCCGTCGGGCTGGTCGTGGCCCGCCAATTGCCGGGAGGCCAGGCCTCCTGGGTCGGAGCCGGTCTCGTGACCGGTGCCGCCATCGCCCTCTCGGGTGCCGGAGCGGCGCTGGTCACCGCCGGATCCCGGGTCCGCCGAGGTGTCATCCTCGCAGCCTCCGTCGTGCCGCTGGTATGGGCCGGTTTGGATCTCGTCCTCGGCGGCTCCACCTCCCCCACCTCGGTGTTGGGGGCCATGGCCCTGTGGCCACTGCATGGCACCGCCCGGTCCGTCGGTGGGCCGGTGATGGCCGCGGCGCTGGTCTGGTACGGGTGGCGTCGTGTTGCGTACCTGTCTCTCGAACGGGTCCGCGACCGCTCACGGCTCGTGGCCCAGATCCGCTTCGCCCTGGCCCAACAGGACATCCGCAGCCTGCTCATCCTGCGCCGCCGGTTGGCCGCCGAGGCGCCCCGGGGCCGGCCGTGGTTCTCCATCGCCGGTGGGGGCTGGATCGAGGAACGTGTTCCGGTTGCGGTACGTGATGCCCGTAGCTACGCCCGTTGGCCGCTGACCCGCATCGTCCGGGTCGCCGCACTGGCGGTCGTGGCCGGGATCGCCCTGGCGACGATGTGGCACGGCACGACGGCATCGATCGGCTTGGTCGGCGCGTCCTTCTACCTGGCCGCCATCGAGGTGATCGAGCCGCTGAGTCAGGAACTGGACCACCCGAGCATCCTCGAGCTCGTCCCGGTCGAGTCGGGCAGGATCATGCTGGCCCACGCCCTCACCGCCGTGGTCGCCATGCTGCCGCTGTGGCTCATCGCCGGCGTGACGGCCGTTGCCACGACGCTGGACGGCCGTCTCGGTCTGGCCATCGCCGTGGCCGCCGTCCCGGCCTCGGCCATCGCAGTCGCCGCGGCCGGGTTCAGCATCAGACGGGCCGACTCGCCGTCGCTCATCGCCCCGGTCGAAGGCGGCGGCGGTGTCATCGTCTACCGGCTCCTGTGGCCGCCGGCCCTGACCACCGCAGGCGCACTCCCCGTCCTGTTCGCCCGCAACGCCGTCACCAGCGGCGCCGACGGGCCGGCGGCGGCCGTCAACACGGCGGCGGTGATGGCGATCGTCGCCTCGGTCGCCGTGGGGTGGCTGCGCTACCGGGACCGGTTGTCCGGCTTCGCTCCGGCCGCGGATCAGGCCGGATGACCAAAAGGGCCCGCCGCAGGCCGACCCGTAAGCGGTCGGCGCTGAGCTTCTCTGGAACGACGAAGTACCTCGGTGCGGCCCATGCGGTCGGTCCGGTCAGCTTCGACATCGAGGCCGGCCAGGCCGTGGCGCTTCTCGGCCACAACGGCTCCGGCAAGTCAACGCTGCTCAAGGTCGCGGCCGGCCTCCTGGAGCCGACCGACGGCAGTGTGATGTTTGCCACCGAACAGCACGAGGACCACGAGGAGAATGATGATGAGCTCTTGCGGTCGAAGTCCTTCCATGACCACGTCCTTTCGATCTCTCGAGACCGTCACTCGATGACATGAGAATCCGACGAGGTCGTTGGGGCCGAGCGCGCCCGTCCCCACCCCCGGAGGTTGGCTGTTGCGGTCAGTGGTCGGCGCCGGTCGTTACCAGGGCGCCGGTCGTTACCAGGGCGCCGCCCATCCGGGCAACCGCCCGGACGTGGAGTGTCGGGGCGTCGTCTGGCAGGTCCTGGGCTGGGGTGACCTTCACCTCTACGCCACCAGCGAGGGCAGACGTCTCGACAATGACAGCCCACCCTTCGGGCACGGTCAGCTTCACACCCCCCATTGTGGCGTTGAGGTCGATGGATGCGCCGGCGGGGTCGAGGGTGGCGCCGCGGAGATCCAGATCGATCCCGCCCATCGACACCACCACCGAACCCGACCGCAGGTGTTCGGCATGGCTCTGGAACTTCTTGCCACCAAAGATGGCCGCAATTCGGAACTCGTCACTCCGCTCGTCCCCCTTGGAAAAGCGCTTGGCCAAGATCTGACCCACGATCCAGGCTGACAGCTGGATGGCGACGATGGAAAGCAAGGGTCTACGCAGTCTGTGCCACATGTCTGGACTCCGTTCCATGTTCAATGTGGCGATGTTGCCAGAGCGTCACCCCCGACCCCAGAGCCGAACGTCCCGCCTGGGGTCATTGCTATCCAACGCCCCGTCACCCTCGGGTCGGTTGGGGGCGATGAACGAGGGAATGCCAGAGAGCTTGTGGAAGTGGGTGTGAAAGAATCTGACAGTCTCGGCGCACACCAGTGG
>CAMYLA010000002.1 GCA_947259095.1 uncultured Acidimicrobiaceae bacterium | reverse complement strand
GGCGTCGCCGACCTTGACCGGGTCGTAGCCGGTGGCCGGTGCCGCCTCGACAGCATTGTGGGCCTCGGCGGCCCACTCCTCGATGGTGGCGTGGCGCAGGGTCGGATCGTGCTCCAGGCCCCGCTCCAACACCGGCTGCCAGGCCGTGGGCATCGACGTCAGCTGGGCCGGGACCGCCGCTGTCTCCGGCGGATGGGCACCGGTGAGCAGGTACCACACGACGGCGGTGGCGGCGTAGATGTCGGCTGCCGGGGTGATCGGGGCGCCTGGGGTCATCTGCTCCGGAGGCCGATAGAAGGGTGTGCCGCCGGAGACGGTCGGTCCGGCCGAGGTTTGCTGATGATCCTTGGCCAGGCCGAGGTCGCCGATCAACAGCCGTTCCCCATCGGCCAGGATCGAGGCGCCGACCTGGGTGGTGTCGTCGTGGCCGCCACCGGCGATCAACAGATTGTCGGGCTTGATGTCGCGATGGACAACATCGGCGGTGTGCAGCGCCGAAAGCCCGACAGCCAGGGCCTCGATCACCTGGCCCATCGAGCCGCGGTCGAGCGCACTGCCGGTTCTCGCCACCAGCCTGTCGGCAAGGGCGCCACCCTCGGCCAGCTCCATCACGAAGTACGGCCGACCGTCATCGAGCTCGCCGATGTCGTAGACCCGGATCAGGTTCGGCGAATCCACCCGTCGCAGCAGGCGGGCTTCCTGGAGGAACCGGTGGCGGATGTCGTCGTTGTCCACGAACAGCGACAGCAGGATCTTGACCGCGACATCGCCATCGAGGGCCGGATCGTACGCTCGATGGACCTTGGCGAATCCGCCGATCCCCAGCGTTGAGCTGAGCTCATACCGACCGATCGCTGTCGGTTCGGTACTGCCGGGGGCGGTCATCGGTCGCTACAACAGCTCGCTCACATCGCGGCAGATCTCGGTTCCCTCGTCGATCACGTTGTGGTCGCGATCGGCGGCCACCAGGCACAGCGTGGTGGAATCCTCACGGACCGAGGTGGACGCCGCACCGTCGGTCACGTAGGTCGGGCCGAGATCGGTCGGGACCCATTCGCCCTGGTCGACGCCACGATCGGTGGCGTCGTTGCTCACCTGGGCTGGGGTGAAGTTGTCCCAATAGATGTGGATGTGGTTGTTGTTGATGTCGGGAGCGAAGTTCAGCTCCCAGGTGACCTCGATCTCGTCGCCGGCTGCCGCGACCCCGGCGAAATCGACGATGCAGCCGTCGGCCGGGCAGGCGTTCTGCAGATCACCGTCGCCGGCGGTGGTCTCGGTTGCCCCCTCGCCGGCCTCGGTGTCGTCCGAATCGCTCCCGCAGGCTGCGCCGATCAAGGCCAACGTCAACAAGAGCGCGATTGAAATCTTCCCTCCAGAATTCATGACCTGCAACCTAGCACCGACCGCGTCGCACAAGCATCGCCATTATCGTCCACGGGTCCACGGGTCCACGGGTCCACGGGTCCACGGGTCCACGGGTCCACGGCGCAGCGTTGGCCGACCCTGGTCAGACGAATGCGGCCCAGTCGACGTCGTGGACGAGGGTGAGGCCGTCGATGCCTTTGAGCGGGGTTTCCTGGGCGGCACCGAACGGTATGTCGCCTCGAGGCTCGGCGATCTGTTTGACGAGGTTGGAAACGAGGATCTGGCTTCCGGTGGCCAGGGCGCCGATCCGGGCCGCAACGATCACGTGCCGGCCGAACAGATCCCCGTCGTCCTGCATCATGACCTCGCCGGTGTGAGCGCCCATGCGGACCCGCAACGGGGAGTCGGGATCGGCCGCCATCATCGCCGGGCCCTGCCGTTCGAGGTCCCGCTGCATCCCGATGCAGGCCAGGAGGGCCTGGCGGGCGCTGCGGAAACACAGCATGTAGCCGTCACCCTGATTCTTCACGATCCGGCCTTGATGGGCCTCGACTTGGGCCGATACAAGCCTGTGATGTTTGCCGAGGAGATCAAACCAGTCGGCGTCGCCCATCGCAACCGCCAGCTCGGTCGAGGATTCGATGTCGCTGAAGACGACCGTGAGGGTCCCTGGATCGGCCTCGACCCCGATGACTTCGGCATCCACGATGCTGCCGCTTTCGCCCTGATCGATCGACTCGGCCACCAGTTCGATCGAGGTCTTGATCGACGGCGTGGCGGTTCGGGCCAGCCGTGTCGGCAACATACCGATCGGGCTCTCCCCCTCGGTTCTGGTCTGAATCGAGATCATCGTGTTGCCGATCGTGACCAGATCGCCGGGCCCGACCAGCACCGGCTCGGAGATCAGATGCCCGTTGACCGCAGTGCCGTTGGAGCTCCCCAGGTCGACGACCTGCAGTTGCCCGCCGGTCGGCTCGAAACTGGTGTGGCGCCGGGACACCCGCTGATCGGCGAGGATCAGGCCGTCACATTCGCGCCCCACCACCAGCGGGGCGTCGACCAGCACGGTCAGGGGCCGCCGGTTCGGCGTCCGCAGTGTGATCCACATTTCGGGCACCAGGCCAGCCTCCCACAAACCGGGCCGGGGCGGCACGGGATACGGTCGGCCACGGTTCCGGGGCCAGCGCCAGGGCATCTGGCGTGGAGCGCAGCCATCGTTCGCAGAGATACGACGGTGAGAAACGTTGCCCACCGCTGCCGGCGATCTAGTATTGCGGTTTCATGACGGGACAAGAGATGTCGCCACTCGATGAGAACGTGTTCGAGCCCTCCACCCATACCGGCGGCACGATCGAGGTCGAGCCGGACGCCACCACGATCGAGGTGCAGCCCGATGGCGCCACGAAGCAAGGACGAGTCGGCGGCACGGCCTACAAACTTGGTCTCGCCCTTCTGGTCGGCGTCGGGATCTGGGTCGTCGTCTCGCTCCTCAGCCCGTCGACCCTGACCGATACCACCGACGTTCCCGAGGACGCTCTCACCGAGGCCGAGCTGACGGAGATCGAGATCGGTATCGACGAGCAGTCGCCACCGGAGCAGCTCAACTCGGCGGGCACCCTGGTGGCCAACGTCGACGAGACCACCGGCCGGATCGAGGCCGTCGAAGGTGATCCGTCGGCCATCGACGCAACGGGCACCGAAGCCGAAGCGGCTGCGTCCACCGACACCGACACCGACACCACCGAAGCGGGCGGCGAAGCGGCCGGCGAAGCGGCCAGCGAGGCGACCTCGTCGTCAACCGAGTCCGCCAGCGATGCTTCGGCGCCGGCCGAGGGCACCGCACCGGCCGGGGAAGCCAGCCCCTCCTCGAAAGCCCCGGCCGCCGGCGGCGCCGGAGACGGCAACACCGAGACCGCAACTCCGACACCGACGGCCTCCACCGCCCCACCCTCGACCGCAGCCCCGAAGCCCGCCGCCCAGGCCAACGTGTCGCTCGATTACCGGTCGAACCTCGACCTGATCCGGGCCTCGTCGGTCAGGAACCGTAACCACGACAACAGCCCCCAGCGGAACACACCGTCTGCCTCGCTGAACCTGCAGAGCCTGTACGGACCCCGAAACGAGTATCTGGGTAATCCCGGCGGCAACCCCGAGCAGGCGTTCCCGGTCGCCAACGGCGGTCAGTTCCGTACCGGCTGTGAGTTCTCCCACTTCTCCTATGACGATCCGCTGGTCTTTCCCGGCAAACCCGGCGCCGCCCACCTACACATGTACTTCGGCAACACCGACGTCAACGCCTTCAGCAGCTACGAGACGCTGATCAACTCCGGTTCCAGCACCTGCAACGGTCAAGAACTGAACCGAACCGGCTACTGGGCTCCGGCCATCATCGACGGCAACGGCAATGTGCGCATCCCGGAACGGGTTGTCGTCTACTACAAGGGTGAGGGTCTGGCCAGGGGTAAGGCCGAGCCGTACCCGGCCGGGGCGGCGATGATCGCCACCGAGAACCTGAACGCCAAACCGGAGAGCCAGGGCGGGGTGTCCGGCAAGTACAGCTTCGTCTGCAGCGACAAGTACTCGAGCAATGGCGGGGCGGCCGGCAACACCATGCCGAGCTGCAACGGTTCCGGCACCGCGGTGCTGGAGATGAACGTGAAGTTCGGCCAGTGCTGGAACGGCAAGAACCCGGCCGACTGGAAAAACTTCCGGCCACCGGGCGGCAGCTGGTACGGCAGCAACTGCACCGGAGAGTTCAACCACACGCTGCCGAACATGGAGTACTTCGTGAACTACCGGGTCGAGCCGGGGGAGAACACCAGCAACTGGTTCCTCTCATCCGACGTCGACGCCACGTCGTTCGGGGCTTCCAAGGCTGCCGGCGGGACCACCTCCCACGGTGACTGGTGGGGCGGCTGGAACAAGGACATCAACAAGATGTTCATCGACAACTGCGTCAACTACCGGTCCGGCGCCGCCAGCGGCTGCGGGTTCGGCTACCTGAGCGACGGCGGCCCGAACGGATCGGCTCCGGCCGGTGGGCCGGCCCTGAAGCTGCGGCCACAGTACAACGGTCCGAACAAGGTCCCGGCGGCAACACTGATGCAGGAGCTGTGCCCGAACCCCAAGCGTTCGTACAGCAAGCCGGAGGATGCGGCCTACTGCGCTCCCGGCACCGGGCTATAGCTGACATTCGGGCCGGGGCCTGGTATTCATTTGTAGGTGACGGCCCTTTTGGCAGATGGTGGCGGACCATGTTCGAGGACCTAGCGGAACGGCGAGGCCCATACTACTTCATGCTCGGTGCCGGCGGGCTCCTGGTGTTGGCGGTCCTGGTGGTCTTGATTCGTCCCGGACTTGTCGGGCTCGGCTCAGGAGATGAAGCCGACGGGGTCGATGCGGCCGGACCGCTGAGTATCGGCTCCCAGGAGACGGGGGGCGATGGCGAAGCTGCGGCCTCGACCAGCTCGTTGAACTACGAGTCGAACCTGGCGATGCTCAAGGCGGCCTCGGTTCGCAACACCAACCACGACGCAAGCCCGGACCTGGCAACGCCGTCTGACCAGCTGACGCTGACCGACCACTACGGGCCCCGCCAGGAGTACCTCGACAGCCCCGGCGGCAACCCCGAGCAGGCGTTCCCCATCCCGGCCGGCGGTCAGTTCCGCGCCGGTTGTGAGTTCTCCCACTTCAGCTACGACGACCCCCTGCTGTTCCCCGGCAAGCCGGGGGCGTCGCATCTCCATATGCACTTCGGCAATACCGACATCAACGCCTTCACCACCTTCGACTCGCTGCTCAACTCCGGATCGAGCACCTGCAACGGTCAGGAGCTGAACCGGACCGGCTACTGGGTGCCGGCCATGTTCGACGCCGAAGGCAATGTGCGGATCCCGGAGCGGGTTGTCGTGTATTACAAGGGTGAAGGACGGGCCCGGGGGGAAGCCCAGAAGTACCCGGATGAGGCGGCGCTGATCGCCACCGAAAACCTCAACACCGTGCCGGAGGCCGAGGGCGGTGTCAGTAGCAAGCTGACCTTCGTCTGCAGCGACAACTTCTCCACCGCCTCCTACGAGGGAGACCACACCATCCCGGTCTGCAACGGTTCCAAGTTCAAGGAGGAGTACGGCGTAGACGACGATCCCCGGGTCGTGTTGGAGATGAACGTGAAGTTCAACCAGTGTTGGAACGGCGAGGATCCCGCCGACTGGACCAACTTCCAACCACCGCCCGGCGGTTGGTACAGCAGCAACTGCGTCGCCCCCTACGACCGGATCCTGCCCAACCTCGAATACTTCGTGAACTACAAGGTCGAGATCGGTGAGACCACCGAAGGCTGGTACCTGTCCTCCGACGTCGACCCGACCACCTTCGGCGTGTCGAAAGCAACGCCCGGATCGACCACCCACGGTGACTGGTGGGGGGCATGGAACAGCGATGTGGCCGACCTGTGGATCGACAACTGCGTCAACTTCGCAATCGATGCCGACACCCCGACCGGCTGCGGCTTCGGCTACCTCACAGACGGAGGACCGGACGGCAACGCCCCGGTCGACGGCCCGGCGCTCAAGATGCGCCCCCAATACGAAGGCCCCCAGAAAGTCCCGGCCGAGACCATCTTCGCCGAACTGTGCCCGATCACGACCCGGACCTACAGCAAGCCGGAAGACGCCGCCTTCTGTGTCCCCGGGGTTGGTGTGTAGCCGGTCTCGAGCCGCCGTCCCGTTCGGCCGGCAACCTCCCACCGGCCCCGAAACGCCGCTAACCTCGTTCACGGAGAGATGGCAGAGTGGACGATTGCGTCGGTCTTGAAAACCGTTGAACCCTCACAGGTTCCGGGGGTTCGAATCCCCCTCTCTCCGCCAGTTTCGAGGGTGTAGCCCTCCGGGCGAAACGGACCCGTGCCACTGTGGTGCCACTGGCAACGTGAGTTTGGGCGCTTCTCGGGCTCCATGGCCACCCGCCCTGACCCTTCTTTCCGCCGACAAGCAGGCTCGTGCTTCGGGTCGGAGGATACGATCCTGACGTGTCTGACGACGGAGGGATCGATATCGGCGCCTCGGTCAAGCATCGGCTGGTGGCAGGGCTGAACCGCGGCCACGACGTCGACCTCGCGACCTCGTCGGGTGACCGCTCGTTACTTCCCGCCAGCGAGCTTCGAGCGGCACTCCTCGAGTCCTTCCACACCTGTGATCCGCGCCCGTTCGAGATTGCGGGAGCTTCGATCATCGGCTCCCTGGATCTGCGCAACGGGCCAGAATCCCGAGCGCCTACAACGGAACGAAAGCCGAGGAGTCCGATAGGTTCCATCAACTTCCAGGCCCTGATTGCCGATGATTAAGTGTCCCTGTGCAGAAGAGTGCTGGGCACGAGGAGGCTCCATGAAGGGTTCGATTTTCAAGCTGTTGGCTGACTTCGTCGACCAAACCTACGGTCCCGATGCGTTCGAGGACCTCGTCGACGCCACGGACCTGGAGACCGCCGAGCCGTTCGTGGGCCCTGGCAACTACCCGGCCAGCGATCTGCTGGCCCTGGTTGACACCGCAGTGACGACCCACGAGGTCGAGGTCGAGCCGCTCCTCCGAGCCTTCGGTAGGCACTCCTTCCCGGCTCTTGCCCGGTCGGTGCCCACCCTTCTCGAGGGGCTGGACGATCCCCACTCGTTGCTGTTGAACCTCGAGACGGTGATCCACACCGAGGTCCGGAAGCTCGATCCCGAGGCCAGCCCAGCCCGATTCAGCGCGGTCGAGCACGGCCCGGGGGTGCTGACCCTGAACTACGAGTCCGACTTCGGGCTCTTCGCCCTCGTCGAAGGGTTTCTCGACGGTCTGGCCGACTGGTACGGGGTCCCGGTCGGGTACGAGCGACGGTCGACGGCGGGAACCAGCGGTTCGTTCCTGGTCCGATCCGGAGACGCGGTCGGAGCGTCGGCCACCGGCCCGGGACAGGTCGCGACCGAGAGCGTCTCGGCCCGAGCGTGACCGACCCGGCCGAGGAGCGAGTGGCCAAGCTGGAGCGACGGCTCGAACGAGCACAGGCCGAGAACCGGGTCCTGGAGCGGATGATAGAGGACAAGACCCGATCGCTCTACGTGACCCAGTGCGAGTTGCGGGACAGCAAGGTCTTTCTCGAGAACGTGCTGGCCAGCATGTCGTCGGCGGTGATGATCACCGATGTCGATGGTCGCATCACCTCGGTCGGAGGCACGACCGCCAGGATGAGCGGCCTAGACGACGACGAGCTCGTCGGCACCTGCCTGTTCGATCTCCTCCTGGGACCGACCTGGTCGGACTGGGTGCCGGCGCTCGAGCACCTGTGCCTGGGTCCTCGCGAGGCGGAGCTCCAATCGGCGAGGAGCGGACCCGTCCCGGTTCTGCTCACGACGTCGCTGCTGCGCGACGAGGACGGCGGGGTGGTCGGAGCGGTCTGCGTCGCCACCGACATCAGCGAACGAAAGCAACTCGAGGTCGAGCTACGTCACGCCCAGCGGTTGGAGTCGATCGGTCAGCTGGCCGCCGGCGTGGCCCACGAGATCAACACCCCGATCCAGTTCATCGGCGACAGCGCCCGCTTCATCGGCGACGCCTTCGAGGATCTGACGGGCCTGGTCGTGGAATATCGCAAGCTGAAGCCACTTGCACAGGGGGAGCCAACGGGGCCGAAGCTCGTCGCCACCATCGATGAGCTCGAGGAGGAGATCGACATCGAGTTCGTCGAAGACGAGGTGCCGAAGGCGATTGCTCGAACCCTCGACGGTATCGAGCGGGTCTCCAGCATCGTCAAGGCCCTCAAGCAGTTCTCCCATCCCGGCGAAGACGATCTGGCCCCCGCCGACCTCAACCAGCTGATCGAGACGACGCTCACCGTCGCCAAGAACGAGTACAGGTACGTGGCCGAGATCGACCTGGAGCTCGGCCAGATCCCGGACGTGCTCTGCAACCGCGGTGACTTGGGTCAGGTCCTGATCAACCTGGTGGTCAACGCAGCTCATGCCATCGGTGACGTCGTCGCCGAGTCGGGTGGTCTCGGCCGGATCACCATCCGGTCCCGGGCGGAGGCCGACGGCGTGGCGGTGGACATCGCCGACACCGGGGGAGGAATCCCCGAGGAGATCCGGGAGCGGGTCTTCGAGCCGTTCTTCACCACCAAGGAGCCCGGACGAGGGACCGGTCAGGGCCTGGCCCTGGCTCACAACATCGTGGTCTCGAAGCACGGGGGCCGGCTGGACTTCGACGTCGATCCAGGTTCGGGCACCACCTTTCACCTGTGGCTGCCGAGGAAACGGGCGGCGTGACCGATCTGCCGGTCGTCCTGTTCGTCGACGACGACGACGGCGTGCTGGCCGGGTTGCAGGGCGCGCTGCGCAGGCTCCGCCGGACCTACCGCTTCCTCTTCGCGGTCGGTGCCGACGAGGCGTTGTCGCTGTTGGCCACCGAGCCCGTCGATGTGGTCGTCACCGACATGCGCATGCCGGGCCTGACCGGGGCCGACCTGCTCGAGCGGATCCGGGCCGAGCACCCGGAGATCGTCCGCTACGTGCTGTCCGGCGAGGCTGGGGTCGATCTGGTCATGACGTCCGTGCCGGTCGCCCATCGATGGCTGAGCAAGCCGTGTGACCGGGACACCCTGGCCGAGGCGTTGGCCGACGCCGTGCGCCACCGCCGGTACGTCGCCGATCCGGCAATCCTGGCCGCCATCGGCGAGATCTCGGCGTTGCCGACACCACCCGTGCTGTACGCCCAGCTACTCGAGCTGGCCGCTGACGCCAACGCCTCGATGGATCGGGTGGCGGCACTGGTCGGTAGGGACCCGGCGATCGGGGCCAAGGTGATGCAGTGGGCCAACTCCGCTTTCTCCGGCGGGAATCCGGTCGGTGACCTCCAGGAGGCGGTCACCAGGATCGGGCTCACCGCGATATCGCAGCTGATCCTGTCGGCCGAGGTCGCTCGCTCGTTTCTGGCCACCGAGTCGATCCCCGGCTGCGATCCGGAGTCACTGGCCGCCCACGTCGAGACCGTCAGCGTCCTGGCGGCTCGTCTCGCCCGGCCGAGCGATGCCGTCGTCGCCGGCCTCGGCGGCCTGTTCGGCTACATCGGGCTGCTGGTCGAGATCGGACAACTCCCCGGCAGGCTGACCGAAGCCTACGCCCTGGCCGAGCGGTGCGACATCGAGCTCATCGACGCCGAGCGGCAGCTGTTCGGTGTTGGACACCCCGACCTGGGAGCCCACCTCCTGTCGGTCTGGGGGCTCCCGTCGGACGCAGTACTACTGGTCGCCGACGGCCACGACCGTCCCGAGCTCGGGAACTGGCCTGAGCCGGTTGAGGCGGGGCGGGCGCTCTCGGCGCTCGAGGCCGTCCGGCTGGCGGGTGTGTTGGCCCAGCGGCGCTCGACCTTCCACGGTTTCGGCTCGCCCTACCGGACACGGATCGACGACGAACTGGCGGCTGCGGTCGCCATCATCGAGGCCGGATCTGCCCTGACCGAGGAGTCCACAACGGTATGAGCGTGAAACCCCGCGTGCTGTGCGTCGATGACGAACCCGAGTTGCTCGAAGCGATCAAGCTCAACCTGCGCAAACGATTCCACGTCACCACCGCCGAATCTGGTCCCGAGGCCCTTGGCCTCTTCGACGAGGCCGAGGAGGCGGACGGGGGTCCGCCCTTCGACCTCGTGTTGTCGGACATGCGGATGCCGGGCATGACCGGGGCCGACCTCCTGACGACGCTCCGGGCCCGACATCCCGAGGTGCCTCGACTCCTGCTGTCGGGCCAGTCGGATCTCGATTCGGCCATCGCCGCCATCAACGACGCCAAGATCTTCCGCTTCCTGACGAAGCCCTGCCCACCTGACGTGCTGATCGAGAGCCTCGATGAGGCGTTGGAGCCGGCTCGGCTCAAGACGATCGAGCGGGACCTGCTCGACAACACCCTCAGTGGCACTGTCTCGATGTTGACGGAGGTGTTGGGCCTGGTGAGCGCCGGCGCCTACAGCCGGACGATGCGGCTCCGGGAGACGGTCCGGGGTATCAGCGAGGGACTCGATCGTCCCGTCGCATGGGACCTCGATCTGGCCACGATGCTCTCCCAGATCGGGTTCGTCGTGATGCCGGCGAGCGATGACGGGGGCGACGGTGGGCCCGCTCCCCAGCATGCGGAGTTGGCCGCCGACCTCCTCGGCAACATCCCGAGGTTGGAGACCGTCGCCGACATGATCGCGTCCCAGGTGCGACCCGACCCGATCCGCAACGACACCGACCTGGCCACGTGGACCGACGCCGAGCTGAGTGCCGAGATCCTCCGGGTCGCCGTCCGGTACGACGGTCTGGTCGCCGGCGGGCGCCCCCGTCAGGCCGCCCGAGATGCCATCCAGAAGTCCGCCGATCCACCGGCACCCGCGCTCATGGCCGCGCTGGCCTCGGTCCGGGCCGACACCGAGGCCTTGGTCGAGCTCGCGGTGACCGTCGATCAGCTGGCGGCGGGCATGACGCTCAACGCCGACGTCCTGCTGGCCGATGGGCCGAAACTGGCCGGGGCCGGTACTGCGCTGACATCGGCCCTCATCGGCCGGATCAGGGCCTTCGCGGCCAGCGCCGGCGTGATCGAGCCGATCTGCGTGCTGGCTCCGGCCACGCAGGTGCCCAGGATCAAGCCGCTGGCACGGCCGACGACATGACCGGCGCAACGACCAACCCGACGGTCCTCCTCGTCGACGACGAAGCTGACGTGACCGAGGCACTCCGGATCGCCATGCGATCGGAGCCGTTCACCGTGTTGACCGCCACGTCCGCGGAGGAGGGGCTGTCGATCCTGCGTCGTCGGCCCGTCGACGTCGTCGTCTCCGATGAGCGGATGCCCGGCCTGACCGGTGCAGCCTTCCTGACCATCGTGCGCAGCGAGTTCCCGTCCGTCCGTCGCATCGTCTTGAGCGGGCAGGCGTCGGTCGAAGCGACGATCGCCGCCGTCAACGAGGCTCGGGTGTTCCGCTTCCTGACCAAGCCGTGCCCGACCGATACCCTCGTCGCCTGCATCGTCGAAGCACTCCAGACCGAGCCCCCGATCGAGCCCTCCGACCGGGCCGGGCTCGAGTGCGACCTGACGTCGGCCCTCGAAGCGGTTCGAGTGGTGTACCAGCCGCTGTACTCGCCGGCTGCGGGACGGGTGATGGTCTACGAGGCCCTGGTTCGGAGCGATCATCCGGCGTTCCATTCGCCGACGGAGCTGATCGAAGCCGTCTCGGTCCTCGACCGTCACGCCGACTTCGACCGGATCGTGTGCAACCGGGTGGCTGCCGACCTGGCCCGGGAGCCAACCGACAGCAGGGTCTTCGTGAATCTGCTGCCGCAATCGCTCGACGATCCGATGCTGCTCGACGAATCGGCGCCCCTCCGGGCGTTCGCCGATCGGGTCGGTCTGGAGATCACCGAGCGGGCCCCTCTCGACCCGACGGGTCCGGGGGTCGCCAGGCTGGCCGACCTCCGAGGAGCGGGTTTCCAACTGGTCCTCGACGACCTGGGGGCCGGGTACGCCGGGTTGACCAGTTTCGCTTCGCTACGGCCCGATGTCGTGAAATTCGACATGGGCCTCATCCGCGACATCGACCGGTCGGCCACCCAGAGCCGGGTCGTCGGCTCGATGGTCGAGTTGTGCCGGAGCATGGGCATCGTCACGGTGGCCGAGGGCATCGAGACCCAATCCGAGCTCCGTCATGTCATCGACCTCGGTTGCGACCTCGTCCAGGGCTACGCCATCGCCAAGCCGGGGCCGCTGGGGGCCGAGGTGGAGCTCGGCCAGCCGCAGCTCGGCGCCGCCGAGGAGGTCTCGACCCGTCGGCCCGTCGGGTTCCTCGATGGTGGAGCCGTGTTGCGCTCGAGCCCAGTCGACCCGACCAACCGAACCGGCACCAGCCATGGCCGGGGGCCAGAATCGGAACGGCCACCGGCCGCGTCGGTACTCGTCGTCGAGGACGCGCCCGAGTTCCGACAGATGCTCGAGGCCGTCCTGGCCCGCGAGGGCTACGAGGTGGTCGTCGCCCCCGACGGCGAGCAGGGGCTCGAGCTGGCCGAGGAGGCCGAACCGACCGTCGTTGTGCTCGATCTCGGCCTCCCGGGTATCGACGGTATCGAGGTCTGTCGCCGCCTACGGACCTTCAGCGACGCCTACGTCGTCATGCTGACGGCCAGGGACGAGGAGGTCGATCGCCTGGTCGGTCTGGCCGTCGGGGCCGACGACTACATGGTGAAGCCCTTCTCCCCCCGGGAGCTGGTGGCCCGCATCCAGGCCATGCTGCGCCGGCCCCGATCGGTCGGGACCGGGCCCGCCGACGGTGATCGGCGGGAGGTCGGGGATCTCCGGGTCGATCTGCTGGCCCGCGAGGTCCATGTCGGTGACGCCGAGGTGTCGCCGACCAGGATCGAGTTCGACCTGCTGGCGGCGCTGATCGGGCGGCCCGACATGGTCTTCTCCCGACAGATGCTGCTGGAGCAGGTCTGGGGGCCGACGTGGGTCGGGGACGATCACGTCGTCGACGTCCACATCGCCAACCTCCGGCGCAAGATCGATCTCGATGGCCGGTCCCACATCAAGACCGTCCGGGGGGTCGGCTACCGGTTGGACGTGCGGGACCGCTGAAGCTCAATCCTTCCGGAGGTCTCGAGGGTCGGCTGCGGGGACGGTCAGCCACACGATCGAGCCTCCGGTGTCCGCCCGCTCGATCCCGAAGCGACCACCGAGGGCCGCCGCCACCCGCCGGACCAGGGCCAGGCCGATACCGGCCCCGGCGCTCCGCCTGGTCGTCGGGTCCTCCCCGGGATCGAGCATGTCCGGGGCGGTGGCGGCCACGCTGGCCTCCATGCCCGGCCCCGGGTCCTCGACCTCGAGGCGGACCTCGTCGCCGAGGGTCGTGGCCCGCAGCCGGACCGGTCCGGCCGAGGCGTGGCTGACGGCGTTGTCGAGCAGCTCGTCGAGGCCCCGCTCCAGCTCCTCGGTGGCGGCCACGGCCGCCCCGAGCGGCGTGGCCAGCTCGACGCTCAGCAGCTGACCGGCCCCGACGCAGCGCCGCCGCCAGCGCTCCGCCACGCGGTCGAGCAACTCCTCGACGGGACGGGACGCGGCCTCGGCCGTCAGGTCGGTCGCCTCCAGCTCGATGAACCACAGGATCCGATCGACGAGGCGCTGGAGGTGGGCCCCCGACTGGCTGGCCGAGGCCAGCCACTCCCTCGCCTCCGGTGGCATGGCCACCCCGTCGAGGAGCTCGAGCATGCCGGTGATGCCGTTGATGGGGGTTCGCAGCTCGTGGCCGATGTGGGCCAGGAACTCGCTCTTGGCCTCGCTGGCGGCCTGGACCCGCCGGGTCGACTCCTCGAGCTCCCGGGTGCGCTCGGCGATCCGCCGGTCGAGGGACTGGTTGGCGGCGTAGATCTCACGAAGGCCCTGCTCGGCGATGGCCTCGGCCTCGAGCCGAGCCCGGCGCTCCCGCTCGTAGCGGCGCCGCAGCCGCTCCAGGGCGGCGGAGTCGTCGGGGTCCCCGCCGCCGGGCTCCTCGCCGCCGGGCGTCGTCACGGCCCCGATCCCTCGAAGCGCACCGAGAACAGAGCCTCGTCGGGGGCGGTCGGTCTGTCGGTCGGCTCGACGCGGACCACCTCGTCGAAGAGGTCGCCACAGCCGATCATCAGCCCCTGGGCCAGGGCGTCGAGCCGCCGGGTCGACCGGTAGCGGACCAGCAGCCCGGCCGGCGAGACCTCGAACTCGAAGACCGGCGGCACCGATTCCGGATAGAGGGCTCGGACCTCAGGGTGGATGATGTCGTTGACCGCCATCAGGAAGCTCCGGGCGTCACCGGCCTCGGCGACGAGCTCGGGCAGGCGGGCTGCGAGCTTTGGCAGGGCGAGCCGGCCAACGGTGCGCCACAGATCGTCGGGGGCGAGGCCGGTCGCCGTCGCCGCAGCGTTGACGATCTCCAGGAGCTCGTCGTCGCCGTAGTTGCCCAGGGCGGTATAGGCGCCGTCGACCCCGGCCGCGGCCAGGAGGTCGTCCCAGGTCTCGGCGTCGTAGAGCTCGGTCACGACCTCCTCGACGACGTTGAACACCACCCCCTTCACGGGCCCGCCAGCTTGGAGAGGACGGCTTGCAGTGCTGTCGTGGCGGCGTCGGCCGCCTCGTCCAGTCGTCGGACCAGATCGTCCGTGGCGCCGTCGCCGGCCACGGCCCGGCCCTCCAGCTCCCTGCACAGCTCGGCCAGAGCGGTGGCGCCGACGACGTCGCTGGTGGATTTCAGGGTGTGGGCGGCCCGGCGGACCTGCTCCAGATCGCCGGCGGCCGCGCCGTGGCAGATGGCGTTGCGCCGACCCGGGAGCTCGGACAGGTACGTCCCGATCAGCGTGGCCACGATCGAGCCGTCACCGAGCTCGTCGACCAGCCGCTCGAGTGCCTCGAGGTCGGTGACCGCTTCGCCGTCGTCGCCGCCCTCGACGGCCTCCCCGGCCGGCGACGGGTCGGTGGGCAGCCACTTGCGCAGCGCCCGGCCGAGGTCGTCGAGGCCCGCCGGCTTGGCCACGAAGTCGTCCATGCCGGCGTCGAGGCACCGCTGGCGATCGCCCGACATGGTCCGGGCGGTGACGGCCACGATCGGCACCCGGGGCCGCCCGCTCTGCTCCTCGAATCGGCGCAGCCGTCTGGTCGTCTCGAGACCGTCGATGCCGGGTAGGTGCCAGTCCATGAGGACGAGGTCGAAGGGGCGATCCGCCACCGCCTCCAGGGCCTGGGGTCCGTCGATGGCCAGGTCGTGGTCGTAGCCCAGCTGGTCGAGCTGGCTGGCCACCAGTAGGCGGTTGACCGGGCTGTCCTCGACGACGAGCACGGTCGGCCGGCCCCGCCGGCCATCGCCCGGGCTCCGGGTTTCGGAGGAGGCATCGGCGATGTCCTTGCGGGGCAGGGGCAGCCGGAGGGTGAACGCCGAGCCGGCGCCGGGCTGGGATCGCACGGTCAGCGAGCCGCCCATGGCCTCGGCCAGGTCCCGGGAGATGGTCAGCCCGAGCCCGGTGCCGCTCTGATCGTCATGGGACTGGGCGAAGGCCTCGAAGATCCGCTCGATCTCATCGGGACCGATGCCCGGGCCCGTGTCGTTGACCTCGATGTCGACCTCGTCGCCGCCGGCCGGGACGACGTCGACCCGGACCGAACCCGAACGGGTGAACTTGACTGCGTTGTCGACGAGGTTGACGAGGACCTGACGGAGTCGGTCGGCATCGCCCAAGACGTCGCCGTCGACACCCGGCGCCATCGTGACCCCCAGCTCCAGACCGCGTTCCTCGGCTCGGGCCCGGAGGAGCCCGACCGAGCTCTCGATGCAGCGGCTCAGCGAGAACACCGCCGGGTTGAGCGCGATGCGACCGGCCTCGACCCGTGAGAGATCGAGGAGGTCGTCGACCAGGACCTGCAGGGCCTCGGTCTCCCGGACGATGCCGTCGACCAGGCGGCGATCGTCCTCGTCGGCGGTCCGGCGGCCGAGGAGCTCGGCCAGCCCGCTGATCCCGTGGAGCGGGGCCCGCAGGTCGTGGCTGACCCGGGCCACGAATTCGGACTTGGCCTCGGACACCGCGGTGAGCTGGACCAGGGCCTCCACCTGGGTGGTGATGTCCTCGATCACCCCGAGCAGCAGCTCCGGTCGGCCCGCGTCGTCGAGCAGTGGCGTCGCGGTCAGCCGACCCCAGAAGACGGTGCCGTCGGCCCGGAGGTAGCGCTTGTCGACCACCACCCGGTCCGACTCCCCGTCGGCCAGCGAGCGGAGGTAGGTCGAGGTCCGCTCGACTTCGTCGGGGTGGGTGATGTCCTCGACCCGGACCAGGCTCTGCTCGGTTCGGAACAGGTCGTGGAAGGCGGCGTTGGCTCCCACCTGCCGGCCGTCGGCGTCGAGGATCGAGTAGGCCACCGGGGCGTTGACGAAGGCGTCGGACCGGGCCAGGCCCTGGATCCGTGACCGGTCGGTCATGGTGTCCGGCCCCGACCGGAGCCCACTGGTAGCGGCATCATGGTCCTTTAGGATGCCATCTCCGGCCGGCTCGGTCGTGCCATTGGAACTCGACGTCGATCAGACGACATCGAGGCCGACGACGTGGAACCACGAGGCCAACGCCAGCTCGCGTCGAGCCCGCGCCGCCAGGGGTGGGCGCAGGCGGAGCTCGCCCCGCCGGCGTTGGGCGTGCCGGTCCGCGCTGATCAGGGCAGCCACGCCGGAGGCGTGGATGCTGGTCACCCGGGTCAGGTCGACCTCGACGACGGGACGGAGCTCCCGGGTGGCCTGGCTCAGTCGAGTTCGCAGCTCCAGGGCGGCCACCGGGTCGACGTCGCCCCGGAGGGTGATCGTCTCCATCAGGCCGCTTCCCGGTCCAGGGCGACGGGGAGGTCGGCGTCGTCTCGCCGCGGCGCTCGGCGCTGGCCGGTCAGCTCCATCGCGATCCGGAGGGTCGTGCTGGCCCTCCACAGGACGATGTCGGCCCCGGCCGCTTCGGCCCGCTCCCGAGCCTCGACCAGGACGGCGAGGCCGGCGCGGTCGGCGTGGGTCACCGCCGAGCCGTCGACGGTGACGAGCTGGCCCGGTCGGAGGCCGAGTCGATCCAGCCGGGCCCGAAGGGGGGCGACCTCGTGCACGTCGAGGCGTCGGGGCAGCATGAGCCCGGGTCGGTCGGCTCCGGCTGTCGAGCCGGTGGGGGAGGGGATGATGGTTGCGGTTGACATGGGATGTGCTCCTCGTCTGGTCGATGCTTCGAATGGTGACGGCCTGACCTCAAGCCCTGCTCGACCCAGCATCAAGATCCGGTCAAGTTCGGTCACCTGGGACGGGTGCCCGTCGAACTCAGGCCGCGAGCGCGAGGGCCCGGCCCACGTGCTGGTCGCAGACCTCGGACAGCGGCAGGCTGACGGCGGCCGCGTGATTGCGTCGACCGAGCTCCTTGCGATGTCGCTCGTCGTCCAGCACGGCGGCCAGGGCGTCGGCCAGGCTCTTGGCGTCGCCGGGCACGAAGGGCTCGGCCGCGAAGCCCTCCTCCTCGATCAGCTCGAGAAGGTCCCCGACCCTCGGGGCCACGACCGCTCGGCCGTAGGCGCCGGCCTGATGCAGCGGCCCACTGCTGCCGGTGGTGGCCGTGTAGGGGAACACCACGACCGAGGACTCCCGGAACAGGTCGGCGACGTCGTCCTCGGCCACGTAGCCGGTGAAGCGGACCCCGGGCAGATCGGCACAGCCGGCCTCCAGAGCGGCCAGGTAGCCGGGTGCGTTGGGGCTGTCGGTTCCGGCGATGACGAGCTCGACATCGTCGTGGCCGCCCCGGTCCTGAAGCAGCCGGTAGGCGACCAGCAACTCCTCGACCCGCTTGTAGGTGCCGAACTTGCCGAAGGTGAGGATCCGGTGGCCCGGCCCGCCGGTCTCGGGAGGCGGGGCCGTCGGCGTCTCGAACGTGCCGTGGGGCACGAGGCTGACGTTCTCGGCCCCGTACCGGTGGCGGAGGGTCTCGACGTAGGTCGGCATTGTGGTGGCCACCCAGTCGGCTCGGAGGATCACCCGGGTCAGGCCCCGTCCGATGGCAGTCAGTGCCCGCCGCCGGACCCGACCGCCGCCGTAGCCGGCGGCGTCCAGGTCGACGCAGTCGACCAGGTTGTGGAGCAGCACGATGGTGCGGGTCCCGGTCAGCCGTAGGATCGCCGGCATGGCCAGCCCGAGCGCGGCCGCCGGCTTGCTAGTTCCGAACGAGGTGAAGTGGGCGTTGAACAGCACCACGTCGGGCCTCACCCGTCGGACCGACCGCCACAGACGCCACGGCGTGGACAGCGAGTCGAAGCGCCAGGCTGCTTCGACCCGGCACATCGGCGACGACTCGGGCAGCCCGTTGCCGTCGTCGGCCAGCACCACGAGCTCCGAGATCTCTGGCTTGCGGGCCAGCTGGTGGACGAGGTGGTATCCGTACTCGTTGAGGGTGGCGGTCGAGGGGGGCAGGGCGGTGACCACGGCCAGCCGCAGGCCGGGCTCCCGCTCCGGGCCCGGACCGGGGTAGCGGCCGGCCAGCGCGCCCAGCCGGATCCGGATCACGTCGCCGACGAAGGCGATCGCAGCCCGCACCGCCGGCACGGTCGACCCGGGGGCGTCGACCCAGTGGACCGGGACCTCCTCGACCCGGAGGCCGAGCCGGGCGGCCAGGAAGAGGAGCTCGGCGTCGAAGGAGAAGCCGTCGATGCGCTGGGCTGCGAACAGGGCCCGGGCGGCGTCGCGCCGGAAGAGCTTGAACCCGCACTGGGTGTCGGTCACGTCGAGGCCGAGCCCGGTCCGGGCCAGGAGCCGAGCGCCCCAGCTGAGGAGGCGACGGACCGGGCCCTTCTCGGCCTCCTCGGCGCCCTTGGCGGCCCGGGAACCGATGACGACGTCGGCCTCTCGGGCCGCCTCGATCATGGTGTCGAGCTCCTCGATCGGGGTCGAGAGGTCGGCGTCGGTGAACAGGATCAGCCGACCGCCGGCGGCCAGGACGCCGGCCCGCACTGCGGCCCCCTTGCCCCGGTTCACCCCGGGGTCGAGCACCACGACGTTGCGCAGGCCCAAGCCCCGGACCAGATCCGGGGTGCCGTCGGTCGACCCGTCGTCGGAGACCACGATCTCGAACTCGAGATCGGAGCCGGCGAGGTGGCCGACGATCGAGGCGATCGTGGGAACGATGCGCTCGGCCTCGTCGTACACCGGGATGACGACCGAGAGGTCGGGGGTCAGGGACGCCGGGTGTTGGCGCCAACGCAGATAACCGTCGTAGCTCATGCCACCGACGTTACGATCGCCCCTTCTGGCCAGGGGAAAGCGATCGTCAAGGCTCGCTCAAGATCCGCCGCCGGCGCTCTCGTCGTCGGCGATCCCGTCCGGGTCGACACGGGTCCGCGAGCGGACGAGGAGGACGCACGCCCCGAGGATCAGCACGGTGATCCCTAGGTGGGCCCAACGGCCCCCCAGGCCGTCGCCGGCCGGTGGGGCCAGGGCCTCGAGCCCGAGCAGCTCCAACAGCTGCTCGTCGGTGAGGTCGGCATGGGGCCCGTTCTCGCTCGAAGGCAGATAGCGGTAGGGATCGCGGGGGCCCTGGCGGACCTCGCTCTCCTCGGCGCACTCGAGGTCCGAGACCGCGCCGACCAGCTCGACCCGCTCATCGGCCGCGACGCTGGTGTCCGCCGCCTCCGGGACCAGGAGGAGGCCCTCGACCAGCATCGGGTTGGCATCGATCTTGTCGATCACGAAGGTGTGGGGGCCCGAGGTGGCCTCGACCGTGCCAAGGTCGAAGTAGTCGTAACGGAGGTTCACCGGAACGAGCCGGTCCGGGATCATCGACTCGAGCTGGGAGACCCGGTAGCCGGAGGCGTCGATCGCGACCCGGTCCGGGGCGTAGACCTCGTCCGGGGCGAAGAGCTGCAGGGCCTCCGGGGGAGAGCGGAGCTCGCGGCGCTTGGCGTAGTCGAGCGTCGTCACGACGACGTCGAGCTCGTTGGCCGTGGCCGCAGCCCGCATCAACACCCGGTAGCGGCCCGGTTCGTCGACCGAGACCGGCACGGTGAAGCGGGTCGGTCGGGGCACGCCGATGAACGAGCCCCGCAGGGTGCCGAAGATCCCGGGGGTGATCATCTCGGTCCGGTTCCACCGGGTGTCGGAGAAGAACAGGAACAGGCGGAACATCGGCGAGAGGTAGTAGCTGCTGGCGATCACGTCGGGGTTGAAGGCGAAGATCCTCGAGTTGGGCACGAAGAACCGCTCGGGGTGACGAGCGGCCCAGAGGTCGAGCCCGGCGTCGGTCGGGTCGCTGGCCACCAGGTGGACCCGCCGGCCGTCCTCGGGGGGTCCCTCGTAGGTCGAGATGTACTGGAGGTCGTAGCAGCGACTCAGGTCGAGCCGGGCGAAGACGGCATCGAGGAAGTCGCTCCAACCGGTGTCGAACAGCAACACGTCGCGGTGTCGGCGGCGCTCGGTGTCGACCCGGTAGAGGACAAAGCTCTCGTTCTCGTGGACCACCTCGACGCGGTCGGGCTTGGCCTCGATCTGCTCCCGCAGGTAGAGCTCGATGTCGGGCAGGTACTCGGCGCCGACGCCCCGGTTGTTCTGGATCTGCTTGTTGAAGACGATGTAGTCGAGCTCGATGTCTCGGGCCACGTTGATCCACCAGTCCTGCTGGTAGTAGAGGCTGCGGAGCAACAGGAAGAACTCGAATTTGTTGCCCGCGTCCCCGGTGAGGCCGTAGTAGAAGCTCGGCCGGTCGAGGTAGTAGATGTAGAATTTGTCGATGAACTTGTGGGGGATGCCGTTGGTGTCGACCACCAGCTTCGACGTCTCGGTCGGTGGCAGCACCACCGTCTTGCCCTCGGGGAGCTCGTCCAGGACCTCCTTGATCTCCTGGAGATCACCGACCGGGTAGGGGGAGGCGAAGTGGGCGAAGTTCCCGGAGCCGTAGACCTGGCGGTAGTTGGCGTTGGAGAACAGCGGCAGGAAGAACACGGTCCCCAGCGCCACCGTCAACGAGACCCGGGTGACGATCGAGGTCGAGCTCTCGCCGCCGGCCCGGTCGCTCGCGGTTGAGGCGAAGCGACCGTTCAGGCCCTCGATGGCCCAGGCCAGGGGCAGGGTCATCAGGAGGGGGCCGAGCACGAACAGGATCAGCTGGAAGCGGTGGGGGAAGCGCAGCACCTGGACGACGGTGCTGGAGACGCCGAGGGTCAGGTCGCCGACCGGTGACTCGGTGGCGTAGAGGGCCCGGGTGGTGGCGGCCAGCGACCGGTGGAAGGTCGGGAACCAGCTCGGGTTGGCGTAGCCGACGGTGGCCCAGACGGCAAAGGCCAGATTGACGTGGATCACACCAAGGAGCTGGCGGTGGGGCCGGCTCCGGAACAGGGAGCGCCGGATCGCCGGCACGGTGATCGGGGCCAGGACCACCAGGGTGTAGACCAGGTTGGGAACCCGGGGCCGCTTGGCCAGATAGTCGCCGAAGAGGATCTTGTCCATGATCCCGGCCAGGTCCCACGACAGGATGTGGGCCAGGGAGACCGAGGCGTCCCGAATGAAGTAGTAGTCGCCGGGGACGGTCTCGGCCAGGTTCTCGACCCCCCGCAGGGCGATGAACTTCACGAACAGGCCGTAGGGCATGATCGTCACCACCAGCAGCAGGAGCATGGCCAGCGCGCTGCGCCCGGTGGTGCTGTCGGCCGCAACCGCCAGGCCAGCCCGGAGCCGCTCCCTCCGGCCCGGTCCCCGCACCAGAGCGAGCGGGGCCAGCCGGGGCCCGGGCCGACGGCGGGACCGCCGGCGCCGCCGGATCCAGCGGGCCAGCTCCCCGAGCAGCAGCGTGGCCACCGTCAGGGTGAGGAACAGGGCGAACAGGATCAGGTAGTGGACCGCCGGGTTGAACAGGGCCACCAGGCACGACACCACCATGGGCCGAACCCATCGCTCCCGGGCGAAGAGCAGCCCGTAGAGCATGGCCAGGACCGAGATCATCATCAGGCACAGGCCGGCCACCAGGGTGTAGAAGTGGGTGATCTTGGCGTAGATGACGATGGCGTAGATCAGCCCCGTCGGGAATGCGGCGGCCAGGGCGACCGTGGTGGCCGAGAGCGACGTGAACACCCGCCGGACGAACCAGGACACGGTCAGGTAGGCGGCGAAGACGGTGGTCGGGAGGGCGAGGAGCAGGGCGAAGGGCAGCACCTGGTGGTGGCGGACCCAGGTGGTCAGGAAGGAGTAGCGGACCCGGAACTCGAAGCCGTTCGTGAGCTCGGAGAACTCGCCCTTGGCCTGGTCCAGGAGCTGGGTTCGGGGGTTGAAGTAGGGCACGAGCTCGTCGCCGTTGATCACCGCATCCCCGGCCAGCAGCGAGGGCAGGGCCACCAGCACGTCGCGGAAGACGATGAGGCTCGAGATGTAGTAGATCAGCCCGACCACCACGGCGATGCGGTGATGGACCGGCATCGGACCGGGACGTCGGATGGCTGGCATGATCGTCTCAGCGGCCCAGGTCGGACCAGCCGGCCACGGCCCGGGGCCGGGCCAGCCACCGCCGGATGTCGGCGAAGTAGCGATCGAGGGTGTCGCGCTTGGTTGCGGCGGCGGCGGCCAGGCGGGCCCCCTCGCACCGGTCGTCGGCCGCCTCGGCGATCATCCGGTCCAGGCGGGCCGGATCGAACGGTTCGTTCACGTCGACCGCCCGCTCGGTCAGGTCGAGCTGCGCGACCAGCTGGTCCACCTTGGGGTCGTAGGAGAGGGCGACCACGGGGCGTCCGATGATGGCGGCGATGACCAGGGCGTGGAGGCGCTCGGCTACCACGACGTCGCAGCCCGCGGCCCGGGTCGTGATCTCGGCGTGGTCGCCGGCGGCCCGGACCGAGGACGGGATGTCGGGGAGCGAGGCCAGGAAGGCCCGGAGCATCTCGAGGTCGTCATCGGCCTTGAATCCGGTCTGCATCGGCAGGCCAACGATCTCGATGGGCCGGGTCGAGGCGATCCGGAGGAGCGCCTGGCGCAGCTCGTCGAGGAGGTCGTCCCAGCGCTCGGCGGCGGCGATGTCGCGATTGAGGTTCAGACCGATCCGCAGCCTGCCCCCGCTCCTCTCGGCCGGGGTCGACCCGGCCCCCAGCGCGGCCCCGTCGTTGGCCCAGACCGCGTCGGGCACCAGTCGGAGCCGGGATGGTACACAGCCCAGCCGCCGACAGTGCTCGTAGGACGCGGCGTCGCGCAGGGCGACCAGCGACGCCTGTCGGAGAACGAGCCCAGCCAGCACCCGACCGGGCCGGGTGCCGATGGGCCCGACGCCGATGTTGCTCATCAGCACCGGCCGGCGGGCCACGAGCCGAGCTGCGGTCACCACCGCCAGCAGCATGACCAGGGTGGCGTGCCGCCTCCGCCCCGTGGTCGTACCGAGCTCCTTGACGATCGAGCCCCCGGCGAAAACCACCAGATCACAGCGCCGCAGGTGCCCCAGCAGGCTCAGGCGGTCGCCGGCGGTGTCGAACACCTCGATGTCGTAGCGGTCCCCGAACCGGCCTCGGGTCGCCGCGGGGTCATAGGAGTTGACCCGGTAGTGGTGGTCGGGCCCGAGCTGGGCCAGGAAGGTCTCCAGCAGCAGTTCGTCGCCGATGTTGGCCTGGCCGTGGGTTCCCAGCAGGAGCACGTCGAGCGCCTCCGCCGGCGTCGGCCCGTTCTCGGTGCCGGTTTGGTCTGCTTCACGTCGTTGGCGTAGGTGGATCATCGGTGCCTCCCGCTCTCTGCCATCGACCGTGACGGAGCCACCTCAAGGGGTCGGGTGGGACTCGATCAAGATCGGATCAAGGTCGCGGCCTGGGACGGTCTTGAGGATTTCTTGACCGGCCCCGGCATCACCCCAGACCTTGGCCGGCCAATCTGGTGCCTCATGAGCCAGTTGGACCGACGATGACCCGAACCGACGAGATCCGGCCGACCGAGGCCGACCCTCAATTCACGACCTCGGTCGGCCACCGGCGGGTCGTGGCCGGCGGTGCCCTCCTGACCGGGGCCATGACCGTGTCCGGGGCCGGCAACTATGCCCTCAATGCCCTGCTGGCCCGATGGCTCACGCCCGAGGAGTTCGGGGATGCGTCGCTCATCGTCACCCTGCTGCTGGTGGTCACCGCCCTGGCCGGGTGCCTCCAGCTGGTGGCGGCTCGGTACGGCTCGGCCGCGCTGGCCCGGTCCGACCCTGACGCCACCATGGCGATCCGACAGCGGTTGACACGGACGGCCTGGACCATGGGCGGTGTCCTCGCCCTGGCCATCGCACTCGGGGCCGACGGTCTGGCCGCCGGGTTCAAGGTCGCCGACCCGACCGCGCTGGTGATCTTCGGTCTGAGCCTCCCGCTGTTCCTGGCCCAGGCGGTCGACCGGGGGATCCTCCAGGGCCGGATGGCCTTCGGCCGCCTCGCCGGCTCGTTCCTGGTCGAGATGGTGGTGCGGGTGGCGATGAGCTGCGCTCTGGTGGCCGCCGGCTGGGGCCCGGTCGGTGTCTCGGCCGGGCTCTTCGCCTCGCTGCTGGCCTCGCTGATCGTGGCCCGGGCCCTGGTCCGGCCGACGAGGCCGGGGCCGGGATCGCATCGAACGCCGGGGCTGGCCCAGGCCGCCGGGGCGACCACCGTCCTGCTCATCGCCCAGATCACCATCAGCCACGGGGACCTGCTCCTGGTCAAGCAGCGCTTCGATGCCGCCGAGGCCGGGACCTACGCCGTGGTCGCCCTGCTCGGCCGGGCCGTCCACCTGGGCAGCTGGTCGATCGTCACCGCGGTGTTCCCGGTCGGCGCCCGGACCGGGGTCGAGGCGGCCACGACCCGACGGCTGGTCCGCGCCGGTGTCGCCCTCCTGGCCGGTGGTGGGGCGATCGCCACCGTCGGGTTCTGGACCCTCGGCCGCCCGGTGGTCGGCCTCCTGTTCTCCGACGCCTACGCCGGGGCCGGGTCGCTACTCGGCCCGTACGTTCTGGCCACCTCCCTCCTGGCCGTGGCCAACTTCCTGGCCATGGTCGATCTCGCGGCCGGCCGCCATCGGCGGGGCCACCTGATGTTGGGGGCTGCGGTGGTCCAGACACTGCTGGTGTCGTGGTCGGGGTCTCTGGAGACGGTGGTCTGGGTGCAGGCGATCACGATGTCACTGCTCGTGGTCGCCATGGCCGCTCACTCGGCAGCGCACCATGAGCCAGTCCGGGACCACCAGGCCCAGAACCTCTCAGAGGACTCGGTCGCGAGGTCGAGCACGCGTTGGCCAGCGTAGATCCCTCCACCTCGGCGCGTCACCGCGGACGCGGGCTGTGCCACGGTGGTGCCACCGGCGCCGGCCACCCTCGGGTCGCGGCGGTCAACCAGGGTCAACCTCCGATCAGCCGTCGGACGGATCCGAGGCTGCGGTACGCCGGATTGGTGGGACATCGTCCGCGAGGGCGCTGCCTCTTGAAAACCGGTGAGGCGAGAGCCTCCAGGGAACGAACGGTACAAACAATGCTGTCGGCAGCCGCAACGAGCGTGCACGATCCCCATGTGTTCCGCCTGGAGACGATTGGACCCTCACGTTCATTTCCCAGGCACTCTCTTTGCCGGTCGGTACGACGACATCACAATCGAAGAGGCTTTGGATCTCCTGTCGCAGAAGACGCCAGCTGTCGAGGGTTCCGGCGTCAACATCCACTCCCCTGTGCCACCAGACGAAGTCGACAAGCTCGATTGAGCATCTCGGGCGACTAACCTTCAAGTACAAAGTCGAGCTCTACAGATCGACTTAAGACGGCCTAACCTGGCTGGGCCCAAGCCCATCTTGACGACGACGTCGAAGACAACGCTGAGGTCGGGCCTGACCACCCCGACCCAGCATCTGGGCCACCACCCGCCGCTCACGCTCATCAAGCAACGCGGACATCGCCTCGAACAACCGAGCGAGCCCCTCGGCCGCGCCTCGCACCCCCACCCCACACCGCTGCCCATAATTCGGCGGAGGATTCTTAGGTCTGTCTTGGTCGGCTAGCCTGCGACTTGGCCGACGCTGTCCTCAGCGCTCGGTCGGAATCCGCAAGTCGATGACGACGACATCCTCTCCCCGTTCCATGAGGAGCAGTGAGATCTGGAGCAATGCGGTCCGTATCGAGAAAACGCGTGTTCCGTCACCTCGTTCGGGAAGCAAGGACCAGGCAGCCTCGGCTTCGATCGAGATCTGGTGCAAAAGGCGGTAGACCTCGCTGAGTTCCGGACCGTCGGTGAGGTGTTGGCCGTGCTTGGTCCACCATCGGTTGATGTCGCCCAGGACGTGGGCTGCGATGAGGAGCGCGGCGGCCCAGGATACGGGATCTGATCTCATGCCGATGGGCGTTGGAGGTATCCTATGGGTATGGAATCGCGACGGGTGCCGGCGAGCGAGTGGCGGGAGATGTCCGACGACGAGCAGCGGGCCATGATCCGAACTGGGATCACCGAGGTCGAGGACCTTCCCGAGGATTTCCGTCGAGAGGTCGAGGACATGTTGGCCCAGCATCGAGCGCTCCCTCGCAACGCGTAGCGGTCCGCTGCAGCTCCCGACGGTCAACAGCGGCGAACGGATAACAGTCTGAATCCCGGCGTCAGAGGTGAGTTCTGGCCTGTACGTCGGCGCATTTGGCATGCAGGCGTTGCCTCTTGAAAACCGTTGAACCCTCACAGGTTCCGGGGGTTCGAATCCCCCTCTCTCCGCCAAAACCCCAGGTCACGGCGTTGCGGTGACCGCGCTAGTCACGTCGGTGAGTGGTAGAACGTCACGGACAGTCGTTGTCCGGTGGCACCACCGTGGCACGGTCGGTATTCACCTAGTGTGATGGACGGCTGTGGCTGCCGACCTCGCCGATCCGCAGTCCGGTCAAGGGGGCAACAGTGGTCAGCGGAGGTCATCGTCGGTCAGTCGATGAGCCGGCGGCGGGTGCCAACGAGAAGGAAGCGATCGCGCTCATCACCGAGGCCGCGTATCGTCCGTTTCATGTAGGAGACCGGTCGGAGGTCGGCGAGTTCGTCGCTTTCGATGAGCCCCTCGAAGACGTAGAAACCGGTCCGCCAGTACGCCTTCACGATCTCGGGATGTAGTACACGGTCACCGACGAACCTCACCGGTCCTCGCTTGCCGAGCTCGAGCGCCCGCCGCCGACCATTGGCGCAGTACTCGGCGAGTACCTCCAACTGTTCATCGAGTGTCATGCTCATGCTCCATGTCGGCTGATGGGCCGGGTGTGTATCAAACAGCGAATATCAACAGCGCGTGCCAAAAGGGCGGGTGCCAAGCCGAGTGCATTGGGGCAGCGAGCCACCGGTGCGCCTCAGAGCAGAGGTATCGATTTCAGCGCGAGGCGACGGCAGGAATAGGTTTGGGGCATGAACGTGATGGCGACACCTGGCACCAAGATGCAGTTTTTGATCAGTCGGCGGCCGGGCGTCACCCGCGACGAATTGGTGGTGAATTGGTTTGCCAACCACATGCCGGCCGTTCTGGCTCGGCAGAACCAGGCGGCGGTCAGCACCAGCGCCGCTGCCCCTCGCTACATCGCGACGTTGTACAACCCCGTGCCATCCGGGGAGCAGGTGTGGGATGGTGTCGCCCAGATCTGGACTGATGCTCCGTACCCACGTGAGAAGACTCCGCACGGCACTACGCCTCGTGACACGTTCCAGCAGAAGGCCGAGCCGTATGTCGGATGGCCGACGACCGAGTATGTCATCGTCGATGGTGACCTGCAGCTGACGCCAAATGACTTGAATGAGCCGTTCCCGTGCACACGTAGCGGCTTCCTCAAGGTCACCACGATCTTGACGGCAAAGGCGGAGGCGGATCATCAAACGTTGACCGATCATTGGCTCAACGTGCATGCGCCGAACGTGGCGGGCGCCATGGAGCAGGCCGGAGGGTTCCGCTATGTGGTGAGTATCTCCGATCAACCAGCCGTCGACCCCTACGTCGGGATGGCCGAGCTCTACTTCCCGGACAAGGGCGCGCTGCGCCGATACCTCGAGCTGTACGAGAGCGATGGCATCGAGCAGTACTTCGACGCCGACGCTCGACTCATCTTCCGATCAACCACCGAGATGGTCGGTATCCCATAGCCCACCCGTAGCGCTCCCCATCGAGGGATCGGGCCGCTGAGCGTGGGCTGCTCGGCGGGCACTGGGCCGAGATCGGTGGCAGCCTGGTCGACGTTTCCTGTTCGGTCGGGGTGACGAACAGCCGAACGTCTGGGGCGCCGGCGTACTAAGAGCTTGCCCGTCTTCGCTCGGAAGGCGTGGTGGCCTGAGGCGGCTGCCTAGCCTAGCCCGCAGCAGGGTCGAGGTACGGAGCCCCACCGATGGACGTGGCTCGATACCCCCGTCGAAGCTCGGGGAAGTAGTCGAACGTTGCGAAGTGCTGAACGCATCGGTTGTCCCAGAACACGACCGTGTTCGGTTTCCACTTCACGCGGCAGTGGAATGAGACGCCCAAGGCAATGTGCTCGTACAGCATCGCCAGAATGGCCTCGCCCTCGAGCTTGGTCGTTTCCATCAGACGACCAACGAACGACGAGTTCACGTAGAGCGCATTGCGACCCGTGCGGGGATGCGTTCGAACCACCGGATGCACGTTTGACGGCAACTCCTTGAGCGTCTTGATCCCCCGCAGGTAGAGATGGTGCCCCTTGGAGTCGTGTCGGGCCGTGAGCCTCTTCGCCAGCGCCTGGATCTCCGGCGACAACGCTTCGAACGCTTGGTACATGTCGGCGAAGAGCGTGTCGCCACCTGAGGAAGGCACGACCTCCATGCGAAGCATCGAGAGTGCAGGTGGCCGTTCTTCGCTGGAGATGTCCGAGTGCCAAGCACCCCCGACCGCGCGCTTGGAGTTCTCGTCGTTCTGGACCAGCAACAGCTCTGGAGGAAGCTCCGACTCACCGGTCTGATGAATCGACAACGGCCCGAGTCGATGAGCGAAATCGGCTTGCTGTTGCATTGACATCTCTTGGTCGCGGACGACGACAATGCCTCGCTCTGCTGCCAGTTGTTGCAGCGCTTCGACGTCTTCGTCGCTCATCTCGAGCAGCGTGACGTCGATCAGTTCCGACCCAAACTTCGGTGTGATCGCGTTGTAGGCAAGTGTTGGCCGGTCGCTCATAGTCATCTCATCTCCTACAGAGAGTTTGGCGACTCGAAGACGGTATAAGCAATTGGAGTAGCGTGATTCTGTGTACTGGTCGTTGAGTTCGGACTGCACCGCAGGCGATTTCGTCTGGCTGGGCGATACTGATGTCGACCCGGCGATCGGACACAGGAGCGACCCGGTTCTCAGTGCCGATCCCGCCAAACCTTCTCCGGGGTTCCGTCAACCTCAAGCAAGCGACGCCAACGGCCGTCAAGGCAGATTCGTCGTGATGGCGAGCGGCAAGGGTCTCGGTCGCTCCGCAGGACTTGATCGCACGACCAACTCCTACATTGATGGCGCCTGGTCGATCGTGCCACGGTGGTGCCACTGGCGTCGGTCGACCGCGGCCGCTCTGGGTCAACAACGGTCAATGGCGCAAGCCCGTTTCATGGGCCATCGCCGGGTTCTAGGCGAGGTAGATGAGGATTTCGAGGGCTAGGTCGTCGCCTCTTGAAAACCGTTGAACCCTCACAGGTTAGGGGGTTCGGATCCCCGTCTCTCCGCTGATTTCGCCTGGTCAGGGCGTTGCGGCGGCGGAACCTGTCATGTCGGTGAGTGGGCGAGCGTCACGGAATATCGTATTTCAGTGGCACCACCGTGGCATGATCTGTGTTCAACCGGTGTGGTGGACAGTTGGGGCTTGCGATGTTGTTTGAACTGGCGCCGTGGGTGGGGGCAGCGCGAGTTCGCGAAGGTCATCGTCGGTCAGTCGATGAGCCAACCCATCTGACTTTCTCTGGCCATCACCGCAACGTCTTGGCTCGGCCGAATCGAGGGTGGCCGGCTCGGGATCGTGACCCGTGTCGGTCCGGCTTGGGCGGCCACATTGGCGACGGTCGAAGGAACGGTGTTGTCCAGGTTGTCGACCGATGACATCTTGCTGGACGGCCGCAGTTCCGCTGTCGGGTATTCACCGCTGGGTCGGGATCCGAATGTCCAGGACGATGACGTTGTCGATTTGCTCGATAAGGAGCAGAGAGATGGGAACGAGCGCGGCCCGGATCGAGAAGATGCGGGTCCCGTCGCCCCGATCGGGGAGGAGAGACCAGGCAGCCTGGGCCTCGACCGAGGCCTGGTGCAGGAGTCGGTAGAGGTCCCCGATCTCCGAGCCCGAGAGATTCCGGCCGTGGCCAGTCCACCAGCGTTCGATGTCGCCGAGGACGTGAGCCGCGATCAAGAGCATGGAGGGCTCAGCCTACGTCGCAGACTTCCCGCGAGAGGCGCTTCTGATAGTGTGGGGGTCATGGAGCTGCAGTGGGTGCCGGCCAGCGAGTGGCGGCAGATGTCGGACGCGGAACAGCGTGCCCTAATCCGAGCAGGGATCACCGACGTCGAGGATCTGCCCGAAGACTTCCGTCGCGAGGTCGAGGACATGTTGGCTAACCACCAGTCGCTTCGACGGAGCGCTTAGAAGCAGCAGGGTCGAGCGTGCCACGGTGGTGCCACTGGCACGGGCCCACCGAGGACTGCACCGGTCCATGGCGGTCGACGGATGCGAGCCCGTCGCAGCCGACTGGGGCCGTACTCTGGCTTGGCAGCTGGCGTTTCGAGAGTAGGGGATCTGCCTCTTGAAAACCGTTGAACCCTCACAGGTTCCGGGGGTTCGAATCCCCCTCTCCGCCAAAACCCCAGGTCACAGCGTTGCAACTTGAGCTTGTCGGCCCCAAAGGGTCCGCCGGCTGGGAGCGGCGCAGGTCGCTGAACACCCCATGAACACTGGCATCGGTAGAACCAGGATCTTCACCGCAGCTTGCTGTGCCATGAGTGCGATTCTCGCCTTCACCGCTTGTGGTGCCGATGACAGCACCCAGATCGAGGCTTCCCCGGCGGAAAAGCCGACAACGGACACGGCGCCGCCCGCGACCACTGGGACACAGCCCCCTTCCTCGTCCAATCCGGGAGCCACGGCCGGCGAGATCGGTGCCGGTGCGTGGGTGCTTGGCGAGATACCAGACGGCTTCGGCCCGGCGATTGTTCAGGAACTCGACACCGGACGAATGGTCGTCTACCAGCACGAGTCCAACCCGAACGATCTCTTCGATGGTCCGCTCCGCATCACCACCTCTCTCGACGGACCCGACACCGACGGGATTCCTGGTGCCGAAGAGGTGGCTCTCCATGGTCAAACCGGCTACCTGTTTCCACTGTGGGACGACGGTGTCAGCTACGGAACTGCGGTCATGTGGCCGGACGACCAGCAGCGGTGGGTGATGCTCATGTGGGGAGACACCATCTCTGATGACGAGGTGCTCGCGATCGCAGCGAGCGCAAGACTCGCCGGTCCGGACGAGTGGGCTGAGCTGAATCGCACACTGGGGACCGCAGCTGTCATCGGCGGCCAGGTACCCGATGCCGTCGAGGAGGTCGTGGTCGAGGCAACCTCCGCAGACGGCATTCCGTATCAGTTGATCGCCTTCGTTCCGCCCGACTATCCGCTGAACGCGAACGACGGCCGCCTCACGTGCTTCCGCCTCGATGTCGATGGCCGGGCCGGTGACCGTCGCTGCAACAGCCACGGGTGGTCGGCCCGCTTCGGAGGCGCCACCGTCATCTACGGCTTCGTAGGCATCGAGGCAACGGAGGTGATGTTGAGCGAGAAGTCGATCGATGGTTCGCCGGTCGATGAGACGGTCATCGTGACCGACCTCCTTCGGACCGCAGCCCCGGCACCGGTAGCGTTCTTTCTCGCTGAGGTTCCCGGTTGGTGCTGGGTCGACGTCGCAGTCGCCCAGGGCGCATCCGAGTACTCGATGCCCGGAGGTCCACTGCCGGCCGACGAGCATCACAGCGAGTGCATGGCCAGCACCTCGACAGCACCGAGCACCACCGCCGGTCCATGACCGTGGATTACCGTCGGACCGCCTGCCGTGCGAACTCAGCGTCGATGAAGCTATTTGATCGCTCCACTTCGTCATCAAAGACGCCGGCGTAGACGCGAAGAAGGATGTCCACCGAATGTCCGAGCCGGCGAGCCACTTCGGGCAACGGGACGTGGGCCCGGAGCATCGCCGTAGCCGCTGAATGACGGAGGTCGTATGGGTTCGTGGCTGCCAGCTGATGACCGGTTGGCCATAGCTCAGCCTTCGCCCGATTCCAGACCTTCCCGTAGTTCTCTGGCGTCACCGAACGACCGGCGTTGTTCACGAACACTAGACCGCTCTCGCTCGTCGTTCAGTTTCTTGATGGCGACTCGTCCGCCGATGGGGTTGCCACAGTCGGCCCATGAGGTGTTGGGGAGGAGCGATTGGTTTAGCGATCGGAGGATCCATGCCCCGTCTCGACGATCGCGTGACCGCCGGCTTTTCGCTTCTGCGGTGCCGGTTACGGGTGGAGCAGACGATCCATGGCTCCGCTTGCCAGAACCCGTGGCCGTGGCCCCGGCGGTCGGCCTCACGCACATCGATCGGCGTGCGGCCCCATCCTCTCGGCACGAGACCGTCACGGTGCCGCTCCCCTCGCCCCGACACCAGGGTGATCAACCACCCCGGGGGCCGCGGTCGTTCGACCACCACATCAGACCCGACGGACCGTGCGCTGGCCGAGAAGCCCGGCCGGTCGGACCAGCAGCACCGCGATCATGACCAGGTAGGGCAGGATCGTCGGGTAGCCGGCGCCCAGAATCGATTCGTGGCTCGACAGGTAGCGACCGGCCGCGATCTGGAGCAGTCCGATGGCCAGGCCGCCGAGGTAGGCACCGTGGTAGGAATCCCACCCACCGATGGCGATCACGGGCAGGGCGCGGAAGAAGAGCGCCGGTGTCCCCAACGTGCTCAGCGATCCGGTTCCCCGGGGAGCGAATGCGAAGGCGACGGCGGCGAGGGTCGCTAGCGCCGCGGCGATGGCCCAGGTGACGGTATAGACCCGGCCGACGTCGACACCGTTCGCCATGGCCGCCTCCCGATCGGACGCCACGGCCCGGGCGCTCAAGCCGAGGCGGGTGCGGTTGAACACGGCGAGCGCTCCGAAACCGAGCCCGGCCAGTGCGATCGACGCCACTGCCGATTTGGGGACGGTCACGCCACCCGGGCTCCAGCTTCCGGCCCCCCACGGCACATGAAGGTTCCGGGCCACCGGGGCCCGGTCGATCACCGTCTGCAGGGCGATCGAGATACCGATGGTCGCGATGATGAGCACGAACTGCGACCGGCCGATCATCGGCCGAATGGCGACACGCTCGACGATGATCCCGATCACGGCACCGACGATCATGGCCAGCACCAGGTTGAGCCCCCAACCCCAGAGCGTGTCACCGAATCGGGTCAGCGGGTTGAGGCCGGCCAGGGCCGGCACACCGAGGCCCCCATCGCTCAACAAGGAGGCGAGGGCCAAACCTCCGGCCGCCCCCAACGAGCCGTGGGCGAAGTTCAAGACGTTGGTCGTCTTGTAGACGACGACGAATCCGAGCGCCACGATGGCATAGATCGAACCGAGCCCCAGCCCACTGATGATGACCTCGACCAGGACCCGCATTCACTCGACACTAGACCTTCCGGAGACTGTCACCTTCCGGGCCGGGGGTTGAGGTGACAGTTGGGTTCTGTGTTCGGTGGTGATGGTGTGTTGTTGGTTGGGTGGTTGTCGAGGATGTGTTTGGGGCGTCGGGCGCCAGCATTCTTGGAGCATGGTGCCTTGGAAGCGTTCACCTGTTCAGGGGCTTGCGGGCGATGTCTGCCTGTTCCCTTTGAGTGAGTCTTGACCGCAGATTGTGACGGTCCAGTGGCACCGAGTCCCCGGTGTCGCTGGAGCGTTCGCCCCCGGATCCGCCAACAAGGTTCGGGGTTCCCCGCCGGTTCCCGGATCTCAGCTGACGAAGCTGGCGATATCGTCCAGCGATTCTCTGGGCATTCGGACCGTGTTGATCAGCGCTTCGGGGTTTTCATAACCGAATGACATGCCGAAAACGATGCCGTTGTCCTCAGGGATCTTGGCCACCTCTCGCACAGTGTCGGGGTAGTTGGCCAACGCACCTTGTGCGATCGATCCGATTCCCCGATCGAACATGAGCAAGGTCACCGTCTGCAGCAGGATCCCCATATCGACGGCTCCGGAGATGCCAAGCGTCCGTGGCATGGAAAAGAATGCGGCGTGAGGGGCGTCGAACAATTCGAAGTTCTTGCGGGCGATAGCCGCCCGACCCTCTCGGTCGGAACGCTCCACTCCCATGGTGGCGTAGTAGGAGTATCCGCAGGCTCTGCGTCGCTCCATCAACGCATCGGGCAAAGGATCGGCCGGAGCGGCGAAGTCCCGCTCACCCGAGTCCCTGGCGTCGAACCGAGCACATAGGCGTCGTCGGAGATCATCACAGGCCGCCCCGCTGACAACAGCGATGTGCCAAGGTTGGTTGTTGGTTCCCGACTGCGCCAGCCGAGCGAGTTCAAAAACCTCCCGAACTGTCTCATCGGGGACAGAATCGGGACGGTAGCCGCGCACCGAGTAGCGACTCTTGACGGCTGTTCTCACATCCATGCCCTAAGGCATAGCCGCTTCGCCACTCGACCGAAAATCCCTGTTGCTTGCCGCTGGCGGAACGGTGCGGGTCAAGTAGCGAGGAAGAATTGGGCTCTCCGGTACCCCTGGTGAGCCATCGAGTTCGCCGGAGGCGAACTCCCAGAGAAGCTCCTCCGGAGCTTCGACTCAGTCGGAGATGGCGTCTCGGTACTGGGCGATGCGGGTGAGGTGGCCGTCGACGTCGGTTTCGCCGGCGTTGTGGGTGGCGACGGCCAGATGGGTCGCGCCGATTTCCCGCCATCGTTTGGCGTGTGTCGTCCATCGGTCCGGGTCGCCGCCGGCCCACTGTGCTTGGGCCTGGACACCGAAATCGTCCATCGAGCGGCCGGCGGCTTCGCGGTGCACGCGGATCTGATCGAGCAAGGCTGCTGACTTGTCATTGGCCCCTCCCAGGGGCATCCAGCCGTCGCCGAGAAGTGCGCATCGTTTCAGTAGCGCCGGGGCGGAACCGCCGAACCAGATCGGCACCGATTGGCTTGGCCTCGGATTGATGCTGGCCTGGTCGATGGTGTGAAAGTTGCTGGTGTAGCTGAAGGCGTCCGATGACCACAGTTTCCGCATCAGTTCGACCTGGTCCGCTTGGCGGACACCTCGATTGGTGAAGTCCTCGTTGAGCGCTTGATACTCGATCCTGTTCCAACCGGTGCCAACCCCAAGCCGAAGCCGGTTCTCCGAAAGGATGGCCACCTCCGCCGCCTGCTTGGCCACCAATACCGTCTGTCGCTGGGGAAGGATCAGCACGGTCGTCACCAGTTCGATCGAGTTGGTGACCGCAGCGGCGAAACCGAAGAACGTGAAAGGCTCATGGAATGCGGTGTCCTTGTCATACGGCCCGCTGTAGCCTCCTGATCGGTCCGGATCGGCTCCCATCACGTGGTCGTAGATCAGCAGATGGGTCATTCCGAGCTCCTCGACGCCCTGCAGGTACGCCTTGATGGCGCCCGGGTCACTGCCGATTTCGTTGTGGGGAAGTACCGCTCCGATCTTCATGCGCCACCATACGTCATGGTTCCCCGCCGCCGCAGGTGCGACCAGGTGCCACAAGTGTTCCCGATCTACCATGACAGTTGTGATCTGGTTGTTCGTTGCTTTCATCGTTTTACCGGTTGCCGAGATCTGGCTGATCACCCAGGTCGCCGGAGAACTCGGCTGGGCTCTGACGCTCCTTCTGGTGATCTCGGTCAGTGCTGCCGGAGCCTTTCTGGTCCGCCGAGAAGGCATAGGCGTGATCCGCCGGGTCAGAGGCAGCCTCCAGGGCGGCCGAATACCAACCGACGATCTGGCCGACGGAGCCATGATCTTCTTCGCCTCGGCCCTCATGCTGACACCGGGATTCCTGACAGACGGTGTCGGTCTTGCACTGCTGATCCCGCCGATTCGAGCTGTCCTGAGGCCACCGATCATCGCCTTCTTTCGGCGCAGAGTCGACGTTCGGGTTGCGGGACTCGGCGGAGCAGGTGACGGCGGCCCGTTCGGACCCTTCGGCCCGTTCGGGAACCCTCGCCGCCGAGATGTCTACGACGTTGACGGCGACATTGTCTCCGACCAGACGCCTGGTCCGGACGACCACTCCGACCGGCCAGAGCTGGACTGATCGAGCCAGGCCGTCGGTGCCCAAGCGCCTCACTGAGTGACGGGGTCAACCTTGCTGTGCAGCGTCACTGTTTGAAGGCGCTGCTGGTGCCGTTCGTTCGCAAGCCGGGGGCCTTGGTGATCCCCGACATCGACCTCGGGGTCTCTCGGGGTCGAATCGGGGTCCTTCCCGATACCCCCTCGGCTCTGCTCGGGCAAGGATGTCACCATGGCATCGACTACCCCCGTTCCCGTCCGCAGATTGACCCGTACCCACGACGGCCTGACCGGTGTCGGCGGCGGTATCGCCGAGTACGTCGGGATCGACCCGGTTTGGGTTCGGGTTGGGATTATCGCCGGTTCTTTGCTGACGTTCCCCCTGCTCCCGATCGTGTATGTCGCAGCCTGGCTTATCATCCCGAAGAAGGAGGTGGCCTCCCCGCCACCGCCCCACCCCTCGGACGCCCGCACTGCCGGCGAGGCCCATGACGCCGCAGTGGCAATGGCCCAGGCCCGGGCCGAGGTCGATGCGATCGACCGTGTGCCGCCGTCCGGGCCGATGGTCCGCTGATCCACCGGCGAGGCGACGCCTCCGAGTCCTTGCGCAGCCGCCGACCTGCCTGGTCGTCACCGACACTGACCGAGGCGGCCAGGGCTGGCCCCGGTCGCGGCATGGGCTCTTCGCTTCCTCACAGCGCATAGCGTCGTCGCTCGCTTGTGCCACCGTGGTGCCACTGGCGTCGGGTGATGGTAGGCCTCGGCGGTCGACAGCGGTAAACGGATGATGGTCTGGAGGTCCTTGCAAGGGCTGGAAGCTGGCCCGTTCGAGGGCGAGTCGACCTCTCGGGCCGCTGTCTCTTGAAAACCGTTGAACCCTCACAGTTCCGGGGGTTCGAATCCCCCTCTCTCCGCCAAGAAACCAGGTCAGAGGACTACCGAGAGTCGGGGTCAACGGTGGTTCACTCCGGTCACTGGCGAATCCGTGGGCGCATGGCTGAGCTCGCTGATGACCCGGCGAGCGAGGTCCGCGCTGCGGTGAGGAACGCCGTCGAGGAAGCTCGCGACGACCGCTAGTCGGCAATGCTGTCGAAGAATCCCGCTCGGTCGGCGGCGGCAGCTGAACCGGAACCGCAGTCGGCCACCGACGGAGCCGGTGCCCGGGACGGTGGCCAGGATGATGACGATTCTGGCAAGCGGATCATCAACCCGTCGCCGTCCGAGTCATCGATCTGGCAGAGCTTCCAGCGATATCGTGGCTCGATCCGGACCAACGGCCTGACCGGTTCGAACCAGAGGTTCTACCAATGGGGACAAGCTACACGACGAGATCGAAGTCTATGACTCGAACGTTCAGCGTCTCGGGGCGATGGACCCCGTGACCGGCGAGATGATCGAGCCGGCTGAGCCGGGTCGGAGGCTCCCCGATGCCGAGGGAATCCAGGGCGACCACGGGTTGCTGTGCACACCTCGAGGTGTGTGACTCCGTGGCGTACTAGACGTTTGTCGACGAGGTCCGGGTGCCGTACTGCTACCTGCCGTCGTTCGGCCACGGTATTCCACGGATCGAGGCCAAGGCGGCCGATGGCTGGTGGGATGATCCAGAGCTCGTTGTGGTGTCATACTGCCCCTGGGGCGGCCGCCGTCTCGGGTCTGTCGAGAGTTCGACGTAGGCCGGTCAGAGTGAACCAGCCACGACCCCCGTCCGGTCCAGGGATCGCCGCCGAGGCGCTGAAGTACGAACACCTGCACAGCTGGTCTCGTGGTCGAGACGGTCAGCGCTCGCCTCGTGCTTCGTTCCAGACCGTACCGAAGACTTCTGCGATGCCGAGTTTCGCCGCCCATTGGTCGAGGTACTCACGATCGAGCGTGTCGAGGTTGGCGACAATCATCTCGATCACGTCTCGCCGCTGGATGTCGGATGCGGACATCGAGTGCCACTCCAACTTCGAAAGGATCGCATCCTCGGGTGTCGACACGTAGGTCTGGACTCCGGCAATGATTGCCGGTCGTCGGCGAGCAAACTCTTCAAGGCTGAACGGTCGATTCTTTCGGATGATCAGGTCCGCCTTCCAGCCGGTCGTAACGTCGATCACGTTGAACATGTCACGATGCGCAACAGCGTTGGTGACGTCGCCGACATAGAACCGCTCGGCGGGGAAGGCGGCGACCAGAAGCGCTACGGCTGAGCCTTCGGGATCGATGACGAGGTCGATGTCTCGGGTCGCTCGCGGTTGACCGTGGATGGCGCTGGCCAGGGATCCGGTCACCATGTGGGGGATGCTGGCGGCTTCGAGGGCGTCGACAACGGTTCGGAGGAGTTCAGCCTCCATGACGCAGGAAGCCGGATGCCTGGACGGCCTCGGCCAGCTCTCGGCCGTGGAGTCGCTCGATCAGCTTGACCGTGAGTTCGTTCGGGGCGATCGCCGGGTGTCTGAGGTGTATCCCGTCGATCACGAGCTGTCGAACGAGTTCGGACATTTCCATGGCCATCGCCGCCCGCTCGTCCGCGGTCTTGCTGGCCAGTATCTGCCGCTGCAGTCTGGCGGCTTCGATGGTCGTGTCAGCAGGTGGCATCGTGGGACTCTCGCTCCCACTGTAGCGTAGTGCTGGTGATGGCCGGAGTCCCGAGCCTCTCAGCGACACTGGGCCGGATCGGTCAACGAGCCAACGAGCCAACGAGCCAACGAGCTCGTGCCACGCTCAGCAGCGAATGCGGTTGTGCCGGGCCCCGTCCACCGGCCTCGCTGCTCGCCCCCGACAGCGGTCTGATGGCACCTGGCACGATCGCAGGGTGACCGGCCTTCGAAACGACCGAGGGATGTCCGGCCAAGAGGCACGCGAACTCACGATGATCGAACGTGCTCGGCTGCAGACCGACCGCACGATGTCAGCTGCGGATGCGATCCAGTGGTAGGAGGGTTGGCGGGCCGAGCGTGAGGCCGTTGATGCCGAGTGACCCCTCGGGTTGTGGAGCGGGCTCGGCGGATCTGGGCTGGTCTGTCTCCTCGTGACTTCGATGCGTCGCCGGCTTCGGAGGACCGGCTGAGGAAGCCTGGCGCCACGTGGATGGGAGCTCCAGTGGGTGCCGGCGAGCGAGTGGCGACAGATGTCCGACGAGGAACAGCGCGCCATGATCCGGGCCCAAAATGATCGAGGTCGAGGATCTGCCCGAGGACTTCCGTCGTCACGTCACAGGCTCACTCGTGCCACCGGGGTGCCACTGACGCCGGTCAACCAAGGTATCCCCCGGCCAACAGAGGTCAACGGATGAGAGCTCGCCTGCCGCTTTCGCGCGATCATGCTCGCCGGCGTCTTGCTGGCGAACCCCGGGCGGTTGGACTCTGGACGAAGACCTCCCACCCACCGACCATTCGGTAGCGGTTCTTCAGGACATACCACGGGGCCTTCAAGATATGGGCGACCGTGCTCTTGATCAGGTTGTGCTTCAGTGACAACTCGACTATCGAAGGCTTCGACTGCAGCAGTTCGAACCGCAAGCCTGGCATCGTTTCGGAGAAGAAGGTGTTCCAGAAGTCCGGTCCGAGGTCGTGGAGGTGTGCGGGATACATGAAATCCCACACCACTCGGAACGGGCGAAGCAACCGCATGATCGGGACGACATAGGGTGTCCTGGCGTAAGAATCCCACCCGGTACGAGGCTGTCCAAGAGCTGCACGAGGATCGTGCCCGGGTCGGGAACGTGCTCGAGAACGGCCCCGGCGATGACGAAGTCGAACTCCTGGTCCGGCAACGGCTCGGGTGTTCGTCGCTGCGACAGGGTCACTCTCGGGTCATCCGATTGGGCCAGCTCGTCCTCGTGTTCGATCACCAGAATGTCGACCCGCTCGACACCGGTACCGAGGAGCTGTACGGCCGTTGCGATTCGTAGAAGTTCTCGTAGTACGCGTCGAGAGCCTGCTCGGTCGGAATGCGGGAGGCAGAAACTGCGTTGCAAAGATGGCATCGCAGGAGCGTCACCGTGGGACGATGCTGCAGGTCGACGACCGGCGTTTCCGACGGTCACCGCAGATCCCGCACGCAGCGGTAGGAGACAAGAGCTCCTCCTCAGCCATGTGCCTGCTCAGGGGAAAGAGTGCCAGCTTCATTGTCGTCGCCTCCGCGCCACGCCGCAGATCGGAATCTATCGGAACAGTCGAGGCGCCGGCGACACCCCTATGCTCATCCGGGATGTGGGCACGGTTGAAGGCGCGAACGTCGAGCGGAATCGAGGTTCGTCCGTTTCGTGTCGCTGTCGTGGTACCGACCCTGGTCTTGTTCCTGCTGGTGTCGCTGACCAATCCGAGGTTCGCTGGTCCCGACGACGTCTACTACCACTTGAGCCTCAATGGGACCCTCTGGAGTGAGCCGGTCGGCGATCTTGTTGTGGTCCGCCCGCTGCTGACCGATCCCCTGGTCTGGCTGTATCGGTGGGCCGAGCACGTACCTTGGTACATCGGACTCCATCTGGCGATGCAGCTGGCCGCATGGATGCTGCTCCTGTATGCCTTCCTGGCGCACCGGGCCTCGCAGACCCTGTTCGGATGGGCCATGGCCGCCGCGGTCGCCATCGGTATCGGGCTCCGACTCTGGATGACCATGCAGTATTCGTCCACCGCCGCACTGCTCATCAGTGCCGGGATCGCTCTCCACGCCAGCTCGGGCGAACCGGACCGGTGGTCGACCCGGGCTGCCGTCGCCGGTGTGGCGGTCGGAATCGGAGGTCTTCTCCGCTCGGAAATGGTGCCCGTTCTCCTCCTCGTGGCCGGACCGTGGCTCGCCTTCGGTCGTCCACCGCTGGAGCGAAAGCGGGCCCACGCCTGCTTCCTCGCCGTCGCCGCCGCCATCACCGCCATCGGCTGGGTCCACCAGCAGGCCAAGTACGAGGGCAACGAAGCGTGGGCACAGTACCTGGACTACAACGCCACGAGGGGCACCCTGAGCGACAGTCCGGGTCTCGACGACTTTCCGGGCGTCTCCCCGGCAATGGCGGCCCGGGGATGGTCCGACAACGACGTCGTGCTCCTCACCCGATTCTCGATGATCGACCCCGTCGTCTTCTCCAAGGAGAACATGCGGGCGCTGAGCGACGAACTCGCAGACTCGCGCCGGTCGATAGGTCTCGCCATCGAGAAGATAGAGGTCACCCACCCCCTGCTCTTCCTGACCGGGGCCGTGGTCGGCCTCGTCGCCGTCGTGACCACCGATCGGAGATCCCGCTGGATCCTGGTCGCCTCCGGGGGGATCGCGGCCGTGCTCCTGTCCTACGCTGCGCTCGATCTCCACATGCCGTTCTACGTACCGGCTTCGGTTGTCTTCTCCCTCGCCGCCATGGCCGTGTTCCAACCGCCCCCGGAGCGACGTCGTGTGGCACTCGGCGCTGCTGTTCTCCTGGGCGTGGTGGCCGTGGCCGGCGCCGCCGACCTGGCGATCTCCAACGATCGCAACAACGACCAGTCCGCCAGGACGATCGCCTACCTGGAGGAACTCGATCAGCTCGACCCCGACGGGACCTTCTTCCTCCAGGCACCGGATGTCCTTCGTCTCGTCGGCCCGCTCGAACTACAGGCCATCCCGGACATCGACATGTTCTTCGGAAGTTGGTTCGTCGCCTCACCCCAGTACGAGCAGCGGGTCGCATCGCTGGGCGACGGCTCCGTCATGGACATCGTGTTGGCCGATCCCCACGTCTACATCATCACCGACTCGACCCGGATCGTGAACTACGAGACCTTCGTCGACGAGCACATCGACGAAGGCAGCGCAGTCGTCACCGCTCACCGATTTCAGTTCGACGCAGACACCGAACTCGTCGCCCTCACCGGCCGGACCCCCTGAGGGCGACGAGGAGCCACACCATGCGCTGAGCCGCCGAGCCCACGGTCGCTCGGCCCTGGTCCAGGAGTTCAGTTGCCGGCGCGAAGCAGTGCCATGAGGCTCGATTTGCGGTGGTGGCGGATGGTGATCTCATCGACCAGATCACGGTGGAGCTCCGGCTTGTTCGCCTTGGTGGCCAGTCGCTCGATCCGCTCCAGCAGCTGGACCGCCGTTCGATAGCCCGATCGGTCCTTCCGCTCAATGGCCCGCTCGGTTTCGAGGGCCATCACCGAGATGGCCGACTCGGGGTCGGAGATCTGCCGTTGTTCGGCCATTCGCCGCCACTCGCTGTCGGTTGCACCGTGGACCAGGGCCACTGACCAGGCTTGGTGGTCGTCGCCGGCCGCCAGCAGTACGGCGACGGCACCAGTCGCGGCGCGGCTGGTTATCGGTCTGCCGATCGTTGGCTCGGCGGGCTCACCATCCTCGTCGTCGATCATCGGGAGGAGGCTCAGGACGTGATCGATGGCCTTTCGCCGCGCCTCCGTGGGGCGGGGAGCCGCCTCGACGAACAGGCGGAAGGTCTCCGGTGTCGGGGTGGCCTCGAAGCTCTCCCGGTACATGTCGACGACCGCTTGCTCGTCACCCACCTGCCGGAGCAGGTCGGCCCGTCGGGCCCGTACCGGGACGAGTTGGCGGTGCCGGTCGGCGAAGACCGACATGCTGGTGTCGGCCCAGGCCAGCGCCTCGTCCTGATACTGCGCGACGAGCGCCTCGCTCTCGGGGATCGCCCGGCCGAGTCGATGCAGACCTGGGTCGGTTGGCACGTCATAGTGCTCGACCCCGAGCGCAACCACCTCCGGCCGGCAAGCCGCGGCCGGCACCTTGGGAGTCGAGGCCAGGGTGGGGAGCAGTGCCACGGCGAAGCGGTCGATCACCAACCGGCCCCGATACGTCATGGCCGAGCAGGGGAGGCCGTGCAGCTTGCCGTGGAGCGCAACCGACAGCCTGCTGCTCCCGTCCAGGATCCCATCGAGACGCTCGGGAAACAGCACCGGCTCGAGCGCTCGACCGGCGGCTCCGATCCGACCCCGGGACGGCCCGGTGCCGCGGGCCGCCATTCTCAGCGCCTCCAGTTGGTCGAGCTGGGCGTCATCCAGTTCGACCAGCTCAGTTTCCGTCCGGTCGGCGGCGTAGCCGGTGACGACCAGGCGCCGAGACGTCGAGACCGGTCAGCGGTTCGTCCAGAAGCAACACGTCGGCCTGTTGGGCCAGGCCGCCGATGCCGAGATCGTGGTGAGGGCTCGCGGCCGGCTCGGCACGGAGAACGTTGACCTGCTGGTCAACGATTCGGTGGTGGCGTAATGGGAGCTGACCGGCCCGTGGTTCGAAAGCTTCGTCTACAAGATTCCGGCCGGGGTGGAGGTCCTGTCGATGCGGGTGCGCAATGACAGCGGCTCGTGGCCCAAGGCGGTAGTCGTCGATTGGGTCGACCTGTACGGCCGACGTCACGATTCCAGCGACCCCGATACGCTGTCGTCCGGCTCCTGGGACTCGGCCAACGGTTGCGCCATCGGGTTCAAAGAGTCGGACTGGCTGTCCTGCGACAACTCGGGACCGATTTCCAGACCTTCTACTACCGCATGCCTCCCGGCGAGACCGCTGAGTCGTTGCGGGTTCGCAACGACAACGGCGGCTGGCCTAGCGCGGTAGTCGTCGACCACGTCACTGCCGGCGGCCTCAGGTACGACTCGAGCAGATGGCGCACACTGTCCTCCGGCTCGTGGGATTCGGCACGCGGCTGCGGCCAGGGAGTGAAACAGTCCGACTGGCTGACCTGCGACAACGCCTGTTTCGACTATGGCATCAACGTCGGCTTCCCCAAGTACCGGGTCATCAGGGTCAGGGCAAAAGGTAGGCTCGGTGGCGAATCCATCAGCCTGACCGTCAACGGCTCAACCGTGGAGACCTGGGAGCTCGGAACCGAGTTCGACAACTAGTTGCACCTGTACGGCCCGGAGCAGAGTCTGAATTTCGATTCGGTCGGTATCCGCAGCAACAGCGGCGGCTGGCCCAACGCGGTGGTGGTGGACCACATCGTCGCTGACCAGTTCGAGATCGATACAAGCGATGGTCGGACGTTGTCGAGCGGATCATGGACCCCGTCGACCGGCTGCGCCGAGGGTTACAAACGGTCGGACTGGCTGACCTGTGACAACGCCTGGCTGCAATACGACCTGCGAAGCGCTCGGGACCCCCTCAACTAGCGCATCGGCAAAGCTCGATTGCCTTGCCATCCACAAAGATCTGGGAGGAGGCCTGGTCGTAGTGTCGCCGACCGGCACACAACGGACGCCAAAGATCTCGATGATCGGCGCCGGCGATGTCCACTTCACGACCGAGGAGGTCTTCCGATAATCGGCGTCTGGCTCGAGCACCTGGCCCGGGGATCTGCAATCCGGCGACATCGTGGCCCAGTGGACGCCAACCGAGTTGTCACGAGGACGAATGACTCCACTCACTTGGCGAGAGGCCTGGCTATCGTGAGACGGTGAGAGGCCTGGCTATCGTGAGACGGTGAGAGGCCTGGCTATCGTGGGACATGGCCAGGAGCCTTGGTCGGGCAGGGGATGATAGCGGCATGGGACGATCCACCGACGGTCGGCAGCGGCCGATGAGTGCTGGTGTGCAGGGCAGTCTTTTTCCCGGTGACCAGGGACTGACGAGGTCGGCACCTGCAGCACGCCACCCTGACGAGCTGCCGTCGGATATCCAGCAGGCATTCGATGAACTGGTCGGTCTGCTGCAGATCGTGGATGATGCCATACCGATCGATCTCGATGCCACCGCCAGCGCCACAACCACGGCGCTTGGCTTGATCCTCTCCAATGAGACCACGGCCGAGCTCGCCTGCGAGATGATCCAGCAGGGCGCCCGGTCCGGCCGGCCGGGATATGTCAATGCCGCCTATGCCTTGAGCGTGTACGGCCGCCACCTCGCTCCATGGACGGCGGAGCTGATGTCAGAACTGCCTGGTCACTCGGCGGAGCTCGAGTTGCTCGGGACCGCTCGGATCACTGCGGCCACCAAGCTCGGTTATCGCTTCGGGGACCTCACCGAGTACCTGTTGTCGTTGGTCTATCCCGGCGTGACCACCGGCGAGGTACCCGGCTACATGATCACCGTCGATGCGGTTGAAGGGTCGATGGCCATCGCCGCAACAGTCGTTCCCGACGTCGAGGACCTAGTGGCTCAAGCCGCCGCCGCCGATGACATCGTCACCATCGACGACGTCCCCGTCGAGGAGGCGCTCGGCGTCATTGAACATGCGCTCTGGGTGTTCGATCACACCATCGGGGCCGCGGAGGCCCTCGACGACGACGAGCTGCTCACCGGCCGACCGCTCCTCGAGTATCTGCTCCACGCTCACCCGCACCCGATGGTTGAAGAGCCGCCGGTCTCATCAGCCGAACGCCAGCAGGTTGTAGAGCGTTTCGGTCGCTGGGTTGAAAAGAACTCCCCCGAGTACGCCATGTCGGCCTGGGTGATGGCGCCGCTCATGGTGGACTTCGCCGTCGACCGCATGGGCGGCGATCCGCTGCGATGGAGCCCTCGGGTCACGGTGGCCTTCCTCCAGTTCGCCACAGCACGAGCAATCCTGCCCCCCGAGGACATGGCCGAGCTGCCAGACCTCGTTCGACTGCTTGTCCGCTGGGCGCACCAGCAGAACGGCTGGTCCGAGTCGGACACGGAGGCGACGTTGAGCGCCGTCGACTCGATCACTCCGATGTTTCACGCCGAGCTGGAAGCGCGTGCCGGCGGCACAGGCACCGAGAGCACGGCCGGCCCAGCCGTCGACCACCCGGAGCCACTCGATACATCGGGTATAGACCCGCAGCTGCTCGACCGGGTCGAGGCCATTGCCGCAACCGCGTCGACGGCGGCGCTGACATTGTTCGATGACGAGTTCGTCACCTTGGTTCGCCGACTGGTGTCCGATGCTGCACGGCATCCCCGCCGACCACTGGCCAGAGGAAAGACCGATATTTGGGCGTCCGCCATGGTCTACGGCGTGGCTCAGCTGAACGACATCCCCGGAGGCTGGAATTCGCTGGCAATGCCGGCCTCGGACATCACCGACCGCCTGTCCGGTGCCGCCACCACCATCGCCAACAAGGCCAGGGAGCTACGAAGGCTGCTGGATCTTGACCGCTACCGTGCACGGGATCGGTTCAGGCACTCGGCGGCGGCTTTCGATCCGTTCGCAATCTTGAGCCACCAATTCGCCGAAATCGGATTCACTGATGGCGAGGTCATTGGCAGCCATTTCCCAGCCGCTGAAGTCGGAGGACCTCACCTCCGCGTCGTGAGAGATGCCCAGAAGATCGGTCCGGTTGATCCGGCCTCCCTCGACGGCGACTACTTCGTGATCCGGGCGTCGCTGAACGACATCACCCCACAGATCTGGCGCCGGTTCCGCCTCCCGGTCGACGCCACGTTCGCCTTGCTCCACCAGTTGCTGCAGCTCGGGTTCGGCTGGTACGACTGCCATCTCCACAGCTTTGAGTTCGGCGGGGAATCCATAGGCCCGACCGGCGACGGTTTCGGTTTCGAAGCCGACCACGACGAGTTGACGTTGCGGCTGTGCGACGTGGTGACCCCGGGTTCCGACTTCATCTACCTCTACGACTTCGGCGATGGCTGGGAACATCGCCTTGTTGTCGAGGGACTACAGCAGTCGGGCGATCGATCGGAGCTCCCCGAGTTCGGTTGCCTCGACGGAGCGCGTGCCTGTCCGCCCGAGGACTGCGGCGGTCCGTGGGGTTACCAGGACCTGGCCGAGTGGTTACCACCGGGTTTCAATCCGAAGGCCTTCGACGCCCACACCCTCAATGACTATCTGAGAGCGGCCAAGTGGTAGAGGCGTCCCCGGCCAAGGCCCTCGACTACGACACGCTCGTGACGTTGCGCGAGAAGCACCCGGCATGGCGTCTGCTGGCGTCCACTCACGCCCCGCTGACCATCGCCTTTCTCAATCGAGCGTTCGTGGAGTCCAACCGGCGGGAGATCGCCCAACCGGAACTGGTCGAGGCACTCGAGGATCTGCTCTACTCGCTCCGAGAACAACTCGGTGCCGACCGGTATCCGAAGTCGGCCGCCGCCTACCTGAATGACTGGTCCGATGCCGACCAGGGTTGGCTCCGCAAGTACTACATCGACGGTTCGGATCAGCCCCATTTCGATCTGACCCCGGCCACGGAGAAGACGATCGGCTGGCTGTCCAACCTCACCATCCGCTCGTTCGTCGGCACCGAGTCTCGGCTGTTGACCCTGTTCGAACTGCTGCGTCAGATGGCCGAAGGCAGCCAGGCCGACCCCTCGGTTCGCATCGGTCAGCTGGAGCGCCGCCGGGCCGAGATCGACGCCGAGATCGCCCAGATCGACGCCGGGCACGTCCCGATACTCGACGACACGGCCCTGCGCGACCGCTTCCAACAGTTCACCCAGACCGCTCGGGAACTGCTCAGCGACTTCCGGGAAGTCGAGCAGAACTTCCGGGTTCTCGATCGAAGTGTTCGAGAGCAGATTGCGTCCTGGACCGATTCGAAGGGGACGTTGCTGGCCGAGATCATCGGCGAGCGAGATGCCATAAGCGGCTCCGAGCAGGGCCGGAACTTCAGCGCCTTCTGGGACTACCTCATGTCGACCACTCGTCAGGACGAACTGACCGAACTGCTCGACAACGTCCTCGCCCTCGAGGCCGTCGCCACCCTCAACCCCGATCCTCGAACCAGGCGTCTCCATTACGATTGGCTCGAAGCCGGCGAGCACGCCCAGCGGACCGTGGCCCAGCTGTCCAAGCAACTCCGCCGGTTCCTCGATGACCAGGCCTGGCTCGAGAATCGACGCATCATGGAAATCCTGCACAATATCGAAGCGACCGCCTTGGCGGTCCGCGATGAACCGCCATCGGGCGAGGTGATCGAGATCGAACTCCCCACCGCCGACATCAACCTGCCGATGGAACGGCCGCTGGCCGGACCGGAGGGTGCCATACGGTTGGCCGACGTGACCTTCGATGACGCTGATGGCCTCGATGTTGATCCCGACGCCCTTTTCACTCAGTTCGTCATCGACAAAGCGGCCCTGACCGCCAAGGTCCGTCGCCTGTTGCGGCGCCGGGGTCAGGTCAGCCTCGGTGAGCTTTGCCGGCTCGAACCGGTTGAGCAAGGGCTTGCCGAAATCGTGGCCTACCTCGAGTTGGCCCACTCAACCTTCGACGCGGTCATCGATGACGAACAAGAGGAAATCATCTTGTGGGACGTGGACAACCCCGTCGGGTCGACGTTCGTTCGACAAGCCCGAATTCCCCGAGTGATCTTCGTCGGTGCCCGATGACCGAGATGACTCACTCGACCGCTGGCCCCGAGGCCGACCCAATCAACACACATCAGGTCAAGGACGGCTTGCCGCTGGTTGCGGTGTCGCTGCTGAAAGGCCCGATCCATCGCAACCGCAAACCTGACGTCTGGGCCTTGCTCGACAAGTTGCAGCCCCAGGTCCGCGACCACATGGCCGTGCTCGGCTTGGTGCTGGTCATCGACGAGGCCGAGGGGTACGCCTACCTCCGGTCCGTTGAGGTCCCCGAAGGTGAGGTCTCACCGGTGCCCCGGTTGATGGCTCGCCGATCGCTCAGCTTCCCGGTCAGCCTGCTCTTGGCGCTGCTTCGGAAACGGCTCGCCGAATTCGACAGCTCCGGCGGCGGCGAAACCCGCCTCATCCTGACCCAGGAGGAGATCGTTGAGCTCGTCCGCCTTTTCACCCCGGAGACCACAAACGAAACCAAGATCGTCGACAACGTCGAACGCCATCTGAACCGAGTGATTGAACTCGGATTTCTGCGGCGACTCGACAAGCGGGCCAGCACCGGCGGTCAGTCGCCCCGATATGAGGTGCAACGAATCTTGAAGGCCTACGTTGATGGGCAATGGCTCTCGGAGTTCAATGAGCGCCTCGCCGAATACGCCGCCCGGCTACGCGACGGTGGCGAAGATGGTCGGCAGGGGGACGGAGGTCATCACCATGGCTGAGGCGGTTGTGGGAGAGCTGGAATTCGTGGCCGATGACTCGCGGGCCGGGTTTCGCCTTCAGCGGCTCGAGGTCTACAACTGGGGCACGTTCGACAAGCGGCCGTGGGTTGTGCCGATCAATGGCCGCAACGGTTTGCTCACCGGCGAAATCGGCTCGGGGAAGTCCACCTTGGTCGACGCCGTCACCACGCTGCTCGTGCCGTCCCACCGCGTGGCCTACAACAAGGCGGCCGGGGCAGAGACCCGAGAACGCTCCCTCGAAACGTACATGCTCGGCTATTACAAGTCGGAGCGCAGCGACCACTCGGGCTCGTCGAAACCGGTGGCGCTTCGAGACAAGACCTCATACTCGGCCATTCTCGGGGTGTTCCACAACGAGGGCTATGGCCAAACGGTCACGTTGGCTCAGGTGTTCTGGTTTCGCTCTCTGGAGGGTCCTCCGGCCCGCCTCTACGTGGCCATCGACGCTGATCTGAGCATCGCCGAGGACTTTGTGAACTTCGACGGCAGCATGCCGACGCTGAGCCGGCGCCTGCGGAATCGAGGGGCCCAGACATCGAACACCTACCCCGAGTACGGTGCCTGGTTTCGCCGCCGATTCGGGATCGACAACGACCAGGCCCTTGACCTGTTCCACCAGACGGTGTCGATGAAGTCGGTCGGCAACCTCACCGACTTCGTCCGCAGCCACATGCTCCAACCGTTCGACGTCGAGGCCCGGATCACATCGCTGATAGACCATTTCGAGGATCTCGATCGGGCTCACGACGCGGTCCTGACCGCGAAACGGCAGATCGAACTGCTCACCCCGATCCTGGCCGACGTCGACCGCTACCAGACTCAGGGGCAGCAGGCCGATGATCTACGAGCCGATCGGGATGCACTGGAGTCCTACATGCAGGCCGAGCGGGTTCGACTGCTCGGCACCCGCCTCGCCTCCCTGACCGCCGACCTGACCAAGAAGCAGGCGGCGGTCGCCGACGCCGATGCGGCCCGACGGGAGTTGCAGTCCGACGTGGAGCGCCTGAAGGGGAGCATCGCCGCCAGCGGTGGCGGCCGGCTCGAACAGCTCCGCAACGACATCGCCACCAAGACCACCGAACGCGCTCGACGACGGGAGCGAGCCGAGGAATATGGCCACCGACTGGATCAGCTCTCACGCTCCCACCCCGAGGATCGAGACCAGTTCATCCAGACCGCGCGCTCCCTCGACGAGCTACGGGGCTCGTTGGATCAGCAGAGCGCCGACTTGTCCACCGACAAAGCGGTCGTTGGTGGCGAGTTTGCCAACGGGCGGACCAATCACGACGAGCTGCAAGCCGAGATCGACGATCTCCGTCAGCGGCGGAGCAACATTCCCGCCGCGCAGATCCGCTTGCGTCAGGTGCTGTGCGATGCACTTTCACTGTCGGCCGAAGATCTGCCGTTCGTCGGCGAGCACGTGCAGGTCAGGCAATCGGCCTCGAATTGGGAGCCGGCCGCAGAGCGTGTGCTCCACAATTTCGGGCTGTCGTTGCTGGTCGCCGACGACCACTACAGCCGGGTGGCGGCCTGGGTGGATGAGACAAACCTCCGGGGTCGTCTGGTCTACTTCCGGGTCAAGCCCGACACCAACCAGCAGAGCCAAACCGCGGCCTCCGATCCAGATTCGCTGGTCCGCAAGCTGGAGATCAAACACGACTCCGGGTTCTATGAATGGATCGAACGCGAACTGATCCGCAGATTCGACTACGTGTGCTGCGACGACCAGGCCCGGTTCCGCAAAGAGCGTCGGGCCATCACCGCAACCGGGCAGATCAAAGGCGGGGGTGGGCGCCACGAGAAGGACGATCGTCACCACATCGGTGACCGGCGACGCTTTGTGCTCGGCTGGACCAACGACGAGAAGATCGCCGCCCTCGATGCTGAGCGGACAACGCTGGAGGCCGAACTCGGTCGGCTCGGCGCCCGGCTGACCGACATCGATACCGCCGAAGGCGAGCTTCGAGCCAAACGTGACGCAGTGGCAGCCCTTGGCACCTACCAAACCTATGACGACATCGATTGGCGATCACTGGCCACCACCATCGACGACCTGCAGCGGCAGGTGGCCGAGCTGGAAGCCTCGTCCGATGTTCTGCGCCGGCTCCAGGAGGAGCTGTCGGCCACCGAGCATCGACGGACCGATGCCGACGAGCGGTGGCAACGGCTGGTCGGCGACGCAGCCGATATCCGCAGCCGGGTGGCGGCCGATGAGGAGCATCGAGCCGAAGCCCAGGCTGCCCTCGACCTACCGGAAACCGAGGTCCACCGTCGACGATATGAGGCGGTCGCAGTTCACCTCAAGGCCGAGCTCGACGGTCGCCCACTCCAACTCCGATCGGTCGGCTCCATCGAATCCACGGTGCGAACCCGCCTGCAGAACGAGATCGACGCCATCGACAAACGGCTCGGTCGGTTGCAGGACAGGATCGTGACCGCGATGAATGCATACCGGGCCGACTACCCGGCGGAAACGGCGGAGGTCGATGCATCTGTCGAAGCGGGTGAGGAGTTTCGATCCATGTTGGTCGAGCTGACCGACGACGGACTGCCGCGGTTCGAGGAGCAGTTCAAGGAACTGTTGAACACCAACACCATTCGCGAGGTCGCAGGTTTCCAGTCCCAGCTCAGCCGCGAGGCGGCGATCATCAGCGAGCGGATCGGGGTGATCAACAATTCGCTGACCCAGATCGACTACAACCCCGGCCGTTACATCGCCCTGGTGGCCGACCCGACGACCGATTCCGAGGTCCGGGAATTCCGCCGAGAGCTCAGGGCTTGCACCGAGGGTTCCCTGAACGAATCGGCGGACGAGCTGTATTCCGACACCAAATTCGAGCAGGTGAAGGCCATCATCGAGCGGCTCAAAGGTCGTACCGGACTTACCGAAGCGGACCGGCGATGGACGGCCAAAGTCACAGACGTTCGTAACTGGTTCTTGTTCGCCGCCAGCGAGCGGTGGCAGGAGGACGACAGCGAGCACGAGCTGTACACCGATTCGAGCGGCAAGTCCGGCGGGCAGAAGGAGAAGCTGGCCTACACCATCCTGGCCGCAAGTCTGGCCTATCAGTTCGGGCTCGAGTGGGGCGAAGCCCGATCGCGATCCTTCCGTTTCGTGGCCATCGACGAGGCCTTCGGCCGTGGCTCGGATGAATCCGCCCAGTACGGCCTGCAGCTGTTCGAGCGCTTGAACCTACAGTTGTTGATAGTCACACCTCTGCAGAAGATCCATATCATCGAACCGTTCGTGTCGAGCGTTGGCTTCGTCGACAACAGCGACGGTCGTTCATCAAAGCTGCGTACGCTCACCATCGCCGAATACCGGGCCGAGAAGGCCAGACGAGCCGGTTGAGCCCTTCGTCTTCGCGGCCCCGGCGACCTCGTCGCCCGCAGGTGTCGGCCTGGACCGACCAGACCGATTTGCAGGTCCAGGTCCAACGGTTGTGGGACCGCGGCCTGCTGCTGAGATCGCTGATGAGTGGAACCGAAGTGGGCGATGCCGACAGCCGGCTGGTGTTCCCCTATCGCCTTCGTCTCAAGCGGCCGGCCTCCGCTGATCTGGTCGAGCGGTTCGAGGATGTCCGAACCTGGATAGCGGGGTTGAACGCGGCCGATCGGATTCGCATCGTCCGTCGCCGGGTCAACCATCGTGTGCTCGGCGCCAACGATGTACCGGCCGAAGCCTGGCTCGACTCGTTGGATGACGCTTTGACCGTTGTCGGTCGCCGGCGAGAGGCAGCGCTGTTCGAAGAGGTGCTGGCCGAGACCCGACGACGCCGTCCGCCATTGTTGACCTGGGTCGGCAAGCGACCGTTGGTTGCACTTGATCACGCCACCGTGTGGGAGAAGCTGCTCGACTTCATCGACTGGATCGAAGCCAACGTCGGCCCGGGGATCTACCTTCGACAGGTCGACCTGCCGGGCATCGACACGAAGTTCGTCGAGACCCATCGGGCGGTGCTGTCCGAGCTCATAGATCACGGGCTGCCCGCCGCAGTCATAGAACCCGGGGCAACCGGAGCGAGAGGATTCGAACGGCGACTTGGTTTCCGAACGAAGCCGAACCTGGTCCGTTTCCGGGTGCTCGATCCAGGGCGATCCGTCCTCGCCGCCGGCGGACTACCGCCGACACAGGACGTCTCGTTGGACAGCGAAACGTTCGCCATCCTTGACCCGGCCGTCAGCCGTGTCTACGTCGTCGAGAACGAGATCAACTTCCTGGCCTTCCCGGAATGTGCCGATGCGATGGTGCTGTGGGGCGGTGGATTCGGCACAGAGCGCTTTGCGTCCGCCGCCTGGTTGGAGCGGCGGCGGGTTCTGTACTGGGGCGATATCGACACCCACGGCTTTGCCATCCTCGACGAGGTTCGCCGCCGATTCAGTCATGTGGAGTCATTCCTGATGGACGGCCGGACCCTGCTCGACCACCGTCAATTCTGGGGCTGCGAGTCCAAGCCCGAAATTCGGGATCTTCCCCGCCTCACCACCCAGGAGGCGCAGCTCTACGATGATCTTCGCTGCGACCGCCATGGTCACAACGTTCGCCTCGAACAGGAGCGCATCGGCTACGACCGCCTCGTCCAGGCCCTCGATCATCATCGGCTATGGCCAGGGCAGCGGGAACCAACTGACTGAGCAGTCTGCGCTCGCGGCTCTGCTCACCTCCGACGACTCGGTCAGCATCTGGTCGAAGATGAGACCGAGGGCGGCAGCCGTACCGCTGTGCGCTCCTATGCGGGTCGGGGATGATCGTCATCGGGCGAGAAGCCCCACCAGTTCTGGGTGGTCGTGGTGGTTGGCCCATCCAATGGCGTCACTGTTCGCCAGACCATCACGGATGTTTGGATCGGCGCCCACCGAGAGCAGCCACTCGACCAACTCCCGGTTGCCTCTCCAGACAGCGGCATGAAGCGCTGTGCCGTTCCAGTGGTAGCCGGGTGGGATTGCATTCACCCGGGCGTCATGCTGGAGAAGATACTCGGCGGCCCGGAGCTGTCCGTTGTTGACCGCCATTACGAATGCATTGTCGATGATGGCATCGGGAAGGTTTGCAGCTGCCTCGGGGATGCTGCTGGGGAATGGTGACAGGATCGGACCTGCGTTGCCCGAGAGCGCTCCGCTGTCGAAGAATTGCCTGACCGCGTCGACATTGCCCAATCCTGCGGCTGCTCGCAGCGAGCGGACCTTGGCTCCTCGGTCGACCAGCAATGAGATGATCTCGCGGTTGCTCCAGTACAAGGCCTCGTCGAGAGGGGTCCACGGTTCTTCGCCATCAACTGGTACTCCCGCGCCAAGCAGGTACTCCAACACCGACCGAGCATTGCAGCCAGCTGCCGAGATCAGCGGGTAGGAGGTCGGGGCGCCTGCCTCGATCAGCAGCCGCGCGGCACCAACAGGGTCTGCGATCCTTGGTTCCTCGCAAGCCACGAGCTGGAGCAGGGTCGGATGACTAACCGAAGATTCACGAGTGGCAAGCCCTGGATCAGCGGCGAGCAAATCGGCCAGGCCGTCGAGGTCGCCGGCATAGATGCTCATGGCCGCGGCTGCAAACTCCTCGTCCATGCGTCTTCTCCTTTCGCTGACAACCTATCTCACGGGAAGAGCTCGTAAGACGTGGGCCTTGGACAGGCCGGGCCCAGGCACCACCGGCATCGATATAGGGCGGGTCGGCTGTGTGTCGACTGCTTCACCACCCAGTCGGCGCTCCGGTGGTGCTCACGTCGAATTGGCGGCCTGAGGCCGTGCCACGATGGTGCCACTGGCGTCGCCGTGGTGAACGCCGGTCATAGACCACCCGTCCACCGTGCAGGCCCCACCGCCGTCGCCGTCGTCGGTGGCAGCGTGACTACCAGATGACCTCGACGGCTGAGGCGTTGAGTCCGCTCCCCATCCCGGTCAGGATCACTCGATCCCCGGATTTGATCCGACCGGCATCGGCCTCTTTGGAGAGGACCGTCGGCACCGATGCGGGGCCGGTGTTTCCATACACGGGATAGGTGCGGGGAACTCTGTCGTTGTCGAAACCGAGTCGGTCGATGAGCATGTCGGTGTGGACCCGGCTCACCTGATGGGCGGCGACCATCGCCACCGAATCGGTCGCCCAGTCGAACTCGGTTTGTGCTTCCTGCCAGCCGTCCTCGGCAAGGTCAAGACCGGCCATCAACAGGGCGTGAGCGTCGGTCCGTCCTTCTTCCGGATCCCCAATGCTCAAGGCGTGATGCTCTGCAGCCGACACGCTGAGTCCGCCAAGGTAGCGCGGGCCGGTGGTGGTCGAACCGGCTCTCGAGAGCAACATCGCAACCCCCGCCGATCCGAGCGTGAGGCAGGCGAACTGTTCTCGGAACGTGCCTTCGTCGATGTCGGTGCGTTGCAGCCGGGCAACGGTGGCCTCGACGATCTGGCGACAGTCCTCGCCGTCGACGATGAGCGCATGCTCGATGTCGCCTCTTTCGATCATCGCCGATGCGATATTCGCCCCGTTGAGGAAACCCAGGCAGGCGCTGCCGACATCGAAGTTCATACAGTTGCGCCCGAGGCCGAGCTTGCCCTGCACGATGCTTGCCGTCGACGGTTCGAGATGGTCGCGGCAGACGGACGTGTTGATGAGCAGGCCGATCGCATCAGGATCGACGTCACCCTCGGCGATCAGCTTTTCGGCGGCGAGTACCGCGGCATCGCTTGGCACCATGCCTTGGCTCCAGAAGCGGCGTTCGTCGATGCCGGTCAGACTCTGGAGCAGGTCGCCCGGCATCTCGAACCGGGCGAACGTGGCTGACAGCTGATCTTCGATCGACTGTGACGTGACGGTGACGTCGGCATCGACATGGGCGAGGCCGGTGATGGCAACCTCTGAATACCGGGACTGGGGCGCGGACATGGAAAGGTACCCTTCCGTTGCGGAAACAGCGGCTTGCGATCGTGTCCAAGTGACGGGACCCTTTAGCATAGGTCGCTAACGATGACCTCCAATCCACAGCGAGCCACGACGCCCCCTCCAGGCCTCGATGGATGGGACTCCAGCTGGTCGAGATTGGTTTCGACCAACGATGCGGGGGGCCGGACCCGCACCTGGCATGTGCTCGACAACGGCGTCGTCGATCCGGTCGGCACACTGTTGTGTGTTCACGGGAACCCGACGTGGTCCTACGCCTGGCGTGAGCTCGCCTCTGCGTCGAGTCGCTGGCGCGTCGTCGCAGCGGATGCGCTCAACATGGGATTCTCCGAGCGGACCGGGGACAACCGGCGGCTCGCGGGTCACATCGCCGACCTCGGGGCGGTCACGTCCGCGTTGCACATCGAGGGCCCGGTCGTCACCGTCGCCCACGACTGGGGAGGGCCCATCTCGCTCGGCTGGGCGCTCGCCCACCAGGATAAGATCGCGGGGCTCGTTCTCCTGAACACCGGTGTCGCCCGACCCGAGGACGTGGGCATACCGCCTCTGATCCAGGCGGTCCGGACCCGGGCCACGTTGCGCGCCAGTTGTGTCGCCACCCCTGCGTTCCTGAGAGGGGCTCTCGGGTTGGCCCGTCCTTCCCTGCCCATGGCCGTTCGTCAAGCCTTCACTGCGCCGTACCCGAACCCCGCCAGCCGGGTCGGCATCGGCCACTTCGTCGACGACATACCGTTCACCCCCGAGCACCAAACCCACGCCACCCTCGACGAGATCGCGAGCCGGATGAACCGTTTCGCAGAGATTCCGTCGCTGCTGCTCTGGGGTGCCAAGGATCCCGTCTTCTCAACAGCTTTCCTGGCCGACCTGCGCCAACGGCTGCCCCATGCGTCGGTACACCGGTACCCCGAGGCCGGCCACCTTGTGATGGAGGACATCCAGGCTGCGGGCGTGATTCTCTCCTGGCTGGACACCATCGCCTTGCCGACAGCGACATCGCCCCCAGCCACCCCGCCCCCAGCCACCTCGTCCCCAGCCACATCGCCCTCCGCACACCGTGGCCGCGGCGGCGACGATGCGAGCAGGTTGTGGTCGGCTCTCGAGCGTCGAAGCGACGACGACGCCGTCGCAGTTGCCGAGATGGACCCCGACGGGTCCGCCCGGATAGCCAGGAGTGTGAGCTTTGTCGAGCTCGCACGCCGCGTCGACGTTGTCGCCGGCCGACTCGCCGCCGCCGGTGTGGAACCCGGCAACCGGGTCGCGCCGTTGATTCCACCAGGTATCGATCTCGTCGAGCTGGTGTACGCCTGCTGGCGGGTGGGCGCTGTGGTCGTCGCCGCCGATGCCGCGCTCGGCGTACGCGGCATCGCTCGAGCCCTTCGTGGCGCACGACCGGACTACATCGTGTCCGATTGGCGGGGGCTGACCTTGGCGCGAGGCCTCAACCTGTCTGGTAAGGCGTTGTCGCTGACGACGTTGCCGCGGACCGCGGCCCGCCCACTGCGTGTACAGGCAAGTCTGGCCGAGCCCATCGAGGTCGGCCCGGCACATGAGCCTCGATGGGCAACCGGCCCCGACGATCTCGCGGCAGTGGTGTTCACCTCGGGCTCGACCGGACCATCCAAGGGTGTCATCTATCGCCACCGGCAACTGGAGGCGCAGCGTGATGCGCTCGTCGCCACGTACCGCATCGGTCAGGGCGATCGGCTGGTCGCCGCATTCGCCCCGTTCGCCATCTTCGGGCCGGCGTTGGGTGTCACTTCGGTCGTGCCGGCAATGGACGTCTCGTCGCCGGGCACACTCGACGCTCACGGCTTCGCCAACGCGGCGGACTCGATTGGGGCGACCATCGCCTTCGCCTCGCCGGCCGCCCTTTCCAACATCGTTGCCACCACCGAGGGGCTGGATCCCCGCCAGGAAGCCGCATTGGCGCAGTTGCGAGCGGTCGCATGTGCAGGGGCCCCGGTGTCACCGGACATGCTTCGCTCGGTCGGGCGGCACTTCGTCGGCGCCGAGATCCACACCCCGTATGGGATGACCGAGGTGATGCCGGTGACCAACGTCACGCTCGACGAAATCAATGCGGCCGGGCCGGGGAACGGCGTCTGTGTCGGGCCGGCGATCGAGGGGGTGGAGCTCGCGGTGAGCGCCATCGACGGGTCCGGTCGGTCCACGTGGGACTTTGCCGAACAGGCGGGCGTGACCGGCGAGATCTGTGTCCGGGCGGCGCATGCCAGCGACGGTTATGACGCCCTCTGGGCCACCCAGAACAGTGCACGACGAGCGGGTTGGCATCGCACCGGTGACGTTGGGCACCTCGACGAAGCGGGTCGGCTTTGGATCGAGGGGCGCATGTCGCATCTCGTTCTCAGCTCCGATGGGCCCTTGACCCCCGTGGGGATCGAGCACCGAGCCGAGCGTGCCGCCGGGGTGAAACAGGCGGCCGCTGTCGGCGTTGGCCCCGCAGGCACCCAGCAGCTGGTGCTCGTTGTGGCGACAACCGAGCCAACCACAGACGTCGTTGCCGACGAGCAGCTGGCCGAGGCTGTGCGGGCGGTCATCCCGACCGATGTTGCAGCGGTTCTGACCACGGGAAAGCTCCCCGTCGACCGCCGCCACAACTCCAAGATCGAACGCCTGAGAATCGCCGCATGGGCCGAATCGGTGCTGGCCGGTGGCAGGGTGCGACGGCTGTGAACGTCCTGGTGACCGGGGCCAGTGGCATGTTCGGCAAGGCGGTTGCTCGGACACTGCTGGCGCGGGGCGACGACGTCACGGTATTCCAACGTCGACCTTCGGGACTCGACTGTCGTGAGATCCTCGGCGACATCACCGACCAGGCAGCCGTTACTGCGGCTGCGGCCGGTATCGACGCCATTGTGCACCTCGCGGCCCGGGTTTCTCCCGTCGGGTCGCAGCGTGACTTCGAAGCGGTGAACGTTGGCGGCTCCACCAATGTGATCGCTGCTGCCCGACATGGGGGAGTGACGAGGCTGGTGCACATCTCATCACCCTCGGTCGCCTACGTCGGCGCCCCCCAGGTCGGTGCCGCAGCGGCTCCGGCCGAACCATCCAGGGCTCGTAGCCGATATGCCAGAAGCAAGGCGAGCGCCGAGATCCTGATGTTGCAGGCGGATCGGCCCGGTCTGGCCGTCGTCTCCATCCGTCCTCACCTCGTGTGGGGCCCTGATGACACCCAGCTCGTCGAGCGGATCGTGCAACGGGCGCTGGCCGGACGCCTGCGCCTGGTCGGCAGTGGGGCGGCTCTCGTCGACACGACATATGTCGACGATGCTGCCGACGCAGTCGTGGCTGCGATCGATAACGCAGAACGAGCACACGGCCGAGCCCTCGTCGTCTCGAATGGGGAACCGAGGCCGGTGGCAGAGCTCCTTCGCAGCATTTGTTCTGCGGCGGGGGTTGAGCCACCAACCCGGCACCTCCCACTTGCGGTCACCAAGGCCCTGGGCGCTGCCGCCGAGCTCGTCTGGAACGGGCTGCGGCTTCAGAGCGACCCACCCATGACCCGCTTTCTGGCGGAACAACTCGGCACGGCCCACTGGTTCGACCAGGCCACGACACGCAAGCTTCTACGATGGGAACCGAGCGTCGGGCTTGCCGAAGGCCTCCGACGTTTGGCCGCGAACTGCGCTGCACAGCAAGCAGACGATGCTCGATCGCCACAGGCGGGAGGACTGACATCGTGACCGAGAGATGACCGAAGCCGGGCAGCAGGACATTCCCCGTCTCTTCGGCAATGGTCAGCCTTGGGGTAGTTGGTCGTGGATGTAGTGGACGAGGTCATCGAGCAGCCGGCCCAGGACGGACTCGAGAATCCGTCGACCGAGGAGAAAGTCCTCGACACCGCCGAACAGGCCCAACGGTGGGGCATAGGTGGCCGTGTAACTGATCTCGGTGTGTTGCTTGGACAGACTGTAGAGGCTGAGGTGCCCGTCGAGGCTGGGTAGCAGTCGCTTGTGCTTGTCGGCCTTCCAGGACAAGGGCAGTCGTGCCATCGATCCGGATCGTTCGATGGTGCCGATCTCGGCTTCGACCGACTCGTTGACATCGAACCAGCGCCAATCGCCTTCAAGATGAACGACAACCTCGTTCGCCGCGGTGGTTGCCGCATCGGTTGCCGCTGTCAACAACTTGACGGGATCCTCTTCCAGGAGGTCGGCGACCGTCTCCATGGGACGCTCGACGGTGCGGCTGGTGGTGATTGACTTCTCCAAAGCGAGTCCTCGCTGTTTCTGTCCGGTCCGGCCGCAACATCCGCTGGCCGGGTACTGCCTACGATGGTGGCCGACGGTATTCGCGGGCGTCATTTGCTCGTCGCCGGCCGACCCCATGGCCCCATCTGTGCGGGCGTACCGTCACCGTACGACGGAGCGGTCATGATGTCAATAGCTATTGCGGTCAAGCTATTGCGGTCAAGGTCCGGCCAAACCCCGCATCAGCCGCAGCGAGGCCCAGCTAGGCCTTCACCGAACCCGGGCTCAGGGTGAAGCCCTCGTAGCCGTTGGCCACGACCTTGTCGCAGTGCTGGCGGTAGGCGCCGACGCCACCGGCATAGGGCATGAACACCCTCGGCTTCCCCGGGATGTTGGCCCCGAGATACCACGAGTTGGCGTGCATGAACATGGTCGGCTCCGCCACCTCGTTCACGTGCTCGACCCAGGCATCCTCAGCTCGAACCTCGGCCTCGATCAACTCCAGCTCGTTGCGGTCGAGATGGGAGACGATGCCGGAGATCATCTCGACGTGCTGTTCGATCGAGATCGGCATGTTCGACAGCACCGACGGCGAGCCGGGCCCGGTGATCATGAACAGGTTGGGGAACCCGGCCGAGGTCAACCCCAGATAGGTCCGGGGCCCCGCCGCCCATTTGTCCTTCAACCGCTGGCCGTCGAGGCCGCGGATGTCGATGCGATTGAACGATCCGGTCATGGCATCGAACCCGGTGGCGTAGACGATGACGTCGACGTCGTGATGGGTGTCGCCGGCCGTGATCCCGGTTTCGGTGATCTCGACGATCGGCTCGGCGTTGATGTCGACCAGCTCGACGTTGTCGCGGTTGTAGGTCTCGAAGTAGTCGGTGTCGATCAGGATCCGCTTCGAGCCGAAGGGATGATCGAGGGGCAACAGCTTCTGGGCCAGCTCCGGATCGTTGACCGTCTCGCGGATCTTGCCCCGGATGAACTCCCCGGCCAGCTCACTTGCGGTCAAGCTGGTCCGCAGATCGGAGAACGTGCTGAACATGAACTTGAAGCCACCCATCTCCCAGCCCTCTTCGAGGATCCGTCGCCGCTCGGCGTCCTCGACGTCAAAGGCGGAGCGATCCTGGACGTCGTAGGGGAACCCACCGGTGGAGTGGCGGGCCTTGTCGTAGATGGTGTCGTACTCCTTCTTGATCTCGTCGAGCACCGCCTTGTCGACGTTGCCGTGCCGGGCCGGAATCATGTACTGCGGGGTCCGTTGGAACACGGTCAGGTGGTCGGCTTGCCGAGCGATCACCGGGATCGACTGCACCCCACTCGACCCAGTGCCGATCACGGCGACCTTCTTGCCGGCGAAGTCGACCCCCTCATGGGGCCAGGCTCCGGTGTGGTAGGCCTCACCGGTGAAGGTGTCTCGACCGCGGAAGTCGGGGATCTGACCGGTCGACAGGCAACCGATGGCGGTGATGACGAAGCGGCTGCGGTAGCGCTCGCCGGCATCGGTCTCGACGTCCCAGCGGTTGCTCTCCTCGTGGAAGTGGGCCGAGCGCACCCGGGTGTTGAACGACGTGTTGCGTCGGAGGTCGAAGCGATCGGCCACATGGCCGAGGTAACGGAGGATCTCCGGCTGCTCGGGATACTTCCCGCTCCACTCCCACTGCTGCATCAGGTCCCGGTCGAAGCCGAAGCAGTACATGTACGCCTCGGAATCGCAACGAGCGCCGGGGTAGCGATTCCAGTACCACGTCCCCCCGACGTCGCTGCCGGCCTCGATCACCTGGACATCGAGCCCGAGGGTGTCCCGTAGCCGATGGTTCATGAACAGGCCGGAGAAGCCGGCTCCGATCACGACGGCGTCGAGTTCTCGAACTTTGGTCGAACCGGGCATCTGGGTCCTCCTTGCCAACGTCGTTGCCAACGTCGAAGCCAACGTCCTACGCCCATCACCTCGATCGACGCATCCCATCGAGGTTAGGACATGGTGGTCGCACGACAGAAAAGGCGTGAGGCGCCGTCGGGTGCAGGCCTCGGTTCGCGTTCGAGGGGTTGATCGACACCGACACGGTGGCCGTGATTGGCCGACTTCCCGGACCGCTAGCCCGAAACCGAGCGTCGGGTTGTGGTTCGTACCGGCTCGAACCAGCTGGTGGCGATGGACTGGTGGATCTGACCGACGGCCAGCTGCAGCTCGTCGGTGAAGTCGTGCAGTCCCGTCGACACCAGGGCCGCCGCATCGGCCTGCTCGAGGAGGCCCTGGGCCGAGGCGCATCGGGCCATGGGCTCGCCGTGGCCGGGGATCTCCAACAACCACCGAGCGGTCTCCACCAGACACGACTCGACGGTCCGGGGGCACTTCACGTCCCGCAGCAGAAAGCTGACCTTGGCCTCGGGGGTGGCCGGCAGCCCGGAGCGCCGGAAGGCCTGGAGGGCGCTGACCGAGCGGAGGGCGGCGAACCACGAGATGTCCAGATAGGGCTCCAGGGCGTCGCCACAGCGGTGGGTCAACACGTTGGCCTGGACGTCGAGCACCCGCGATGTCAGGTCGGCCCGCTCCAGCTGCCGCCCGATGGTGAAGAACGAGTAGGCGTCGTCATGGCTCATCGTGTCGGACAGGATGCCGGTCAGGGTCTGGCAGCGGCGGATGACCGCTGACAGCCAGTCGGTCCTCGTCTTGCGGTCGACGGCCAGACCGGCGCTGTCCGACACGAAGTCATGGAGCTCGGTCAACACCTCGGCCGCATCGATCGGCATGACGGCCCGGGTCAGTCGGAGGTTCCGGTGGACCCCGTCGACCGAGGCCACGACCGAGCTCGACATCTCGGGGTCGGCGGCCAGCAGGGCCACCACCCGCTCCTCGGTCGCCACCGGCCCGCCCGCCGTCCCGAGCGCCTGGTCCTCAGCTTCCAGGCCGAGCACGGCCAGCAGGGGCTGCCACCCCAGCGTGGCGCTCCGAGGCAGATCGATGATCAGATCGGAGTGGGAACGAATGAGCCGGGCCGTACCCTCGGCCCGCTCCAGGTAACGGCCGGCCCAGTAGGCGCTCTCGGCGACCCGGGAGAGCAGGAGTGGCGATGACGTCGGGTGATACACGGTGCCTCCTAGGCGTCGGGATCGAGGTCGGAATCAAGGTCGGGGTCGGGATCGGGATCGAGGTCCGGGTTGGAGCATCCGACCGACGGATCGACGATCCAGGTGTCCTTGCTCCCGCCCCCCTGGGAGCTGTTGACGATCAGCGAGCCCTCCCGCATGGCCACCCGGGTCAGGCCTCCGGCGGTCACGTAGGGTCTTTGGCCGCTGAGGATGAAAGGCCGGAGGTCGATGTGGCGGGGCACCACCCGGCCGTCGACGATGGTGGGGGCGGTCGACAACTCCAGGATGGGCTGGGCGATCCAGTTTCGGGGGTCGCCTTCGATCTGGCGCCTCAGCTCTTCGAGCTCGACCCCGGTCGCTTGGGAGCCGATCGTCACCCCCTTGCCGCCGGCCTCGTTTGCCGGTTTGCACACGAACTGCGACAGATCCGACAGCACGTGGGCCCGGTGATCCGGTTCGTGGAGCCGCCAGGTCTCGACGTTGGCCAGTATCGGCTTCTCTCCAAGGTAGTACTCGATGAGGTCCGGCACATAGGAGTAGATGACTTTGTCATCGGCAACCCCGGCTCCGGGGGCGTTTGCCAGCGCCACGTTGCCGGCTCGCCAGGCCGAGATGAGCCCGGCCGCCCCCAGCACCGATTCGGGGTGGAACACGTCGGGATCGAGGAAGGCGTCGTCGACCCGGCGATAGATCACGTCAACCCGGACCGGCCCGCTGACGGTACGCATCCAGACGACGTCGTCCTCGACCATCAGGTCCGAGCCCTCAACCAGGTGGGCTCCGATCCGAGCCGCCAGGAACGCGTGCTCGTAGTAGGCCGAGTTGTAGATCCCGGGCGTCAGCACCACCACGATCGGGTCGGTCCCGGTCCGGGGCGACAGCTCCCGCAGCGTGCCGCCCAGCCGGTCGACGTACCCCTCGACCGGGAGAATGTCGAGGTCACGGAACAGATCGGCGAAGACCCGCTTGGAGACCTGGCGGTTCTCCAGCATGTAGGACACCCCGGAGGGGATCCGCAGATTGTCCTCCAGCACCAGGAAGCGGCCGGTTCGGTCGCGGACCAGGTCGGTACCGCAGATGTGGGCCCACACGCCGTTCGGCACCTGCACCCCCCGGCAGACCGGCTGGAAGTTCGGCGACTCCTCGATCAACGCCGAGGGGAGAAGCCCGTCCCGCAGCACCTCCTGGTCGTGGTAGAGATCGTCGATGAAGTGGTTGAGGGCCCGAAGCCGTTGGATCAGACCGGCCGACACCTCGGCCCACTCCTGGTGGGCGATGATCCGGGGGATCAAGTCGATCGGCCAGCTCCGATCGATGTCACCCTCCGCTCCGGACAGTGAACCGGACGGTGAACCGGACAGTGAACCGGACGGTGAACCGGACAGTGAACCTGGTAGTGAAAACGTGATACCCATCGAGCGGATGGCCGCCTCGCCGGCCTGCTGGCGCTCGAACAGCTCGGGGCCGAGGCTGCGCAGCCGGGCCAACACGTCATGGCAGCCGGCCCGCGGCGCGCCGTCGAGGGAGAGCATCTCGTCGTAGGCGACGCTCGTGTCGTATTCGACCCATGGCCCGGACATAATCCCTGTCTACGGTCGCTTTGGCTCCGGATCTTTTCCGAGGTGTTACGGGACCGTGAATTGCTTCCCGTCGGCCCCTCGGCGGCCGGATTGAGGGTCCCGGGGGACTCCCGTCTCCGGCGGCAAGGGTTAGTATCGACAAACCGTTCGAGCGGTAGCAGGGTGGGCACGTGGGTATTCATGTCGGAATCGAGCATCGGACCAGCTACCGGTTCGACCGTGCCGTCGACATCCAACCCCATGTGCTGCGGCTGCGACCGGCCCCCCACTGCCGGACCCCGATCGACGCCTACAGCCTCAAGGTGTCGCCCGCCGACCATTTCCTCAACTGGCAGCAGGATCCGTTCGGCAACTTCATGGCCCGGCTGGTGTTCCCCGAGCCGGCCGACCACCTGGAGTTCACGGTCGACCTGATCGCCGATCTGACGGTCGTCAACCCGTTCGACTTCTTCGTCGAGGAATCGGCCGAGACCTACCCCTTCGTCTACGAGCAGGCCCTTGCCGCCGACCTCGAGCCCTATCTCCGCCCCGCCACCGACACCGGGCCCCTGCTGCGGGCCTGGCTGGACGATGCGGCCGGCCCGGCCGGCGACGGGATCGGCCACGATCGGCCGCCACCCGGGTCTGGTACACCGATCGTCGACTTCCTGGTCGAGCTCAACCGCAGACTGTTCGAGCGGGTCGAGTACTCGATCCGGATGGAGCCCGGGGTCCAGAGCCCCGAGCGCACCCTGGAGCGGGCCATCGGATCCTGCCGCGACAGCGGCTGGCTGCTGGTCGAGGCCCTCCGACGGCTCGGCCTGGCCGCCCGATTCGTGTCCGGCTACCTGGTCCAGCTCGTCCCCGATCGGCTCCCGGGGCTGGACCGGGCGTCCCTCGACGGGCCCGGCGGCCCCACCGCCGACTTCACCGACCTCCACGCCTGGGCCGAAGTGTATGTGCCCGGTGCGGGCTGGATCGGGCTCGACCCCACCTCCGGGCTGCTGGCCGGCGAGGGCCACATCCCCCTGGCCTGCACTCCCCACCCGGCAACCGCAGCACCGGTCACCGGCGCCACCGGGCCGGCCGAGGTGACCTTCGAGTATCACAACACCGTCCACCGGGTCCGCGAGGTTCCTCGGGTGACGCTTCCCTACTCGCCGGCCCAGTGGGACCGGATCGACTGGCTGGGGGCCCGGGTCGACGAGCGCCTGGAGGGTGGCGACGTCCGGCTCACCATGGGGGGCGAGCCCACCTTCGTCTCGATCGACGACATGGACGGCGAGGAGTGGAACATCGCCGCCGACGGTCCGGCCAAACGCCGCCTCGCCGTCGAGCTGCTGGGTCGGCTCCAGAAGCGCTTTGCCCCCGGGGGGCTGATCCAGCACGGCCAGGGCAAGTGGTATCCCGGCGAGCCGCTGCCCCGCTGGCAGCGGGCGGTGGTGTGGCGCAACGACGGCCGACCGTTGTGGGGCGAGCCGGCGCTGCTGGCCTCCACCGAAGAGCCCGGCAACCAGACCCTGGCCGACGCCGAGCGCTTCGCCATGGCCGTGGCGGCCCGCTTCGGCCTCGATCCCGAGGCGGTGGTCCCGGCCTGGGAGGACCCGATCGACCGGGCCTGGCAGGAGGCCAGGCTCCCGGCCGGCGAGCCACCGGCGGCCGACGTGACCGGGGACGAGGCCGATCGGCAGGCCGAACCCGATGCCAGGGTCGAGCTGATCGAGCGGCTGGCGGGCGAGGCCGCCCGGCCGCTCGGCTTCGTGCTCCCGATCCACCCGGCCCCCGACGGCGATGGCTGGGTCAGCACCCGCTGGCACCTTCGCCGGGGCCGGCTGTATCTGATTCCCGGGGATTCCCCGATCGGGCTGCGGCTCCCCCTCGACTCCCTCACCTGGTCCGACGTGCCGCCGACCTATGAGCGTTCGGCCTATGAGGTCCGGGGCGCCCTGCCAGAGCCGACCGGCGTCGTCGGCCCGGCCAACCTGGCGGCCCGCCACGAGGTACCTCCAACCGCGCTGGCGTTCGAGATCGGCGATGGTCATCTCCGGATCTTTCTCCCCCCGCTGCAGCGGGCCGAGCACGCCGTCGAGCTGGTGGCGATGATCGAGTCGGTGGCGGCCGAGCTCGACCTCGAGGTGGTGCTCGAGGGCTACCCCCTGCCCCGGGACCCCCGGCTGTCGACCCTGGTGGTCACCCCCGACCCCGGCGTCATCGAGGTCAACATCCAGCCCACCCGGTCATGGACCGACTTCCGGGAGGTGATCGAGGGCCTGTACACCGAGGCCAGCCTGACCCGGCTGGGGACCGAGAAGTTCGCCATCGACGGCACCCACACCGGGACCGGGGGCGGCAATCACGTCACCCTCGGCGGGGCGACACCGGCCGACAGCCCACTGCTGCGACGGCCCGACCTGCTGCAAAGCATGGTGACCTACTGGCAGCACCATCCCGCGCTCTCCTACCTGTTCTCCGGGCGCTTCATCGGCCCGACCAGCCAGGCCCCCCGGGTCGACGAGGGCCGGGGCGACAACCTCTACGAGCTGGAGATCGCCTTCGCGGAGCTGGAACGCCACGGCGGGGACGTACCGCCGTGGTGGGTCGACCGCCTGCTCCGCAACCTGTTGGTCGACCTGACCGGCAATACCCACCGGGCCGAGTTCTGTATCGACAAGCTGTTCAGCCCCGGCTCGGAGCGGGGCAGGCTCGGACTGCTGGAGCTGCGGGCCATGGAGATGCCGCCCCATCCTCAGATGGCGCTGGTTCAGGCCCTTCTGGTGCGGGCCATGGTGGTGCGTTTCTGGGAGGATCCGTACCGGGGCGGGCTCGTCCGGTGGGGCCCGGATCTCTACGATCGGTTCCTGTTGCCCTGGTTCGTCCGGCTCGACATCCACGACGTGGTCAACGACCTGGTGGCCCACGATCTCGACTTCGACTCGGCCTGGCTCGAACCGTTCCTCGAGTTCCGCTTCCCACTGATCGGTGAGTTGGAGCTCGACGACGTCCGCCTCGAGCTACGCAACGCCATCGAGCCGTGGCACGTGCTGGGTGAGGAGGTCGGGGCCGCCGCCACCGCCCGCTACGTCGACTCATCGGTCGAACGGCTCCAGGTGATGGTGGAGGGGTTCAACGAGGCCCGCCACATCCTGACCTGCAATGGGGTACCGGTCCCGTTGCAGCCGACCAGCGTCCCGGGGGTCGGGGTGGCGGGGGTCCGGTTCAAGGCCTGGGCTCCCCACTCCGCCCTCCATCCCACCATCGGCGTCCACGACCCGCTGGTGTTCGATCTGGTCGACCGCTGGAGCGAACGATCGGTTGGCGGCTGTACCTATCGGGTCTCCCACCCCGGCGGCCTGGCCTACGAGACCCTGCCGGTCAACGCCGCCGAGGCCGAGGCCAGGCGGGTGAGCCGGTTCTTCCGCCACGGCCACACCCCGGGCCGGATCGACGTTGCCCACCTCGATGCCCGGCTGGCCGCCACCGTCCACCGGGACAACCGGCGGACCCTCGACCTGCGACGGTTCCCCGAGGCCCGGGACGATCGATGACCATGTCGTCGACCGACGACATGGTCGGTCGTTACCTCGATGCCGTCGGTCGAGCCGGCTCGGGGCAGCCCGACGAGCTGACCGGGCCCGATGGCGGGCTGCGGCCCCACTGGCTGGAGCTGATCGATGGCTACCGCCGCCTCGGTGAGACCGAGCTGCTGCGCCGCCAGGCAGAGATCCGGCTCCAGCTCGAACAGGACGGCGTCACCTACAATGTCATGGCCGCCGACCGCCCCCACCGACCGTGGCAGCTCGATCCGGCGCCACTGGTCATCCCCGAGCAGGAGTGGTCGGCCGTGGAGCGGGGAGCGGTCCAACGGGCGGAGCTGCTCGACCAGATCCTCACCGACCTCTACGGCCCGCGCCTGCTCCTGCGGTCCGGCGTGATCCCGCCGGCCATGATCCTGTCCGACCCCCACTTCATCCGAGCCTGCGACGGCATCGTCATCCCCGGGAACCGCCAGCTGATCCTGTCGGCCACCGATCTCTACCGCGGCGCCGACGGCGCCTGGCGGTCCTTCGGTCACCGAACCCAGGCCCCGTCCGGCATGGCCTACGCCCTGGAGAACCGGCGGATCCTGGCCCGGGTGTTCCCGGCCCTGTTCCACCGGGCCGAGGTCCGGCGCCTTGCACCGTTCATGCGGGCCTTCCGGGAGGCGGTCCAGTCGTTGGCCCCGCCGGGGGTCGAGAACCCCACGGTGGTGGTGCTGAGCCCCGGCTCGCTGTCGGAGACGGCCTTCGAGCATGGCACCATCGCCAGCCGGTTGGGGTATCCGCTGGTCGAGGGTGGGGATCTGCGGATCCGGGACGGCACGTTGTGGCTGCGTACGATCAGTGACCTGCTGCCGGTTCATGTGATCCTGCGGCGGGTCGACGCCCTGTTCTGTGATCCCCTGGAGCTTCGGCCCGACTCGACGCTGGGGGTTCCCGGTTTGGTCGACGCCTGCCGGACCGGGGCGGTCAGCGTGATGAACACCCTGGGATCGGGGGTCCTGGAGAACGCCGGCCTCCAGTCGATACTCGGTTCGCTGTCCCGTCACGTGCTGGGGGCCGACCTCGTGCTGCCGACGATCGAGTCGTGGTGGTGTGGCGAGGACGCCGGCCGCTCCCACGTGCTGGCCAACTTCGGTCGGCTGGTGGTGCGGCCGCTGTCCCGGGCCTCGCTCGGCCACTCGGTCGACACCTCGCAGGCCGGCAGGGCCGAGCTCGATGAGCTGCGGCGACGCATCGAGGCCGAACCCCACCGCTGGGTCGGCCAGGAGCGGATCGAGCCCACCACCTCACCGGTCCTCGTCGACGGGCGACTGGAGCCGAGGGCCACGGTGTTGCGGACCTTCACCGTGGCCGACGATGGCAACTACCGGGCCATGCCGGGCGGGTTGGCTCGAACCGCCACCGCCGATCCGACCCAGCCCATCGCCAACCGGGTGGGGGCGGTGGCCAAGGACACCTGGGTGCTGGGGCCGGACCCGCAGTCGATCGGCGACCCGGCCCCGATCCGCATCGGCGGGGCGGTGGCCGCCGTCGGCTCCATCCCGGCTCGGGCGGCCGAGAATCTGTTCTGGCTCGGCCGCTACGCCGAGCGGGCCGAGGCCACGGTCCGGCTCCTGCGGGCGGTCAACCAGCGCCGGGCCGACTTCCAGAATGTGGCGGACGGCCCGGGGCGGGAGGCGTTGCGGGCCCTGCTGGAGGCCACCACCCGCATCACCGGGACCTGGCCCGGTTTCGTCGGCGACGATGCCGAGGCCCGATTGGACGACCCCGGCGCCGAGCTGTTCGCCCTGGTGTCAGACGCCGGCCGCCCCGGGACCGTTGGCCACGCCGTCGACCATATGCTGGCCGCCATCGAGGTGGTCAGAGACCAGCTCTCGGTCGACACCTGGCTGGTGGTCGGGTCCCTCCAGCGCCGGATCGAGGATCTCGATGCCGCCACCCCCGAGCGCGACGAAGCGGTGACCATGGTCTTGAACGACCTGCTCCACGGGTTGCTCTCGCTGTCGGGCCTGGCCACCGAGTCCATGGTCAGGGACCAGGGCTGGCACTTCATGGACGCCGGACGCCGAATCGAACGGGCCCTGCACACCGCGGCCCTCGTCGGTGACACCCTCGGCCGGTCCCGGAGCCCGATGACCGAGGGCCTGCTGCTGGAGTCGGTGGCCGCGGCCAACGAGAGCATCATCACCTACCGGCGCCGCTATCTCTGGCAGGCCAGGCTCTCGACGCTGCTGGAGTTGCTGTTCAGCGACAGCGGCAACCCTCGGTCGCTCCGGTTCCAACTCGACCGGCTTGGCGACGACCTGGCCCTGTTGCGGGCCGGGCAGCCCGAGGGCGCCGGCCTGTCGGCCACGCCGCCGGTGCTCGAGGTGGCCCGCCGACTCCAGGAGGTCGACACCGAGGCCCTGGCCCGGGTCGGCGACGGAGGGCAACGTGACCAGCTGCTCGAGTTGGTGGCGACCGTCCGGGGTCAGCTGGACCTGGCCGCCGATGCCCTGGCCGCCGACTTCTTCCGACGCCAGCTCCCCCAGCGGTCGGTGACCACACCGATCGAGTCCCCCCGGAGCCGGGCGTGATCTACGAGATCGTCCACCGGACCCGTTACGACTACGACGCACCGGTCACCCGCAGCCTTGGCGAGGTCCGCCAGCTCGCCTCCGACGTCGACGGTCAGCGGTGCCTGGGTCGTCGCCTCGTGATCGATCCCGAGCCCGAGCATCAGCGGGAGCGAATCGACTACTTCGGCAACCGGACGGCGGTGTTCTCGGTCCGGGAGCACCACACCAGACTGGAGGTCACCAGCTCCGCCACCATCGACACCTCCGACCGGCCCCAGCAGCTCGGGGCCCTCGGTGACCGGGCCTGGGGGTCGCTGGTCGGCGGTGGCCCGGGAGCCGACCTGGAAGTGGTGGAGCTGACCATGGACTCGCCCGGGGTGACCCGATCCGACGACCTGGCCGCCTACGTCCGGCCCAGTTTCCCGTCCGGGCGGCCCGTCGGCGCAGCCTTGGCCGAGCTGTGCTCCAGGATCCACACCGAGTTCACGTTCGACCCCAAGGCAACCGACGTCGACACGCCGCTGGAGCAGGTACTGGCCGACCGCCGGGGGGTGTGCCAGGACTTCGCCCATGTCCTGATCGGTTGCCTCCGCTCGATCGGGCTGGCCGCCCGCTACGTCAGCGGCTATCTGGAGACCGATCCCCCGGCCGGCCAGGAACGGCTGGTCGGAGCCGACCGGACCCACGCCTGGGTCGGTGTGTACCTGGGCGACGGGTTCTGGATGGGGATGGACCCGACCAACGACCAGCCGGCCGGCACCCGCTACATCACCACCGCCCACGGTCGCGACTACGGCGACGTGCCGCCCCTGAAAGGCGTCATCTTCACCGATGCCGAGGAGAGCGTGCTCACCGTGTCGGTCGACGTGACGCCTCGATCTACGTGACGGCCCTGGTCACCGGGCCGATGACCAGCCGCAGTAGCGTGTCGCGATGCGCTCCTTCAGCTGCGGGGTCTGCAGTCAGCTGATCTTCTATGACAACTCGACCTGTCTCCGCTGTGGGGCCGAGCTCGGCTACCTGCCGGAACAGCGACGGCTGGTGGCGCTCCGTCCCGACGGGCCCGACCTCCACCCGGTCGGGGCCGGGGTCGGGGTCCCGGTCGGGGTTGCAGCCGGCCCACGGGCCCGCTGCGGCAACGCCGCTGCGGCCCGCTGCAACTGGCTGGTCCCGGCCGATCAGGTCGGTTCGCTGTGCAGCAGCTGCCGGCTGACCACCGTCCGCCCCAACGACGACGACTCCCAGGCCATGGCCGCGTTCGCCGACGCCGAAGGGGCAAAACGTCGGCTGCTCGACCAGCTGACCGGTCTCGAACTGCCGATCATCGACCGGGCCACCGACCCCGAGCGCGGCCTGGCCTTCGAGCTGCTGTCGTCCCGGGGCCGGAACGTGACCACCGGCCACGAGGCCGGGATCATCACCCTCGATCTCTCGGAGTCCGACGACGCCCACCGGGAGTTTGTCCGACTGCAGCTCGGCGAGCCGTACCGGACGGTTCTCGGCCACCTCCGACATGAGGTCGGCCACTACCTCTGGCCACTGCTGGTGGCCGACCGTGACCGGCTGGACCGCTTCCGGGCGCTGTTCGGCGACGATCGCCAGTCCTACGAGGCGGCCATGGCCGACCACTATGGCGGAGGGTCAGGCGACTCGACCGGCCACGACTGGTCGTCGACCCACGTCTCCCAGTACGCCACGATGCACCCCTGGGAGGACTGGGCCGAGACCTTCGCCCACTACCTCCACATACGGGATGGGCTCGAGACGGCCCGCTCCTTCGGCATCGTGGTCGACGAGCCGGCCCGCTCGGCCGGAGCCGCGGCGTGGACTGCCGACGAACGCCTCGATCGGTCCACCGTCGAGGTGGGGTCGATGGTGGGGGACTGGTTGGGGTTGACCCTGGCCCTGAACGCCATGTCACGCTCGATCGGCCAGGGCGACCTCTACCCATTCGTGCTTTCGCCGGTGGTGATCGAGAAGCTGGAATTTGTCCATCGAGCGGTTGCCGATCCGTTGCCGGTCCGGGCCTCCTGATCGCCGGCGGGTCGTCGTGATCGCTTCGGTGGCGTTCCGGTCAACCCCAGCGTTGCTCCGCATCGGGATCGATCCCCAAGCTCAGCTTCCCGACCAACTCGTGGGCCAGGAGTGTGTTCCCGGGGTGGAAGCGGCCCATGCGTGCGTCTCGGAACAACTGCTCCAGGCGGTTGCGCTTGAACGCAGCAGCGCCGCCGCTCAGATCGAGCGCCCGGTCGACGACTCCGAACGACTCGTTGATGACCCGGTGTCGCATCGACAGGATACGGATCGGCCAGTCTTCGTGTGGGACGCCGGTCGCCCAGTCGGTTGCCACCTTTGACAGCAGGGCCTCGTTGCCATCGAGCGCCATTCGCATCTCGGCCACCAGATGCTGGACCTCGGGATGGTGGGCCATGGAGCCTCCCCGGAGGGCGATCGACGTCTTGGTCGGGAGGGTCTCGACGATCAGATCGAAGGCCTGGCGAGCCAGGCCGTCGTAGGTGGTCGACAGGCCCGTGAGGCCCCAGGCAAAGATGGCGACGTGGAAGAGGTCGGCCCCGGCCAGGCCCGGCGGACAGACCCGGGCCACCAGCCGGTCTGGGCAGAAGGCGTCGGACAGGATGGTGTCGTGGCTCTGGGTGGCTCGCATGCCGATCGTGTCCCAGGTGTCGACGATCTCGATGCCGTCGGCCTCGCGGGGCAGGAAGCCGTGGACCATCCTCGGGTCGGCCTCGTCGCTGCTGTCCATGGCGTGGAATCCGCCGTAGTCCCAAACCGGCGTCAGGCTGCCGAAGATCTTGTGTCCATTGAGGGTCCAGCCGCCGTCGGCCCGCTCGGCCGTCGTCGTGGACAGGAACAGCGGCACGTCGTTGCCTCGCTCGCCGTGGAGGGCAGCGAACACCTTTCCCTTGGCCGCTTCCTCGAGGATGAACCGGCACGACTCATCACCCTGGCGGTAGAGGTCGGCCGCCACCCCGGTCCAGTAGACGTGCATGTTGACCGCCAGCGCCGTGGCCGGGGCCACCCTGGCGATCCGGTTGATGGCTTTGGCCACGGCGTCGAGGCCACAACCGTGCCCGCCGAACTCGGTGGGGATGGCGATGTCGAGGAAGCCTGTTGCCCGGAGCTCGTCGAAGTCCTCGTCGAAGAAGGTGTTGTCCCGATCGTACCCCGGGGCCCTCTGGTCCATCCGGGCCATCAGGTCCTCAGGTACCAGGCGATCGATGATGTCGCTGGCGGTGTCAATGGTCGTCATGGCGTCCTCCGTCATGGGCGTGGTGTCTGGAGGGCAGGTTCATCCACGAGCCGTTCCGAAAGCGTTCCGGTCGGTCGATCGGGCCTTCCGGGTTCAACCGGGTGCTCGACCTCGGGCTCCTTCGCCGGCCGACTCGTCGGCCAGGGCGTCAAGGGCTGCGGCGGCGTCATCCACGTCCCATCCGTGGTGGACAGGACGGAGCTCGGCCAGTCGGTGTCTGAGCCGATCGGCCACGGTCGACTGGTCGGTGCAGCGCAGGAGCTCGGCCTCGGCCCGCAGGGCCATCCCTGCTGCACCCATGGCTTCGGCGGTGGCCACGGCGCCGGCCGCCGCCTCGACACAGCGCCGGTCGCCCTGCATCCGCAAGGCCATGGCCCGGAGCCGCCCCAGTTCGGGCGTCCAGTAGAGCTGTCCCCGTTCTCGAGCGAAGGCCTCGGCCTCGTCGAGGTACCGCAGAGCGGGCGCCCCCTCACCGGCCTGCAGACGGAGCCCGGCCAGGACCGCCAGCCACTTCGTGAGCTCGAGGCATCGTCCATCGTCCCGCCAGGCTTCGGCGATCTGCTCCAGACTGCGCTCGGCCTCGCGGTTGCCCGCCAGCGCCGCTTCCCACAGCGGCGCTTCCCGGTCGCTCGTGGCGAAGAACCCGTGTGAGGGGCCTTCCGGAGGCTCGCTCACCGTCGCCCGGCCCAGATACCGGTCGATGTTGACCCGCCAGTGCCAGACGTACCAGGCGGTCAGCGAGTCATCGAGCTGATCGGCCAATGTCTCGGCCCGTTCGAGGAAGCCGTCGGCCTCGACGGCTCGGCCCCGGAGCACCAGCAGATGGGCCAGGCGGGCCAGGCACACCGCCTTGGGATCCTGACCGTACAACGAACGGTGTTCGGGTGAGTTCGCCGGGTCGTAGCCCTCGATCGCTTGCCTGAGGTGCTGCTCGGCCTCGTCGAAGCGACCCTGCCAGAATCGGGTGACGCCAAACGCATAGTGACCCTCGACCTCGGCGATCGGATCGCTGGATAGGCACAGCGTCTCGCAGTAGGTGGCGGCCCGGTCGAGCCGGCAGCTGGCCACCGCGGCCATGGCGAGGCCCCGCAGCACCGGCGCCGACAACGTGGTACCGAGGCGGACGTTGAGCGCTTCGGCCCGGGCCCAGGTTGCCTGTGCCTCGAGGCTCCCGTAACCCGAGTGGACGGCCTGGGCGATGCCGAGATCGGTGACGAGTGCCAGCTCGCAACGATCGCGCTCGATCCCGGCCGGCTGCTCGGTAAGCAGTTGGAGTGCCTGCGACACATGCTGGATGGCCAGTGGGTGGGCGCCGATGGTGCTGGCCCGGGCGGCTGCGGACCGTCTCGCGTCGATGGCCTCTTCCGGTAGGCCGGCCAGCTCGTAGTGCTCGGACAACCGATCGGCGATTGGATCGATCTCCGGTCCACGGAGCGCAACGAGCATCTCGGCGACGTCACGGTGGACACGACGCCGTCTGGCCGGGCTGACGGCGGCGGCGACGACCTCCCGGAACTGGTCGTGACCGAAGTCGAACTCGGATCCGACCGACACGAGGAGACCGAGCCGCCACAGTTCGTCGATGGCATCGATGACATCGTCCTCACCGATGCGGGCCGCGTTGGCGAGCTCGATCGGCTCGAATCGACGACCGATGATCGAGGCCACCTCGAGCAGCAGCCGTTGGCCCGGGTCCAGCTGGGTCAGTCGGCGCTCGATCGTTCCCTTGACCGTCGGCGTCAGATGATCACCGGCCGGCCCCGTTCGCGCCGCTTCGACGACGAAGAGGGGCAGTCCATCGGTCTCGACATGGAGTTGGGCCAACGCATTGTCGGACCAGTCGGCGTCACTGGCCAGGCGTGCAATGGCCGCCGTGCTGACCGGCTGCAGGCGTCCCAGCCGGCGCTCGTCCAGTACTCCGTCGGATTGGAGATCGGCCAGCTTCGCACCCAGAGCGTCATCGAGCGGGCGTTCATGGCTGCGGCGGGTCATGACCACCAATGCCTGCTCCACCGGGCCGCGATGCAGGAGGTGGATGACGAAGTCGACGGTGTCCTGATCGCACCATTGCAGATCGTCCAAGGCAAGCAGCAATGGTGATCCAGCCGCGGCCAGTGCCGCCGCGACGGCATCGAAGAGCGCAACGCGGGTCCGGTTCGGATCGCCCGATGAGGGCGGAAGGGTGGCAGCGGCGTGCTCGGGGAGGAGTCGGCTCAGCTCGGTCCTCTGCCGAATGGGCAACTCCTCGACCGCATGGTCGACCGGGTCGTGGCGCAGCCAGTCGACGATCGGGACGAGGGAGCTGCCGCCGTCGGACTCGTAGGCCCGACTGCGCAGGACGGTGATGCGTCGGCGCTCGTGGCGGTGGCACAACTCCTCGATCAGGCGGGTCTTGCCGATCCCGGACTCGCCGATGATCAGCGCACCCCGTCGGCCGTCGGCCAGTGCCGCGTGCCAGCGTTTCTCCAACCAGTCCAGGTCACGATCGCGCCCGACCAGGGCCAGGGAGCCGGCCCGCCCCAAAGGGGTGCGCGGTTGGCTTGTCGCTTCGGCGCTGCTACCGGCCGGGCTCCGGATCGACTCGTAGACGGCGATCGTCTCCGGACCGGGTGGGACCCCGAGTTGCCGATCGAGGACCGCCGTGCAGGCGTGGAACGCTCGCAGCGCCGCCCCACGATTGCCTCCTGCGGCGGTTGCGAGCATGAGCGCCCGGTGAGCTGCCTCGTCAACCGGATCGAGGTCGAGCAGTCGCCGGGCGATGTCCCGTTGTCGTGCCGGTTCGACACCGGCCTCCAACTGACGGCGCAAGCAGTCGACCGCCAGACGCTCGAGCGCACGCCGTTCCTCGACGATCCAGTCCTCCCAGTGGCCGGGTAGGAGCGGGCCACGGTAGTGCTCCATCGCTGTCTCGTCGGTGCCCCGTTCGAGGGCTGAGAGGAACGCTTCGACGTCGATCTGGACGGATTCGGTTCGGATTCGGGCTCGCCGCTGGTCGGCCTCCAACCAGGAGTCTCCTGGCAGCCAGGCCCGGAGCTCGTGGAGCACCTTGCGGAGGTTGGTGCGAGCCTGCCCATCGGTGGAGTCCGGCCAGAGCTGGAAGGCCAACCGGGCCCGGTCGATCGGCTGGCCGCGCTCCAGAGACAGTGCGGCGACCAGGAGGCAGACCCGTGGGCTGGCTGCTTGGTCGATGCGGTGGCCGGCGGCCCACACCTGGAAGTCGCCGAACAGTCGGATTCGCCGCTGGGGTTCGTTCACGGTCAGAATGTCGGCCCTCGCCACACCCAACCCCCTGGTCCTCGGTGTGCGCTTCGAGGCGCATGACAAACCTACCCCATCGGAGGTGGGAGCCTCTTGGGATTCCCGGCGGGCGAGATCGCGATGTCAGCTTCCTGGCCCTCGGCCGGCCGCCGATGCCAAGCCGGCTGCCACTTGGTCTTGCGACAGCCTTCAGGCCACGATCGAGATGCCGGCGCCGAGGACCTTGGCGCCGAGGACCTTGGCGCCGAGGACGACGAACAGCACCGACATCACAACCCGCCGGCCAAGCAGTTCTGGTCGTTCACCGTCTACGAGAACGGGACCCGCACCCTGATTGCCAACAAGAACAGAATCCGGGCCGTTCCTCGCGCAGCGAAGGCCTGCAGACCAATACGGATGGCTCCGTGGATCTGTACTTCGGCCCCGAGGCCCCCGAGGGCAAGAAGGACAACTGGATCCAGACCGTGCCGGGTCGGGGGTGGTTCGGTTACGTGCGGCTCTACGGCCCGCTCGAACCGTACTTCAAGCGTGAGTGGCCGCTCCGTGTACCTCGTGCCTCAGAGTTCGGATCGTCGGCCCGCGGCCCGTTTTGCCCTTCGCTTCATCACCTCGTTGAGGTAGGCCCCGATCAGCGAGATCACACTGAAGTAGAGCGAATCGACCCAGCCCCAGTCTTCGAGCAGGCGATACATCACCGTGCCGATGAGCAGTGCGCCCGCGGTCAGCGCGGCGAGGATGTTGGACGAGTGGCTGGCCCAGGCGCCGTCGGTCGACGACGTCGAGGTCGGGTCCTGCGGATCGCCGGCTTCACTCCGCTCGTCCATCTCCGTCAGCCTCCTGTGGGTTCGTTGAAGTGCAGTGCTGTCACCACACCCGTCCTTCGGTTACGGGATCCGCCGCCCGCACCTCGTCAACGTCTGCAGCGAACGCCGGAGCGAGCTGTCGATCCCGGTCGGAGCGTGCGGCTCGTTCACCCTGGCGGCCGAGGCGCAGCAGCGCCGCAGTCACCGTGCGGTCGGTCGCCCCGTACAGCAGGAGCTGGCGGCCGGCGGCATCGAGCCAATCGCCGATCGTGTCCTCGATGACCACGACACGTGGCGAGCCATCGGCTCGCACCCGAGTCCGGATGCCGATCTCCTGTCGTGCCAGGTCCGAGAACACCTGGGTCAGCGCCTCGGCGCATTGAACCCTGGTCTGGGGGTCGTTGACGGCGGGCGACAGTGCCATCAGCCCGATGTCGACGAGCACGTGCAGAGCGTGCCCGATGTCGCTGTCGGGGTTCCGGTCTCGGGCAACGGCCACGCAGTCCAGGATGTCGGTCAGGGTGCGCTCGTCTGGCGGCGTCGCGGCCGACGACCACCCGATCCGCTCGCCGGCAACGACTGGCCGACCGGTCCCGGTTCGAATGACGATCTCGAGGCTGCGCTCGGTCGCCAGATCGTCGAGCCGCCCCGTATCGACGCTCACCACATAGCCGTTCTCCTTCGCCACGAGATCGACCGCCCCGGTCGGTCGGGTGACGTCGATCGCCGGTACGACGATGTCGTTGCGCAACTCGTGCTCGTGGCGCCGGGCCGTCCGTTCGATCCGGCCTACGATCCACCGGATCGCCCGATCGACGCGCAGCGAGTGCAGTGTGCTGTCGATGTACACGATGATGATCGCACCGGTGATCGCTGCTGTGGCGCAACTTCATGCGCAGGAACCGGGGCGAGAACTTGTTCGCCATGTTGCCCGTCGTCAACGCCACCAGCGCCAGCACGATGCTCAAACCGCTGAACACCAGGGCCAAGGCGCTGAGCAGCGTGGCGCGAGCCTGGGTGATCGTGATGGTGAGGGTGGACGACTCGGGATCAGGACCGTACAGATCCACCAGGAACGCGGCCCCGATGCCCAAGGCCTCGCCGAAGACCGTGAGGAGCGCCTGGTCCTCCTCCACCGTCGTCGTGACATCGTCGAAGGTTCCTCGAAGGTTCCTCGAAGGTTGGGCATGTTGTTCTCCGGACGCGCTCGTCCACCTCGCACTTCAATGCTCCTGCGCAACGGCCCTTGGCAACAGCCCCAAGAAGGCGGGGGGAGGGTGTAGGGTGCTCGTCCGGCCGGCCCTGAGATGTGGGGTCATGGTGATGGAGCGTTGCCGATGATCCGTTCCGGCGAGACCAGCACCGCGGTGCGCCCACCCTCGGCCATGGCCCGGTCGTACTCGTCGAGGTCGTCGTGGGTGCCGCCCGCCGCGGCGAAGATCTGACGCAGCAGGAGTCGCAGCGCCTCGGCGTCGACCCCGGTGGCCGGGTCGGCCGGGCCGATGAGATCGGCCGGACCGGTGGCCGCCACCCAGGCCCAGCCTCGGCGAACGGCGATGGTGACCTCCGAGCCGCGGCGGATGTGGCGGAGCCTGGCCGCTCGGCCCATCGAAACCAGGGCGACGCAGGGGTCGCCGGTCAGTGGGTGGTCGATCACACCACAGTTGGCGATGCTCGACAGGACCCGGCCATCGGCCTGGGTCGTGCTGATGGTGGCCAAGCCGGTTTCTTCGGCCAGGAACCTCGTGATGTCGTTCAGGTCGGGCACTGGGACTTCCTCTCTATCCGGGGTTGGGGCGGGGTCAGCTGAGCCAGTCGATGAGGGCTGCGGCTACGTCTTCGCCTCGGTCGTCCTGGATGAAGTGGCCGCCAGGGCTGAACTCCCGGTGGGGTTGGCCGGCGGCCCCCGGGACCCGCTCGATGAACTCGTGGTGGAGCCGGCCGAGGACCGGATCGTCGGGACACCACAGGGTCAGCAGCGGCTTCTCCCAGCGGTCGAGCACGTCCCAGGCGGCCAGGTTCTCGGCAACGCCGCCATGGTCGGGGGTGATCGGGACCAGGGCCGGGAACTGGCGAGCCCCGGCCATGAACGTCTCGTCGGGGAACGGGGCCCGGTAGCCGTCCATCTCGGCGTCGGTCAGTTCGCGGGCCTGGGTGGCCCGCTGCAACATGCGGCCGACGTCCATGAACTCCATGGTCTGCGAGGCGTGCAGCCAGGCGTCGAAGCCATCCCCGAGCGACCGGCCGACGGGCAGCCCGGTATTGCCGATGGCGATCCGGTCGAAGCGGTCCGGGTTCTCGGCCGCCGCTCGGAGCCCGATGAGGCCACCCCAGTCCTGGGCGAACAGGGTGGCCGGCGGCAAGGCGATGGCGTCGAGGAACCCGATCAGCCAGGCGACGTGGCCGGCGTAGGAGTAGGCCGAGCGCTCGACCGGTTTGTCCGATCGGCCGAATCCGATGAGGTCGGGGGCCACGCACCGGAAGCCGGCATCGACCAGGGGTGGGATCATCCGCCGGTACAGGTAGCTCCAGGTCGGCTCGCCGTGCAACAGGAGCAGGACCGGCCCATCGGCCGGGCCGGCGTCGACGTAGCCCATCCGGAACCCGTCGACCTCCACATACGAGGGCTCGAAGGGAAACTCCGACAGGTCGGCGAAGCGGTCGTCCGGTGTTCGCAGGAACTCGATGCCGGTTGGGGTGGTCAGTGGCTCGGTCACGGCACGGACCGTATCATCATCATCATCACGACGGGCCCGGGCCGGGACGCCGGGGATACCGGCCTCCTTCGACCACCTTCACCTCCCGGCCTGCCGGCGGTGGTGCCGGGCTATACGTTGCCGTGGATGGGAGGCCCCATCGTCATGCCGCCGTCGATGGCCAGCGTCTGGCCGGTGATGCTCGAGGCCCGATCCGAGCAGAGGAACGCAACCGCATCTGCGATCTCCTCCGGAGTCTGATCCGACAGGAGGGGCGTTCTGGCCGCCACCGACTCCTTGTACCGGTCGATGTCGGGCTCCAGCTGCTCCCAGAGCTGGGTCCGGATGACGCCAGGAGCGACGGCATTGATCCGAATACCCTTCGGTCCCAGCACCCGCGCCATCGACATGGTCCAGTTGATCAACGCTGCTTTGGCCGCGCCGTAGGCGAACAGCGGGGACGCCATCTGCCCTGCGATCGAGGCGGTGTTGCAGATCGCCGCCCCGTCGGTCAGATCCGGACCGATCACCGACGTGACCACATGGGCCGAGGTGAAGTTCAGATCCACCATCCGGCGGAACTGCTCGGGGTCCTCGAACGGTCCATGTTGCGCGGCGGTGATTCCCGAACCCGGATCGCCACCGGCGTTGTTGACCAGCACCCGGGGTGCGGCCCCCACGTTCGCATAGGCGGCCCGAACCGATTCGACGTCGGTGACATCGCAGCGGTGCACGGTGATCCGGTCATCATCGGAAGGTCCGTCGATGAGATCGAAGACGGCCACCCGGTCAACGACATCCTGGTCGAGAAGCGCACGGACCATGGCATGGCCGAGACCCCGCGCCCCCCCGGTGACAATGGCAAGGCGTCGCTTGGTCATGACCGGAACCGTAATCCAGGACCGATGTGACCGCCGGTGATCGACGATCTACGATCACCCTCACAGCTGCATTCCAGGGGGAATCTTCATATGCGATTCGGTATCTTCATGGCTCCGTTCCATCCCATGGCCGGTCAGGATCCAATAGCCGCCATACAGCGGGATCTGGAGACCATTCAGCTGCTCGACCGTCTCGGCTACGACGAGGTCTGGGTCGGTGAGCACCACTCGGCCGGCACCGAGATCATCCCGGACCCGATGATCTTCATCGGCTACGCCGCCCCTCAGACCCGGCACATCAAGCTGGGGACCGGAGTGTTGTCCCTGCCGTATCACAACCCGCTTCTCGTCACCGATCGTGCCTTCTTCCTCGACCAGCTGACCCGCGGCCGGTTCATGCTCGGCCTCGGGCCCGGGGCCCTCCCGGGCGACGCGGCGATGCTCGGCATCTCGATCGAGGAGCAGCGGGCGGCCCTTGAGGAGGACACCGAGGTCCTGATGCGGCTGTTGGCCTGCGAAGGACCGGTGACCCACAAGACCTCCCGGTACAACCTGGTGGAGGCCGAGACCCAGTACCGGCCATACAGCAACTTCGACATGGCGGTGGCCGCCATCGCCTCGCCGACCGGCCCCCGCATCGCCGGGCAACACGGCATCGGCCTGTTGTCGATCGGTGCGACCTCGGTGGACGGCTTCGACGCTCTCGGGTACCACTGGGATGTGGTCGAGAAGCGGGCCGCCGAGCACGGCAAGGTCGCCGACCGTAACCAATGGCGCCTTGTCGGCCCGATGCACCTGGCCGAAACCCGAGAGCAGGCCATCGAGGACGTGAAGTTCGGCCTCGACGACTGGTGCCACTACACCCAGCACGTCCTGGCCGCCCCCCACTTCCGGGCCGCCGGTGAGACCTTCGAGGAGCGGGTGGCCTGGGTCAACGAGACCGGCCTCGGGGTGATCGGCACGCCAGACGATGCCATCGAACAGATCGAGCGTCTCGAGAAGCAGTCCAACGGGGGTTTCGGCGCCTACCTGATGATGGATCACGAATGGGCCAATCCCCGAGCTCAGCAACGCCACTACGAACTCTTCGCCCGCTATGTGAAGCCCCGGTTCCAAGGCCTGGCCAAGGGCCCGCTGCGGATGGAGCAACGGGCACTTGGCGAGTGGAAAGCACTTGGTGATCGGGTCGAGCGGGCGGTCCAGGCTGCGACCGATGCACACTTCGAAACCGACGACTCCTAATCCACTCCTCATCCGGTCAGGTCGTTATCACCAGGGCGCCAAGATGCTCCTTGCGGGCGAAGGCTTCCTGGGCCTCGTGGATGCGCTCGAGCGGATAGGTGCCACCCACGATCGGGCGCAGCTCGCCGGCTTCGATGTAGCTCACCAGGTCGGCGAACACCTGAGGCTCGAAGATGGTGGCCCCGAACAGCTCGAGATCGTTCAGGTAGAGGGTGCGGAGATCGAGCTCGACCACCGGCCCGGCGATGGCCCCCGAGGTGACGTAGCGCCCGCCTCGCTGCAGGGCATCGAGCCAGCCACCGAAGTCGGCGCCGCCGACCACATCGGCCACCGCTGACAACGGACCGCCGTTGGCCGCAACCACCGCGCCCGGTACATCGTCGTTCTCCCGCGTAACCACCTCGTCTGCGCCCAGTTCGCCGACCCGGTCGAGCTTCGATGATCCGGCGACGGCCACCACCGTGGCCCCCCGCCGCTTCGCCAGCTGGACCAGCGCCGAACCAACCCCGCCGGAGGCCCCGGGCACCGCGATGCTCTGTCCGGCCCGGAGCTCGATTCGCTGCAGCATGTGCTCCGCCGTCGACCAGGAGCAGGCGAAGCCGGCCAGATCCACGGAGCTGAGGTCGGTGTCCACCGGGTGGACGTTGCGGGCCGGCACGACGCAGTACTCGGCGAAGCCGCCGTCGTGCTCGCTGCCGAGGTACCCGGCGAGGCTGCGATCGGACGGCCGCTCGGGATCACGGATCCACGGATCGACCAGCACCCGCCGACCCACCAGGGAGGGAGGAGCTTCGGCGCCGACCGCCACCACCCGACCGGACACGTCTGCCCCTTGGATTCGGGGGAAGGTCAGGCCGCCACGACCCCAGGTGGCATCGTCGGTTCGGGCTTCGCCGAAACCCTCGCCCGACGTCCCCCCGGTGACCGAGCGGCTGTACCACCCCACACGGGTGTTGATGTCGGTGTTGTTCACGCCGCAGGCCGCAACGGAGATCAAGACCTCGTCGGCACGTGGCACCGGCACCGGCACATCATTTCGGACCTCGAGCATCTCCGGCCCGCCATTGCCGAGCAGGAGGGCGGCCCGCATGGCCTCCGGGGGCGAGCTGGCTGGCGGTGTGGTGCCGGGTGAGAGAGTCATGAACCAACAGAATGCCTCGCCCCGGGGGTTCCGGCGACGTCGGTCTGGATGTTCTGTGGTGTCTCTCTGGATGCCCTGTCGACACCCTGGCTCGACACCGGGATGAATTGCCAGTTCAAGGTGCACTAGGTACGATCGGTCGGTGATCAGCGTTGAGCAGGACGAGCCGAGGGTCGACGGTCGGGCGGCCCGCCGGGATCGGAACATCAACGCCGTGCTCGACATCGTGGTCGAACTGTTCACCGAGGGCGAGCTGTTCCCAACCGTCGAGCAGGCCTCGAACCGCTCGGGCCTGTCGGTGCGCTCGATCTACCGCTACTTCGCCGACCCGGCCGAACTGCACGACGCGGCCATCAAACGCCACCGGGAGCAATCGCAGCCCCTGGCCCACCTGCCGTCGATCGGCCGGGGCCCGCTGGAGACTCGCATCGACGACTTCGTTGCCATGCGTCTCCGGCTCCACGACGGCATCGGCGCAACCTACCGGGCCACCGTCCACAATGCAGGCCAGCATCCCCGCCTGCGCGATGAGCTGGCCCGAAATCGAAACGGCCTCCGGGCCCAGTTCGAGCGCCAATTCAAACCCGAGCTGTCCCGGCTGAAGGGAACCGAGCGCGATGCTGCGGTGTCGGCCGGTGATGTCTTGACCCAGCTCGACTCGATCGACCTGTTGCGGCGCCACCGTCAGCTGTCGGTGGCCGAGACCGCACAGGCCCTCCGAGTCGGGCTCCGAGGACTCCTGGGAGGAGACCGATGACTTCACAACAGCAGAAGCCCGAAGGGTTGCCATATACGCCGCTGTGCGATCGGCTCGGCATCGATGTCCCGATCATCTCGGCCGGGATGGGTCCCATCGCCGGGCCCGAGCTGGTGGCTGCGGTCTCCAACGCCGGTGGACTCGGTGTGCTCGGCTGCACCTCGATGTCGCCAGACGAGGTCCGCTCGGTCATCCGGCGGACCCGGGAGCTCACCGACCGGCCGTTCGGGGTCGACCTGATCCTGCCGGCCAGGATCGAACAGGGTGGCATGTCCGTCGGCGAGGTGGCGAGCCTCATCCCCGACGAGCATCGGGCCACCGCGGCCCGAATCGGAGCCGACCTGGGCGTCGAGCCGCCCCCGGAGCACTCGGCCGATCGAGCCGCTCTCGGCACCGACGCCGAGGCCCAGGTCGAGGTGATCCTGCAAGAAGGGGTGCCGGTGTTCGTCGGCGCCCTTGGCTCGCCGGGTTTCGTGGCCGAGCGGTTCCATGAGGCCGGAGCAACCGTGGTCTCGATCGTCGGCAGCACGAAGCAGGCCATGGCCGTTGTGAAGGACGGGGCCGATGTGGTGATCGCCCAGGGCACCGAGGGCGGAGGCCACACCGGCCATGTCGGCACATTTGCCCTGCTGCCACAGGTGCTCGATGCGGTCGACGTGCCGGTGGTGGCGGCCGGCGGTATCGGCGACGGTCGGGGGCTGGCGGCCAGCCTGCTCATGGGTTGTCAGGCGGTGTGGGTCGGCACCCGCTTCCTGGCCACCGAGGAGGCCGGCATCGCCGGTTGGCAGAAGGCGGGGATCGTGGCCGCCGCCGACCAGTCGCCGGTGATCAGCCGGGCCTATACCGGGAAGCGGTTCCGGATGCTGCCAAACGATTGGACCCGGGCCTGGGACGAGGCCGATGTCGAGCCGCTTCCGATGCCGCTCCAGCCGGTGTTGGCCGGGATGACGCTCGGGACCCTCGGGACCGATCGCGGCGGTCGAGAAGGGGTGTCGATGAACGGTGCCGGCAACATCGCCGGTCTGATCGATGAGATCGTGCCGGCAGCCGAGGTCGTTCGGCGGATGGCGGCTGAGGCGGCCGAGTTGTTGGCCGGAGCCGGGGGTCACCTCCGGTGATGCCGTTCCGCAGACCGTGGGCGAGAACGAGTGGCAGACCGTCCGGGAGCATGGGCGGCAGAATATGCGGGTTAAACTGGCACAATACTGGAGAAGGGCCTGGTCAGGGCACTGGCCTCACGGCCATGGCAGACGTAGGGAACGCCTGATGGACATCATCCTGACCGGCACCGGCTCGCCACTGCCCGATGCCAACCGGGCCGGCCCATCCACGCTGGTCAAGGCCGGCGACACCCACATCCTGGTCGACGCCGGCCGGGGCACGGTGATGCGGATGGCCGGTGCCGGCTCGCTCCCGGGTCTGTTGGCCGCGGTCCTGGTCACCCACCTGCACAGCGACCACATCTGTGCCCTGAACGATGTGATCACCACCCACTGGATCATGACCCAGGGCAACGGCACCCTGCCGATCCACGGGCCGCCGGGAACGGCCCGGTTCGTCGAGCGCCAGCTGCAGGCCCTGGAACCGGACATCGGCTACCGCATCGAGCACCACGATGTCCTGACCGAGGGTCCGAAGGTGGCGGTCACCGAAGTCGATCCCGGCCGGTCGTTCGAGGTCGGCGGGGTCCAGATCCTGACCGCGGCCACCGTCCATGCCCCGGTCAAGCCGACGATCGGCTACCGGCTGGAGCACGATGGTTCGGTGGCGGCCCTGGTCGGCGACACGATCCCCTGCGCCGGGGTCGATCAGCTGGCGGCCGAGGCCGACGCCTACGTGCAGACCGTCATCCGCCGTGATCTGGTGGAGCTGGTACCGAACGAGATGTTCCAGGACATCCTCGACTACCACTCCGGGGTGATCGAGGCGGCGCAGACCGCAGCCCGGGTCGGGGCAAAACGGCTGGTCCTGACCCACCTGGTCCCGGCCCCGGTGCCCGACCAGTATCCGGACTGGGTGGCCCGGGCGGCCGAGCACTTCGACGGTGAGATCATCATCGGCGACGATCTCACCACGATCACGATCTGATGTCTTGCGTGACACCGACCATCGACACCGTTCCGGTGGCCACCACGCCGCCAGGAGGCTGGACCGAATGGCCGGCCCCGATCCTGGCCGGCTGCACCGAACCCCGACCAGACCACGCCCCCGACCTGGACGGGTTCTGGCGAACGATCGAGGTCACGGTCGATGGTGAGGTCGTGGCAGGCCACCCGGCGCTCGGGCACGTCCAGCGCATCGAGCAGCGGGGTGATCGGGTGGTGGTGACCGGTGGCGCCATCATCCACGACATGCGCTGCGACGGAACCCTGGAGCACGGGGTGCACGACGTGGCCGAGTTCGATCGCAGCACCGAGATCCATGTGATCGCCGACTACGAGGACGGGGTGCACGTGCTCCGACCCCAGGGCCTCGATCTCGGTCCCGACGCCGAGCCGATCGAGGTTCGGCGCCGGCGGGACGGCGAGCACCTGATCTGGGAGTACCTCGGTTTCACCGCCCGACTCGAACACCTCGCCCCCTCCCAGACCGACCCCGACGACGTGCCGACCCTCCGGCCGAGAAACTGAGAAACGAGACCTCATGGACACCGTCCGCACCCCGGACAAGCGCTTCGCCGACCTGGCCCAGGTCCTGGTCGATTTCATCGGACACGACCGGTGACCACCGAGGGGTCGTCGTCCGGCATCCTGGCCGACATCCGCATCGTCGAACTGGCCCAGAACGCAGCCATCCCACACTGCGGGAGGCTGTTGGCCGGTCTCGGCGCCGACGTGGTCAAGGTGGAGCCGCCAGAAGGCGACGCCATGCGCCACGTCGCCTCCATCACCGAGATGGAGAGCCGGGCCTACGCCGTCATCAACCCCGGGAAGCGGGGGATCGTGGTCGACCTCCGCAGGCCCGAGGCCCGACCGGTGATCGATGCGCTCTTCGCCTGGGCCGATGTCGCCCTGGTCGCCCTCAAGCCCAACGATCTGGCCCGATACGGGATCGACTGGGACCACGCCCGGACCGTCAACCCCCGCCTCATCCACCTCACCCAGACCGCACTGGGACCGGAAGGTCCGGACGCCGATCATCCGGGCTACGACGCCCTGGTCCAGGGCCGCAGCGGCCTCGGCTGGGTCATGAACCGCTCCGGCGGGTCGGCCCCGCAGCCGACCCGCCCCGCGGTCAACGATTTCAGCACCGGATTCGTCGCCGCCTTCGCGGTGCTGGCCGCCCTTCGCCACCGGGACCAGACCGGCGAAGGGCAGCGGGTCGACACCTCGTTGTTGGGCACGGCCATGAGCTTGGCCACACCGATCGTGACCCGGTTCCCCGGTGACGCCGACGGCCTCGACGAGCTGGACGAGGAGCTGGCGGCGTTGCGGCTGGCCGGCGTCGGGTTCGATGACCAGCGGGCCCACTACGATCGCCGGGTCGAGCCGGCCGGCGGTGCCTTCCAGCTGTACTTCCGCCACTACCAGACCGCCGATGGGCTCATCTCGGTGGCGGGCATGGCACCGGGGCTGTTCGCCAAGTTCCACCGGATCACCGGCCTCCCGGCACCGGAGGTGCGCGACGTAAACGATGCCGGCTTCCGACAGCTGGTGCAGGATGCCGAGGCCCTCTTCGCCACCAGGACCACCGCCGACTGGCTCGAAACGCTCCAGGCCGGCGGCTACCCGTGCGGTCCATACAACCTGCCGCACGAGGCGCTTGACGACCCCCAGGTGTTGGCCAACGACTATATGGTCGAGCTGGACCACCCGACCTTCGGTCGCTACACCGCCAGTGGCATGCCGATGCGGTTCGAGAGGTCGACGGCTGCGGTCCCCGGTCCGAGCCCACGGTTCGGCCAGCACACCCTGGCGGTGATGGGCGAGATCGGTATCGATGACGACGAGACCGCAGCGCTGGTCGACGACGGCGTGATCGCCGACGGATCGGTCTGACCGCCATGATGGCCGGTCAACTCAACATCGAGACCGTGGCTCGCCCGGACTTACCGGAGGGATGGGGGCAAAGCACTGTTGCAGTGCCGTGAGGGCGTCGCCGGCGGGGCCTCGGTACGCCACGTGTTGGTCTGGCCGCACGATCAAGCAGGTGCCGGGGCCGAGCCCGAAGGTCTCGTCCCACACACGGGCCGGACATGCGACGGCGGCGAACGGCACTGGTGAGCCCGGTTCGGCGGCCTGGACCTCGTGGCCTTCTCGAACCAGGATGGTCGGGATCTCGGGGTCGATCAGGTCGAGCGTCGAACGGCCGTCGCCGATCCAGCCGTGGGGCAGGCGGCCACCGGGACGAGTCGATGGTTCGTAGTCGCGGGCCGGCTCGTCGAGCACGATGGGTTCGCTCCCGTCGGGGATGACGAGCGGCCCGTCGTAGCTGTGACCGAGCTGTAGGCCCAGCAGATCGAAGTGGGTGGCCTGATTGGCGATGGCGGCCTGGACCGCTGCTCGACGTTGCGGATCGGCAAGTGTGGCCTGCATTGCCTCGGTGGACAGGGCGACATCGTCGACGAAGCCGAAGGCGGCGGGGATCTCGGTCATCTTCATGGCGTTGAGCATCGACTGGTCGCAGTTGAACCTGGCAACCGGCTTGCGCTCGGTCTCGTAGGTGTCGAGCATCTCCGGCGCCAGCCACCCGGCTTCGACGCCGGCCAACTTCCACACCAGGTTGTGCACGTCGGCCGCCCCGGTATTGAGACCCAACCCGCCGGTCGGCGGGAATCGATGGGCTGCGTCACCGATCAGGAAGGTCCGACCGTGTCGGTATCGCTCGGCGATCTGGGCGCTCATGTGCCAGGTGGAGGCGCCGAGAATGTCGAAGTCGACGTCGGGATCGGCAAGCGCCGCACGGACGAGGGCCGAGCAGGACTCGTCGTCGAATGTCTCGATCGGTTGGGTCTCGGGATCCCACGGGTGGTTGTAGACCCACTCCCGATCGGCGCCATGGGAAATGAACGTGCCGCCGGCGGCGGGGTCGACCACCCAGTGGAGCACGCCGGCGTGTTTGTCGACGACGGCTCGGAAGTCGGCACCGATGTGGACCATGACGCTCGACTGCAACGTACGGGGCCCGATCATGTCGATGCCGGCCCAACGGCGAACCGCGCTGGCGGCCCCGTCCGCTCCCAACAGGTACTTGGCGCCAAGCCGGTATGGCCCCTCCGGGCCCTCGACCTCGATCTCGACGCCGTTGTCGGTTTCGACCGCCCCGACCCAAACGTGGCCGTATCGAACGTCGAACTCGGCCGCCAGCAGCAACGGTTCGAGCCGGTGCTGGCTGAGGTTGCGCAGCGGCGTCGGTGTGATGGCCAGCATCTCGTCGCCCTGGCGTTCGTATGGCAAACTCCCGATGACGTCGCCGCCCAGCTTTGTCACCCAGCGGACCATGTCGGCCTCGTCAGGTGGCAGAGCGGCGTCGAGGATGGGGCCCATGTCGACGCCGGCCTGACGCCAGATCTCGAAGGTTCTGGCATTGACCGCATGTGCCGCCGGCGCCCGCCGGGGACCTTCCCGGCGCTCGACCACGATCGCCGACAGGCCCAACCGGTGGCACAGATGGGCGGCCGTCAGTCCGGTTGGTCCGGCCCCGGCGATGACGACGTCAACCGACTCGCTCACTAGAAGAGACCAACGTAGCTGCCGCCGTCGAGCTGGATCGCCTGGCCGCTCATGTAGCCGGCTTGAGCCGAGCACAGGAAGGCGAAGGTGTCGCCGAACTCCGACGGCCTCCCCAGTCGGCCGGCGTTGATGCTCGCAACCTGCTGGGCTCTTGCCTCCTCGTAGGTCACGCCACGGGCTTTCATGACGACGTGGGCCATCTGTTCCTGGCGGCCGGTGTCGAACCGCTCCGGCAACATGGTGTTGATGGTGACGTTGTGGGCAACCGCCGATTTCGACAACCCCTTGAGCACACCGGTCAGGCCCAGTCGCGGCCCGTGCGACATGCTCATGATCGGGCTCGGCGACTTGACCATGGCCGACGAGATCGCCACGATCCTGCCGAACCGCCGCTCCTGCATGCCACCGATGACCCGCTGCACAAAAAGCAACGGCGACACCATCGTGGCCTGCAACGTGTCCTTCCACATCGCAGCATCGATGTCATCGAAGGCGGTCGGCGGCGGGCCTCCACCGTTGAGCAGGACGATGTCTGGTCGTTGGCAAGCCTCGAGCAGTGCATCGTGCACCGCGCTCGTCGTGGCGTCACCGACGACCGGGGTTGCGTTGACGCCGTGGGAGCCGGCGAGTTCGTCGCAGGCCTGGTTCACGTCGGCATCGGTGCGGCCGTTGATGACCACATGCACACCTTCCCGGGCCAGGCTCTCGGCACAGGCCCGGCCGAGGCCGCGGCTCGATGCCATCAGGATTGCCGAGCGTCCGCTGAGACCAAGGTCCATGTCCTGGTCAGTCCAGTCCCAGCGCTTCCCTGGCCGCCCCGATCTCGGGCAGGTCCACCGGGTTGAAGAAGACCTCGGGCTCCGGCGGCCCCCACACACCGAGCGGTGCCGGCCCGTCGGCGCCGCCCCAGTCCCGTCGGCAGTGATCGCGCTCCCAGGCGTCGTCGTCGATGATCTGGTCGATGTCGGAGAAGAACTCGAACATCGTCCCAGACGGATCGGTGAGATACCAGAAGACGTTCGAGCCGAGGTAATGGCGGCCGACGCCGACAACGCTGGCATCCTCACGCTCGCCAACCACCGCCTGGCCGGCCTTGCCGACGGCGTCGATGTCATCCATCTCCATCGCATAGTGATTGATGTACGAGGTCGGGCCGGGATGGATCAGCAGGTTGTGATGGTCCTGTTCGATCCGGCCGAAGGTGGCGATCCCCTTGAGGATCTGGTCGGAAACCTTGAAGCCGAGTCCGTCGAAGAAAAAGGCGTAGGCCTTTGCCGGATCCGGTGTGCCGAGCACGACGTGGCCCAGTCGCCGTGGGGGTCGTGGTGCCTCCTCGGTCACCGCATCGGCCCGTGCGTTCGTCCGTGTCTGTTCACCGGCGTGGTTCCAGGCCCGGTGCTGGCTCGGGGTGAGCGGATGTGGTGCGGTCACGTCGATCACCACTCGATGGTGGAAGACAGGATCGACACAGGTGAGCCGGGTGTCGACAACCTGCGACTCGACACCCAGGTCGGCGATCCGGCCGGCGATGTCGGTCAGGTCCTGTTCGGATTCGCAGCTCATGTGGAGCTCCGACATGTGTCGGTAGCCGGCTTCGGTCACCCGCAGTTGCACGTCACGATCTGCGGTGCCGAGCACCCCATCGGCGGTGCGGATCATGCCTTGTCGCTCCCAGAAGTCCATGAGGTCGTCCGGGTTGGGGACACCGAGCTCGATGTCGAGCAGTCCGTTCAGAGCCATGGGGCACTCACTTTCTCACTGGGGTCTCGATGAGCGGCCTCGACTAGATATCTCGACCGAATATCTCGACCACGTATCTCGACCGAATATCTCGACAAAATGTCTCGACCGAATATCCTCGCTAGGTGTAGATCATATATGATCTATAGTACATGTCAAAGCCCGATCGCTGCCACACTGGCCCCATGACCAACACCCCGTCGCTCCGAGGCGATCAGCCGCCCACCCTGACCGAGTGGGCCGATCAGCGACTTCGTGAAGCCATCCTGGCCGGCGAGTTCGGCCCCGGCGATCCGCTGGTCATCTCAACCCTGGCCGAGCAGCTGGGGCTGTCGGCCACACCGCTCCGGGAGGCGCTGCGCAATCTTGCCTCGGACGGGCTGGTGGTGCTGCAGTCGCACGGCAAGGCCCGGGTGGCCGAAGTCGACCTGCACGAGGCGAACGAGATCTACGAGCTGCGATTGATGTTGGAACCGGTTGCGTTGGAACGAGCGGTGCAGAACGCCGATGACGCCTACCGCGAGCGGGTCGAGGCGGCGTGGCAGGCGCTGCGGGTCGAGCGTGTCGCTCCGCCCAGCGACCACGCCGCGTTCCACCGTGCGCTGATCTCGAACTGTGATTCCAACTGGCTGCAGCGGATGGCAACGATGCTGGCCGACCGGGCCGGGCTGATGATCAGCATCGGCGTGCCGTCGAGACCTGACGACTACAACACCGCAGAGAGGCACCGAACACTGAAGGAGCTGGCCATATCCGGCCAGGCGGACGGCGCCGCCGACGAGCTCCGTCGGCACCTGACAGGGACCAACCGTGTGTTGCAGGTCTTGGTTGGAGGCGGCAGCAGGACCGACGTTCCGTCCTAGCGCCGCCATGGGTTGAGCTCAGCCCGATTGCAGTGGCGGATCCAACAGTTCGGCCAGGAGGCTGCGGCGAACGATGTCACGGGGTGAGATGATCCCGATCGGCCGCCCTCCCTCGACCACCAGGACCCTGGTCCCACCACCGGACCCTGCCAGCAGGGCCACCACCTCGTTCATCGGCCGGTCGGGCTCGACCAGCAGCTCGGGGTCGACGGATCTGGCCAGCTCTCCTGCGGTCAGGGTCGCGACCTGGTCGGGGTCCATGCCCTGGACCGCCGCAACGCCGATGGTGCCGATCAGACGGTCCCCGTCGACCACCGGGAACACGGTGGGGGACTGGCGGGCGAAACGCTCCCGCACGGTGACCGTCAGCGGTTCGTCGGCCGGGACGGTCAGCAGGGGGGAGGTCATGACGTCGGCCGCGGTCTGCCCTGCGAAGGCATCGCGCAGCTGTTCCTGCTCGACGGTCCGGCGAGCGGCCGACGAGATCATCCACCCGATCGCCGCGAACCAGAGGCCGCCGACGTTGCCCGTCCACAGCTCCACCAGGCCGGCCCCGATCAGCAGATAGCCGACCGCCACCCCGGCCGAGCCGGCCACGCGAGTGGCCTTGGCGAAGTCGCCGGTGACGGCCCAGATCGTGGCCCGCATCACCCGCCCACCGTCGAGAGGCAGACCGGGGACCAGGTTGAACACGGCCAGAATGACGTTCACAAAGGCCAGGTAGCCGACGAGGCCGGCCAGCGCAGCATCGCTCGACTCCAGCAGAGCCCACGCTCCCCCCAGGACGGCGGCGATGGCGAGGCTGGTGAGCGGCCCGACGATGGCGATGACAAACTCGTCACCCGCAGTCCGGCTCGAGGCATCGGCCTCGGTGGCGCCGCCGAACAGGTAGAGGGTGATGCCCTTGACCTCGATGCCGCGGGCGATGGCCATGAAGGCGTGGGCCAACTCGTGGATGAGCACCGAGGCGAAGAACACCACGCTCCCGGTCACGGCCAAGAGCCAGGCTCGAGCCTCACCGAGATCCTCGTTCGCCGTCGTCAACTGGCCCCAGAATCCCAGGGTCAGCAGCGTGGCGATGATCATCCACGACCAATGGATGAAGACTTCCACGGACCCGAACCGGGCCAGCCGGACGGTTCCGGTCCGCTCTTCCATACTCCACCTTCGCCCGCCGGACGAAACCTCGCTAGGGCCGAAGGCCCCAGCGTCCCGGCCGGGACACCGGGCGGCGGTGATCTGGGCCGGACCGGCGGCGCCAGGTGGCGCTTGGCGAGCGAGCGGTGGTCGAGATCGGGATGGGGACGTTGGGCTCTATGGCACGATCCCGGGTCCGGTCGATGCTGGAACTGCGTGATCGCAGGCGGGGGAGTTGAGGGTTCGACACGATGAAGGCCATCGTTCAGGATCGGTACGTCTCGGCGGACGGCGCCGTGCGCATCGAAGACGTCAGGGCGCCCGATGTCGGGGACGACGAGGCGTTGGTCCGGGTTCGGGCCGCGTCGGCGCAGGTGTACCGATGGGATCTGCCGGCCCCGATGCGGTCGATCGGGCGGCTGGTCGCTGGGGCCCGTGAACCGAAAGCCCACATCGCCGGTCTGGACTTCGCCGGTGAGGTCGAGGTGGTTGGCGAGAACGTCACCCGATTCCAACCCGGTGACGCGGTGTTCGGCTGGTCGACCGGGGCGCTGGCCCAATACGTTGCCGTCGGCGAGGATGCATTGGCGCCGAAACCGGCAAAGGTGTCGTTTGCCGAGGCGGCCACCATCGCCATCGCCGGTTTCGCTGCGTTGCAGGCCTTGCGAAAAGGACGGGTCACCGACGGCCACGATGTCTTGATCGTCGGCGCCTCGGGCGGGGTTGGCTCGTACGCCGTTCAGTTGGCAAAGGCCAAGGGGGCCAACGTGACCGGGGTGTGCAGCACCGACAATGTGGAACTGGTGCGGTCCCTGGGAGCCGATCAGACCATCGACTACACCCGGGCCGATTTCGTCGAAGGCGGTGCACGCTTTGACGTCATCGTCGACATGGCGGGGAACCGGTCGCTGTCGGAGCTGCGTGGCGCGTTGCGGCCAGGCGGCACCCTCGTGATGGTCGGTCAGTCGGCCATCCCGGCGTCTCAACAGAGCTGGTCCAAGGCGCTCGGTCGGTGGCTCCGGGCCACGGTCTGGTCGTTGTTCATCGACCAGCGGCTGGTGGCCTTGATCCCGTCGAGAGGCCACGAGGATCTCCTCGCACTCGAGGCCGGCGTCGAAGCCGGAGACCTCACCCCGACCGTGACCGCAATCTCTCCGCTGAGTGACGCGCCCCAGGCCATCGCCGGACTGGTCGAAGGCCATGGCCGGGGGAGGGCCGTGATCGAGTTCCCCGACCGGTCTGGCTGACCGATGGCTTCAGGGACCTCAGACCCTGGCCCCGACCTCGGGTTGTGGGCTCGACTGATGGGTGTGGCCGACAGTGCTCGGTCGACGTGCCCTGGGGGGATTGGACGAGGCAGATGAACCAGTTCACGACCACCGAGGCAGCGCCGACGAGGCAGGGTTCGAACCTGGTCGGGGGTCGCCCCGGGTCGAGACCGGTCGGTGGCACGGGGTGGAACCTGTGGCGGGCCTTCATCGGGTTGGCCTATCTGGCGGCCGCGGTCTTCAATGCCATCTACACCCTGCCGAGGAGCGACGAGCTGGACGGCTACGCCGACGGGGCGTGGTTCGGGTTCCTCGAGACCTTCATGGACGATGTCTTCATGCCGAACGGCGAGGTGTTCATGAGTCTGGTGATCATCTTCGAGGTTGTGGTCGGACTGCTCATCCTGGCCCGCCGGAGCCAGGTCGACGTCGGGGTGATCGCCTCCGTGGTCTGGGTGCTGGCGGTGCTGCCGTTCCTGGCCTGGCCCTACCTGCTGACGAATATTGGCCTCGCCGTGGTGCAAGGCGTGCTGCTGCTGCGGTGGTATGACCGGACGCTTTGGGAACTGGTGCGGGGAGGCGCCGGTCGGGGCGCCCGGGCCGGCTAGACACGCCGCTGAGGGGATCGATGGGGTGAGCGTTCAGATCGTCTGGGGTGTCGTCGTGGTCGCCTTGTCGCTGCTGTGTTGGGGCAGCCTCCGATCGCCTACTTCGCATTCAATCAGGGCTCGGCCTGGGCCGACCCGTTCTTCCTGGCCCCACTGCAGATCGCCGGGAGCATCGGCATGCTGCTGGGTCACCGCTGGGGTTTCCTGCTGGCCCTGGCCGCATCGGTGCCGTTCTGGTACACCGAGCAGAGGACCTCCGGCCCTGGGAGCCCGCCGCCGATCGAAAGACAATGGGGGCCGAGGAGCTCGACCCGAGAGGGGGCCAGGGGTGAAAGAGCTACAGAAAATCGGCGGGGTTGCCGGATTCGTGGCCGCGGCGACAGTCGTGATCGGTCTCGGCATGTTCGCCACCCTTCTGACCGACTACTCCACCGGCGACCCCACTCCCGGCGAATCGGTGGCCTTTCTCGCCGACAACGAGGCCACCATCTTCGTCTGGAATTTGATCACCCTGGTCGGGTTCAGCGTTGCGCTGGTCCCGTTCGCCCTCGCTCTCCACGAGCGGTTGAAGCCGGGCGAGCCAACCCTGGCGGCAACGGGCACGGTGTTCGCCTTCATCTGGGCAGGCCTGCTGCTGGCCAGTGGGATGATCCTGAACGTGGCCTCGGGAACCATTGTCGACCTCGTCAGCACCGATCCCGGGGCCTCCTCGGTGCACCGCTGATGCTGACCGCAGGCCTCCTGGGACTGTTCGGGAGCGACCCGTTCTCAACCACCCTGGTGGCCCTGGCCGTACCCCTGGCGATCAACGAGATGGTGCTGGCGGTCTGGCTGATCGTCAAAGGTTTCAACCCGATCACGGCGTGACCGGAGCGGTACCGACACCCCCACCGACCAAAGGAGCGGGATGAAAGCGATCGTGCAAGACGAATACGGCTCGGCAGAGGTGCTGCGGTTCACCGACATCGTCCGCCCGACACCTGCTGATGATGAGCTGCTGGTGCGGGTGGGCGCCGCCTCGGTCGGGGCGTGGGATTGGCACGACATGCGGGGCGATCCGTTCGTGATGCGGCTTTTCGCCAGGAGCCTTCGCAAGCCGAAGAACCCGGTGTTGGGACTCGACATGGCCGGCGAGGTCGTGGCCGTGGGGGCAGGCGTCTCCCGCTTCAAGCCCGGCGACGCGGTGTACGGCGAGTGCGGCGAGACCTTCGCCGAGTACACCTTGGCCACCGAAGACGACCTGGCTCCGGCCCCAACCGGTCTGAGTGTCGCCGAAGCCGCTGCGGTCCCGATCGCCGGCGCAACCGCGCTCCTCGGCCTCCGGGACGAGGCTGCACTGCAGCCGGGGGAGACCGTGCTGATCGTGGGCGCGGCCGGCGGTGTTGGGACCTTTGCGGTGCAGATCGCCAAGGCGATGGGGGCCGAGGTGACGGGGGTCTGCGGTCCCGACTCAGCCGAGCTCGTCCGCTCCCTCGGAGCCGATCACGTGCTCGACTACACCAAGGACGACTTCACAGAACGCAGCGAGCGCTACGACGTGATCTTCCAGATCGCCGGTGACGCGTCGGCTTGGGCCTGCCGCCGGGCCCTGGAGCCGGCAGGCAGGCTGGTGCTGTGCAGCGGCGACGGTGGTGGCCGGGTGCTGGGGCCGATCGGCCGCATCGCCGCCGCCATGGTCATGTCGCCGTTCGTGAGGCAGAAGATCCGGGTCTACGTGGCCAAGGCCGGCACCAAAAACCTCCAGGCCCTGACCGAGCTGATCGAGAACGGCGAGCTGAGACCGGTGATCGACGCCACCTACCCACTGAGCGAAGCGGCCGAGGCCATCCACCGCTTCGGTCACGGTCACGGGCCGGGCAAGATCGTTCTCACGATGGAGCAGGCTGCCTGATGCGTACTCCGTCGGCTGTCACGATCGGTGATCCGGTTGCGGCGGTCTCAACACCATGGGGGAATGCATGACCGATACGACAACGTACTCGCCGCCCGTTTCGCGCAACCTACGGCTGCTGGGAGCGGCCTTCCTGCTGCAGGCCATCGGCTCGGCCGTGAGCGGTCTGCTGCTCGCCCCGGTTGATCTGCTGGCCAACGCCGCACCGGATGACATGGCGGCCACGATGGCCGACATCGCAGCCAACGAATGGCAGCTCCGGGCCAGCATCCTCGGTGAGATGGTGACCGCCGGGGGCATCATCGCCCTCGGTGTGATGCTGTACACGGTCCTACGGCGTCATGGTCAGAATGTGGCCGCGGTCGCCCTTGGGCTCTACCTGGTCGAGGCAGCCTTGCTTGCCTTCCGAGAGGTGCTTGTCTTCGAGCTGTGGTGGACCAGCGATCAAGCGGCCACCGAGGGAGGGGCCGACACGCTGGTCACCAGGGGAGCCGCCCTCTACGAGTCACAGGCGTTCGCCTACTCCTTGCACACCCTGGTCTTCGCCGCCGGCGCCACCATCTTCTATGTCCTGTTCGCCCGGGCCAGGATATTGCCCCGACCTCTGATGGTGTTGGGCCTGATCGCCGCCCCCCTCGCCCTGGTGAGCCAGGTTCTGGTCGTGGTCGGCGTCGACGTTCCCCTCCTGCTGTTCCTGCCGAACCTCCCCTTCGAGCTCGGCGCCGGGCTGTGGCTGGCCCTCTACGGTCGATCGGCTACTCGGGAGGTCGGCCAGTGATCGGCCACCCTGTCCCGTAGCCAGGCCACCAACGCGGCGTTGACCTCGGCCGGTTGCTCCTGGGCCATCCAGTGCCCGGTGTCGAGGGTGTGTTCGGTGAGGTCCCGGCAGTGGCGGCGCATCGGTTCGGTCATGCGGGCGTTGACCGTGCACTCACAGGTGTAGTCGTAGCGGGCGGCCAGGAACAGTACCGGCAACGCCAGTAGCCCGTCGTTGACCGCGGTGGCGGCGTAGCGCTGGTTGGCCTCGTGGTTGAGGTACCAGCTGTCCGGCCCGAAGAAGCCATTGCGGTCGAGGGCCGCGGCGTAGGTTCGCAGGTCGTTCTCGGTCACCACGTCGTCGTCCCGGGGCAGGTCGGGGGCCACGTCGGCGCCACCGAACCAGCCCCCGCCGGCCCGGATCGAGGCGGTGGCGGACGGCTTGGCGGCATTGGCCGGGTTGCCCTTGCGGAACAGGGCCTTGACCACCCGGTAGGTGTCGGCCTCGAACACCTCGACCGCCCGGGGTAGGTTCTCCTGGTAGAACAGCTGGTAATCCCACTGGCCGACCGGATACCGGTCGCTGGGGTAGACGTCTCGGTCGACCAGCTCGATCAGGCCGTCCCAGCCGGCCTCGATCGTGCGGTACGGCACACACAGGTTGGCCACCGCCCGGCAACGGTCGGGGTGGTGGGATGCCAGGTTCCACACCACGGGACTGCCCCAGTCGTGGCCGACCCACACCGCCCGCTCGGCTCCGAGGTGATCGAGCAGTTCGATCATGTCGGCCACGATCAGCTCCTGGGCGAAGGCGTCAGAGGTCCCGTAGGTGGCCGAGCGGCCATAGCCCCGCATGTCGGGGGCGACGGCCCGGAACCCGAGCCCGGCCAGGACCGGGAGCTGGTGGCGCCAGCTGATCGAAAGCTCCGGCCAACCGTGGACGAAGATGATCAGCGGGCCGTCGTCGGGGCCGGCTGCGAGGTAGCCGGTGGTGTGGCGGTCGGTCCGCAGTGTGTACTCCGTGATGTCGGTGCTCATCGGGTCTCCGGCGCTCGGCGGGTGGATCAGGCCCGGTCCGGGTGGAGCTTCATCCCGGGCACGTCCCAGTCGAAAGCCAGCAGGTTGCCCTGATCCGACGAGGTCACGTACAGGGTGGTGAAGTCGTCGCCGCCGAAGCAGCAGTTCGTCGGTCCCGCTTCGGGCAGTTGCACCACGAAACGGGGCCGGCCGTCCGCCGCGTCGAGCACAAAAAGGTTGTCGGTCTCGTGGCCGGCCACGATCATCCGTCCCGCGCTGTCGAAGCAGAACCCGTCCGGGATCGACCGCCGACCGATCGAGCCGTTGCTCTTGGGTTCGGGGCTCAGCACCCCGGGGCCTTCGATCTTGAACCCGAGCAGGCTGCCGGTCATCGACTCGGCAACGACCAGGAACCGGTTGTCGTCGGTCACCCCCAGCCCGTTGGGGAATCGTATGCCGGTGTGGACCCTCGACGCCGCCCCGTCGGGGGCCAGGTAGCAGACCGATGCCGGGCTGCCGGCCCAGTCGGGGTCGGTGAAGTAGAGCCCGCCGTCGGCGTCGAAGCAGCAGTCGTTCGGACCGATCAGCGGCTGTCCATCGATCTCGGTCAGCACGATCTCGACGGTGCCGTCGGGCGAGATCCGCTGGATCGACCCCTGGCCGTTCGGGCCGGTCCCCCGTTCTGCGGTGGAGGGGACCTGTGGCCACGATCCTCCGTTGTTGCAGACGTAGAGGTTGCCGTCGGGGGCGAAGGCGCAGCCGTTTGGTCCGCCGCCGGTATCGGCGAAGGTGGCCACCGACCCGTCCGGCTCGAATCTGGCGATGCGCTGGCCGGCGATCTCGGTCCAGTGGAGTCGGCCCTGGGGGTCGACGGCCGGACCCTCGGGGAAGGCCAGCCCGGTGGCGATGATGGTGATGTCCATGGCTGCCGTTCTAGTTGACCGGGGCCTTCCGGTCACGCCGGGCCGTTCCCGGCCCTTGCCGGCCCTCCGGCCCGGCGCCTACGGTCTGACGATGCGACTCGGACTCCTCCTCGGCTTCGAGGACTCGTTGGCCACCGTCTCCACCCTGGCCAGGGAGGGCGAGGCCGCAGGGTTCGATTCGTTGTACACCGTCGAAGCGGGGCGCAGTGCGTTCGTCACCGCCGCAGCGGTGATCGCCGCCACCGAGCGGGCAACGGTCGGGACCTACATCATGAACGCCTATGCCCGGGAGCCGTGGCTGACCGGGATCGCCGCACGCGATCTCGGCGAGCTCAGCGGTGGCCGGTTCGTGCTCGGCCTCGGCACCGGGAACCCTCATTTCAACGACTGGTACATGGGCATCGACTCGTCCCGCCCGGTGGCCAAGATGCGGGACTACCTTCGCATCGTCCGCCAGGTCGTCGCAGCCGGCGCAGGCGAGGCGGTCCGCTACGAAGGCGAGATCCACCGGATCCGGTGGCGGGCCTCATGGGAACCGGCCCAACCCGCGATCCCCGTCCACCTGTCGGCGTCCGGCCCCAACATGGTCCGGCTTGCCGGCCAGGAGGCCGATGGGGTGGCGGTCGGGGTCATGTCGTCGACCGACTTCCTGCGTCGGATCGTCCGGCCCGCGGCCAAGGAGGCGGCCGAGCAGGCCGGCCGCAACCCCGAGGCGCTGGCGTTTCCCATGGGGGCGCAACTGAGCGTCAACGCAGACGAAGAGCTGGCCCGGCGGGCGGCCAGGGCATCGATCTGCGGGTTGTTCCACCCCGTGCCCCACCCCTACTACGACTCCCAGCTGCGCCAGCTCGGGTTCGGCGACTTCGCCGATGCCGCGGCTCGACTCATGCCGGAGGGCCGGACCCGGGAGGCCATGGAACTGGTGCCGGACGAGGTCGTCGACACCATGACGATCACCGGGACCCCGGCCCAGTGCGCGGCCCGGGTCGCCGACTACGAGGGGCTGGCCGACGAGATCATTCTGATGCGGCTGGGTCAGCTCGGTGAGCCGGCCGGGGCTGCGGCCTGGGAGGATCTGTTCGACCTGGCCTCCCGGGTCGCAGCCGACGGCTGAGGTCGGTCAGCCGTCGCCGTTCGAGAACGACTCGATGGTCCGCCAGGCATCCTCGGTCAGGTGATTGGCGAGGTCGTGCAGGGCTCTGGCCGCAGCCAGCTCCTCGCCGACCTGGGGAACCGACGGGTCGGTGGGGTTGCGGCGGGACTGCCCACGACCGGCCAGCGATCGGTCACCGGCGTCGAGGTGAACCACCATCTCGCAGTGGTCCTCGTCCTCCCGCATCTCGAAACTGAGCTTCCAGCGATGTGCGATGAGTTCTTCCACGTCTGCAATTGTCGGGGCCAAACCAAACCGGGTGCAGAGCCGAAGGTCCCGTTGTGCAGAACCCCGGGAGGGCCGGGTGGTGATTGGCTGGCCGATGGGCGAGGCGCTGTGCTGAAGTGGGGCCATGGGTCAGCTGGATGGTCGGATCGCATTGGTCACCGGAGCCAGTCGGGGGATCGGCTCGGCCATCGCCGAACTGTACGCCGCCGAGGGTGCTGCGGTTGCCGCAACGGCCCGCACGGTCGACGAGGGTGACAGCCGCTTCGAGGGTTCGTTGAGCACCACGGTGGAGCGGATCCGATCAGCCGGTCGCATCGCCCACCCGATTGCCGCAGACCTGTCCCGACCGGCAGACCGGATTCGCCTGGTCGACGAGACGGTGGCCGAACTGGGGCCGATCGACATCGTGGTCAACAATGGGGCGGTCACCTTCTTCGAGCCGGTGGTCGACTTCTCGGAGAAGCACTGGCGGCTCATGTTCGAGGTCCAGGTCCGGGCACCTTTCGATCTGGCCCAGATGGTCATCCCATCGATGAAGGAACGGGGTTCGGGCTCCATCCTGAACATCTCGTCCAAGGCCGCGCTCCACCCCGACCCCGGGCCGGACACTGCGGCCGGGGTCGGGGGGACCGTGTACGGGATGGTCAAGGCGGCCCTGGAACGGTTCTCCACCGGCCTGGCGGCGGAGCTGGCGGCCGATGGCGTCACCGTCAATGCGCTGTCGCCAACGTCGGTGGTGGCCACCCCCGGCGTCGTCCACCATCAGCTGATCACCCCCGAGCGGGAGCAGTGGGTGGAGGACGACTCGATGATGGCCCGGGCCGCCCTGGCGCTGGTCGCCGGCGACCTCACCGGCCGCATCGCCTACAGCCATCAGCTGTTGGCCGAACTGGGCCTCGAGCAGCCACCGGCCGATTGGCAGATGGTGGCCGCCCACCCCCGCTCCCGGCGCCACCAATAGCCCCGACCATGGCCCAACCGCCACGCCGTGGGGATTCCCGACGGTGGCACCGGCGAGAGGTGATTGTCTTCCTCGGCCGGAGCCACGATACTCGGCCCATCGAAACGCACCGCGACCTCCACGCCGACTCGTTCGGCAACCCCCACCGCAGCTCGCCGGCTCGGCCGCCGGCGGTGACGGCGCCGTGAACCCCCAGGAGCTGCAGTCCCTGGCCGAGCGACTGGGAATCCTCACCTCCTATATCGATGTCGACGACAATCGTCGGCAGGCGTCCACCGGTGCACTGGAGGCGGCGGTCGAGATCCTGACCGAAGGCGGCACCGCAGGCCCGGCCGACGTCGGACCTCTCGACGAGGTTGTGCTGGTCAGGGGAAGCCGCTGGCATCGCGGCGTCGAATCGACGTTCGAGACAACAACCAACCTCACCGTTGTGTTCGAAGACGGCTCGACCATCTCGGTGCCGGCCGTGACCGGCCTGGCCGACCTGCAACAACGCCTACCGGCCGGTGAACTCCCCCGGGGAATCCACACCCTGCACTGGGAGGCCGGGGGGCCACCCCGCCGATCGACCCTGATCGCCGCCCCGACTCGATTTCCGGTCGAGCGCCGCCGGCGACCGGGACTGGCGGTCTTCACGCCGGCCTACGCCATCTGGTCCGACGACGACCTGTTCCCCTCCTACGACGGCCTCGATCGGTTGGGTCGGGTGGTGGCCGGTCTTGGCGTCGCCACCATCGCCACCCTGCCGCTGTATTCGCCCGGTTTCGGCCCCCGGTTCGACCGGAGTCCGTACTCGCCGATCAGCCGCTTCCACTGGAACGAGCTGCTGATCCCCGCTCGACGGCTGCAGGGCAGCGGTGGCGACAACGGCCCCCACGACCGGGCCGACCAATTGCTCACGCCCTCGGAGGCGATGGACTGGGTCACCGTGGAGCGGGTCTCCAGGCAACGGCTGGACGCCGCCGTCTCCGACCTCGACCACAGCCGGCGGGCATCGTTGGAGGGTTTTCTCACCGCCAGACCCGATGTCGTCTCCTTCGCCCGGTGGGCCGGCGGTGGCGACCCGGCCTCGGTCCGCCGTCACGAGCTTGGCCAGTTGTTGGCCGAGGAGTCGTTGGCCGAGGTGTCGGCCCGACTGGACGGCCGGGGTCAGAGGCTGGCCCTCGACCTGCCGGTGGGGGCGCGGATCGACAGCTGGGAGACGGCCGAATGGCCGGAGCTCTTCGCCGCCGGGGCCTCGATCGGTGCCCCGCCGGACACCTTCTTTGCCGATGGCCAGAACTGGGGCCTGCCCCCGCTCAACCCGGCGGCGTCGAGGCGCAGCGGCCACCGGGTGTGGTACGACCTGCTGATGCAGGCCTGCCGCTACGCCCGGGTGCTCCGGATCGACCATGTGATGCAGGTGTTCCGGCTGTGGTGGGTCCCGGCCGGCAACAGCGCCGACGACGGCGTCTACGTTCGCTACCCGGCCGAGGAACTCCTGGCGGTGGCGGCGGTGGTGGCCGAAGCCACCGGAACCATCATGGTCGGTGAGGACCTCGGCACGGTCCCGCCAGAGGTGCGGCGCCTGCTCGATGACTGGGGCATGGTCGGCATGCACGAGGAGGGCTTCGTGCTCCATGGCGTGGTGGCGGACGGCCCCGACGCCCCGGCCGCACTGCCACCGGTGGTCGAGCGGAGTTGGGCCGGCATCCGAACCCACGACATGGCGCCGTTGGCCACGATGATCGACGCCCTCGACACCGCCGGCTATCGCCTGGCCCTGGCGGCGTCGATCGGTCGTGACGACGTCCCGACCGCAGGGGAGCTCGCGGTCTCGATGATGACCCGACTCCGTCGCAGCGATGCCTACGAGGTGGTGGTCGACATCGATGACGTGCTGGAGGGCACGGCGCCCCACAACGTGCCGGGCATCGTGGCCGACAGCAACTGGTCCCACCGCCTGCCGGTGCCGGTCGAGGCGCTGGTCGATGAACCCCGGATGGCCCTGGTGCTCGGCGCGGGGGCGACCGACCAGGAGCGGACCGTCGAACCGGACGGCACACCAGCAGGGTCGTGAGCCGGGTCCCCCGGTTCACCCGGCGACGCCCGGTCACCTCGAACCGGTGACCTCGAACCGGTGACCTCGAACCGGTGACTTGGCCCGAACTACACTCGGCGCCGTGACGCCAGCACCGTTCGAGTCGACAGCGGCCGACCAACCGTTCCACTGGGAACACGGTCCAGCCGACGCCCCACTCCTGCTGTGCCTGCACGGCATCGGTTCCTGTGCCGACGCGTTTTTGGCCCAACAGCCGTTGGCCGAACGTTGCGGCCGGCGGCTGGTGGCGTGGGACGCCCCCGGCTACCGGCATTCACCGGACCCGGACCGGGAGCCGGGCCTCGACGGTTGGGTCGACGCCGCAGCCCGGCTGATCGCCCGGCTTGGCTGCTCCGAGGCCGACGTGCTCGGCGTCTCCTGGGGTGGCGTCACCGCCACCAGGCTGGCCATCCGGTACCCGGCGCTGGTCCGATCGCTGATCCTGGCCGACTCGTCGGTGGGCGCCGGCACCAGCCCAGAACAGGCGGCGGCCATGCGGGCCAGGGGCGCCGACATGGCCACGATGGGGATCGAGGCGTTCTCGGTCGACCGGGCACCGAAGCTGGTGAACGCCGCTGCGTCCCCCGAGCTGTTGGCCGACGTGGCCGAGCTGATGAGCGACTCGGTCCGGATGCCCAGCTACCAGTGGGCCGCCAACTCGATGGCCGAGGCCGATCATCGGTCCGACCTCCCGTCGATCACCTGCCCGACGCTGGTGGTCGTCGGAGACGAGGACGTGGTCACCGGCCCGGCCGCTGCGGCGAGACTGGCCGACGGGATCCCCGGCGCCGAGCTGGTGACCATCGCCTCGGCCGGGCATCTGGCAAACCAGGAGCGTCCGGCGGAGTTCAACGATGCCGTGGCCCGGTTCCTGCGCACAGGTTGACCGGAACCGACGTACGGCCCTGGTCGAGGCGGCGGTCGTGTGGTCCACTGTCGCTATGATGGAGAGCACGAGGAACAGCAACGACCGGCCGTCCAAGGTCGAAGATCTGATGACCTACGAGCCGTTGAGTCTCAAGCCGTCCGAGTCGGTGGACCGGGCTCGAGACCTGATGCTCGCATTCGGCATCCACGGGATCCCCATCATCGATGACGACAGCGGGCTCCTCGGCATCGTCACCTCCCACGATCTCGTCGACGACTGGCCGGCGAACGAGCCCCTGCAAAACGTGATGAGCGGCGCAGTGCTCACCATCGACATACGGGCCGGTCTCGCTGAGGCCGCGGAGTTGATGAAAACGCGGTTGGTCCACCACCTGGTGGTCACCGACGGCCTCGAGCCCGTCGGGGTGCTCACCACCTACGATCTGCTCGACGCCCTCATCGGCACCAACCGGGAGTGACCCCCGGCCGGGCGGACGGATGGGAACCAAGCAACGATCGACAACGGCGTCCCTGATCCTGGCCCTCATCTTGGCCGGGGCCGTGCTGTGGCTTGCCGGCTGCACCTCGGCAGCCGAGGATCAAGCCGATCCGAGTTCGACATCGGCGAACGGCCCGGTCGACACGGTGCTCGACGACTCGACCGATCCGGTCGACACGGCCCGGCAACAGGATCGAGCCGCCACAACCGCCGACCCACTCCAGGACACCCTCGTCGGCCGCTACGCCGACGCCGTCGCCACCTCGACCCGGTCGGACGCGGCCATCGCCGGCTCCCCGGCCGCCACCTATCTCGCCTATCTCTTCGAGATGGCCGACATCACGGGCGCCTTGACCGGCGACGTGTCGGCCCTCACCGGCGACGGATTCGTCCTCATCCAAGGCGGAGGTCTCCAGGACGTCAGCTACGACCGGTTCGAGATGTCGGAGCTCGGCATCTCGGACCTCGCCATGGACGGCCGACCACTGAGCGCCATCGTCGCCGTGCTTTCCCGGCCGATCGAGCACTCCTCGGGCGTGGAGATCCTCGACGGCTTCTCCTTCACGTCGTTCGGGGTCAACCGGGTGGTGGTCGTCTCGGTGCGCAATGGCTCGGACGCAACCGTGAGCTCGGCGCTCGAGCGCTCAACGCTGGTCGAGGCCAGCGGTTCCCGTCAGGCTGGGGTGGCCGACGGCGTCGGCGACGAGGTCGAGATCGCCCCCGGAGCGACGGCCAACGTCGTCTACACCTTTCCCAGGGGAGACGCCGATCCCAGCGCGGTGCTGAACCAGGTCTTCGTCCGGCTCGACGCCGACGGTGCCCCCCAGTCGGAGATCACGGTGGAGACCCCGCTGGGCCGCAACCAGCCGACGTTCTTCCAACTGGAGCCGGATGGGGCGCTGCGGGGCCAACTCGACGCCGACATCGGCTTCGAGACCGACTCGGCCGAACCGTCCACCCAGGCGCTCGACATCCTGTTCAAGGCGAGCCGGGAGATCCTGTCGTTCGATCCGACGTCTGCCATCTGCGTGGCCGGGTACGCCGACTCGGTCGGCGACGAGGCATACAACCTGTCGTTGTCGAAGGCCAGAGCCGAAGCGGTGGCCGAGGTACTGGCCGGCTACGGCGTTGGCAACCAGCTTCTCCCCGTCGGCTACGGCGAAGCCTTCGCCCCGGGCGACGAGCTGGCCGACCCCAACTCCCGCCGGGTCGACGTGTCGTTCGCCGATTGCCCCCAACCGAGGTGATGATCAGATCTTGGCGATGACCTCGCCGACCTCTCGAACCGCTTCGGCTGCGGCGTCGACGTGGGGGCCGAGATTGAAGAAGCCGTGGGGCATCCCGTCATATCGTTTCAGCGTGACCTCGACCCCGGCCTCAGCCAACTTGGCGGCGTAGGCCTCACCGTCGTCGCGGAGCGGATCGTATTCGGCGGTGATGATGAACGCCGGCGCCAGCCCCGAGAGGTCGTCCCGCAAGCCCGGCGACATCGATGGTGCAGTGGGGTCGCCGTCGGGTCTTGACTGGTCCCGGAAATAGTCGAGCACCGGCCGCTCCAGGATCGGCGCCTCGGCGTGTTCGGCGTAGGACGGGTAGAGATCGTACGCCTCATCCCTGACGTCGGTGGCCGGGTACACCAGCACCTGGAGCGCCAGGTCCAACCCGGCGTCTCGACACATCTGGGCCATGACCGCCGAGATGTTGGCCCCGGCCGAGTCGCCACACACCGCCAACCGCTCCGGTGTCCCACCCAGGTCGGTGGCATGGTGGCGAACCCACTGCAGGGCGGCCCAGGCGTCGGCGATCCATGGCGGTTGGTCGAGCGAGGCGGTATAGGCGTGCTCGGGACCCAGACGATAGTCGACCGCAACGACCACCGAGCCGGACTGCTGGCTGATGGCATGGCACTCCCGATCGTGGGTGTCGAGGTCGCCGATGCAGAACCCGCCACCATGATAGAAGACCGTGATCGGTCGGGTGCCGTCACCATCGGGGGTGTAGATGCGAATCGGAATCTCACCGTCCGGTCCGGGGATCGAGCGGTCCTCGGTCGGCACCGCAAACCCGAGATCACCCATGAAGCTGGCCATGGCGCCGTAGACCTTGCGAGCGTCATCGATCGGGAGCTCCTGGATCTTGGGCCGATCGGGGCGGTCCATGGCGGCGACGAGGGCAACGATCTGAGGATGCAGTGGCATGCCCTCAGTCGATCAGATCATGCGGCGGTCCGCCAACCGGCCGGTGTGGCTCCGGGGGCGGCAGTACGACGGCGGTCAGAGATGGTCGGCTCGTCGGATGACCAGGAACCATGACAGCACGAACGAGAGAGCGACCAGCACCACGGCGAGGATGCCCGCCTCGGCCACGAACGCGTCCTGAAACGAGAGGAACATCCGGGTCGAGAGGCTGGAGAAGCCCAACGGTGACAGCAGCAGCGTGATGGGCAGTTCCTTCATCACCGACAGCAGCACCAGGCCTCCGGCCGCGGCCAGGCCGGGGGCCATGATCGGCAGATCGATGGTCAGCAGCCGACGCACCCGGCCGGCCCCCAGCGTTGCCGCCGCATCGAGCAGTCGTTCCGGCACCGCCCGGACCGCCACCAGGGAGATGCCCATGGCCAGTGAGCCGAAGCGGACAACGTAGGCGAAGATCAGCAGGGCCAGGGTGCCGTCGATCAGCTCGAGGGCCGAGCCCGATCGCAGGGTCCAGAATCGTATGGACAGGGCGATCACCAACCCCGGTATGGCGAAGGTGCTGATCACCACGGCGTTGGCGAAGTTGCCGGCCCGGGATCGGTATCGCCCAACCAGGTAGGCGATGGGCAGCACCGCCAGCACCGCAACCACCGCGGCGATCACGCTCACCTCCAGCGTGCCGATGGTGGAGCTGATCACGTCGGACCGATCGATGGTCAGGCTCCGCCCCCCGCGTCGGGATCGGGTCAGCCCCTCGGCCGACCAGTCGATCAGGGCCACCATCGGTCCGCCGACGGCTGAGGCAACCGCTGTCACCAGGAGCAGGGTGGTGGGGAGTCGCCAACGGCCGAGCGGGTAGATCACCGGTTGCGAGGTCCGATGACGACCTGCCTGGGGTAGTCGGCGAGAGACGATCCGCTCCATGATGACCACCACCGCGGCCAGGACCAGCAGGATGAAACTGAGGGCCAAGGCCACCGGGGGGTTTGCCAGGTAGTTGGTGTTGATGGCCCGGGTCAGCGTGTCGTAGCGGAGCAGCTCGACCGCCCCGAAATCGCTGACCGAGTAGAGGAAGACCAGCAGCGTGCCGGCCCCGATGGCCGATGAGACCTGCGGCAGGCAGACCCTGCGGAAGATCCGCCACGGGCCGTCGCCGAGCACCCGGGCGCTGTCCTCCAACGACCCCGAGAGCTGGCGGAAACCGGCCGCAACCGGGAGATACACGTAGGGGTAGGTGAACAGCGTCAGCACATACCAGGCCCCGACGAAGCCCCGAAGCTCCGGGGTGCGGTCGATGCCGACGTTGTTCAGCAGGTCGTTTGCCAGGCCACCGGGGTTGAAGGTTCTGATCAGCGCCGCAGCCCCGATGAAGGTGGGGAACACCAGCGGCAGGGGCAGCAGGACCCGCCACAGCCGGGCCAGGGGAACATCGGTTCTGGTGGTGAACCAGGCCAGGGCGGTGCCCACCAGCGATGCCGACACCGACACCGCCACCGCCAACCGTAGGGTGCGGGCGAGGGGCTCCATGGTCCGCCGGGACAACAGCAGCCCGGCCGGGTCGGCCCCCTCGGTGAAGTTGCGCCACACCAGGTAGGCGCCGGGGAAGGCGAACGCCCCGGCCAGCACCAGGCCGGTGACCCGGAGCCACCATGGTGCAGCCGGTCGACCCGACGCCGCACTCGACTCGGCGCCCGGCCGGGCTGCGGCGGCCTGGGGTTCGAGCGTCACCGTCACTGGTTCAGGATGCCGCTGGCCTCGATGATGACCGTCGTCTGCTCGAAGCCGCCGCCGAGGGCGTCGAAGTCGACGGTTCCCACCTCCAGGGCCGACAGGGGCGGGAGGATGTCGGCCGGTTCGACCCCGGCGGCCAGCGGGTACTCGAACGTCTCGATGCTGAAGTATTCCTGGACCGGGGCGGTCAGCAGGTAGCCAAGCAGCTGGTTGGCCTCCTCTGGGTTTTCGGTCGAGGCGACGATCGAGGCCGCGGTGATGATCAACAACGAGCCGATGTCATCGTCGGCCAGATCGTGATTGGCGGCCCGATGCTCGTCGCCGAGGGCGGCCTGCTCCTGGTAGTTGTAGTAGTGGTTGACCAGACCCATCTGGATCTCACCTCGACCGACGGCTTCCACGATGGCCCGGTTGTTGGGATAGAACCGGGCATCGTTGGCCACCATGTCGTCCAGCCACTCGGTGGCGACGTCGGTTCCGAACTGGTCGCGGAACACGGTGAACCAGTCGACGAAGGACCCGTTGGTGGCGGGGATGGCGACCTGGCCGCGGTACTGCTCGTCGGTCAGCTCGAACACCGACGTCGGCAGCTGGTCTGGCGAGACGGCATCGATGTTGTAGACCAGGACCCGTTTCCGGCCCGAGAAACCGACCCAGGTGCCGTCGGCCGAACGGTTCTCCTCGGCCACCAGCTCCAGCACCGACTGGTCGATCGTGCCAAGCAGCTGCTCGCTCTGGAGGAAGCCGACCGGGCCGGGGGAGCGGGACAGGAACACGTCGGCCTCGGTGCGCTCGCCCTCCTCGGCCAGGAGCAGCGCCAGGTCGGTCGACGAGCCCCACCGGACCGCAACCTCGACGCCGGTTTCGCAGGCGAAGGCGTCGAGCACCGGCTGGATCAGGTTCTCGGTCCGGCCGGAATAGATGGTGACCGACCCGCCGGTGGCGTCGGCGCACTCGCCGTCGTAGATCTCGGCCGCAGGGCCGCTGATGGTGGGATCGGCATCGCCGCCACAGGCCGTTGCGGCCATGATCAACGCAGCGATGACGAGGAATGGTTGTCTGGCCATGGGGGGTGAGGGTATCGGCGTTTTCCGTGATTTGTAAAGCAACCCTAACCAACGGCGGTGCGCTGGATGAACTTTGCATCGAAGGGCCTCCGATGGCCGCAGTCGATCAGCCGACGTCGCGGGGGAAGGCCCGGACCGGGTCGCCGGTGAAGGCCATGGCCACCCGATCGCCCCGCCGAACGCCGGGGTTGGGACCGGTCCGAACCCGGACCGACTGACCGTCGACGCTCAGATAGACCATGGCGTCGTGGCCGTAGAACTCGACAAGCTCGACGGTGGCGCTGTCACCGGCGGTCAACGCCAGCTGCTCCGGCCGCAGCAAAACGTCGACCGGGCCGTTGTGGGGTTGCTCCAATTCGAGTTGGCCGAACGGGGTGGACGCCTTGTCGCCGGTGGCGGAGCAGGCGAACAGCGATGCCTCGCCGACGAACTCGGCAACCCAGCGGCTCGACGGGGCGGCATAGAGGTTGTGGGGGGTGTCGACCTGGACGATGCGGCCCTGGTTCATCACCGCCACCCGATCTCCGAGGACGAACGCCTCCTCCTGGTCATGGGTCACGAACACCGCGGTGATACCGACGTCGAGCAGCAGCCGATGAACCTCGGCCCGAACCTCGGCCCGGAGGCCGGTGTCGAGGTTGGAGAAGGGCTCGTCGAGCAGCAGAACCCTTGGCCGGGGAGCGAGGGCCCTGGCCAGAGCCACCCGCTGCTGCTGGCCGCCGGACAGGGTGGCCGGCATCCGGTCGCCGAGGTCGGCCAGGCCAACCAGGGCCAGGCCGGCCGCCACCCGGTCTTCCCGACCGGTTCGTTCCAGACCGTAGGCCACGTTCTTGGCCACCGAGAGATGAGGAAACAGCGCCCAATCCTGGAACACCATGCCGACCCGCCGCCGCTCTGCCGGCACCCAGACCGAGGGGCCGGCCACCACGTCACCGTCGATGGTGATGGTGCCGGAGCCGGGCCGCTCAAGGCCGGCGATCGAGCGGAGCAGGGTGGTCTTGCCGCAGCCGGACGGGCCGAGCAGGGCCAGCGAGCTGCCGGCTGCGATGTCGAGCGACACGTCGAGCAGCACCTCCTCGCCGGGATTCTTGCCGGACGGGTAGCGGTGATACAGATTGGCCACCCGGACCTCACCGACGCCGGACCCGGTGCCGGGCCCGCTGCTGGGGTTGGGGTCGCGGTGGTGGTCGGTGCCGGCATCGACCGACTGGGCGGTGTTCATCGCTGGCACCGGCCCACTATGCCGACGCGGTTGCCGCATCCCGCACGACGATGCGGAGCGAGGCGAAGCTGCTGATGCCGACCGGGTTGCCGTCGATCGAGACCGTGGTGGTGCCATCGGGGGCCACCGACAGTACCTGGCCGCTCCGACCGGGCAGCAGGCCGGCCTGCTCGAGGTAGGTCAACTGGCCTTCCTGGAACTCCAGCTCCTCGGGGATGCGCTCGACGACGAAGTCGTCCTGAGCCGATAGATCGCTGAGGGGCCGGGCCGATGCCGGCCTGGCGTAATCGGTGCCGGGGATCGGGTTGCCGTGGGGGCAGGTGGTGGGATCGTCCAGCAGCCGCATCATGGCATCCTCGACCAGCGGCGAGATGATGTGTTCCCATTTTCCGGCCTCGTGGTGGGCCTCGGCCCAGCCGAGCTTGAGGATGTCGGTCATGAACCGCTCGGCGATGCGGTGGCGGCGGACCACCGTCCTGGCCAGGGACCGGCCCTGGGTGGTCAGCCGGACGTTGGCGTTCTCGTCGATCTCCACCAGACCTTCGCCGGTCATCCGCTTGATCATCTCCGACACCGCGGGGCGGGAAACGTCGAGACGTTCGGCGATGCGGGCCTGGATCACCTCGATGCCGTCCTCCTCGAGTTCGAAGATGGTCTCGCTGTACTCCTCGAACGCCGGGTGGTGTTCGCTCGGTTCATAGGTCATGCGAGGGCCTCCTTCATCCCGACCCCTGCTGGTGTCGGGCGTCCGTGAACGGGTGCTCACGGCGGTTGAGGGCGAAAGTAAAGCATACCTACCACCATGGGCCATGACCAAGGGTCACAACGGACTGGGTCCCGCCCCGGCGGCCATGATTGACTTCTGGCCATGACAAACACCGTGACCTACGAACGCGACGGCCACATCGCAACCATCACCTACAACCGCCCCGACGCCCTCAATGCGGTGAATGGCGAGCTCCGCCGGGATCTCAACGCGGCCTGGGAGCAGCTCCGGACCGACGACGAGGCCTGGGTGGCCATCGTGACCGGTGCCGGGCGAGCATTCTGTGCCGGGGCTGATCTGAAGGATCCGGGCTCCGCGGTCGGCAACGACGACCACTCGTTCTGGGAGGTGCCGTCGTTCACCTCGCTGGAGAGCGGCAAGGAGATCTGGAAGCCGGTCATCGCCGCGGTCAACGGCTACGCCATCGGGTTCGGGCTCACGATGGTGGCCGCCTGCGACATCGTCATCGCCAGTGAACGGGCCGAGTTCGGCTTTCCCGAGGTCCAACTGGGGGTGCCGACGGTGCAGGGAGCGGTGCGGATGCCGAAGATGATCGGCTGGCAGAACGCCATGGAGCTGCTGTTGTTCGGCGATCGGATCAACGCCGACCGGGCCAAGGAGATGGGGCTGGTGATGGAGGTGGTGCTCCACGAGGACCTGATGGACGAGGCCCGGGCGCTGGCCACCCGACTGATCGAGAAGTCGGCGCCGCTGGCGGTTCGGGCCACCAAGGAGATCGCCAGGCGGGGCCAGGAGATGGGGTTCGTCGAGGCGATCCGATTCGGGGAGACCATGCGCAAGGTGGCGGCCGTCACCGAGGACGCCAAGGCCTTCCGGACCGCGGCCGCCGCCGGTGAGACACCGGTCTGGCAGGCCAGGTAGCGGCCCCGTCATCGCCCGGCCGGCGAGGGTTACCCGGTCGGCCGCCCCCGCCCCGATGCATGGGCCGGGATTCAGGATCACGGGCCAGGCCAGGATCAGGGTTCGGGGTCAGGCCAGGTCGAGCACGGTGGCCCAGAGGTCGTCGTCGACCTTCACGAAATAGGGGTTCACCCGGCCGGTCCCCGGCAGCCTGGCCCCCTCCTGGTCGGCTATCGACGCCGCCAGTTCTTCCAGGTGGCTGTAGAACAGCCGGCCGCTGAACGCCGAGGGGTCGATCACCAGATAGAACTGGCCGAGATCGTGAGGCGGCCCGTATGGGGATTTGAGCGGCGGCACCCGGGCGCTGCGCCGCGACCCGGTCAGCGCCGAGGCCAGCAATTCCACCAGCAGGCCGAGCCCGTAGCCCTTGTGGTCGCCGGCCCACAGCAGCGACCCGGCCAGCGCCGCCGCCGGGTCGGTGGTCGGCTCGCCGTCCCGGTCGACGGCCCAGCCGAGGGGGATCGACTCGCCGGCCGCCTCGGCCAGGAAAATCCGTTCCACCGCCACGACGCTGGTACTGAAATCGAACTGGAAGGCGACACCGCCTCGACCGTCCGGCACCGCCATGGCGATGGGGTTTGCCCCCAGCACCGGGACCGAGCCGCCGGGAGGGGCCAGCCGACGGCTGGCGTTGGCGGTACCGATGGCCAGGAGCCCTGCCTCGGTGAACTGCTCGGTGAAGTAGCCGAGCGAGGTCGAGGTGTGGGTGTGGGCCACCGCATACCCGCAGACACCGTTCGACCGGGCGGCCTCGACCGCGGTGTCGAACCCGGCGGCAAAGGCCGGCTGGGCGAACCCGAGCCTGCCGTCGACGTGGATGGCCCCCGGCCGTTCGGCGGTCACCGCCGGTTCGACGGTGCCGTCGATCCGCCCGGTTGTCAGCTGGCGGCAATAACTCTCGACATAGGACAAACCGCAGATGTTGTTGCCGTTTGCCTCCGCGGTTCGGACCGCATGGGCCACCAGCCGGGCCACCTCGTCCCGGGCGCCATGTCGAACCAGGGCCTGCGCGGTAGCGGTTTCGATCTCGTCGAGGTAGACCTTGGGCATCGACCCGACCCTAGACGGACCGACGCCGATGTCCCTCCTCGGTTCACCGGTTCAGTTGGAGACGGCGCCGACCTCGACCGTCACCAGATTGACCGGCGGGTTGGTCCCCTCGCTGACCGTCACGTAGCGAACCAACCTCGGTTCGCCGGCGGCCCCATCGCCTCGGTCGGTGAGCAAGCCGACCGACTCGCCCTGGGTCTCGGCCGCGGCGCCGCCTTCACAGGGATCGGACGCCAGCGCTTCGGCCATGGTCTGGTCCGGTTGGCGGGCGAACAGCCAGACCGACCCGTAGGTTCGCACCGCAATCACCGAACCGTCGGCCGAGATATCGGCTCCGGTGACCGACCCGGGATACAACATCCCGCCGATCGAGAAGGCCGACGAGCGACTGCTCAACGCCGCCACATCGAGGGAGCCGACCGGTTCCATGGTCACCGGCTCGCCCGTTGCATCGGCGGCCGGCGACCGGGGTGGGATGGCGTAGAGTCGGGTGAGCGCCCGCCGGTCGTCGAGGTCCTTGCTCATGATCAGCAGCTCGCCGGTCAGCGGATCGACCAGCAGCGCCTCGGCATCGGTCGGACCGTCGGGGTAGCGGGCCTCGATGGTGGTCACCTCGGTGATGTTCCCGTCGCCACCGGGCGTCGGCTCGTCGAAGACGTGAATCGCCACCGACGATCGGCTGCGGGTGTTGTCGCCGATGTCGGCCAGGTGGATCCTGTCCTCGAACAGGGCGATGTCCTCGATGTCGATCGCCGCAACCGTATCGTCGGCCGTTCCCAGGGCCCAGAAGCCAAGGCGTTCGCCTGCCAGGTTCAAGCCGTGGACGCCGCCGGCAAGGCCGGAGTCGTTGTGGGCCCAGAGCACATCCTGGTGGCGCCTGCTGGCCACGATCCCCGAGGCTTCGACCAGGGCCGGGTCCTCGACCCGGCCCGGCGAGGTCTCTTCGAGGGGCCGGCAAGCGAAGCCGGCGTCGCTCCCGGCCGGCGTTTCGCCCGCCCCTGGGTCCGGCCGGTCGTCGTTCGTCGGCGAACCGGCTCCGGAGTCGGGGGTCGCCGTTGGGGCGGCGGTGGTCGTGTCCGGTGCGGTGGCGTCCTGGCCGGAAGCCGTGGTGGCGGTCGAAGCCGGGCTCTCGGCCGGCCGCTCGGCGCCGTCCCCACCGGAGCAGGCGGCCGAAGCCACCGCCAGGACCGAGGCGACCACCAGGACCACCGTCGCCGGCGTCCTGGGCCGGGCCCCCGCCATGGCCGTCGCCGGACGGGTCGGGCGGGCCGCTCGGGATCTCAGCGTGCGCCGAGCCACCGGAGGATTCCGGTCCTGGTTGTCCGGTCGTCCTCCTCGATGATCCGGAAGTCGACCATGCGTTGCACGGTCAGGGCACCGAACCGGGAGGCGATCTCCGCCGGATCGAGCGGGCCCGCCCGGTGGTTGGGCATCACTGCCTTTGCCACATAGTCGAGGTGACGGCGCGACAGGCTCGATCCGGCGGCCTCGGCCCGGTCCCGGGCCGACCTGGTCAGCCGGTTCAACACCTGGGGGGTGACGGCGACCGGCCCGACCCGGCGCCACGCCTCGGCCAGACCGTCGTAGATCGACAGCCAGCCGTCGGTCTCCAGCATGGGGAAGGCCCGGTCGATGGCCCGGAGTCGACCGGCCTCGTCGGGGATCCGCCGCCGTCCCGGCCTCCCGTTGGCCGCCGTCCCGGCCCCGGTCCCGACCCCGGTGTCGGCACCAACGCCGGCCGCTGGCGATTGGCCCGTGCCGGCGGTCGCTGTCTCCGGGCCGGGGTCGGTCGGGGCCTGCGGGGGCAGCAGGTAGGCCTGGTCGCCGGTGCTGATCTCGCCGCCCGGCACCGCCGCGGTGAGGAATCGTTTGAAGCTTCGATGGCCGAACCAGTCGTCGCTCACCTCGGCCCCGAACTCGGTCTGAAGGGCCCAGGCCAGCGAGGCCAGATCGATCGGGCGGTCCATCCGGTGCCACCGATCCAGCAGCATCGACGCCGCATCGGCGGCCTGGCCGCCGCCGTCGACCGGGGCTGCCACCGGTGCCGCCTCGTCCACCTCGGCGACGGCCGCCTCGTCGAGCCGGTCCAGCTCGGTGCGAAGGTCCTCGGCGATGTCGTCCAGGGTGGCGAACAGGTCGGCGATCCGCTTGCTCAACACCTCGACCAGCGGCGGGAGCTCACCGTCCTTGCTGTAGGTGTCCTCGTGGGTGAGCTCGCCCCAGGAGTCCTGGAGCAGGGTCCGAACCTGCAGTTCGCAGATCACCGGCACCCGGCGCCCGCCCCGGTTGATCTCGATCCCCAGCGGCACGTGCCAGCCCCGGTACCCCGACTCCTTCGGCGCCCGGACATAGTCCCGCTCCGCAGTCATCTCCACCCACAGGCCCGCGGCCCGGCCCCTGCCATCGGGCAGGGCGTCGAGCATCGCCTGGACGGTTTCGATGTCACGCAGGTTGGTGCAGGTGATACGAAGTCCAACCAGGTCGTTGATCTGGGCCGGGATGTCGTCGGTGGTGCGGATCGTTTCGGCGTACTGGGATTGTCTGATCTTGCGCCAGGTTCGCCGCTTGGATTTCACCCGCCCGGCCAGGTTGCGGATCCGGGACCGGTCGCGATCGGACATGCCGTCGTCGATGGTGGCCCCCAGCGCTTCCAGCCCGGCTTCCAGGGCCGGTTCGAGCACCGATCGGCGGTGGCTGTCGTACCAGGCGCCGAACCGGGCGTAGGTCAGGGCGTCGGCCTCCGGTGCCGCGGTCGATGCGGGGGCGGTCGCGGTTCGGTCCGCCGGTGCAGCCATCGACCCGAACCATAGCCGTGGCATCCGGCTCCGGGGTTCATCGCCCGTCCTCGGTGTCGATCCCCATTAGTCTCGAGCCGTCCGCTTCGATGTCTTCCCGGTGGTGAACAACCGGGAAACAATGCCGAGTCGTGAATGATCGGTTTGTCCGGGAAGGTTTGACTGGTCATGGTTCAGGGCACCGACAGGATCGATACCGAAGCGACCGGAACCGGCGAGGGGGCCACCGGGCCGACCGACGCCGGGCAATCGCCTCCGGCGCCGGTGGCGGTGCTCAAGCACCGGCGGGGGTCGCGGTGGATGCACTGGATCAACTTCCCCCTGCTCACCATCATGATCTGGAGTGGCCTGCGAATCTACTGGGCCGACCTCCGCGACCCCTACGGGTTCGGGGTCGGCCTCGTCGGCTGGCACTGGTTCGACTTCCTTCCCGATGTCGTCAACGAATCGTTGGGGCTGGAGCGGAAACTGGCCAGGGGCATGGCGTTCCACTTCACCTTCGGCTGGTTGTTCGCCATCAACGGCGTGGCCTACGGGCTCTACACCTGGCGCACCGGCGAATGGCGTCACCTCCTCCCGGACCGCTACTCGGCCAGGGACGCCCTGACCGTGGTGAAGCACGACCTGTTCATCCGGAACCAACCGCTGCCTCCCCAGGGTCGCTACAACGGCGCCCAGCGGTGGTCCTACACCTTGATCGTCGCCATGGGGGCGCTGGCGGTGCTGACCGGGCTGGCGATCTACAAGCCGACGCAGTTGAACCCGCTGACCACCGCGTTCGGCGGCTACGAATCGGCCAGGACCATCCACTTCGTGGTGACGATCGGCTTCCTGGCGTTCTTCGGGCTCCACATCCTGCAGGTGATTCGGGCCGGCTGGGGCAACTTCGCCTCGATGGTCGGCGGCTACCGGTTGCAGCGGCCAGGGCCGGGACCGGCCGAGGCCGAGGAGGTGCGAGCCGATGGCTGAGTCATCGAAGGGTCCGAAGCGCTCGGAGCGGCTGGTCGAAACCGATGAGGAGCGAGCCCGGCGCTACGCTGCGCTGGAGGCCGAGGCGCCGACCATCGACGCCGAGGAGTATCGGCGGCGAACCCGTCGCTCGTTCCTGACCGGCGGGGCAGCGGCGGTTGCCGGGTTGGCGGGCTGGCGATGGCTTGGCAACCGCCCGGAGGACAACCGGGCCATCGACGTGTTGCGCAAGGGCCACGAGTTCAATGAGGCACTGTGGCGGGGGCTGAGCCGCCAGCAGGCCACGGCACCGACCTTCGACCGAAGCCGGTCGTCGATGATGCGGGTCAACGGCCGCCACGGGCTCGACGACGAGATCGACGTTGCCACCTGGGAACTGAGCGTGCTCGGCCTCGACGGTGAGCCGATCGGTCGCAACACCATGGACGACATCAAGGCGCTGCCGAAAAACGAGTTGACCGTGGAACACAAGTGTGTCGAGGGGTGGAGCCACATCGTGACCTGGGGCGGCGCCCGGTTCAGCGACTTCGCCGCCCTCCATCTCGGGGTGACCGGCGACAACGCCGCAGGGTTCGTCAGCCTGGAGACACCGGACGGCCGGTACTACGTCGGACTCGACATGGCGTCGATGATGAACTCCCAGATGCTGCTGGCCTACGAATTGCAGGGGGAGCCGCTGACCTCGGACCACGGCGCCCCGCTGCGGCTGGCGACCCCGAACAAGTACGGCATCAAGTGCATCAAGCGCATCGGGACGATCCGGTTCACAGACGAGCAGCCCACCGACTACTGGTACGAGCGAGGCTACGACTGGTACGCCCAACTGTGAGCAAAACGGAGAGGAGCCGCCGACCCGAAGGCCGACAGCTCCTCTCGACGTTTGATGTGACGGCTCAGATGGCCCGAACGTTCTGAGCTTCCTCGCCCTTGCGACCGGGAGCGACATCGAACTCGACTGTCTGACCCTCGTCGAGCGACTTGTAGCCGTCGCCCGCGATGTTGGAGTAGTGAACGAACACGTCGTCGCCACCCTCACGGGAGATGAAGCCGAAGCCTTTTTCGCTGTTGAAAAACTTTACTGTTCCTTGCATATGAATAACCTTTTCGCTTTGGGCGGACCGTTCTGGCCTGTCCTGATAGCCACGTTATGTCCATCGGAGGCCAAGTCCTCCGTCCTGGCATAATCGCCAACGATGTTCAGCAATGTTCGTGGGGCTGGATCGACCGGCGATCAGGCGTCAAGCAGCTGTTCGACCTGGTCAACCAGTTCGTTCTGGTCAACCACGCCGTAGGAGGTCAGGCGGAAGGAGCCGTCCTGGTTGACGAACATGAACGTCGACCGCCCGCCGGTCCCGAACCGTTCCCACAGCTCGCCGGAATCGTCGATCAGCTGGGTGAATTCGGTGGTGCCGGTGCCCTCGATGAAACTGGTGTAGTCCGATCCGGGTTGGGCCTGGCCGCCGATACCGACGAACTCGACCTGGTCACCGTATTGTGCTTCGACCGCTGCGACCGCAGGGCCCTCGGCGACGCAGGAGGTTCACCACGGGGCCCAGAACCAGACCACCAGGTCCTTGTCGGCCAGCCCGCCGAGATCGAACGACTCACCGGTGGCGGTGGTGGCCTGGCCCTGGAGGACCGAGGCGTCCAGCACCGTGCCGGACTGGGCGGCGCCGGCCTGGCCGGCGGCATCGTCGGTGGCGTCGGTTCCCCCGCAGGCTGCGCCAAAAAGCGACAGTCCGACGGCGATGGCGGCAACGGCGACGACCGGGGAACGGCTCATCTGCGAAGTCTGGCAGGGCGATGGTGGGTTCCCGCTATCGCAGCGGTCGATTTCACCACTCGTTCACGGCTGCGACATCGTCTTCGTCCCCGGGAGCCCGATCGCCACCATAGGTGACCCTGGCGCCTTGCCAAGCCCGAATCTCCCGGCGGGAACGGGCCCGCGGTCACTATCGTTGCAGGTGACGGGATCGCCTCCTCCAACCACCGGGGACATCCCCCTCGAGGAGGGTCGAATTCGTCACAACGGCCGATGGCCGTCCGTGCGAGACGGGCACGGGTTCGAATTGCTGATTCTGTGAGGGAGCATTCCAATGACTGAGACAAGCCGCCAGCCGACGGGCCAGCGCAGTGACGGGGCCGCTTCGCCGCCCGGTCCGTCGGCCGCCGCCAGCGCCGTCGACGCCTCGAAGGTCTATGGCATGGGCGACACCGAGGTTCACGCATTGCGAAACGTCAGTGTTTCGTTCGAAACCGGCCGGTTCACCGCCATCATGGGCCCGTCCGGTTCCGGCAAGTCCACGCTGATGCAGTGCATGGCCGGGTTGGACCGGCTCACCTCGGGCGAGGCCTACATCGGCTCCCAGGCACTCTCGACGCTGAGCGACAAGGCGCTGACCACACTCCGCAGGGAGCACATCGGATTCGTCTTCCAGGCCTACAACCTGATCCCCACCCTCACCGCCAGGGAGAACATCACCCTGCCGCTCGACCTGGCGGGGTCAAAGGGCGACGGGGCCTGGATCGACGAGGTCATCGGCACCCTGGGGTTGGCCGACCGCGCCCACCACCGCCCGAACGAGATGTCAGGCGGCCAGCAACAGCGGGTGGCGGTCGCTCGGGCGCTGGCCACCCGCCCCGACATCATCTTCGGCGACGAACCGACCGGCAACCTCGACTCGAAGAACGGGGCCGAGATCCTCGACTTCCTGCGCCGGGCCGTCGATCAGCTCTCCCAGACGGTGGTGATGGTGACCCATGACCCGGTATCGGCGGCCTACAGCGATCGGGTGCTGTTCCTGACCGACGGTCGGATCGTGCACGAGATCCTCGAGCCAACCGCCGACACCGTCTACGACACGATGCGCAGCCTGGGGGACTGACACCATGTTCAAAGCGACACTCAAATCGATTCGCGGCCACTTCGGCCGCACCGTGGCAACCGCGGCGGCGGTGATCCTCGGCATCTCCTTCCTGGCCGGCACCCTGATCTTCACCGATTCGGTCCAGCGGGCCTTCGACGATCTCTTCTCGACCGTCTTCGAGACGACCGATGCCCAGGTCCGCTCCACCGAGACCATCGACGCCGGATTCGGGATCGAGCTACGGTCCCGGATCGACGACTCCGTTGCCGACGCGGTCATGGCCGTCGACGGCGTCGCCGCCATCGACCCCTTCGTCCAGGGCAGCGCAACGGTCATCGGTGCCGACGGCGAACCGATCGGCAACCCCAGCAACGGGCCGCCGACGCTCGGCTTCTCCTGGACCGACGACGACCAGCTCAACCAGTTCACGCTCTCCACCGGTCGTGCCCCGGCCGGGCCGGGCGAGGTCGCCCTCGACGAGACCACGGCCGGCAGCGGCAACCTTCTGGTCGGCGACCAGGTGCAGATTCTCACCACCACCGGTTCCGAGAGCTTCGAGCTGGTCGGTGTGGCCCGATTCGGGACCTCCGGCTCACTGGCCGGGGCCACCACCGCCATGTTCCAGCTCGACGAGGCCCAGCGGCTGCTCGGGGCCGAGGATCGCCTCGACGGCATTGCGGTTCGGGCCGAGGAGGGCCTCAGCGAGCAGGACGTGGTCGACCGGGTGGCCGCAGTGCTCAACAGCGACGTCGAGGTGATCACCGGGACCCAGGCCACCGAGGAGACCCAGAGCGCCATCGCCGATGCGCTCGGATTCTTCAACATCTTCCTCATCGCCTTCGCGGTGATCGCCCTGTTCGTTTCGGTGTTCGTGATCTGGAACACCTTCTCCATCCTGATCGCCCAACGGACCCGGGAGTTCGCCCTGTTCCGAGCGTTGGGGGCGGCCCGGGGACAGATCCTGGGCTCGGTCTTCTTCGAGGCCGTCATCGTGGGGCTGGCCGGCTCGATCCTCGGTGTCGGCCTCGGCATCGCCCTGTCCTACGGGCTGCGGGCGCTCCTGAACGGTTTCGGCCTCGAGCTCCCGTCCGGCGGCCTGGTGCTGCAGCCCCGGACCATCATCCTCAGCCTCATCGTCGGCATGCTCGTCACCGTGGCGGCGGCCCTGTTCCCCGCCATCCGAGCGTCGCAGATCGCGCCGATCGAGGCGCTGCGGGAATCGGCGGCGGAGACCTGGCACCGCAACAACGTGCGGTTCGCCATCGGCCTGGTGGTCCTGGCCCTCGGTGGTGCGGCCATCCTCTACGGCCTGCTGGCCCCGGAGATCCTCTTCGCCGGCCTGGGCGCCGGGGTGATGTTCATCGGGGTGTTCGTTCTCGGCCCGTCCATCGCTCGACCGGTTGCCAGCGTGCTGGGGGCACCGATCGCCGGTTTCCGTGGCGCCACCGGCAGGCTGGCTCGGGACAACTCCATGCGAAATCCGAAGCGCACCGCCCGGACCGCCGCCGCGCTGACCATCGGGGTGGCGCTGGTGGCCGGTGTCACGGTGCTGGCCTCCTCGCTGGCTGCCTCGATCGAGGACACCATCGCCGAGCAGTTCACCGGTGACTTCGCCGTCGATGCCGGGGGGGCGGGCGGCCCCGGTGCCGGCTTCAGCCCCGCACTGACCGCTGAGCTCCAGGCTCTCCCCGAGGTCAAGGCGGCCACCGGCATCCGGCTGGGGATCGCCGAGATCGAGGGCGACGGCGACTTCATCTCCGTCGTCGATCCCGAGACCGCCTTCGAGCTGTTCGACATCGGGCTGTTCGAGGGGGGCCCGGCCGACCTCACCGACGATGCCATCTTCCTGCTCGATGACCGGGCCGAGAAGCTGGGGGTCGGGGTGGGCGATCAGGTGTCGGTCCGTTTCCCAGACGGGCTGGCGCGGGACCTCACCGTCGGGGGGCTCTACTCGGAGCCGGCCCTGGCCGGCAACCAGTCGGTCAGCACCGGTCTGTACGAGTCGACCGGCGTCGAGCAGCTCGACTTCGCCAGCTACGTGTTGCTGAACGAAGGCGTGGCCATCGAAGACGCCCGGGTCGTCATCGACGATGTCGCCGCCGCCTATCCCAATGTGACGGTCCAGGACCGCCAGGAGTACATCGACAACCAGTCGGCCAGCCTCGACCAGCTCCTCGGTCTGATCTACGGCCTGCTGGGGTTGGCCATCATCGTTGCCGCCTTCGGCATCGCCAACACCCTCCGGCTGTCCACCATCGAGCGGACCAGGGAGATCGGTCTGCTGCGGGCGGTGGGGATGACCAGGGGCCAGGTGCAGTCGACCATCCGTTGGGAGGCGGTCATCACCGCCCTGTTCGGTGCGGTGCTCGGGGTGATCCTCGGGCTGTTCTTCGGCTACGCGATCATCTACGCCCTGCGAGACCAGGGTGTGTCGAGCTTCGACATTCCGATCGTCTCGCTGATCGTTGTGGTGGTGCTGGCGGCCCTCGTCGGCCTGCTGTCCTCGATCGTCCCGTCGATCCGGGCCAGCCGGCTCAACATCCTGGACGCCATCGCCACCGAATGAGTCCGGGCGTCACGGGCTCGTTGACGAGCTCCTGACCAGACAGAACGGATGACCTGCGGGGTCGAGGAACACCAGCCACGAGCTCGGCTCGGGCTGGACCTCGGCCTTGTGGGCACCGAGCGCCAACACCTGTTGCTCGCCGGTATCGAGATCGTCGACGTCGAAGTCGAGGTGGAGCTGCTGGGGCGGATCGCCGTCGGGCCAGCCCGGTGGCCGGTGGCCGGCAACCCGCTGGAAGCCGAGGTCGCTCCCGCCGGGTACCTGCAGCCGGACCCAGTCCTCGTCCCGGGGATCGAACTCGATCTCACCGCCAACGATGCCCTGGTAGAACCGGCACAGGGCCTGCGGATCGGGGCAGTCGATGGCGGCGAGGCTGAAGCTGGCGATCGGCATGACCGGAGCGTAGACCGATCGCCGGTGGCTGTCGCCGGTCGCCGCAACCGGCCCGGTTGTCGCAACAAGGTGAAACGGTGCCTGCCAGTCGATCGGTCACTCGGCCGATCACCCGACGGTGATCGACGACGCCGTTCGCGTCCATCGGCGTGACCTGACGTCGAGCCCCTCGGTTGGTGGGATGTCCAGCTCGTCGGGTTGGAACAGTCGGGCGTCGTAGACTACGTGCAGGGAAGATCCCGGAGCTGGGCCCTCCAGGGGGCCACAACGACGTCGGTTCGCGCAGGACCGCCCGAAGTGGACGATGCCCCAACAACCGATCTAGCGTACACAGGCAGTGGTCGGCTCCGGCAGGTCAGGCGGATACCAGACCGCCCAAAACGGACTGAGCCAACGAATGGAGTTCCGCATGAGCGCCGGCCCACCCGAGTACGTGATCACCGGGTTCCGCGACAGCGAACTCAACGGCGAGATCCCGCCTGACCGCAGCCGGCGCGTCGATGCCGGTCAGATCCGCACCGTCAATCTGATCTTCGTCAGCGGTGCGGTCGACCCCGAGGCCGTGCGGGCGCCGATCTACTTCATGACCGACGACGACGTCTCGCGGGGCTCGACCCAGACCAACCTCTTCACCGGGAAACCGTACGACGCGGTAGGCACGCCGTCACGGGTCGAGTCGGTGATCGCAACCCTCCCGACCGGCCCGGACGGCGCCGCCGAGCTCTGGAAGCTCAACCACTATTACGAGCGGCTCGACGAGTGGGCCGCCGAACACGGCGTGCCGGCAGCCGCTTCCCCGGCCGCCGAACCGTTCTGGGAGTTGCACAACATGACGACCGACCCCGAGGAACGCAGCAACGCGGCCAACGAACGCAGCGATGCGCTCGCCGACATGCGTGAGCTGTTGGATGTCGAACGGGACGCCAAACGGCTCGTCCCGGCGCTTCGAAATGCAGCCGTTGGAGCATGATCAAAATGAGCGAACGAACGGGTCTTTTCGATCGACCCCACCCCTTGACCCGCAAGGAGCGTCGTCAGGTTGGACGGGAGCAGCGCGAGGAGGTGCCGTTGGAGTCGCACGCCGAGGTGCCCGACGCCGCCGATCGGGGTGACACGGTCGGGATCCTGACGACGCAGGACGAGCAGCGGCTCGCCGAACTCGTCCCGATCCGCCACGGCCGGATGAGCGCGACGCCATTCACGTTCTATCGCGGTGGAGCGGCGATCATGGCGGCCGACCTTGCTCAGATGCCGACGACGGATATTCAGGTTCAGTTGTGCGGTGACGCCCATCTGTCGAACTTCGGGCTCTTCAACGGCCCTGATCGCCGCCTCGTGTTCGATGTGAACGACTTCGACGAGACGCATCCGGGCCCGTTCGAGTGGGACCTGAAACGGCTCGCCGCGAGCGTTGCCGTCGCGGGCCGCAACAGCGAGCTGTCGGCGGGGAAGATCGAGCGGGCGGTCCGTGCGTCGGTCGAGGGGTACCGCACGGCGATCGCGGAGCTCTCCCGCGTCGGGCCGCTCGCCGTGCACTACCGCCGGGTCGAGCTCGACCGCATCACGGACATGATCGACAGCAACAAGCAGCTGCATCGTGTCGAGAAGGCATCGAAGAAGGCGTCGGGCAAGAACTCTCTGCGAGCCCTCGACAAGTTGACCGCTGTCGTCGAGGGACGGCGCGTGATCGTGCCCGATCCACCGCTGATCACCCGCGTCGACGAGCGGCTCGATGAGCAGCTCCCGCTCGTCATCGACTTCTTCGACCGGTATCTCGACACGATTCCCCCATATCGCCGTCGGCTGCTCGATCGATATGTGGTCGTGGACGTCGCGCGCAAGGTGGTCGGCGTTGGCAGCGTCGGCACACGGTGCCTGATCGTGCTGTTGGAGAGCGGGGATGGTGAGCCGCTGTTCCTCCAGCTCAAAGAAGCAACGACCTCGGTGCTCGAAGACCATCTCGCCGCCAGTGAGTACGAGCCGGGCCAACGTGTCGTCCTCGGACAACGGCTGATGCAGACCGCAGGCGACATCCTCCTCGGTTGGTCGAACTTCTCGTTCCCGGACTCGGGGAACACCTCGTACTTCTACTTCCGCCAGCTCTGGGACGGAAAGGGGTCGCTCGAGGTCGACCAGATGAACGGGAAGGGCCTGCGCCGGTACTCCAGGATCTGCGGTGCAGTCCTGGCGCTCGCCCATGCCCGCGCCGGTGACGCGTCGTTGATCGCCGGTTACGTTGGCGACGATGACACCTTCGACCACGCGATCGCCGAGTTCTCATGGGCGTACGCCGATCTCAACGAACTCGACTATGCCGCCCACCTCGCCGCGATCGCCAGCGGAAACGTCCTCGCGGAACGCGACGTCTAGTCGCCGGAGCCTCGTCAGGCCGAACCGGACCGAGACGAACGACCGGCGCGGCCTCGATGAGTCGACCGGTGATCGCAGGCGGTCGCCCCCAACGCCAGGCCCATGAGAAGCGAGAGAACCCGACGACCGCGCATGGGTTGGAAACCGGCCCCGGTCCACCGGATTCCGCTCTTGGCAGCCAGCAACCAGATCGACGGGGGTACTCTGGCTCGTCATGAGCACTCCCGTTCTCGTCGCCGTCGCCTGGCCGTACGCCTCCGGCCCACGTCACCTCGGCCACCTGGCCGGGGCCTACCTGCCGGCCGATATCTTCGCCCGCCACCAGCGGGCCATCGGCAACGAGGTGTTGATGGTCAGCGGCTCCGACGTCCACGGCACCCCGATCACCGTCCGGGCCGAGGCCGAGGGTGTCTCGCCGACCGACATCGTCGATCGGTACCACGGCGAGTTCTGCCGCCAGTGGGACGAGCTTGGGATGAGCTGGGATCTCTACACCACCACCGGCACCAAGAACCACGCCACCACCACCCAGGAGATGTTCCTGGCCCAACTGGCGAACGGCTACATCGATCGGCGGGTCAGCGAGCAACTGTTCGACCCGGAAAAGGAGCGGTTCCTGCCGGACCGCTTCGTCGAGGGAACCTGCCCCTATTGCGACTACCCGGACGCCAGGGGCGACCAGTGCGACAACTGCGGCCGAACCCTCGACCCGACCGACCTGGTCAACCCGCGTTCGAAGCTGTCGGGGGCCACCCCGGTGCTCCGGGAGACCGAGCACTTCTATTACCGCTACTCCGATTTCGAGGACCGGCTCCGGGTCTACCTGGAGTCCCGGCAGGGCTGGCGGCCCCATGTGCTCAACTTCGCCAAGGGCTGGCTTGACGAAGGCCTGCTCGATCGGGCCATCAGCCGCGACATCGAATGGGGCATCGAGCTCCCGGTCGACGATCTCGGCCCCGGCAAACGGATCTACGTGTGGTACGACGCGGTGATCGGCTACCTGTCGGCGTCCAAGGAGTGGGCCACATCATCGGGTGACCCCGAGCGATGGAAACACTGGTGGCACAACGGCGATGCCCGCCACGTGTACTTCATCGGCAAGGACAACATCCCGTTCCATGCCCTGTTCTGGCCTGCGCAGTTGCTCGGCGTCGGCGATCGTCTCGAAGGTGGGGAGCTGCGGCTGCCCGATGACATCCCGGCCAACCAGTACGTCACCTTCAAGGGCGGCAAGGCATCGGCCAGCCGTGGTATCGGTCTGACGATCGACGAGGGCCTGGCCCTGTTCGAGCCCGATGCCCTGCGGTACGCGCTGGCCGCGGCGTTCCCAGAACAGGCAGACACCGAGATCTCGGTCGAACAGATCGGGGCCAGGATCAACGAGGAGCTGGTGGCCAACTGGGGCAACCTGGTGAACCGGGTGCTCTCGATGGTCCACAAGAACTGCGACGGGGCGATCCCCGAGCCCCAGTCGTTCCAGCTCGAGGATGAGGAGTTGCTGGCCGGCATCGATCGTCACCTCGAACGGTCGGCCGAGCAGTTCGATGCCGCGGAGCTCCGAGCCGCCCTGCGGACCGCGATGGAGGCGGCCCAATCGGTGAACCAGTACCTCACCGCCACCGAGCCGTGGAAGTTGGCAAAGAGCGATCCCGAGCGAGGTAGGACGGTGCTGTTCGCCGCCCTCAGCGCAATCAACGGCTGCCGGGTGATGTTGGCCCCCTACCTGCCGTTCTCCTCCGCAGTCCTCGACGAGGTGTTGGGGCCGGTCGACGGATGGCGGCGGGCTCCCCTGGAGGTCGGTCGGCCGATCAAAAAGCCGACCCCGCTGTTCAAGAAGGTCGAGCTGGACGTCGAAGACGCCTGACCGCCAGGCGGGCCCCTGGCGAACCGGGCCTACTGGTTCGGCGGGTTGATCACCACGACCGGGATCGAGAACGCCCGCTCGACCCGACTGGGCAGGTCCATCTTCAGCCAACGGGAGACCGAGTTGGGAAGGGTGGAGATGATGATCTCGTCGAAGCTCGACCGCTCCATGACCCTGGCGATGGCGGCGAACGGGTCGTGACCCGCCACCTCGCTTGTCAACACGTTGCGATGGCCGGCCAGCCGGACCAGGAAACCGGAAAGCCGTTCCTCGGCTTGGGCACGATCCCGGGCTCGGGCCACCGCCAGATCCTCCGGGGCAACCACCGTGTAACCGGACATCGGATCAGCAACGCCGGTCATCAGCCGCTGGGTCTCCCTGGACCGGGTGGCCGGTACCAGGAGGTGGAACTCCGATGGTCCGGCCTCGGCCCGTGCCGCCACCAACCTGGGGACGATGTCGCCGGCCAGCGTCTGATTGGCCACGATCAGGTACCGCTTGACCACCACCGGCGCCTCGCCCGGCACCGGGTTCGGTCGCTCACGATCGACCTGGACCGCCAACTCCAGCTTCAGGCGGTAGCGGACGATGCTGCCATCGACGACCATCGTGTCCATCTCGCTGACTCTGGCGTTGTGAAGCCGGGGGTTGGTCTTCGCCGCCTCGATCACCCCTCGCTGAGCGGCATCCTCCCACGAAACCGACGAGGTCGACACCAGCCGGACGACCCGGAACACCGGCTCCTGCACGGCGCCGTCGAGGTGATCGGTGGGCCCGGTCGGGCCGGTGCTGTCGGTCATCGTTAGTCGGCGTCTGCGTCTGCGTCGTGCTTGAACGACAGCCGGACCTTGGATCGAAACAGCGACACCTGGCCCTCGTCGATGATGACGTCCTGCTCGATCACCCTGGCGACCCGGAGGTCGTTCAGTGTCTTGGCCGCCTCGGCCACCGCGTTTGCCGTTGCCTTCTCCCACGACTCGGCGCTGGTACCGATCAGTTCGACGACGTTGTAGACGCTCTCGGTCATGGGGGCACCATAGTGCGGCGTCGCCGCGACCTCCATCGCAACGTCGTGGCCGTTGTCGCCTGCGTTCGGGGCGCCCTTTGCGGCAGTTGGTGCCAAGGGCCGGGCGCCACCAAGATGGGGCGATGAGCGAGACGACCAACCGGCCGGTGCCGATCCCGACACCGGAGACCGAACACTTCTGGAACGGCACAAAAGCCGGCAGGCTGCTGCTGCAGCGCTGCCCCGGCTGCGATGAGGCCTACTTCCCACCCCGACCGTTCTGCCCGCGGTGCTCCAGCCGCGAGGTGGTGGTCGAACAGGCCTCGGGCCGGGGATCCCTGCACAGCTACGTGATCAACCACCGGCCCCACCCGGCGTTCGACGGGCCGTACTCGATCGCCGTGGTGGCGCTCGACGAGGGGCCGAGGATGATGACCAACATCGTCGGCTGCCCCCAGACCCCGGAGGCTCTCGAGCTCGACATGGCGGTCGAGGTCACCTTCGAGCCGATCACCGACGACATCACGCTGCCCCTGTTCCGGCCCGTGGCCGCCGACGGGGGCGGGTCATGAACGGGGTCGCCGTGGTCGGTGCGGCCGAGACCACCGAGCTCGGCCGGCTGCCGGGTATCAGCCAGCTCCAGCTCCACGCCGATGCCGCCCTCAACGCCCTCGACGATGCCGGGCTGACCATGGCCGACATCGACGGGTTCGCCACCGCCGGCGAACGGCCGACCGATGTCGCCCACTATCTGGGGCTGACCCCGCACTGGGTCGACGGCACGTCGGTCGGCGGTTGCTCGTTCATGCTCCACGTCCGCCATGCGGCGGCGGCCATCGAGGCCGGGTTGTGCACCACGGTGTTGATCACCCATGCCGAGAGCGGTCGTTCCAGAGTCGGGGTCGGTGGCAGGCAACAGGCGAGCGGACTGGGCGCCCAGTTCGAGGCCCCCTACGGGGTGGCCGGCCCGCCGACCATGTTCACCATTCCGGTGCTCCGCTACATGAAGGAGCGGGGCGTCTCCCATGAGCAGCTGGCGATGGTGGCGGTGGTGCAGCGGGAGTGGGCCGGGATGAACCCCCGAGCCTCGTTCCGCGAGCCGATCACCGTCGAGGATGTGTTGGCCTCCAAGATGATCGCCTATCCGTTCCACCTCTTGGAGTGCTGCCTGGTGACCGACGGGGGAGGGGCCCTGATCGTCGCCGCCGCCGACCGGGCCAAGGACTTTCCGAAGCGGCCGGTCTACGTGCTGGGCCACGGCGAGAGTGTCGAGACGCCGATGGTGTCGCAGATGGCCGACTTCACGTCGTCGCGGGCCTTCCGGGTTGCCGGCGCCGACGCCTTCGAGAGCTCCGGCATCACCCACGAAGAGGTCGATCATCTGATGGTGTACGACGCCTTCGCCCACCTCCCGCTGTACGGCCTCGAGGACCTGGGTTTCTGCAAACCGGGGGAGGCGGCGGGCTTCATCGAGGACGGCAACACCCGCCCCGGCGGCTCGTTGCCGCTCAACACCAACGGCGGCGGGCTCTCCTACATGCACTCGGGGATGTACGGCATGTACGCACTGCAGGAGAGCGTGCGCCAGTTACGGGGAACCGCACCGGCCCAGGTCGAGGGGGCGGAGGTGTCGGTCTGCCTCGGCGTCGGTGGCATGTTCGGCGCCAGTGGCTGCGTGGTGTTCTCCAACGCCGAGCCGTCCTGAAGTCCTTCGTTCGGTAACGAATTAATGTTCGGGGACCTATCGCTTGTCGCTGCGTCTTGCTGTTACGATTTCGTTGCCGGCGGGCGACTCCTTGTAGAGGAATGATTCGAGTTGGCGGAACTACCACGTATTTGTGCGCGCCTCTTCGGTGACAGATATCGGGGGATACCGGCCGCCGTGCTGCTGCCGCAGCTGTTCCTGGCGTTCGGCTGGCTCCGGGCCGCGGTGGCCCACGGGATCGACGGCAGCTGGTGGTCCGGTGAGGAGGTCCTCACCTTCGTCGACCGGGACACCTCGGCCGCCATCGAGATGTACGAACCGTTCCTGCTCAACGTCGTCCGGCAATTGCCGGCGATGACCGCCCTGGTGGTGGTGGTGCTCGAGCTGCTGGTCGGGATCATGCTGGGGCTGAACATCAGACCCCTGATCGCCATCGCCATCGGCACCTTCCTCAACCTGCAGTTCATGTTGGCCGGGGTGGTCAATCCTTCGGCCTTCTACCTGGTGATCGCCCTGGTCGTGGTGCTGTGGCGAATGGAGGGCACGGTGTCGCTGTCGACCAGCCGTCGCCTGGCCAAGGGGGTGGCGATCGCCGCCGGCATCACCACACTGTTCATGCTGCCGTTCGTCACCACGCCAACGCCGGACCAGGCCATCGACGATCCGGCGGTGGTGCTGATCTTCATCAGCCTGCTCTTCGCCACCGCCACCTGGTGGACCTCACACCGCATCGCCATCGACTGACACCGCGTCAGCGGCGACTGACACCGCGTCACCCCCGCCGAGCGGGTTGATCAGCCGATCTGGGCCCGCAGCGACTGCATCCACCGGTCGGCCTCGGTCCAGGCCGTCGTGACCTCTCGGCGGGTCTCGGTGGAGCCGTTGCCGGCCGCCGGATAGCTGCCGAGGAACTTGACGTCAGCGTGTTTGGCCCGCACGCTTCGCAGGCAGTCGGCGATCAACTCGTCTGCGATGTGGCCGTCGAGATCGACGATGAAGCAGTAGTTGCCGAGCGCGGTCTTGACCGGGCGGGAAGACAACCTCGACAGATTGATGCTCCGGGCCGCGAACTCCTCCAGAATGGCGACCAGGGAGCCCGGCTTGTCCTCTCGCTGGGTCAACACCGCGGTTGTCTTGTCGTGGCCGGTGGCAACGGGAACCCCGGTGGGCCCGACCAGCACGAACCGGGTCTGGTTGCCGGGGTGGTCGGCGATGTCGGCGGCCAGGATGTCGAGGCCCTGCTTCTCGGCCGCCAGGGCCGGGCCGACTGCGGCCAGCCCCGGCTGCTCGGCGGCCATGACCGCAGCCTCGGAGGTTGAGTTGGCCGCTTTGACCGCCACGTCCGGCAGCTCCTTGTGGAGGAACTCCCGACACTGGGCGTTGGCAACCGGGTGGGAGTAGACGTCGGTGATGTCGGCCAATTCAACGCCGGGGGCGGCCATCAGGTTCAACTCGATGTCGAGCACGACCTCCCGCTGAATGAGCAGGTCGTGATCGAAGACCAGTGCATCGAGGGTGACGTTGACCGTGCCCTCGATGGCGTTCTCGATGGCCACGAAGCCGAGGTCGACCTCGCCGGCCGACGCCGCATCCAGGACATCGACGAACTTGGCCATGGGGACCAACTCGCAGCCGGTCAGGTCGGGCTGGCTCATCAGGGCCTGCTCGGTGAAGGTACCGGCCGGCCCGAGGTAGGCGATGCGGAGGGTTTGGTTGCTCACCTCACGATCCTAACGCCGTCTGCCTGCGGCCCTTCGCCGGTTTTCCCCGCCGTCGTCACGTGGTTTCGCCGCCGGCCGCTGGCGGCCATCACACCCCTCGCCACTATGGTTCACCGGTATGGATGATCGTCTCTACTTCAAGCAGCTGCTCAGCGGGCGCGACTTCGCAACCAGCGACATGATCGCCAGGCAGATGGTGAACTTCGCCTACCTGATCGGCGACAACGAGACCAAAGAGGCGGTCATCGTCGATCCGGCCTATGACGTTGCGGGCCTGGTCTCGATCCTCGAGGCCGACGGCATGCAGGTGGTGGGCGTACTCGGTACCCACTACCACGCAGACCACATCGGCGGGAACATGATGGGCTACGACATCGACGGCATCGCCGGACTGCTGGAGCACACCGATGTGCCGGTTCACGTCCAGACGCCGGAGCTGGAGTTCGTGACCAAGACCACCGGTCTGGGGCCGGGGCAACTGGTCGGCCACGCCTCCGGCGACACCCTGGGCGTTGGCCAGATCGAGATCGAACTGATCCACACCCCTGGCCACACCCCGGGAAGTCAGTGTTTCCTGGTGGAGAACCGCCTGGTGGCCGGGGACACCCTGTTCCTCGACGGGTGCGGTCGGACCGATCTGCCCGGCGGCGACCCCGAGGCGCTGTATCACTCCCTGACCGACCGGCTGTCCAAGGTGCCGGACGACGCCGTGTTGTTTCCCGGTCATCTCTACTCGCCCGAGCCCTCAAGATCGATGGGCGAGACGAGGGATCTGAACGTGGTGTTCAAGCCGAAGTCGGTGGAGCAGTGGTTGATGATGTTCGGTCAGTGAGCACCTCAACTCCCTGACCGGAGGGCCGAAGGGTCCTTGTGATCGCCAGGACGAAGAGCAAACCGCAGCCCGCCCCCAAAGACCGCCATCGAGAGCTCGAAGCGGAGATCGAACGGCTCCGTCACCAGGTTCGGGAGCTGTCGGCCCGGCTGGAGGACGAGCGCGTCCATCGAGGGATGCTGGAGCGGGCGGTCGGGTATGCCACGGCCCGGGCTCGGGCGCTGGAACTGGCCGACGGTGACATCGACGGTCAGGAAAACCTGTACGTGTTCGACGACGAGGACGAGTCGGGGGCCGCCTTCGATGCGTTCTTCGGGGTCAACGATCCCCACCTCGACAAAGTACGGGGTTTTCTCCTGGATTGAGCCAGGCAAGCCCCGTGGGTTGCTCCGGGCGCGACCGATTCGCCCCGAACCATGAGACACTGTGGGTGTGAACGGTTCAACACCTTCCTCCCGGCCCGGCTCGGCCCGGTCGGCGTCGGCTGCCGCCAGGTCGGCCATCGCAGCCGCAACGTCCATCGCCGTGCTGGTGCTGGCGCTGGCCCTGCTCGTGGCCGCCCCGGCCGGCGCCGAATCGCCGTCTGCGGTCGCCGAGGAGCTCTTCGACGACGGGGTGTTCGTCGGTGTCGGGCGGGATGAGATCGACGAGTTGTCGTTGATCGCGGCGGTGGAGGATGCCAGGTTCGACGGCCTCCGGTTGGTGGTGGTCGCCCCCGACGATCCGCAGCCGACAGCGGCGGCCTACGCCAGGCGGATCCAGGAGCAGACCGAGGCCGATGCGGCCATCGTCTTCCCCCCGGAGGGCGAACCCCAGACCTACGTCATCGAGGATCTGTCGACCACCAGGATCAGGGCCACGGAGGCGGCGCGGGAGTTCAGCGAACCGGCTCGGGCCGTCGAGGCCTTTGCCACCGAACTGGGCACCACCAGCGAGGCCGGCACCCCGCCCATCGTCAACCAGCTCATGCGAGCCCTGGTGTTGATGGCCCTGGTCATCGGTGTGGTCGTCGCCATCGAGCAGGGCGTCACCAGATTGAGGAAGTCGGACACCGCATCGGCCACCGGCTGAAACGACCGCGGATCGGCGGTTTGAACCGGCCGGTTTCCTGGCAGACTGCTGGCCATGGCAGAGGCGAACACAGACGACATCGAGCGCAGGGCGGCCGCCGAGAATCCCCGGTATCGGGGTGTGGCCTTGGCCGACGAGACTCCCGATGAGCTTCCGGCGCTGCTGGCCATTGCGGTCGGCGTTGCCATCCTGGCGATCGCCATCGTCTGGCCGGCAATTCGAGATCAAAACGAGGCCGCGCTCGGCACCGGCAGCGAAACCGTTGCTGCGGCCGAGGGCGATGAGGCCCAAGCAGCGGCCGAAGAAGGCGAGGAAGCCGAGAACGAGGAGGAGGGCGAGCAGCCGGAGGACGGTGCCGAGCTCGACCTGGCCCTGTTCGAGTCCGAACTGGCCGGTCTCGGTATCACCGGGATCTCGCTCAACGCCGAGGGAGCGGTGGTCACCGCCGAGGGTACGGTGCCGGACGAGGCCACCAGAACCCAGGTGGTGGACTATCTGGTTGACCAGCCCGGGGTGGCGAGCGTCGTCGATGGACTGACGGTCGAGGCGCCGAGCGACGCCGTTGCCGGGGTTACCGCCACCGCAGCCCAGGTGTCGATCGTGCTGGAGGGCACGGTGCCGGACGAGGCCACAGAGCAGGCGCTGGTGGAGCGGTCGATCGTGGTCTACTCCGAGGCCCAGGTCGACAACCAACTGGTGGTCGATGCCGGGGCCCAGCCGCCGGTGGTGGTGACGGTGGCCGGCTCCATGACCGATCCGGTGCTGTACGGGCAGATCTCCACCGCGTTCGAGGGGATCGACGGGGTGGAGATCGGCGAGGCCACGATCGTCCTCGAAGAGTCGAACGAGGTGGAGTCGTCGCTGAACGCCTTGGAGCCGATCGAGTTCGCCTCCGGGAGCGCACTGATCGAGCCGGCCTCCGAGGGTGTCCTCGACGAGGCGGCCGAGTTGCTGAACGCCGATCCCGATGTGGCGTTGGAGATCGGCGGCCACACCGATTCGGTGGGTGGCGAGGAATCGAACCAGACCTTGAGCCAGGCCAGGGCCGAAACCGTCCTGGCTGCGTTGCAGGCCCGGAACGTCACCAACGAGATGACCGCGGTCGGGTTCGGGGAGCGGCGGCTCAAGGTCGCCCCGGACGACAACGACGCCGAGGCCCAGCGGGCCAACCGGCGGATCGAGTTCCGGATAACCAACTGATCGGGTCCGCCCACACAACGCTACGGGTTGTCATCGTCGGCGTGTTGGGCGATCCAGCTGTGCATGGCGATCCCGGCCGCCACGCCGGCGTTGATCGATCGGGTCGAGCCGAACTGGGGGATGGACCGGCACTCCCCGAGGAAGGGCCGCATCGCCGCTGACAGCCCCGGCCCCTCCTGACCGAACACCAGCACACAGCCCCCGGGCAACGGCGAACCGTTGAGCGGCGTCGAGCCGGGGAGGTTGTCGATACCGATCAGCGGAAGGTGGTGGGCCTCGGCCCAGGCCGCCAGATCGGCGGGCTCGGGATGGTGGCGGATGTGCTGGTAGCGGTCGGTGACCATCGCCCCCCGGCGGTTCCAGCGCCTGCGGCCGACGATATGGATTTCGGCCGCCAGGAAGGCGTTGGCGGTCCGGACCACGGTGCCGATGTTCAGGTCGTGTTGCCAGTTCTCGATGGCGACGTGGAAACGGTGGCGCCGGGTGTCGAGGTCGGCGACGATGGCCTCCACCGACCAGTACCGGTAGCGGTCGACCACGTTGCGCCGGTCGCCATCGGCGAGGAGTCCGGGGTCGAGCCGCTCATCGTCCGGCCACGGTTCGGGGTGGGGGCCGACGCCGATCCGCGGGTTGTCGTCTCGGCCGGATTCCGGCCGCCGGTAGCCGATCTCCCGGTCCGGGCCTTCGGGCATCAGCCGGTGGTGAACCGGGCCTCGATGGCCCCGGTCAGGTCCAGCAGCGTGGCCGGGGCAATGGGAAACACGTGGCGGGGTGTCCCCGCCGCGGCCCAGACCACCTCGAAGCTGCTCAGATGGGGGTCGATCCAGGTCCGCAGTGTGTTGGTATGGCCGAACGGCGGGACGCCGCCGATGGCGTAGCCGGTGACCGACCGGACCCGCTCCGGGTCGGCCCGACCGCACCGGTCCGCTCCGGCCAACGCAGCCAGCGCATCGGGATCGACCCGGTTCGATCCTGCGGTCAGCGCCAGCACCAGTTCGTCGCTTTCGGCGCTTTCGGCGCTCGACAGCTCGAAGATCATCGACTTGACGATCTGGTCGACCTGGCAGCCGACCGCATTGGCCGCATCCTCGGCCGTTCGGGCTCCTCCCTCGGCGTACTCCCGGATCTCCAAGACGAGCGAGCGCTCGGCGGCCCACGCCGCCACCCGCTCGGCAGACCGATGGAGGTCGGCCGGGGCCTCGGCCATCTTGGCCGGCGATTCATCTGACGGTGACCGGTCGGGACCCACCGACAGGACTGTAGTCGGCTCAACGGCCGGCCCGGGCGGCCGATGAGTAGACGATGGAACGGCTCGCACGACCGATCGGAATTGCGCTGGTGGTGGGGGTCGCCATCGTCTCGATCGGGTTCTTCCAGCGCACGCTCTCGGCGATCGTCGTCGAGCCGACCGATCGGGATCAGCTGGCCGCCGAATCGGCGGGGGGTCGCTCGGCAGGAGCGGCGATGCCATTCGGCCCGGCGTCCGCCCTCGACCGGGATTCGAAGCCTCCCCGGTACCTGAGCTTCACCGACGGGGTGCGATCCGGTCGATACCGGGTGGCCGATCTGGCCGGGAGCTCGGACCGCGATGTCATCGCCGCCCCCGCCGACGACGACTATCCGGTGGAGACCGACCTGGTGCCCCACCACACGTTGGCCGATATCGGCCGGCTGGCCCCGGCCCTCTACGCCACCACATTCGGTGTCGCCGACTGCAGCTACGAGCTCCGCCGGGTCTCCACCGACAGGGTGGAGCGGGTGATCGGTGCGGACCGCCTGGCCAGGGGCCGGATGCTGGTCTCCCTGAACGAGATCGAGCCGGACGCGTTCGTGTCAGCGGCCCAGTGCGGCGAGTGGGCGACCTGGTCGCCACTGGTCGAACCGCTCACCGTTGCCGGCAACGGCGACTACTGGATCGGGGACCTGGCCCGGGGTACCTGGTCGGTTCCCGCCGGGTGCATGTGGGAGAAGGTGGTGGGATTCCGGGGGGCCGTTCTGGCCGACGTCGAGGACTCCGCAGCCGGTCCCCTGCCGCTGGATGTGGACGAGGACACCCTCGGGGTGCGGATCCGAGGCTGCAAGCGACCGCTGACCCTCCAGTAGGGGCGGCCGAGAACCGGAGAGGCCCGAACCCCTCGGGGGCCCGGGCCTCGGCGACGTCGTTTGGACATCACGGTTGTGCGCGAGGAGGGACTTGAACCCTCACGTCCTTTCGGACACAGGAACCTGAATCCTGCGCGTCTGCCAATTCCGCCACTCGCGCGAGTGACGTCGAACATGCTACCTCGCTCACAACCGACCGGCGCGCCAAGCCAATCCGGTCGTGGGGCGAGTACCGTATATAGCCATGGTTCTGAAGAGTTTCGAGGACCGTCTGGAACGGCTGGTCGAGGGGGTTTTCTCACGGGCGTTCAAGAGCGGTCTTCAGCCGGTCGAGGTCGGTCGCCGCCTCGTGAGGGAAATGGAATCGAGCCGCACCATAGATGTGTCCGGCCGCCCTCTGGCCCCGAACCGTTTTGTCATCCGGGTGGCGGTCGAGGACTTCCAGCGCTTCTCCCAGGTCCAGGAATCGTTGCTGGCCGAGCTGACGGCCACGGTGCGGGGCTATGCGGCACAGGAGAACCTGAGCTTTCTCGGTCGGGTGTCCATCGAGTTCCAGGCCGATCCGGAACTGCGGGTCGGGGTGTTCCGCCTCCACCCCTCCTACGACGAGCGCATTCCCGGCTCCGACGCCGACAGCTGGTTGGAGGATCCCAGCGGAGCCCACTACAAGCTGAAGGACGGGGTGATGACGATCGGCCGTCTTTCCACCTCCGACATCGTGATCGATGACCAGAACGTCTCCCGTCAACATGCCGAGCTCCACCCCATGGGCGACTCCCACCAGCTGATCGATCTGGGCTCGACAAACGGCTGCAAGGTGAACGGTCTCCGAATCGATCGCCATGTCCTGGTCGATGGTGACGAGATCGTCCTCGGTCCGATCCGGCTCCGCTACCGCAGGCCATGAGGGCGCCTGAGCCCGCCCGTTTTGTTGCCCCGTGACGATGATGCAGAACATCTGTAGTCTTCGAGCCAGTGTCTGACGCTCTGCTCACCATTCTCAAGTGGTGCCTCCTCGGCCTGGTGTACCTCTTCTTCTTCCGCGTCCTGCAGGCGACGTGGTTCGGTTCGACCACCAATGTGGCGGTCAAGCGGGTCACGGCTTCCACGCCGAAGGGTAAGGTCCGGGCCCGCGCCGGGGTCAGGTCCGGAGGTGGAAAAGGCAAAGGGGGGCAGGGCCCTTCGGTTGCACCCATTAGTCTGGTTATTCTCGAACCACCTGCCGAATCGGGTAGGCACTTCGACGTGATGGGTGAGATGACGATAGGACGGGCCGCAGGGTGTCAGATCACATTGGATGACACCTACATTTCCCAACTCCACGCCAAGGTCTCCAACGAGGAGGCCGGCGTCGTCATCGAAGACCTCGGATCCACGAACGGCACGTACCTGAACCGGCAGCGGGTGACAACACCGGTGCTCGGCGCCCCCGGCGATCAGATCCAGGTCGGCGGCATCGTGATGGAGCTTCGCCAGTGAAGCTGCTCGGCGCCACCGGCTCCGACGTCGGTAACGTGCGCGAAGCCAACCAGGATCGGGTGTACTTCCGCGGCCTGGTGGCAGCGCTGGCCGATGGCATGGGGGGCCACCAGGGTGGTGAGCGTGCGGCCGAGCTCGCCATCACCGAGTTCCGTGAGGCCGGTCAGGATCTGTCGGAGCGAGATCTGGTCGAGGTCGTGCTGCAGGCCAACCGCCAGGTTCACGGCCACGCCGCCGACAACGGACTGCCGGGGATGGGCACAACGGTTGTGGCCATGACCCTCCACGAAGACAACACGATCACCGTCGCCAACGTCGGCGACAGCCGGGCCTACTGGCTCCGGGGCGACTACATGGGCCAGGTCACCGAGGACCACAGCTTCGTCGAGGACCTGGTCCGCCAAGGTCGCCTCACCCCCCAGGAGGCGGCGATCCACCCCCAGCGGAACATCCTCACCAGGGCGGTCGGGATCGGAGCCGAGGTCGAAGTCGATCGGTTCCCCATCCCCGAGCCGGAGATCGGCGACCGGTTCCTGCTGTGCAGCGACGGGCTGTTCAACGAGCTCACCGAGGACGACATCCTGGAGATCCTCCTGGAGGCCGGTGACCCGGCCGACACCGCAGCGGCCCTGATCGAGGCCACCCTGCAGACCCCGTGCCGGGACAACGTGACCGTGGCGGTGGTCGAGGTGGTCGCCGATGACGATCCTCGTCTGGACGGCCAGCGAGACGAAGCACAGGCCGGGGGGTCTGAGGGTTCCGACAATCTCATCACCGCCCCGGTTCCCGTGGTGTCGAAATCGGTCCTCCACGACCCACCGCCCGACGGCGTCTCCAACGGTGACAGCCCGGGGGATGAGGCCGAGAGCCGGTCCTCCGAGGCCGGCCCCGGCCGGTCGAACGGCTCCGGGCCGGCAACCCAGGCGAGCTCCGGCACACTGTTGGTGGCCGACGATGCCGGGGGCGACGGCCATGGCGATGGGCTCGACGATCCCGAGCTCTATCTGGACACAGCCGAGCTGGAGATCGTCGACGAGGTCGAACCGATGTCGGTGCGGCCCCGGAGCAGGCGGGTGTTGGGCATCGGGGCGCTGTTGATCGTGGCCGGGCTGGTGGTCGCCGGGTTCTTCGGGGCCAGAGCCTACGCCTCCTCCGGCTACTTCATCGACGAGACCTCAGCCGGCACCCTGGCCATCTACGAGGGACGCCGAGGCGGTTTCCTGGTATTCGAGCCGGTTGATGTTGCCGCCAGCGAATTGCCGATCGATGCCCTCGACGAAACGGAGATCGCCCTGATCGCCGAGGAGTTCTCGTCCCGGGCCGAGGCCGAGGCCGTGATGGAGAAGATCGAGATGCGCCATGCCGAGGCCACCGCCCAGGCATTGCTGGACGAGGGTGAGGGTTCGTCGCAGAGCACCGATACCTCCGAGGCCGGCAATTCGCAGTCGGACCGGTCATCGACCTCGGTCGGGGGCTCAAGCACCGGCGGGTCATCCTCCTCGTCCGAAGGCTGAGCTGACGGTGCGAGCGCGGACGGTGGAGCTGGGGCTCCTCATCCTGGCCACGCTGATCACCTGCGTCGGCTACGGTTTTGTGGTCCTGTCGAAGCAGGGTGACGCCGCCAGCGATATCAACCTCGACGTGCAGGGCGAAGTCGGCGCCTTCATGGCCGTGGTCATCGTGCTGTTGCTGGCGACCCATGTGGTGGTCCGGCTGCTGGCCCCGTTCGCAGACCCGCTGCTGCTCCCGGTGGCGGCGCTGCTCAACGGCCTGGGCTACGTGATGATCTCCAGGCTCAACGACGGTCTGGCCGCCAGCCAGTCGGCCTGGACGTTCATCGGCCTCGGCGCCTTCAGCCTCACCCTTCTGGTCGTGCGAGACCCAAAGCGGCTGGCCCCCTACCGCTACACGCTGGCGCTGATCGGCGTCGGGCTGTTGCTGCTGCCCCTGGTCCCGGGGCTCGGTGTGAGGATCAACGGGGCCCAGATCTGGCTCAGGGTCGGCCCGTTCTCCATCCAGCCCGGCGAGTTCGCCAAGATCGTGTTGGCCGGGTTCCTGGCCGGCTACCTGGCCGACAAACGGGAGCTGTTGACGATGTCGACCCGCAGGCTCGGTCCCCTCAACATCCCGGACGCAAAACACTTCGGGCCTCTGCTGGCGGCGTGGGGCATGGCGCTGATGGTGATGACCGCCCAACGGGATCTCGGCTCGTCGCTGCTGCTGTTCACCCTCTTCGTGGCCATGTTCTACGTCGCCACCGCCCGGGTCGCCTACGTGCTGACCGGCCTGGCCATGTTCTCGGCCGGGGCCTACGTGTCGTGGCGGCTGTTCTCCCACGTCCAGAACAGGGTCGACATCTGGATCGACCCCTTCGCCGATGCCAAGGGCGCCGGCTTCCAGATCGCCGAGGCCGCCTTCGCCATGGCCGACGGCGGACTGACCGGTACCGGCCTCGGTCAGGGCACCCCGAAGAAGATCCCCTTCGCCGAAACCGACATGATCTTCGCCGCCTTCGGTGAGGAGATGGGCCTGCTGGGGGCCACCGCCATCCTGGCCGCCTTCCTGTTCTTCGTCGGGGCCGGGCTCAGGGTCGCCACCAATGCCCGTTCGCCGTTCGAGACCCTCCTGGCCACCGGATTCACCGCCCTCCTCGGCTTCCAGGCCTTCATCATCATCGGCGGCATCCTGCGGGTGCTGCCACTGACCGGGGTGACGTTGCCGTTCGTGTCCTACGGCGGCTCGTCGTTGATCTCGAACTACATCATCCTCGCCATCCTGGTTCGGATCTCCCACAACTCGACGGTCCAGGCCGCCGAGGAGCTGGAGGAGCTCAGCCGCAGCGGCGACGACCGGGTCGGTGTCGGCGCCTCCACCCGGGCCAAGTGGAAGGCCGTTTCGGTTTGAACCGGCCGATCAGGCATGTGGTGGCGGTGCTGCTCGGCTGTTTCACGATCCTGTTCGTCCAGCTCAACCGGGTCCAGGTCTACGGCGCCGAGGAGCTTGTCGATCACCCGGCCAACACCCGGACCATCCAACGGGACTTCAACCGCCCCCGAGGCCGCATCATCACCAGCGACAATGTGGTGGTGGCCCGGTCCGAGCCTCGATCGGGCGAGTTCTTCAACGAGCAGCGGATCTACCCCGAGGGCGATCTCTACGCCCATTCCGTCGGCTACACCTCGTTCACCTTCGGGGCCGAGGGTGTCGAGCGGTCCTACAACGACGCCCTGATCGGCCGAACTGCGGCCCAGGAGCTCTCCGGGCTGACCGACATTCTCGGTGGCACCAATCCCATCGGCGACGTCCGACTCTCGATGCGTCACGATTTGCAGCGTCAGGCCAAGGCCGGACTGGGCGAGCGGAAGGGTTCGGTGGTGGCCCTCGACCCGGTCACCGGCGAGATCTTCGCCCTCTGGAGCTATCCGTCGTTCGACCCGAACCTGATCGCAACCAACGACAACGGCCCGGCCAGTTCGGCCTGGACCGAACTGGTGGAAGCCGATGGGAACCCGCTGCGGGCAAAGCCGTACCGGGACATCTACTTCCCAGGATCGACGTTCAAGGTGGTGACCGCGGCCGCCGCCCTCGAGGCCGGTGCCGCAACCACCACCAGTCCCGAATTCGAGGTCACCGACAGTTACCTGCCGCCATTGACCGAACGGCCAATCGCCAACTTCGGCGGCGCCAGCTGCGGTGGCAATCTGGTGGAGGCGCTGGTGGTGTCGTGCAACAGCGTCTTCGCCAAGATGGGGGCCGAGCTGGTCGGCCCGTTGGCGATGGTGGACGTCGCCCGGCAGTTCGGGTTCAACCAGACCCCACCACTGGACCTGCCGCTGCCGGTGGAGAGCGAGTTCCCCACCGACTTCGGTTCCCGGGTCCAGAGCCCCACCGAGGAGATCCCGGCCGGCGTGTTCGAGGACACCCCGGCCCTGGCCCAGTCGTCCATCGGTCAGAACAACGTGTCGGCAACGCCGTTGCAGATGGCGCTGGTGGCCGCGGCGGTGGCCAATGCCGGCCAGGTCCCGGTGCCTCATGTGATGTCAGCGGTGGAGGACGCCGAAACCTCCCGTCAGACCAGCTCGTTCCGCAACGACACCTGGTTGCGGGCCATGTCCCCCGACACCGCAGCCGATCTGACAGACGCCATGGTGCAGGTGGTCGAGCGGGGAACCGGCCGGGGCATGGCCATCGACGGCCTGGTGATCGGAGCCAAGACCGGCACCGCCCAGCTGGGCACCGACCCGCCGGCCTCCCACGCCTGGATCATCGCCTTCGGCGGCCGGCCGAACGAGCGGGCCCAACTTGCCGTTGCCGTCCTGGTTGAGGGGGTCGAGGGCTCGGTCGATCAAACCGGTGGAGGGGCGGCGGCACCGATCGCACGGGGGATTTTTGAGCGATTCTTCCTGTAAACAAACCGCGCCGCCGCTTGGGTCGGCTGTTTCAGTAACATGAAAGCCACTGTGACCAACGCATCAACTGCCCGCCCCGTTCTCAACGGACGGTATGAGCTGCATCGGCGAATCGCCCGAGGCGGTATGGCCGACGTCTTCCTGGCCAAGGATCAGCTGCTGGACCGGCCGGTGGCGGTCAAGGTGCTGTTCCCGCAGTTCGCCGCCGAGCCGAGCTTCGTCGCCCGGTTCCGTCGCGAAGCCCAGGCTGCGGCCAACCTCAACCATCCGAGCATCGTTGCCGTCTACGACTGGGGCGAGCACGAAGACACCTACTTCATCGTCATGGAGTACGTCGAAGGCCAGACCCTGGCCGAGCTCATCGCCAGTGAGGGCCACCTCACCCCCGATCGTGCGGCCCAGATCGTGATCGACGTCGCCGCCGCCCTGGGGTTCGCCCACCGCAACGGCACCGTCCACCGCGACGTGAAACCCGGCAACATCATGATCAACAGCGGTGGCCAGGTGAAGGTTGCCGATTTCGGCATTGCCAGAGCCTTCGGCGGCGGCGACGACGAGCTGACCCAGACCGGCTCGGTCATGGGAACCGCCAGTTACTTCTCGCCGGAGCAGGCGCAGGGCAAGGCGGTCGACCCCCGCAGCGACCTCTACTCCCTCGGCGTCGTCCTGTTCGAGATGCTGGTCGGTGAGCCACCGTTCACCGGCAAGTCCCAGGTCGCCATCGCCTACAAGCAGGTCCAGGAGCCGGCCCCCCGGGTCACCTCCCTGAACCCGGCCGTTCCGGCCCCGCTGGATGCGGTGGTCGAGCGTCTGCTGCGCAAGGATCCGGTCGAGCGCTATCCGGCCGCCGAGGAGGTCCGAGCCGATCTTCGTCGCTTCCGGGAGGGTCAGCCACTGGTCGGCGTGTCGCAGGCCGCTCCCGCCAACAACTCTGCCGCCACCGCCACCGCCACCGCCGCTGCGGCTGCTGCCGGGGTGGCTGCGGCCACCGGGATCGCCGCCGCCGCAGCCGAAACCGCCGACGCCACCCTGTCCATGCCGGTCGGCTCGGCAACGGCCGCCATGGCCACCCGGGGCCCCGATACCGGCTCGTCCCGGGCCGTGATCGACACATCGAGGGCGGTACCGGCGTCGGCCGCGGTGAGCCAGGAGGAACCGGTCGAGGAGTACTACGAGCCCCCAAGCCGGACCGGCGTCTTCGTGATCATGCTGGCGGTGTTGCTGGCGGCCCTGGTGGGCCTGATCCTCTACATTTCGAGCACGATCCAGTCCAACCAGGACGACGAGGACGTCCCCCTGGTGGAAATGGTGCTCGTGCCCGATGTCGTCAACCTCCCGGTGACCGATGCCGAGGTCGATCTGCGTCTCGCCGGGTTCGTCGTCGAGCGGAGGCTCGAGGAGAACGAAGATTTCGAACCAAACGTGGTCTTCGATCAGCAGCCGGGCCCAGATGAGGAGGTCGAGGCCGGGTCGACGGTGATCATCTTCGTCAGCAAGGCGGCCGAGACCGAACGGGTGCCCCGGCTCGAAGGGTTGACCGAGGACCAGGCCCAGCAGCGCCTGACCGAACTCGGCCTCACCAACGACATCCAGCGGGAGTTCAACGATCAGTTCGAGGAAGGTCTGGTGTTTCGCACCGAACCGCCGGAGAACGCCGAGGTCAACAAAGGTGACCAGGTGATCCTGTTCATCTCCAACGGCCCCGATCAGGTGGCGATCCCCAACCTGGCCGGTGCCGATGCGGCAACCGCCAGCCGCCTGATGAGCGAGGCCGGCTTCATCAACTTCTCGTTCATCAACCAGAGTTCCGGCACTGTTCCCGGCGGCCAGGTCATCCGTTCCGAGCCTCCGGCCGGGCAGGAGGAATCGATCGACAGCGCCGTGGTGATCGTGGTGTCCAGCGGCCCAGGGCAGGTTCAGGTGCCGCAGATCCAGAACCTCTCGCCTGAGGCGGCAACCGCAGCCCTCACCGACGAGTCACTCCAGTTGGTCCCCGAGTTCTTCGAGGTGCCGCTTGGCGCAGGCGACGGCCGGATCGGGCTGGTGGTCAATACCAACCCCGGCATCGGTGCCACCGTGCCCCAGGGTTCGACGGTGCAGGTCGGGGTCGGGGTCCAGGCCCCGGAGACCACCACCACCGCACCACCGCCAACCGAGCCGCCAAGCACCGAGGTGACCCCCACCACCGCAGACCAGTAGCAGCGCCGGTCGGCCCCGTTTGTGGTCGCGGTACCGAGCGCCGGCGGGCCGGCGATCAGCTCCGGGTGGTTGCGGCCCGGCCGGCCAGCCAGTTGGTCAACAGTTGCTTGCCGCCAACGGTGAGGATCGATTCGGGGTGGAACTGCACACCCTCGACGTCGAGTTGCCGATGTCGGAGACCCATGATGAGCCCCCGATCGGTTTCGGCGGTGATCTCCAGCTCGGCCGGGAGGGTCTCCCGCTCGACGATCAAGGAGTGGTAGCGGGTTGCCTCCAGCGGCGACGGGAGGTCGGTGAAGACCCCGATCCCGGTGTGTCGCAGGATCGACGTCTTGCCGTGCATCAGCTCCGGGGCCCGGATCACCGATCCGCCATAGACCTCGCCGATGCACTGGTGGCCGAGGCAGACCCCCAGGATCGGGCGGGAGCCGGCGAAATGGCTGATGACGTCGTTCGAGATGCCCGCTGCTTCTGGCCGTCCGGGCCCGGGGGAGATGAGGATGGCGTCGGGCTCGAGCGCTTCGAGGTCTTCGATGGTGGCGGCGTCGTTGCGCACAACGATCGGTTCGGTTCCAAGCTCACCGAGGTACTGCACCAGGATGTAGACGAACGAATCGAAGTTGTCGATGACCAGGACACGTTGGCTCACCGCCCCGAGGGTACAGGATCGCCGTGGAGGCGACCGTCGGATTCCGAGCTCATGCGCCAAGCCGAATCCGGGGCCCGGGCAACCGGAGAACCCCAGTAGGCTGTTGGCGTGGTTCGCCAAGACAAGTCAAAGCCAGGCCGCGTGACCCCGAAGGGCACGACCTCCACGCCGAGCGCCGATACTGTGGGCGCCAGCGGGGTGGGTCGAACCCCGGTCAAAGTCGATCGCCCATCCTCCCGGCTGGTGCCGGTCGTGATGTTCGCCTCGCTGATTCTCGGCACGCTGATCATCCTGTTCGGACGTGCGAAGAGCGTTCTGGCCGAAGGAAAATCAGGAAAGGATGATGGTGGTCCCGGGCCGTCCACGAAGCGCTAACCCAACCGATAAGAGCAAGGACCATCGCCATGCAGTCGTCACGTCACATTGTCGAGGAACGCCGACAGCAGGGGAAATCGGCACGCCAACGTGTTCCCCGCGCAAGCCACGGCGAATGGTCGACATCATCTTCGCGGCCTGATCCAGTCCGGTTGCTCGAAGAGCAAAACCAGACGCGGCTGGAAGGGCTCGTGCCGATCCGGCGTGCTCGCATGACGGCGTCGCCGTTCGCATTCTATCGTGGGGCGGCTCGGATCATGGCGGCTGACCTGCAAACGACGCCTTCCACGGGCCTCACGGTACAGCTCTGCGGCGACGCGCACCTGGCCAACTTCGGGTTGTTTGCATCTCCCGAGCGGGCTCTGGTTTTTGACCTCAACGACTTCGACGAGACCCTGGAAGGCCCTTGGGAATGGGACCTCAAACGCCTCGCGGCCAGCTTCACGATCGCCGGACGCGATAACGAGCTGGACCGCGACGAAATCCGCAAGGCCACCAGGCAGGCCATTGGGAGTTATCGCAAAGCGATGAACGACTTCGCGGGCTGGCGCCCAATCGACATCTGGTATGCCCTGCTGAAGGCCGAAGAGATCGAGGCGTGGGCAAACAGCCACCGCGGCGCGAAGCGCATCGCCAACGTCAGCACGAAAGCGAAAACTAAGCATCACCGGCAAGCGCTGCACAGGCTCGCTGAGGAGGTCGATGGCGAGTATCGGCTCAAAAGCGAGCCGCCGTTGCTATTGCCACTGCGGGAGATAGGCCGGAAGCTGGGGCAGGTGACCGAACAAGTGATCACTTTGCCCTGAAGGTGGTCGGCGTGGGAAGTGTCGGAACGCGGTGCTGGATCCTGCTGCTGGAGGGCCGGGATCGGTATGATCCGTTGTTCCTGCAGATGAAGGAGGCAACCCGCTCAGTGCTCGCCGAGCATCTGGGCCCAAGCCCCTACGAGAATCAGGGGCGCCGCGTCGTGGAAGGTCAACGTCTGATGCAGGTGGTGAGTGATGTCTTTCTTGGCTGGACTCGCACTCCCGAGACCGGAAACGATTTCTACTGGCGGCAGCTCCGGGACTGGAAGGGCTCGGCCGATATTGAGAGCATGCGGGCCGCAGATTTGAATCGCTACGCACGGCTATGTGGCTGGACCCTGGCCCGAGCCCATGCTCGTTCCGGCGACCCGATTGCCATCGCTGGTTACCTCGGCTCGAGCGATACCTTTGATCAAGCTCTGACGGACTTCGCTGAGCATTACGCAGACCAGAACGAGCGCGACCAGGAGGCTTTCGTTGAAGAAGTTGACAGCGGTCGCTTGGAAGCGGATACGGATCTGCGGTCGTGATTCGCCAAGAGGTGCCCACTTCTTTCAGAGATGTCCAACTGTAACTGTTTACCGTCTCAAACGCCGGTTTTTCTAGCCCATTTTGCGCACCGTGGTGGAATGAAAACGGCCTCTTGCAACGATTAAGTGTTTGAAGGATACGACTTACTCGAATGCAGGAGGCCAAGATGTCCGAGACGCAGTGGGGCAACGAGCAGCTTACATTTTGGGACGTCGGCAAGCAAAGGGTGACGGTTGATTTCTGCGGCGGATCCGTCGTCAGTGATGCAGGATTGTTGGCCGTGGGGCAACTCGATCGCAAGTTGGGCGTGCTTCATGGGGCGGCACAGCGACTGCCCGACCCGAGATCCCAACGCTTCGTGACTCACACGACGGAACGGATTCTCACCCAGCGCGTCCACCAAATCCTGGGTGGTTATTTTGATGGCAACGATGCTCAGGAGTTGCGGCATGATCCGTTGTTCCAAACCCCTCCTGAGCCGGAAACTGCTTCTTCCGAGTTGACCGAGGTGATCACGACCGGTGCGTCAAGGGAAAGCCAACACCCGGCTTCTGTTGCGGAGGTTGCGGATAAGCCTGTTGGTTTTCCGCAGTATCAGGCATCGATACTGTC
>CAMYLA010000001.1:3150-166157 GCA_947259095.1 uncultured Acidimicrobiaceae bacterium | reverse complement strand
TGGTCTCCACTCCGGCGTTGTTCATCAGCACGTCGACCGGGCCCGCCTCCTGTTCGACCCAGGCGATCAGCCGCTCGGTCTGGTCTGGGATGGCCAGGTCGACGGTGAAGACCGAGGCGTCGAGGGGTTGCGCCACCTTCTCCAGCGCCGCAGTGGAGCGGGCGGCCAGGGACACCCAGGACCCGGCCTCGGCGAACGACGTGGCCAGGGCGGCACCGATCCCCCTCGATCCGCCGGTGATCAGTACATGGGCGTCACGCAGGTCCATGGTGCCATCTTCGATCAGCCGGTCGGCCGCCGCAAGGCCCAAGCGACCGGCTCAGGCCACGTCGACATCGACCTCGGACGGTTGCGTCTCGGAGATCCAGGTCTTGAAGAGCTCGTGTATCGATCGGGCCCCGACCAGCGGTGCCGTTGGCTGGGTCAGGGCTGCCGGTGCCAGCACGAAGGGGTAGCTTTGGCGGCCGCCGAGGCCACCGTGGAAGCCGATCAGTCCCTCGAAGGCTGCGCCCTCGTCGGCGACCGGGTCATAGAAGCTGTTGACAAGCAGGTCGGGGCAGTTGTCGAAACTGCTGGTCCGCCGCAGGTGGTCCGCGGTGTTGGGGCCGAAGGGCGCCAGTGGATCCTCGCCATCGACCCGCCCGTCGGCCAGGTGGTGCACGCCGGCCGGGCCCAGCACGATGTCGCCGAGCGTCTCGTCGCGGACCATGACGATGCCGACCCCCTCGTGGCGCTGCAGCCCTTCGGTCAGCCCCGGGTTGGCGGCGTCGATCTGTTGGCGAGTGGCTCGACCGGGGAGTGCGGTGAAGGACACGAGCCCGAGGTTGCCGGAGGCCAGCACGATGACGTCGTCGTGGATCTCTTCCTCGGTGGCAGGACCGATCACCACTTCACCGCCGTTGGTTCGGCTTCGAGTTGCTCGTTCGACCACCTTGCCGACCGTCGAGTCGTCGGCTGCGGCATCGGTCAGCAGGCCGTTGACGTTGTTCCATCCCTCCTCGGCCAGCACCGGGGCGGTGACCTGGCCGCTGGCCAGGCGTTGCACGACGGCGTCCAGCGTTTCGCCGTACCGCTGTTCGAAGGTCGCACCCTGCGTCTGGCCGTGATCGGCCAGGACAACCAGATAGTAGGGGCGGGGCGCCTCCGACAACCTGGTGAGCAGCCGCTCCAGTTGGTCATCGGTGCGGCGCAGGGTGTCGAGGGCGTCGGGGGCGGCGATCCCGGAATGGTGGGCCACTTCGTCGTAGCCGACGAGATCGACGTAGGCCGCAGGCACCCCCCGCTCGATGTCGGCGACCAGAATCGACCAGGTGATCTCGGCCAGCACCACTGTGGTCGCCGCTCGGAGCAGGGGGTAGATCCCGCCTCGATCGAGACGGGGTACAACGCCATCGCGACGGGCTCGGCGGGCGGCCCGCAGTTCTCGAAAGATGTCGACGACGCTCAGGGCGATGATCCGGAACAGGGCATATGGCGTCGACACGACGTACAGGAAACGGTTCTTGCCCAGCACCTTGTTGTTGACGGTGCTGAAGGTGAACATCGTGTCCTCGGTGTCGCCGCTGAACACGTTTGCCCGCGAGGCGCCACCGTCGATCAGGAGCCCCATTCCCGACGACTGGCGGGATTCGATCTCCGCCGCGTCCTTGGGGCGGTTGGTCACCATCACCCTGCCGGTGTCCTTCTCGTACCAGCGAAAGGCGGGCATGTTGTGGTTGTCGCCGAGCAGGATCCCGGCCTGCATGGCCCCGGTCTGTGACGACAGGTCGCACTCCCATTGGTGGAGCCGGTGGGTGCCGGAGGAAACGAGACGGGCCAGGAACGGTGCATCGCCCGAGGCCATGGCCTTCTGGAGTACGTCGTGGCCGAGACCGTCGATCTGGATGAAGAGGAACCCCGGCACGTCGCTTCGGGTTGCCGGTTCGACCCGGTTGACCACCCGCCGGACAACGTTGCTGCGCCAGGCGTGGTCGTCGTCGACGTTCAACATGCCGCCGACGAAGATGTTGACGATGCTCAGGGCCAGCGCGACGGCCATGGCCGCCCAGAACGACGTGATCTCGACGCCTCCGACGACCGCGGCCGCGACCCACAGGAACACCGCGTTGAGCACGAAGGTGAACAGGCCGAGGGTGAGCAGGATGATCGGCAGCACGATTCGCACGATCAGTGGCCACAACAGCGCATTGAGCACCGCCAGGGCGATCACGAAGGCGCCGGCACTGACCACGCCATCGATGCGGAACCCGGGCAGGATGAGATTGAGAGCCAGAACCGTTGCCGCCTGGGCCGCGGCGAGGACGAGCATCCGCACGAGTCGCAGCGGCGTCGATGGACGCTCGATCGGCAGGACCGGGGGCGTCGGTGGCGTCTCGTCCGCAGGACTCATGGCGTCAGACGATACCAAGTCGCCGGCAGACGGCTCGCCCGGCCATCCGGCGCAGGGTCGCCGGACGTCATTCGGCTGTGGCCTCGACTCGAAGCCGAGCGGTGGCTGCATCCCAGGCGTAGATCACGGCGGTGCCGGCGATGAGGTCGTGCAGTTCTCGGCGATCGCGGCGAATCAGACCGAGGAGCAGGCCGATTCCGAACAGCAGGAAACTCAGCGGGAACACGGCGGTGCGAATCAGCGCCGCCCGGGCCCGGAGCCTGCTGCCGTCCGCCTCGACAACCTGAAGTCCCAGCACGGCCTTCCCGATCGTTCGGCCGGTGGCTGCCAGCGACCCGGCCATATAGGCGAAGGCCCACATGAGGTAGGCAAGGGCGATCGGGAGTGAGTCGCTCCCGGTGTCGATGTCGATGCCAAGCACCACCCGGGCAGCCGCCGAGGTCAGCAGGAGCCCACCAGCAAAAAGCATGCCGATGATGAACTGGTCGACCAGGAACGCCAGGAACCGCGAGACCGAACCGGCAGCATGATGCTGCAGCGCCACCGCACGTTCGGAGAGGGTCATCGCCGCCAGATCGTCGATGGCAGTGTCGGCCGAGGGGAGGGGAGGGACCTCGCGGGCCTGGCCCCTGAGGATCCGGGCCGCCACCCCCTGCGCCACCTGATCGACGCCGATCAGCTGGGTTCTGGCCACGTCGAGCAGCTGGGTGAAGACGCCGGTCGTCGACCGGGCGATGATGGCGCCGATCTCGGTCCGTTCGACGACGGCGTTGACGTCGACGCGGGCCAGCAGCCGATCGGCGTCGACCCGGTCGATCAGGCGATCGACATCGATCCGGTCGAGCAGCCGATCCGGTTCGATGCGATCCAGCAGGGTGTTCACGTCGATGCGGTCGAGCAGGCGGTCCACGTCGATCCGGTCGAGCAGCTGGTCGGGTTCGATGCGATCCAGCAGGGTGTTCACGTCGATGCGGTCGAGTAGGCGGTCCACGTCGATCCGGTCCAGCAGACGGTCCGGTTCGATGCGATCGACGATCTCGTTGATGTCGACACGGGCCAGCAGTGCGTCGATGTCGACTCTCTGCATCACCGGATCGACATCGATCCGATCGACGACTCCGTTGACGTCGAGTCGATCGATGAGGTGGTTGACATCGATCCGCTCCACCACGTCGTCGACGTCGACGTTGTCGACCACCGGCGAGACGACAGGACCGACCAGTCGTCCGAGCACTCTCTCGGTCAACCGCCGATTCGGCTCGTGTTCGGCTCTGTCGTTGCCGTCGGCCACCCGTCAATGATGTCATGGGATCTCATGGCCTGTTCTCACCCCCGAGGGGTGAGACCAGGCGCCCTTCGTTGAACTAGCCTGGCGAGGAACTGCAATCCACAAGGAGAAGCACCATGCCGGACGGCAAGCCGAACATTCTCGTGATGTGGGGCGACGACATCGGAATCAGCAACCTCAGCTGCTACAGCGACGGTCTGATGGGGTACCGGACACCCAACATCGACCGCATCGCCGATGAGGGCGCAAGGTTCACCGACTACTACGGCGAGCAGTCGTGTACGGCCGGCCGTGCCGCGTTCATCTGCGGCCAGAATCCCTTTCGCACCGGTCTGACCAAGGTCGGGATGCCCGGTGCGGATGTCGGCATGCAGGACAAGGATCCGACGATTGCCCGAGCGCTCAAGGAGCAGGGCTACGCCACTGGCCAGTTCGGCAAGAACCACCTCGGCGACCAGGACAAGTTCCTTCCGACCAACCACGGGTTCGACGAGTTCTTCGGCAACCTGTACCACCTCAACGCCGAAGAGGAGCCCGAACACCGCGACTATCCGCCTGCCCAGGAGTTCCCGGACTTCCGCGAGAGGTTCGGCCCCCGTGGCGTCATCCACAGCTACGCCGACGGGCGCATCGAGGACACCGGCCCGCTCACCAGAGAGCGGATGAAGACCATCGACGAGGTGTTGATTCCCGAAGCGAAACGGTTCATCAAGGACGCCCACGAGGCGGGTATCCCGTTCTTCGTCTGGTTCAACACGACCCACATGCATTTCCGTACTCACGCCAAGGACGAGAGCCAGGGCCAAGCCGGACGCTGGCAGTCCGAGTACCACGACGTGATGATCGACCACGACGGCAACATCGGCGAGATGCTCGACTTCCTTGACGAGCTGGGGATCACCGACGACACCATCGTCGTGTACAGCACCGACAACGGTCCGCACATGAACACCTGGCCCGACGGCGGCATGACGCCCTTCCGCTGCGAGAAGAACTCGAACTGGGAGGGTGCCTACCGCGTACCCGCCATGGTGCGCTGGCCCGGCCACATCGAAGCCGGGACCGTCCTCAACGGCATCGTGAGTCACGCAGACTGGTTCGTCACGTTCCTCTCCGCCGCCGGGGTACCCGACATCGCCGAACAGCTCCGGGCGGGGGCCGAGCTCGACGGCAAGGAGTACAAGGTCCACCTCGACGGCCACGACCAGCTCGACTACCTGACCGGGGCGGCCGACGAGAGCCCCCGCAACTACTTCTTCTACGTGTCCGACGACGGTGATCTGACGGCCATGCGCTTCGACAACTGGAAGTTCATCTTCCTCGAGCAGCGGATGAGGGGCACGATGCGGGTCTGGATGGAACCATTCGTCGAGCTCCGGATGCCCAAGGTGTTCAACCTTCGCACCGATCCGTACGAGCGGGCCGAGGAGACGTCGAACACGTACTTCGACTGGGTTCTCGATCGGGCCTTCCTGTTCGTGCCGGCGCAGAGCTTCGTGGCTGAGCATCTGCAGTCGCTCGCCGAATTCCCGGTGAGTCAGAAGCCGGCCTCCTTCAACCTCGAGAACGTGATGGCCAAGCTTGAGGCCGGCATCACCAGCTCGTGAACACCGCCGAACGCCGGGGGCCACAAGCGGACCAGCGATCTGCTGGTCTCGTGTGGATCCCCGGCGGCGGTTTTGCCATGGGGTCGGCCTCCCACTATCCGGAGGAGGCACCGGTCCACACCGTTTCGGTCGACGGGTTCTGGATGCGGTCGACCACGGTCACCAACCGGGACTTCGCCGAGTTCGTCGAAGCAACCGGCTATGTGACCGTGGCCGAGCGTCCGCTCGATCCCAAGGACTTCCCGGGTGCGCCGCCGGAGAATCTCGTCCCGGGATCGCTGGTGTTCACGATGACGCCCGGCCCGGTCGACCTCACCCACATCAACCTCTGGTGGACCTGGACACCGGGCGCCTCCTGGCGTCACCCGGAGGGGCCGGGCCGCTCTGTCGATGACCGGCTCGACCACCCGGTGGTCCATGTTGCTCACGAGGATGCTGTCGCCTTCGCCCGGTGGGCCGGCGAGTCGTTGCCGACCGAGGCCGAGTGGGAGTACGCCGCCCGTGGTGGGCACGAGAGCCGGTCCTTCATCTGGGGCGACAAGGCGGTGCCCGATGGTGAGTACCTGGCCAACTTCTGGCAGGGCGATTTTCCGTATCGCAACAGCGAGGCCGACGGCTTCACCGGCACTGCACCGGTGGGGTCGTTCCCTGCAAACGACTTCGGGTTGTCCGACATGGCGGGAAACGTGTGGGAGTGGACCGATGACTGGTACACCGACCATCATCCGGCCGATGCCGACAAGCCTTGTTGTGTGCCGACCAACCCCCGAGGGCCCGGCATCGAAGCGAGCTACGATCCGGCTCAACCCCAGTTCGCCATCCCTCGAAAGGTCGTCAAGGGTGGCTCCTTCCTTTGCGCCGACAACTACTGCCAGCGTTACCGCCCCGCCGCTCGCCGACCGCAGATGGTCGACACCGGCATGAGTCACATGGGCTTTCGAACGGTGAGGCGCCCCGGACCCACCGTCGGGTGACCAACATGTCCGCCGACGGCGATGTGATCGCCAGGTTCTACAACCGCCACCCGTACCCTCCACCGGTCGACGATCTCACGGCCGACGTCGCAGCGTGGAGCGATGGCACGAGACGGCGGGTCGAGCACCGGCGCTTGTGGCCGACATTGGCCTACCGCGACGACCACACGATCCTGGTCGCCGGCTGTGGCACGTCCCAGGCGGCAAGGTATGCCGTTCGTTATCCGGATGCCCAGGTTGTCGGCATCGACGTCAGCCCGACCAGTATCGGGGCCACCGGGCGGCTCGTCGACGAGTACGGGCTGGCCAACGTCGAGCTCCATGAGCTGCCCATCGAGGAGGCAGGCTCGCTCCAGCGGTCGTTCGACCACATCGTCTGCACCGGGGTCCTGCATCATCTGCCCGACCCGGCGACCGGGCTGAGGTGTCTCCGCACCGTGCTCGCTGCCGACGGAGCGCTCCGTCTCATGGTGTACGGATCGTACGGTCGTTTCGGAGTGCAGCTGATGCAGGACTACTGCCGGCTGCTGGGCGTGACCCCGGAGCCGAGCGAGATCGCCGATCTGATCTCCACACTGCGAGAGCTGCCGACCGCCCACCCACTCGGTCATCTGCTGCGCAACACGCCGGACTTCCAGCACGACGATGCTCTGGCCGACGCACTGCTCAACCCACGCGATCGGTCCTACACCGTGCCCGAGGCGCTGGCGCTGGTCGACGGTGCCGGGATGCGGTTCGGTCGCTGGGTGCGACAGGCTCCGTATCGACCGCAGTGCGGTGCGCTGACCGAGGTGCCACACGGCCGGCGCATTGCGGCGATGGACGAGCACGATCAGTTCGCGGCGATGGAGCTGTTCCGGGCCACGATGCAACGCCACAGCCTCATCGCCTACCGTGACGATTCGCCGCTACCGGCGAACCCGCTCGGTTGGGATGATGACCGCTGGCCGGCCTACGTACCTATCCGACCGACGACGGTCACCCTGGTCGAGGAGCGCCTCCCGCCGGGGGTGGCGGCGGTGCTGATCAACCAGGCCCACACCGATCGGGACCTCGTGCTCTTCCTCGACGCCGACGAAAGACGGGTCTACCAACAGGTGGACGGCAACCGGGCGCTTGGCGATATCGATGGAGCCACCGCAGGGTTCTTCGAGCGCCTGTGGTGGCACGATCTCGTCATGATCGACGCCTCGGCCCCATCCGACGACTGATCGTGGCTCAGATCACCAGCGTCCAGAATCCGGTCACGAGCAGGAGAATTGCGTATTCGAGAATCACTCAGCGGTATTGGTACCGAACGGCGGCTTGGTCGTGATAGCCGACGTTGGTGTTCCCGCCGTTGACGGCGACGTAGACAAAGACGCCCAGAAACGGGAAGAAGATGATTGCCGCGAGCCAGAGCGCCTTGGCCACACCCGACATGTCGCGCCGGATGATATCGACAAAGGTGAAGACCAGGAGCATGAACAGAAGGATGAACATGGCCAACCACAACAGCGACCACAGCACCTGACCAACGCCAAACTCGGCTGCCAATATCATTGCGTTCCTCCCATCGGCATGCCTTGAGGCAGGCCCTGACTCGACTGTAGCTACCGGGCCGGCGTTCCCGCTTGTTCCGAGGGTTCCGATGGCTCGGACGAGCCTGCCTCGGCCGGGCCGCCACCGCTTTGTTGGGCCACGGCGTCGCCGTACAGCAATGTCAGGGCGAGCGCCGAGGCCGGGGCGAACAGAGCGAACAAGATGGTGATGAACGTGGTGAAGATGACGAGAGGAATCTGGCTGAAGATGACGAGCAGCACGATGCCGACGCCGAGACTCAGCACCAGGACCATGGCGTTGAAGACCAGCAGGAACAGCGCAGTGTGCCACCACCGGCCCCGGGTCAACTCAGAGCTCCGGGCCAGCGCCGCTTTGCCATCGAGATCTTCCAGCATCACGGTGTGGGGCATGAACTGGTACCGGATCAGCTGCCGGATCGCCCACGGTGTGCCGACGACCGTCACCAACAGCCCGACGACGACGATGCTCGACCTCGCCAGACCGACCCCCAGATCTCTTCGTCGATCCCATGCCAGTTTTGTGGCCTCGGTCGGCGAGAGCGGTTCACTCGTGTCCAGGCGGTCCCAATAGGTGGCCATGGCCGCGTTGACGAAGACCAGGGCGATCACGTTGGGGATACCGCCGGCAATCAGCGACAGGAACAGGTCGCTCCCGGTGGCTCCGTCGGTGTGACCGAGCACGTCCTTCACCACCGGCGTGATGGCGATCAGTGCGCTGAGGGCCGCTCCCAACGCCGCCGCGGGCAGGTAGAACAGGCCGAAGGTCAGCAGCGGGCCCGGACGTCTGGCATAGCCGGTTCCGGCCAGGCGGATGATCTGGCCGGCTTTTCGCCTCCGCCGCAACGGCAGCGCCGCCACCCGCTGCCAGTCGGTCCGCCGCTGCAACCAGGAAGCGAGAACGACGACCAGCCCGGCCGAGATGAGGACTCTCGTCGGCGAGGTGGTGAACGAGATCAGGGTGCCCGAACCCCATTTCACAACGCCGCAGAAACCCGAGATGACCGTGGCGCCGAGCGAATCACCGGCCGGGATGACAACACTGGTCGGGCGGAGTTCATCGTGCCAATCGATCGGCTTGAGCCAGCGGTCCTTGGCCGTCGGACCGGTGGGACCGTTGAACGGCCCGCCCTGACGCTCCCCCCAGCGCCCGGCAAAGGCCAGCCAGGCCAACGAGCTGGACCGATCGTCGACCGCATCGGGCAGGACCTCGACGTTCGGCCGGATGGGTTCGGAGGGGCCGGTGGTGTCGTCGCAGCCGAAGCCCTCGCTGCCGCTGCGCCCGAGATACAGATCAGCGCTGTAGTAGCTGGCATGGGAGCCGGCCGAGGAGTAGACGACCGGGTGGTCGCCGTCACGTTCGAGTTTCGAGGATTCCCAGTCGGCTTGCTCGCCACCCTCGTGCTGGGCGTAGCCGATGCTGCTCGGTTCGGTGGCCAGGGCCTCCTGGATGGTGCCAACCGGGAAAAGCAGTTGGATGCCTTCCCAGTCGCTCTCGTGCTTGTTGTTCCAGTCGTTGTAGTACCAGTAGGACCAGTACTGGAGCGCCAACTGGTCGGGATGGTCGTCCTGGCGCACGATGTGGGCGTAGACGACGGCCGGTATGCCCTCGCTGTACTTGTCGAAGTCCTTCTCGTAGATGCAGCCCGGCTCCAGGGCGTCACCGGGGAAGTCGAGGTAGAAGCCCTCACCGAGTCCGAAGAGATCCGACGCATCGGGCTCGGCTTTGATCACCGGGTTCCCGGTGCCGAGCTGACGGAGCACGATCTCGGGGTTGTCGAGGAGAATTTCCACCGAGGTCGGGCCGTACGGTTCGCCGTCCTCGTCGCAAGCCGCCGTCTGAGCTTTGACCATGATGATCGGGGCGTATTTCTCCGCCAGTTCCTGTGCGGCTTCGGGATCCTCCTCGGCCAGGTCCTGGGCACCGGCGGACGGGCCCGCAACCGCAATGGCGGCTACGGCCAGAACCAGCGTGGTGAAGACCAACGAGAGCCCCCTTGGCCACCGCTTGGGGGTGCACCGGTGACCTTCGGCTCGGCCAATGGGGCTCGGCTGATCGGCTGGCGCCCTCATGGCTGCTGGGCCGGGCTGACCGACCTGGCGCCGACCACCAGTTTCGCCACGGTCACCGCCAGCAGACCGGGGACGATGAGCGTCGCCTGACCGGTGTACTCGGCAATGAACACCACTGCCGTGAGGGGCACGGCATAGCCGGCACCGAGCATTGCTGCCGCACCGATCGTGACATACAACGCCAGGTCCTCGGCGCTGGCGGCATCGGCGAACAGGCGGCCAACGATCGCCCCGGCGGCCATGAGCGGGATGAACAGACCGCCAACGCCTCCGCCGGCGATCGACACCGCCGGGCCGGCAGCCCGGAGCCCGAACACCGCCACCAGCAGCCAGACGGCGTGGTCGCCGTCGACCGCCCAGTTGATGACATCGTTCCCAGACCGCAGCGCCAGGGACCCGGCGCCGATGCCTCGACCGATGCCGTACAGTCCGGCCAGAACGCCGCCGGCCACCAGGGCCCGGATCCACGGTGAACCCTGGCCGCTCAGCCGCCCGGCCTGGCCGATCAGCCAGATCACGCCGATGGCGGCCGCCCCGACGACCACGCCAAGCACCACCGCCAGGGCTGCTCGGCCGTAGGTCAGCTCGACCAGGGGGACCTCGAGCTCGTTCTTGACGCCATCGAACGCCGCCATCGTCATGAATCCGGTGGCCGAACCGAAGAGGGCGGCCAGGACCCGTTCACCGGCCAGCCGTTCCCGATAGGGGACCTCGAGGGCGAAGATGGCACCGGCGGCAGGCGCCTTGAACACCGTGGCGATTCCAGCCGCGGCGGCTGCGACGAGCAGGACGTTGTGGGGGCCGGCAGCGAGCGCCGGGACCCGGCGGCGGAGCACGGTGGCCACCGCCGAACCGGTGTACACCGCCGGTCCCTCCAGACCGAGAGGAGCGCCGCTGCCGAGCGTCGTGAAGGCGGCCGCCAATCTCCCCGGTGCATTCGTCGGGTCGATCGTCGGCGACGGCTGGTGGACTTCCTCCACGTAGACCTCGGTGGTGGCGCTCGAACCACCGCCGATGAGACGAACCAGCCCCGCCGTTGCCAACCCACCGGCGACCACGGTCAGGGCCGGGACCCACACCGGCGCCTCGAAGATCTCATGCAGCACGTCGTCGACGAGGTGTTCGAGCGCGAGAACCACCAACCCGGTGGCCACGCCGACAGATGACGCTCCGACCACCTGAGCGGTCGTGGTTGCACGCACGCTCATGTCGCGGGCTGCACCGCCCCCGACCCCGCGCCGGCCTGCTCCTCGTCGTCATCATCGCCGTAGCGCTGCTTGTTCAACGGTGCGATGAACAAGACGATGAGTCCGACCGCCGCACCGGCGGCGATGGCACCCATCCAGTTGATGGCGTTGTAGCCGACGGCGTCGGCCAGCCAACCGCCGAGCAGACTGCCGATGAAGGAGCCCATGGCACTGCCGGCGATGACCCAGCCGTTGGCCTGACCGGAGGGGATCGGAGCGAAACGGACGGCGAGGACGTTCTGGGGGAGCCTGGCGAACGGCGATCCTTGGTACAGGAGCTGCATGGCGGCGGCAACGAGGAGCACCGGGGCGTTGGTCACAAGGCCGAGCGCTCCGAGGCCGAGTGCGCCTCCGAACCGCATCACGGTCCCGGCCAGGAAGGGAGCGAGTGGCCCGTAGTTGGTCATGGCCTTGGCGGCGGCGAAGAACAGCAGGATGTTGAGCAGGCCGGCCACCGAGATCAGCGTCGACGTTGCGGTTTCCGAGATGCCGTACAGGTTGGGCAGGATGTTGGCGATCTGGGAGTTGATGCCGTTGTTGGCGACCGAGGACAGGACGAGCACCAGAATGTACAGGCCGAACAGGGAGAAGATCACGCCCCGGAACCCGGTCCGCCGTGTGCTGTCGACGTTCTCGGGCTGGTCGTCCGGGTCCTCGTCGTCGAGTTTGATCGCCGCGGTGGGGGCTGCAGATGTGAACCAGACGATCACCGTGCACAACCCCAGCACCACCGCGCCGAGATAGAAGCGCTGACTGAAGCTCCACTCGGCCTGGGCCGCGGCGGCCAACATCATGCCTCCCGCCACCTGACCGGCGGGAAAGGCGATGCTGAATGCGGTGAGCCGCTTGGCCTGCAGGGCTTCCGACAGGCCGGCGCTCACGATGAAGACCGGCGCAACGGCGCTGGCCCCGGCAACGCCGAGGCCCATGATGAGGGCATCGATCACCTGGAACTCGGAGTCTCCCGAGGCGAGGCCGAAGCCGACCAGCGCCAGCGTCATCGCCGCCAACCCGCCGACCATGACGTATCGGTGGGCGTTGTAGCGGTCGGCAATCCCACCGAATACCGGGCCCAGGATCGCGGCCAGGCTCATCAGCGACATCACGACACCGGCTTCGGATGCACTGCCCGTGGCCTGGGTGATGTAGGGCGGCACGAGCAGGGCCACGAAGGCGGAGAACCCTGCCCCGATCGCCACATTGGCGAACATCCACGACTGGAAGGCAGGCCCTGTCGATGAGGAGCGCTGCTCGGTGGTCGCTGTCATTCCGGCTGCCTTTCGGGGGATTGACCTTCGGGGGATTGCCCTTCGGGGTCGATGGTGGCGACGGGGGCGGCCGACTCGACCGTCTCCGGGTCCGCCCCGAATTCGCTGGCTGCACCCCGCAACAGGTCAGCGTGCTTCTTGCTGAACGAGGTGAGCGTGATCATCCCGGGAAAGAAGGCCAGCAGCCCATAGAAGAGCCGCCACAGCACCACTGCTGCCACGATCACGTTGGTGTCGACGTTACCGGTGGCCGATGCCGACAGGGCCGAGACCATGACGACGTCGACCACGCCGAGGCCGCTGCCGGTGATGGGGATGACCACACCGGCGAAGAAGGCAACGGCGAACGAGGCGAAGATCAGCGCCAGTCCCAGTTCCGACTGTTCGATCCCAACCGCCCGCAGCGATGCCACGAGGATCAGGTAGGTGACGAAGAGGTTGAGCGCCACGCCGATCGACCCGAAGGGCCACCGCTCACGGACGATGGCGAAGGCATTGTCTCGAAAGTCGACCACCTGGTCGCCAAGGTCACCAACCGGATCCTTGTGCAGCTTCGTCATCACCCACGAAACGAACCGGCCCAATTTGGCGCCGAGCCACCGGGCCGACGCCTCGCTCCTTCCGACGATCCACAGCAGCACACAGACCGCAGCGGAGACGGCGACCGAGATCGCAGTGATGATCAGTGCCTCGTCGTCGGCGTTGCCGGTGATCAGCAGCACCACGAAGGCAACGATGGGCAACACGATGCGCGCACCCTGGGGAAACACGAAGCTGCCGACCGCGCCGGTGCTCGACGCCTTGCCGTCGAAACCCTCGGACCTGAAATAGGCGTACTGGATGATGGACGACGCCGGCGGCGGCATCACGTTGGCGGCGACGTTCGACGACAGGTAGGCCTCGGAACCGCTGCGGATCCGCAGGCCGGGCAGCATCGCCCGGTAGACCATCGCCTCGGTCGGGACCCGAGCGATCGAGAGTACGAGCAACACCACCAGATCCGGTCCGGTGAGGTTGGTCAGGGCTTCCCAGACGAGTTCGTAGTCGATGAGCTGGGGGAGGAGCCAGCCGAAAACGAAGACCAGCACGGCCACGATGATGGCCGCTCGCATGATGCGCTTTCCGACCGACGGCTTCGTTTGCTCGTCCGTCGTCTCCACGGATGGATCGGTCATGACGTTTCCCCAATCGTCTTCGAGATCTGCCTCAGCACGTCGTCGAGCTCGGACCGGGTCGACACGATCTGCAGGGCGGTGGTATCCAGTTTCTGGGTGTCCGATGTCAACGACGAGAGCCGGAGCCGCCGTTCGGTCTGCACTGCATCTCGGAGTGATGTTGCGTGCATTTTGGCAAGCCCCAAGCGTTGCGCTGCTTCCTGTGACCGTGCGGTCGACGCCGCCCCCTCAATTTTCACGATCAGCCGATCGAGCTTCGTCTCGATCTGACTCAGCTGGGCCACGGTCAGGCCGGTCCCCGGTTCATCCGGACTATACAGTGCGGTCAGATCGATCACGTCTCGTCCGGTGGCGCACACCTCGGCCTCGGCGGCCCGGGTCTCGGCTGCTGGGTTTGAGCGACTGGGCTGATCGGACCCGCTGCGGAGGAAGACAAGGGTTGCGACGGCGAGGATGGCGACACCGGCAATGAGGATGACGACGAAGACGCCGTCGGATGCATCGAGCCCGATCACAGAACCAGCGTCGCCCATGGACCCTCCCTTCGCATCGCCCCTCTCGGGTGAGGCCGGACCGACCTCGGCCCGCTGTAGTGGACCTAGACCGAAAGAGCTGTGTGATGACTGGAAGCGATCGAACCGTCGAGCCCGCGGGCAATGCCGATACCGACAGTGCCGATAGCGATCGTCGTTCGACGTATGGGCCGGCGGCCGTCGCTCTGGTGACCATCGCGCTGACGACCTGGCCGATCGCCTTCAACCTGGGGGCTTACGGTGCGGTGTTCTATCAGGACGTCTTCCAGGTCGTCGTCGTCTCCACCGTCGGCTTCGCACTGGCGATCCTCAGGCCGCCCTATCGAGGTCGTACCCTTTGGTTCACCCGGATCGCCCTGGCGGCACCCCTGGCATGGCTGCTGCTGGCGGTGATCCTGTTCGACTCGCTTGGCGCGGCCACGGACAATCCTGCGTTCGGTGTCCTCGGCCTGCTGATCGCCGTGGTCTCGGTACCGACGGTGTTGCGACTGCTCGTCGACATGTTCGCAACCGACCTGACGACCGTTACCGATCGCACCATGCTGGTGGCCGGCATTGCCGTCATCGTTTTCATCGCCGTGCTCGGATTCGTCGTTGGCCGGAACCACCAGGCGTTCCTCACCTGTGATGACTTCAAGATCGCAGGTTCGGATCAGCCCGAGAACTGTGCCAAGGAGTGAAGCGGTCCGGGCGTTGTCAGTTGTCGGGCGTGTCGGGATTCGGGTCCCCGATGTCGAACAGCTCGTCGCGAAAGACGATGTCATCGGCATCGCCCGGCTGGTCGGATGAAGTGCTAGCGGAGATGGAGAAGAGGCCAAGGCCGGAGGTGACCAGGTAGGCCACGATCACCGCAACCCCGGCCGGCGAGGCGTCGGCCGCACCGACCCCCACGGTCAATACGGCGAGCAACAACATCGTGAACGGTGCCCTGATCGACGTACCGGGTACGGCGACCAGCATGCAGGAGAACGTGAGCGCGATCGGCAGGTCCGGCACCAGCAGGTGAATGGCGATGCCGGTGATGCCTCCGATGAACAGCGTCGGCATGACCGGACCACCGATGAAACCGGTCGCCAGACTCACCGCCATGGCCATGACCTTGCCGAGGACGACCAGGATGAGCAAGCCGGCTCCCAGCTGTCCGACGCCGCCGTCGGAGGTGGCGAAGCTGAGCTGGTCCTTGCCAGACGCCAACGTCAACGGGAGGAACACCGCAATGACCCCGACGACGAGGCCTCCCAGCCCGGCCCGCAACACCGAGTTCTGCACGTATCTGCTGGCCAGCAGGTGGGTCATCGTCACGGTCATTCCCAGCAGCCAGGAAACGGCGGCTGCCACGACGCCAAGCACGACGGCCACGGCAAAATGCCACGGCTTCACGTTGTAGCCCGGCACGGAGAAGACTCCGAGGAACGTGTCGCCCACGATGCTGAAATAGACGAAGAAGCCGAAGAGTGCCCCGGTCAGATTGGGGATCAGCACCCGGTAGTACCGATCCGAGGGGGGTCGGCGGAGCTCGGTGACGAGCAGGGTGGCAAGGAACGGGGCGGTCAGCAGGCCCCCGAGCGACCCGGCGATGCCGCTCATGGTGTTGATCTGGCGTTCCTCTTCCGAGGCCGCCCGCCATGACGAGTACAACCCGCCGGCCGCACCGCCGGAGCGGACCCCGGCATCGAACGGGCCGAGGCTGGCCCCGCCGATGAGCGAGACGGCCGAAACGGCGATGGTCTGGAGCGCAGTGCGGTGGTCGGCCTCTGCGTTCTGGATCATGGCCAGGGCGCCTGCCGGCTGATCGGGGACGCTGAGCCATCGCCGCAGCAGGCCAACCACGATCCCCGCCGCAGTCGTGATGCCCAACCACCAGACCTCGCCGCCGAGGAACTGATAGTCGATCTCCTCGGGCCAGATCAGATCGGTCCCGAGCTTGACGACCGTGGTGAAGGCCAGGGCACCGCCTGCCCCCGCCGTACCGACGATGACCGCGCCCAGCACCAGCCGCCAGAACTGCCGATCTCTGGCGAAGAGCTCCACCGTGACCGCCCCGTCCTAGACGGCCAGCGGAAACGGTCGGCTGAATCCGCCGAGTTCGATGGCCTCGGCACGGGAATGGGCCCCGAGCTTCTGGTACAGCGATCGAAGGTGCGTCTTGAGGGTGTTGTGGGTGATGCCCATCGCTCGGGCGATGTCCTTCTGGCTCAAGGTCGCGTCCGGCAGCAGTACCAGGGCCGTCAGCTCCCGTTCGGTGAGGCGAAAACGATCGGGGCTGACCACGGGATCCGGCTCTCGAAGCCGGCGCCGGATCGACCGGATCAGACCGAGCGCACCGGTGGTGTCCCCCCGATGGATCGACGTCTCGATGGCGTCCAGCGCCGCCATCGCGTCGTCATCCCAGGCCCCGGCCCAGGGATCCAGAGAACTTGCCACGCTCGTCATCGAGGTCATGATCCTAGAATCACACGATTGTAACCACGGCGGATCTACCGAACGTCCAGCATCGGTCGGACGAAGATCAGTGTCACAACTACGACAAATGGCGTAGTCCGCCACCGGACCCCGCTGGATCAGGCGGCGGCGGAGGGCTCGACCCTGGTCGCTGCACCCGCCTTCGTACTATCGTGCAGCGATGGCGTGGGGAACAACCGCATACGCGATTCTGGTCGGGCTGAGCGCCGGTATCGGCCTGGTCTTCCTCGCCCTGGGCCTCATTCGTCGGCCGTTGCTCTCCACCGAGTTGTTCGTCGGGATTGCCGCGTTGGGCGCGTCCGGACAGACGCTTGCCACGCTTCGCATGCACTCCTCCCAGAGCATCGACGAGTACGAGGCCCTCCTGGACGGGCCGTTCTCCTACTGGGGTGTCATCACGCTGATCTCGATTGTCTGGCTCATCGGTCTGAGAACGGGCGTCGGGTTTCCCCGGTTTCCGCTGGCCATGACCGGCGTTGGCCTGATCATGATCGCCGTGAACGCCTTGGGCTCGGGCGGGCTGATCGTCGATGACGTCATCGGGCTCCGTGAGGTCAGCTTGTTCGGCGAGGCGTTCGTCGTCCACACCCCAGGACCTGGGTCGCTCCAGTGGCTCCTGCTTCCGTACTTGCTGGTGACAACGGGCTACCTCGTTTGGGGCATGGTGGCCCGCTGGAGAACGGGCGCACAACGAGTCGACCCCCTGCTCATCGGGGTCGCCGGTGCATGGATCATCAACGTGTACGACACGTTGGTGGACCAAGCCGTTGTCAGCACCAGCTATCTGGCCCCCTTCGGTTTGGTGGCCCTGATCTCCGGCCTGGCCGTCGAGCGCGCCGGGGTGGTCATGAAGAGCCAGCAGGCGCTCGTCAGCCAGTCGGCAAGGCTGGAGAATGTCGTGAGCTCACGGACCGAAGCACTCCGTGTCGCCCAACAAGACCTCGTCGCCCAGCTCGACAGCCGGAACAGGAGCTCCTTGCGACTGGCCGGGCTGTCGGAATGGTTCCTCTCGCTGAGCGGCGTCGGCCTCGGCGACGACGACATCCGCGAGGTGCTCCAGGATGCCATGCGGTCCCTGGGCGGGTTTCTCGACGCCACCGAAGCCCGGTTGGAGTGGGAACTCCCGGACTCGAGCACCGTCGGCTCCGTCGGGGCCGTTGCATGGGTCCGACCGGACCCCCACCCGGCAGAACGACCGGACAACCGACCGGCCACGATCGACCGGGCGCTGGAGGGAGGGGATCTGGTCCTTGGCCACCTCACGATTCGACGCCACGGGACCGATCAGTTCTCCGACGAGCAGCGCAGGATCGCCGACCTGAGCTCGCAGTACCTCACCGGGTTCTTCCTTCGATTGCAGCTGGAATCCAGCCACGTGCATTCGGCGGTCGATCGTGAACGGCAGCGGATCGCCAGAGAGCTCCACGACTCACTGTCGCAGCGACTGTACGCCGCAGCGTTCAATGCGGAAGCGGTCACGCTCTCGGTGGGCAGCGATCCAGTCGGCGCGGCCGAGAGTGCGTCGAAGATCAGATCGTTGGCGCTTTCAACCCTGGCCGAACTCCGAACGCTGCTGTTCGAGCTCCATCCATCGGTCTTGGCCACCCAGACACTCACCGATCTCGTCGCCCAGCTCTGCGCGTCGGTGGAGGAGATCTACCAGCGACCCGTCGATCTGGCCGTCGTGCACAACGGACCACTCATTCCGACGGAGCCGAAACTGGCCCTCTACCGCATTGTTCAGGAGTCGGTGGGCAATGCGCTCCGCCATTCCGAAGCCATCAACGTGAACGTCGCGGTGACCGTCGACGATACGCAAGCCAGCATCATGATCATCGATGACGGCATCGGTTTCGATCCGGGGGACACTCGGGCCGGCCACGGCCTTCGAAACATGCGGGAGAGGGCGGCCGAGGCGGATCTGGCGCTGGAGATCATCAGCCGTCCCGGAGCGGGAGCAACGGTGACCGCAACCTGGACCCGCCGCCGATCCGACGCGGTCGTGGATCTGACCGACTCCCCACGCCTGGAAGTCGTCGATTGAGCGAGCCCATCCGCCTGCTCGTCGTTGACGACCACCAGGTCATCACCGATGGCCTCTCGAACCTGTTGAATCTGCAGCCCGACATCGAGGTCGTCGGAACGGCGCTCGGAGGGGGCGCTGCGGTGGCCCTGTGCGCAGAGCTCGAGCCCGACATCGTCCTGCTGGACATGTCCATGCCGGACATGAGCGGAGCCGAGGCGGCCAGACGGATCATCTCCGAGCGGCCATCGACCCGGATCATCATCCTCACCAGCTTCATGGATGGGCCAACGGTGAGGGAGGCGGTGGCCGCCGGGGCCAGCGGCTACCTGCTCAAGTCGATCGGCAGCGCCGAGTTGGCCGAGGCCGTACGATCGGCTGCCCAGGGGCGGTCCACGCTGAGCAGCGAAGTCCTTGGTCACCTCTCCGGTGCCGGCGCTCCCGAGTCCGACCTCACCGCACGCGAGCTCGAGGTACTGCGCTGGTTGAGTGAGGGCCGGACCAACAAGCAGATTGCGGCTTGTCTCTCGCTGAGCCCGGGCACGGTCCGCGTCCACGTGAGCCACATACTGGCCAAGCTGGGGGTCGAGAACCGCACCGCCGCCGCCCGCTACGCCATCAGTCGCGGCCTGGTCGATCAGCCTGACGACTGAACGGGTCGACGCTGCGACCGCCGGAACCCGGCGGCGATCGGGGCGGCTCGGGCCGGCATCACCCCAGTGGGGCGAGGCGGTCGGCAGTATCGTTGTACGAAGCTATCTTGATCTCGACCGCTCCGGCCTCAAGGAAGAACCCAGGTGACGACGAACTCGAACGGTGAGCCGGCGAACGGGGACTCCACCAACCTGGTCTCCGATGTCGGCAACGAGATCAAGGTGACGCTCGACCGGTGGTCGGTCGGCCAGCTCGGCGTCGGCGACGTCATCGCCGCCGGTGTGGTGATCGTTGTCGGGATCGTCCTGGCCGAGGTGCTGACCTGGTTGATCAGACGTAGCACCCGCCACTTGGCAGGAGGCGGTCGGAGCGCAATTCGCACCGTCGAGAAATTGGTGTCGGTATCGGTCTACCTGCTCGCCGCTGCCCTGGCGCTCGAGATTCTGGGCTTCAGTCTGGGCCCGATCCTGGTCATCGTCGTCATCGCGGTGGTGCTGGTCCTGATCTTCAAACCGATGATCACCAATCTCAGCAGCGGTTTGCTGCTGCAGCTTCGGGGCGCCCTCGACGTCGGTGACATGGTGTCCACCGCCGGCGGGATCGTCGGCGTCATCCAAGAGATCTCCACCAGGACCACGGTGATCGACACGCCGGATGGTCGGCGGGTCCATGTGCCGAACTCCGATGTCCTGAACGACGTGATCGTCAACTACACCGCGCTGGGCCAGCGCCGGTCGGCGTTCGACATCATGGTCGGCCATGAGGAGGATCTCGAGCTGGTCCTGTCGACGATGCACTCGGCGCTCGTCCAGGTTGCGGAGATTCACACCGACCCGGCGCCCGAGGTGCAGGCGGTCGATGTGGTCGGCAAGTTCGTCGTCATCCGCTCCCTGGTGTGGCATCCCCCGTCGGCCCAGGCGGAGCGGGGTGCCTTGGACGGCGCAATCCGAGCCGTGGTGGCCGAGTTGGCCGCGTCCGACATCGCCCTGGACGGTCCGTCCCTGGTGGAGGTCGGCTCCGCCGGCTGGAAACCGTGACCACCAACCCCTGCGGTGTTTGGTCGGCGTCCGGGGCCCCTGGAGTGGTCCGAGGGGCTCGGTGGCCGGCCCCGTTCACCCCGATCGGGTGAAGCAGGGGACCATCATCGCAACCACCATTGTCTCCTCATCAATCGATCAGTGGAGATGTGACTCATGAACAAACTACTCGTCATCGTGATTGCCGGAATCGCCGGTGCCGCCGTCTGGCGCCGCAAGGACGTCCGCGACGGTGCAGGGAAGGCGTCGCAAGCGGTTGCCGGCGCAGCCGATTCAGCTCGATCCCGACTCCGGCCCGGCCAGGACGATGAGGACACCGTCGAGGCCGAAGGCGATGGGGGCGGTTCCCAAGATCCGGATGTCATCTCGATACACGAGGCGGCCGTCGATGCATCGCCGACCGGGACCGTGGACGCGGGGCTGCCCGAGGTGGCGCTCGATCCGGAGGTCGCGGTCGAGTCCGCCGCTGCCGATTCGAAATCGTAGAGGCGTTGCCGGCGGTCTCACCGCCCAGATGACGTGGCGCCGGCGGGGTTTCCGCCGGCGCCTCCATGTCAGCGGTGGTCGAACAAGACGTCGATCGAGCCGGAGGTAGGTGCGACCTCGGCCAGCGGTGCGCCGTTGAGTTGTGCCGAAACGAGCCTGGCCACGGTCCCGGGGTGGGTGAAGTTCAGCGCATGGGCGCCGTCGATGATCACCGCCGACACCTTGTGGCGGCTTTCGAAGAGATGCTGCACCCGATCGGTGTCGACGAGGGGGTCACGACGTCCGATGACCAGGAGCACCGGCCGATCGAGCAGCGACAGCCGGGCGATCGTCGGGTATCTGGTCATCGCCCGAAACAGGGAGAGGCTTCGGACCACCCCGAATCGTAGGTAGTCCCTGCCGGCGATCGGTGCGAGGTCGAACGGTTCGCGAACGCCATCGAGCGCCAGCTGGCCGAGCGCCCGGGCCAGCGGCTGGTTGTTCGGCCCGCCGGCCGGTGAGACGAACACCATCCCGTCCACCCGTTCGGGGTGGAAATCGGCCAGCTCGAGCAGCGTGACGCAGCCGAGCGAGTTGCCGACGAAGGTTGCCCGCTCCAGGCCCACCGCATCGCAATAGGCCAGCAACGCCTCGGCTGAACCCGGGATGTCGAGGGCCTGGGGCGGTCGTTCGCTCCTCCCCGTCCCCGGGAGGTCCGGGATGTAGTGCCGGGCCTCGTCCGACAGGAGCACGGCCGTGGGCTCCAGGTAGCTGCCGGAGATGCCGAAACCATGGACGTGAACCACGGCCGGGGCCTCCGGACCGGCTCGTTCACAGACGCGGTGGTAGACCCGCAGCCCGCCGACGTCGATGTCGTGTGCTTCGAGTGGTTCGAGCGGTGTTCGGCTCACAAGAGGATTCTCGCCCAGCCGGGGGTCGTTCGCCTCACCCGTTCGGGGGGAGCACCGACTGGCTCGCCCGGAGGTGGAAACCGACGCCGACGACGGCCGGCCGGAGGATTCGATGGCCAGGCCGTCCGACGTGGCCGGTCGTCAGGTGGGTGGCAAGGCCCTACGCTCGAATGGTGACGCGTGTGACAGCTCCCGGTTCATCGGCCAACCTCGGACCGGGCTTCGACGTGCTCGGCTTGGCGGTGAAGCGATATGTGTGGGCCTCCGACGACGGGCCCGGCCGGCCCTGCGGCACCGACCACATCGCCCGGATCGCCTACGAGGCAGCAGGGGGCACCGGCCCGATCTGGTTCGATTTCGAACTCGAGCCTTCTCGGGGCCTCGGCTTCTCCGCCGCCGCTCGGGCCGCCGGTGCGTTCCTTGCCTATCTCCAGCAGGGCCATGGCCATGACCAGGCCCAACACCTGGCGTACCAGGTGGTTGCCGACATCGAGGGCCATGGCGACAACGCCGCCCCGTCGGTGTTCGGGGGTACCTACCTCATCGCAGGCGAGGTCTACCATCGGATCGGGGCTCCGTTCCCCGGAAACCTGCTGTTCTGGGTCCCCGAGCTCGAAACGCTGACCGACGACTCCCGATCCTGTCTGCCGACGACGGTCCCTCGGGCCGATGCGGTGTACAACCTCGGCCGGGTCGCGCTGCTGATCGCCGCAATCTACGAGCAGCGGCTCGATCTGCTGCACGAGGCCACCCAGGATCGCCTCCATCAGCCGCAACGGCTGGCGGCCTGCGGTCCGGTCGACAAGGCCTACCGGACCGCAGTCGAGGCCGGGGCGGCCGCAGTGTGGCTGAGCGGCTCGGGCCCGACCTTGGCCATCGTCGCCGCCGACCATGCGGTGGAGCCGATCTCATCGGTGCTGAGCGACACCGGCAAGGTACTGGCACTGGACATCGATCAACAGGGCGCCAGGCTGGTCGACTGACCGTCGGGCCGGGCGTGGCCACAAGAGGTGTGGGTCCGCTACGGCCGGCGTCGTTCCAGTCGGGAGCGGCGGTTGTCGCAGCCGAACCGTCCCACCACCGACTCGTCGGCCAGGAACGCCTCCACCTCGTCGGCTGCGGTGGCCCACGATCGGTCGCCGTCATCGGTCGAGACGGCGAACAGCACCCCGGCCAGCCGACCGTCACGTCCGTAGAGCCCACTCCCGCTGTCGCCGGGGGCGGTCACGGCATCGAGCCGATAGCCCGAACGTTTTGAACGTCGAGTCCCCCGAACCTCGTCCATCACGAGGTTGGTCTTCTCGGCAACGGTGAAGGCGACATCGGTCGAGCCGGTGGCCCCGGAGCCGACGGCGCCGACCACGGTGCCCCGGTCTCCCTGGGCCAGCGAGGCCAACGCCGGCGGTCGAGAGGGGACCGACCACCCGGCGAGGTCGGCTTCCAGCAGAGCCAGGTCACGGAGCGGATCGTAGGCCACGACGGTGGCCGTGGCCGACCGACCGTGGTCCTCCACCGGGCCGACGGTCACAACGGTGGCACCGGCAATCACGTGAGCCGCGGTCAGGACCCGATTCTGGGAGATGGCAACCCCTGATCCCGCCGTCGCCGGTGCGTGGCCACAGGCGGTGGTGGCCACCGACACTGCCCGCGATCGCGCCACCGACAGTGCCGTTCCATCATTGCGTCGGCCCGAATCGCCGCCGTTGAGGCCAGAGCCGGCGGCCGCAGGGGCGGCGTCGTCGGCCGAAGGGGCAGGTTCGGCAGCGCAGCCGGTGGCCAAGGCAACCGTGACCGCACCGGCTGCCAGCGACAGCAGGAGCCGGGTCGTCAGCACCGGCCGGGCAGGCCCCGACCCGACCGGGGGGAAGCCCCGGCCCGCCGCACCACGGTGCAGCGGGCCCGGTGACATCGTGGTCTCCCCCGACGATCAGATCTCGGTCTGCTGGACCAGGTAGGAGCGCTCGGCCAGACCGTGCCACTCCGAGATCCCATCGCGGAATTCCCGCCACGGGCCGAGGATGGCGGCGAACTTCGGGTCGTCGGCTGCGATGCCGTCGAGCACGTTCTCGGTCTCGGTCTTGAACGCCTCCATGATCTCCGGTGAGAATTCCCGAATCGTGGCGAACTCCTTGACCGTTTGCAGGTCCTGCTGATTGAGCACGTCGTACTTGGCGATCGTCCGCATGTTGGTGTGGGCTGCGGCGTTCTGCACTGCCGCCTGGTACTGCGGCGGCAGCTCGTTCCACAGCTCGAGCGGCATCTGGACCTCCAGGGCCGTTCCCGGCTCCCACCAGCCGGGGTGGTAGTAGAACAGCTCTGAGCCCAGCTCGTCGAGACCAAGGATCAGGTCGTCGGTGGGGCCGACGAACTCGGCGGCGTCGATGGCCCCCGTCTGGATCGAGGTCAGGATCTCACCGCCGGCGATGCTCACCTGCTCGCCGCCGAGGTTGGTCAACACGGTGCCGGCGATGCCGGGAATCCGCATCTTCAGGCCCTGGAGATCGGCAACGGTGTTGATCTCCTTGGTGAACCAGCCGCCCATCTGGCAGCCCGTGCCACCGGCGGGGAAGGCGATGATGCCGTGTTCCTCGGCGTAGAACTCGTTGAGGACGTCGATCCCGCCGCCCTCGTAGAGCCAGGCGTTCTGCTGCCGCTGGGTCAGCCCGAAAGGCACCGCCGTGCCGAACTGCTGAACCGGGGAGAGCCCGGTGTAGTAGTAGGAGGCGGTATGGCCCATCTCGGCCCCGCCGTCTCGAACCGCCGGCAGCACGTCGAGCCCGCCCACGATCTCGCCTGCCGGTTTCGGGTTGACCACGAACTTGCCGTTGGTCAGCAGGGCCAGCTGGTCTGCGAACACCTGGGCCGCCCCGAACAGGGTGACGAGCGAGGTCGGCCAGCTGGTGGCCATGTTCCACTCGATGTCTGGTGCGTCGGTCTGGATCTCGGTGACGGTCTCGCCGTCGCTCGATTCGCCACTGTCGCCGCCGTCGCCATCTCCCTCACCGGAGGCGGCGGCGGTGGTGCCGGTGGCTTCGTCGTCGTCGACATCGGTGGTCGAGCAGGCGGCCAGGATCGCACTGCCGGCAGCGAAGCCGGCAACCCCCAGCCCCGCCCTCCCCAGGAACGATCGTCGGCCGATCGTCGGTTGTTCGGTTTCATTTTCGACAGTCATGTTTCGCCTCTCCTCGGTGTCGCAGTGATTATCTTGTCGATCTTCTTGGCTCCCCGGCCTGGCGGTACCCGGCCGGCGGGCCGGGGCGTCCTCAGACGGTTGCGGCCGGTTTCAGTGACGGCGGCCCCTGCCGCTGTTTGAGGCTCATGACAATAGTCCCCACCAGCCCCGCCAGGGCGAGAACGGCCAGAATGGTGAACAGAACGCTCCCGGTGTTGGACTCGGGATCGCAGAACTGGCTCGGGGCGTTTGGGTTGAAGAAGCAGTACGAGAAGTTCGTGATGCCCGGCACGAGGGCCAGGATGAACAACGCAACGATCTGCAGCCCCATGAACGGGAGGGCCCCTTTGTGGATGTCGGCCGTCTTGACCTCGGGTGGCGCCACCGATTGCAGGTAGAACAGTGAGAACCCGACCGGGGGTGAGATGAACGCCATGTTCAGGTTGACCGCCATCAGCACTGCGAACCACACGATCTCCTGGTCGGTGAACCCCAGTGCCACCATGGCCGGCACGAAGATCGGTACGACGATGAACGTGATCTCCAGGAACTCCAGGTTGATGCCGAGGAGGAACACCGCGATCATGGCGACGACAACGAACCCGAACTTGCCGCCGGGAATCGACGACAGCCAGTCCGCAACCTGGGCCGAGCCGCCCAACTCCTGGAACATCAGCCGGAAGAACAGCGAGGCGTACAGCAGGGTCATCACCAGGATGGTGATGTTGGCCGTCGATCTGGCCGCCTCGTACATCGCGAATCGAGTCAGCTTCCAGGTCGGGGTGATGTGGGCCGCCCCGTCTGCGGCGAGGACGTTGTCGAACACGTAGTTCAGTGCGGCCAGGATCAGGGCCCCGAACACCCCGACCGCCCCGGACTCGGACGGGGTGGCCACCCCCTGGAAGATCGAGACGAGCACCCCGACGATCAGGACCAGGATCGGCACGATCGAGACCAGCAGCTCGGCCATCAGCATTTTGGAGCGGGACATCGCGGCCTGTACGACCCCAAGGGTCAGCAGCCCGGCGAACACCGCATTCCGCCAATCGAACAGCGCTGCACCGGCCACCGTCACCGCCATGGCCATGCCCGGCCCCAGGAAGGAACGGAGCTGGTCGCCGACCTCGATCGGGGCCAAGATCACCGCCGACAGGACGAAGGTCACCGCGGCGGCGACGAGTGCGGCCCGCCAGTCGATCAGCAGCGCAACCAGGAACACGATGCCGGCCAGGGCCAGCCCGATGATCAGGGCGCTGCGAAGGGTGGGCGTTCCTTCCAGTTGACGCTGCTCGAGTGGCATGGCCGGACCGATTTCCGGTTTGAGCAACGAGATGGCGAGGGTGTAGGCGATGTAGAGCCCGCTGAGCAGCAGACCGGGCAGCAGGGCTCCGGCGAAGAGGCCGATGATGCCCACACCCAGCTCCTGGGACAACAGGATCAACACGATCGACGGCGGCAGGAGCTGGGCCAGGGTGCCGGAGGCCACGATGGCGCCGGTCGCCAGCTGATGGTCGTAGTTGAGCCGGAGCATGGCCGGCAGCGACAGCAGCCCCATCACGATCACCGTGGCGGCCACCACGCCGGTGGCGGCGGCAAGCAGGGTGCCGACAACGATCACCGCGGCGGCAACACCGCCCCGCAGCGAACCCATGAGCAATCCGAAGGCGTTCAACAGCCGCTCGGCCAGCCCCGATCGCTCCAGGATCGCCCCCATCAGGACGAACAGCGGCACCGCCAGCAACTCATTGGACTGCAGTGAATTGGCCCAGTTGGCCGGCAATTGGCCGGACAACGTCTCCGGATCGAAGGTGTTGAACGAGAAGGCGTTCGAGATGTCTCCGATGAAGGCGAAGGCCAGTGCGGTCCCGGCGAAACAGTAGGCCACGTTGTAGCCGGTCAGGATCAACAACATGAACACGACGAACATCAGCAGCGCCAGGATCACGCTGAAGTCGAGCCCCAGTATCTGCACGAGCTGTGCGGCGATCACGTTCCGGTCCCCGATCCCTTTTTGTTCTCGATGCCGCTGTCGGAGTTCTTGTCGTTGCCAGCCACGCCGCGCCTACTCGATCCGCAGCGGTGTGTCGTCGGCGCCGTACATGTCGCCCAGGTCTTCACGGCCGGCGATCACGAAGCCGGTCTTGATGATCTCGGCCACGACCTGGGCGGTCCACAACAGGAACGCCACGAAGATGAACGCCTGGATCGGGCCCACGGCCAGCTGCCCGGCATCGCCGGACTTCTCCCAGCTCTCCCACACCCGCCAACCGGCGGGCCACTCGCCCTCGCCACCGTTTGCGAAACGGTTGTAGCCAAGCGAGCGGGCGGCGTACGGCTGCAGCACCCGGAGCCCGAGGATCAGGAACGGCAACAGCAGCGTGGTGTGGAGGACGAAGTCGAGCCAGGCCTTGCGACGGTTCGAGAACTCGGCCCACCAGAAGTCGATCCGGGGGTTGATCCCGTTCTTGACCCCGTAGGCCACGCCGAGCAGGAACAGCATGCCGAAGCTCATCCATGCCAGCGAGGTGGTCTCGCCGAACAGGATGTCGGCTTCGAACCAGTCGTTGGTGTAGCGGGTGATCACGTTGAAGAGCTGGAGCAGGAAGATGACCCAGGCCAGGGCCATCGAGATCGTACCCGCCGACTCCGAGACCCATTCGATGGCCAGTCGGACCCGGTGGAGGGCCATCGGCATCGCACACAGCACGATCGTGACGATGGTCGCCAGCCACAACCACCACGGCATGCGGCCGATGAGCACGTCCCAGCCGAGGAGTGTTGCCACCACCGCCAGGACGGCGAACGCCGACGCCACCCAACCGAACGGGTGGAGTCTGGTGAAGAGAGGATGGGCGGCAGCGGGGCCATCGTCCGCCACCCCGTCGTCGGTCGTGGAAGCCGTGTCGGTCACCTGGTTGGTTGTCCCGGTTCTGGCCGGAACGGGTTGTCAGCCGACACGTAGTCTCCCCCTACGATTCCACGAACGAGCAGATCTTACACCGGCAGCCGCCGACGGGCGACTGAACGCGGACCTCGCCGGCCCGCAGCCTTCTCAGGGGGAGCCGTCGAGGAGGTTCGACCGGCCCGGCTTTCGGCTCAGTCCGGCGACCGGAGTCCGTCGTTCTCGTCTGGCGGCGGCCCGTTTTCGGGAGGAAGCGGATCCCCGGTGCCGAGTTCGAGGCCTCGGGGGTCGTCCAGCAGCGGAAGCTGGGCCAGGTCCTGCTCCACCTTGACCGGGTCGTCGAGATGGATGGCCCCCATCACCTGCAGGTAGTCGGAATGGGCCTGGATCACCGCCGCCACGTGCTCACGGGACACGTCGAGATCGGTGACCTGGACCCGTTCCATCACATAGTCGAGGGCATCGAACTGCTCGAACACGATCGGCCCCGAGTCGCTGCTCTCGGGGGCCCAATGGTAGGCCTGGATCCACTCAAGATGCAGCCGAAGGAGCCGTCGCAATTCGTCGTAGCTCACGGTGGCGGTCACCTCGTCCGGCAGGGCCTCGGCGCAGAACTCGATGGCCTCGTGGACGTCGACCACGATCTGGGCCGGCATCTCCTCGGTGACCCCCACGGCATGGCCGACCGCGTAGAAGCCGATGACCACGATCAAAACGGCGGCGAGCGCCAGGAGCACGAAGACCACGGTCCAAGAGTAGGCCCACGGTCGATGATCACCATGACCGGGACCGGCGCCCGATCGCGTCGACCGGGGCCGGCGCCCGATCCGAGACACCGTCCGGTCGAGCGGCTACTCGAGCTGCTCGCCGGTGCCGAGCCGGTCCGGTCGTGCCGTCGGACGCTCAACCGTCTAGCGTCAATCGTTTGCGGCGTCGCACACCCGTGCCCGTCATCGAAGGGGGGCAACGAAGCTCCCGGGGACTGGTTGGGTCGGCTGGCGCCGCAGACGGCGTTTCACCGGCAGAAGGATCGGTTAGGACACGAAACCATGGCAGAAACCGAGGACAGCGGGATGCCGGACCCTTCAACCGCCCAGGAACGGCTCCTCGAGCGGGTGGTCGAGCAGAGCCCGGCCTACGTGGTGGTCCTGGATCCCGGGGGCGTGATCGCCCATGCCAATCGAGCGTTCGCCGGTCTGGTCGGATCCGAGTCCGCAGCGCTCGTGGGGCTGCAGTCGTCGCTGCGCACCTCGGAGGACCTTCCGCTCACCGCCGATGCCGATCTGCTGCGCCAGGTCTCGGCCGGCGGCGCCTGGCAGGGCGCGGTCCACCATCGTGGCCTTGACGGCAGCCGGACGTCGGTTTCGGCGGTGGTCAGCGGCCTGAGGGACGACGACGGTGAGCTGACCCACCTCGTCGCATCAATGGTGGAAGTCAGCGGTCGGGCCAGGGAGGTCCAGCAGCTGAAGAGCCTGCTCGAGTCGGCCCCGGACGCCATGGTGATCGCGGACCAGGACGGCATCGTCCGCTTCGTGAACGCTCAACTGGAGCGTGTCTTGGGTTATCGCCGCCAGGAGGTCATCGGTCAGCCCGTGGAGAAGCTCATCCCGGCGGCACTGCGCGACCGCCACGTCGGCCTCCGCCAGGGATTCGTCCGGAGTCCTTCTCCCCGGCCGATGGGCATCGGGTTGGAACTCCTGGCACTGCGGGCCGACGGTGCCGAGATGCCGATCGAGGTCAGCCTTGGTCCGATCGAGATGGGCGACGAGACGTGGACCTCGGCCACTCTGCGGGACGTGTCCGCTCGTCGTGAGCTGGAGCTCGTGAGGCAGCGGGAGCAGGAGGCGCTTGAGGCGGCCAAGGAAGCGGCCGAAGCGGCAACGAGGGCCAAGAGCGAATTCCTGGCCAACATGAGCCACGAGATCCGGACCCCGATGAACGCCATCATCGGGATGACCCATCTCGCCCTCGGAACCGACTTGAACCCCAGGCAACGCGACTATGTGGAGAAGACCCACGGCGCGGCCAACAACCTGCTCCATATCATCAACGACATGCTCGACTTCTCGAAGATCGAGGCCGGCAAGCTCAACCTGGAGGTCATCCCGTTCCAGCTCGAGGACGTGCTGGCCAACGTCACCGGCGTGATCAGCCTGCGGGCGCAGGAGAAGGGCCTGGAGTTCCTGCTGGCCGTGGACAAGGACGTCCCGGCCACCCTGTCCGGTGACCCGTTACGGCTGGGTCAGATCCTCATGAACCTGGCCTCGAATGCGGTGAAGTTCACGAACGAGGGCGAGGTCGAGATGTCGGTCCTGGCCCGCGAGGGGAGCGGTGCCGAGGGAGTTGGCGTCGAGGGCGACGGTGCCGATGTGGTCGTCGAGTTCAGGGTTCGCGACACCGGGATCGGGCTGACCCCCGAGCAACAGCAACATCTGTTCCAGAGCTTCTCCCAGGCCGACGCCTCGACCACAAGGGAGTTCGGCGGGACCGGGCTCGGACTGGCGATCAGCAAACGCCTGGTCCAGGAGATGGGCGGAACCATCGAAGTGGAATCGGCGCCCGGTGAGGGCTCGACGTTCCGGTTCGAGGCGAGCTTCGCCGAATCATCGACCGTCTCGCTGGTGCCGACCGCCGGCCTCAACATCCTGCCGACGCTACGGATCCTGGTCGTCGACGACAACGCATCGAGCCGCCAGATCCTGCGGGAGATGCTGGGGGTGATGGGCCAGGAGGTGAGCGTGGTTTCCTCCGGGCCGGAAGCGCTCAGCTTCCTGGAGAGCTCGTCCCGGGTCTACGACCTGGTCCTGCTGGACTGGAAGATGCCGGAGATGGACGGCTTGGAGGTAGCCAACCGGATGGGCCGGCTGCCGCCGAACGTTCACAGGCCAAACATCATGATGATGACCGACTACGGCGCCGAAACGATCCAGCAGCAGGCGCAGGCGCAAGGGGTGTCCGACGTGCTGATGAAGCCAATCAACCCCAGCATGATGCTCGATGCGCTGGTGCAGACCTTTGGCGCGGCCGAAGAGGTCACCCAGAAGCTGTCCCGGCAGCGCATCGGTTCCACCGGGGGGCGATTGCGGGGGCTCAAGGTGCTCCTCGTGGAGGACAACAACATCAATCAGCAGGTGGCGAGCGAGCTGTTGCGATCGGAAGGGATAGAGGTGCAACTGGCCGAGAACGGCCAGGAGGCCGTCGATCTCGCCGATCCGGCTCGCCACGACCTGGTGCTGATGGATTGTCAGATGCCGGTGATGGACGGGTTCGAGGCCACCAGACGACTCCGGGAGCGATTCCCAACCGAGCAGCTGCCGATCTTGGCCATGACCGCCAACGCCCTCCAAGGCGACCGGGAGCGGGTCCTGGCGGCGGGAATGCAGGATCACATCGCCAAGCCGGTGAATCCGGCGAAACTGTTCGACACGCTCGAGTCGTGGGTCGAGCTGCTGGGGCTGGAACTCGGCGACCGGGCCGAGGCATCGAGCGGAGCCGCCCCCCGCGAACCGTTGCCGGCGCTCACCCTGGCGCTGTCGACCGAGGTGCCGTCGGCGGCGGCCCCTGTCCTGGAATTCTTGGCCGGTCTCGAGCGGGTCGGTGGCAGCGTCGGGCTCTACAAGCAGCTGTGTCGGACCTTCATCAGTGACCACGGGAGCGTGGTCGTTGAGATCAGCGCCCTGGCGGCCGATGGCGAATACGAAAAAGCGGCCCTGCTGGCGCACACGATCAAGGGTGTCGCAGCGACCCTCGGAGCGACCCGGATCGCCGCCACCACCGCCGCGTGGGAGCAATGGCTTGGCGGCGACGAACCGGCCCGCCACTGGGTCGACGTTGCCGAGGAGGCACGGTTTCGGGCTCAGCTGGCCGAACTCAAGGAGGCGCTATCGTCCCACGGCGTCGAGTTGGACGGCGATCCGGAAGCCGGCCCGGTCGAACCCCTCGATCCTGTGGTCCACGCCGAATCGCTCGCCGCCATCGACCGGATGCTGGACCACGGGGACACGACGTCGATCGAACTGATCGAACACCTGATCGAGACGTCGGGCAGCAACGATCCCGACCTGCTGCGGATTGGGCAGCTCTGCGGGGAGTACGACTTCCAGGGGGCGCTGGAGGCGCTCCGAGCCTGGACGGGGGCACCGTAGATGGACTGGTTGGATCAGGCCCTCTCCGAGGTCGGTCTGCCACCGGAGGGCGCCGAGTCGCAACAGATACTGCTGGTCGACGACTCACCGCTCAACCTGCAGGTCTTGATGCACACCCTGCAAGGTCTCGGCCACAAGCTGGCTGCGGCCAACAGTGGTGCCAGAGCGCTCGAACTGGCCCGGAAGACCCGCCCGGCGCTGGTCCTGCTCGATGTGATGATGCCCGAGATGGACGGGTACGAGGTTTGTCGTCGGATGAAGGCGACCCCCGAGCTCCGGGACACCGTGGTCGTCTTCTGCTCGGCACTGGAAGACACGCCATCGAAGGTGCGGGGTTTCGAGGTCGGCGGGGCCGACTTCATCACCAAGCCGTTCCAGCCCGAGGAAGTGGTTGCCAGGGTGACCACACATCTGGCGCTGTCTCGAGTGCTGCACCGGTTGGGCGACCGCAACGCCGAGCTGGAGCGGGAGCTCCGGCTGGCCAGCGAGTTCCGGGCCGAGGCACTGCAGCGCCAAAGTGCCCCCCTCCTCGGTACGAGCGACGCCATCGCAACGGTGAAGGCCGGTATCCGATCGGCGGTCGCGGTCCGAACCCCGCTGTTGATCGTCGGCGAGCCCAACTGCGGTTCGGAGGCAGCGGCGCGGGCCATTCACGCTGCGTCGGCCAGAAGCGACAGGCCGTTCGTGGCAGTTGACTGCGCGGTCCTGTCGCCAGGCAACACAGCCAATCTCTTTGAGCCCGAGGCGGCGGCCGGCGGTGCGACGAAACTCTCGCTGGCCGAGGGCGGGACGTTGTTCCTGGACAGCGTCGACCGGCTCAACGGGGCCCAGCAAACCCAGCTCCTGGCTGTTCTGGTGGGCGGGGAAGAGCCCGAGTACGGTCACGACGTGCGGGTGATCGCCACCACCCGCCACTCCAAGGAGGGCTCCACCTTCACCGGGGAGTTCGAGATGTTGCTGGCTCAGGAGCTGAGGCGCAACACCCTACGACTCCCGGAGCTGATCGAACGGGCCGACGACATACCGGCATTGGTTCACCATTTCGTGAGCCTCCACAGCCGGCGTCTCGGGCAGCCCGAACCCGCAATCTCCGATGAGACCATGGCCAGCCTGGCCGCCTACCCGTGGCCGGGAAACCTGCGGGAGCTGGACGATGTGCTTCGCCAGAGTGTGGAGTTGTCCCGGGACCGGTCGCTTCACGTCGAATCCCGCCTGCTGCAGCAGGGGATCCCGCTGGGGAGTTATCGGCTCACCCGCATGCTGGGGGCCGGTGCCATGGGCGAGGTCTGGGAGGCCAACCATCAGGTTCTGCCGCGCTCGGCTGCGGTCAAGCTGATCAAGAACAGCGGTTCGAGCGGTCCGGAGGCCACGGCTCATCGGAGACGTTTCGAGCGCGAGGCCCGGGTCACCGCCAACCTGACGTCCCGCAACACCGTGGAGCTCTACGACTTCGGCGTCAGTGAAGACGGCGCGTTCTACTATGTCATGGAACGGCTCGACGGGATCGACCTGAGCGATGCGGTGCGTCGATTCGGGCCGATGCCACCGGCCCGGGTGGCCCATCTCCTCACCCAGGCCTGCTGCTCGCTGGCCGAGGCCCATCAATCCGGTCTCGTTCACCGCGACATCAAACCGGCCAACCTCTTCCTCTGCCGACTGGGTCTCGAGGTCGACATCTTGAAGGTCCTGGACTTCGGGATGGTCTCCGACACGTCCGATGCCGAGGCGACCCGCCTGACCACGGAGAACGCAATCGCCGGGACCCCGACCTTCCTCTCACCGGAAGCGGCGATGGCCACCGACCCGTTGACCGGCAAGGCCGACATCTACGCCCTCGGCTGCGTCGGGCACTGGCTGTTGACCGGTGAGCCGGTCTTCGATGCACCGAACACGATGGCGCTGATCATGAAACACGTGATGGAGCAGCCGGTCCCGCCGTCTCGGCGAAGCCCGTTCCAGGTTCCCGAAAACCTGGAGATGCTGCTGTTGCGGTGTATGGACAAGAGCCCGGATGCTCGCCCATCCGCCCTGGAACTGTGGTCGGATCTCATCGGAACGGGGCTGGCCCAGCAGTGGGGAATCGGCTCGGCCACCGACTGGTGGGCCACCAACCTCTGAGCCTCCAGTGGCCCTGGACGGCCAAGAGGCGCAGAAACCGGCCCCTGCCGGATCCTGCGCCTCCTGAACGTTGTTCTGTTCGGAGCTGTGGCCCTACAGCCCGATGCGTTGAGCCAGAAGCTCCCGGTGGTAGGCCGGATCGCCGAACATCAGCTCCGAGCTCTTCGCCCGCTTGAAGTACAGGTGGGCCGGATGCTCCCAGGTGAAACCGATACCACCGTGGATCTGGATGTTCTCCGCCGCAGCGTGGAAGTAGGCCTCCGAGCAGTACGACTTGGCCAGCGATGCCACCGATGGCAACTCGTCGTTCAGCTCGGCCGCACACCACAGGCCGTAGTAGGCGGCAGACTTGGCGGACTCGACCTCCAGCAGCATGTCGGCGCACTTGTGCTTGATGGCCTGGAACGAACCGATCGGCCGTCCGAACTGGACCCGATCCTTGGCGTATTGCACCGCCATCTCCAACACGAACTGTGCCCCACCGACCTGCTCGGCGGCCAGGGCGATGGCCCCGAGGTCGAGCACGGTCGACATGGTCTCCCAGCCGGCACCGTCGGTGCCGATCAGGGTGGCCGGTGTGTTGTCGAAGGTGAGCTTGGCCTGCTTGCGGGTCTGGTCCATGGTGCTGAGCGCGTCGCGGGTCAGCCCGGCGGCATCACCATCGACGGCGAACAGGCTCACCCCGGCCCCGGTCTTGGCGGCGACGACGATCAGGTCGGCGGTGTTGCCGTCGATGACGAACGACTTGACCCCCGACAGGGTGTAGCCGTCGCCCGATTGCGTGGCCTCCATCGTGATCCCGGACTCATCCCACTTGCCGCTCTCCTCGGTGAAGGCCAGGGTTGCGATGGTCTCGCCGGAGGCGATACCGGGCAGGTGGGCGGCCATGGCGGCCTCGTCGCCGGAGTGCATGATGGCCGCCGTCGCCAGGACGCCGGACAGGAACGGGGCGCACAACAACGCCCTGCCCATCTCCTCCAGAACGACACCGAGTTCAACGAAGCTGAACCCCTGGCCGCCGTACTCCTCGGGGATGATCAGGCTCTGGAGGCCGAGCTGTTCGGCCATCTGCGACCAGACCGCGGCGTCGTAGCCGTCATCGGTCTCCATCTGCTCCCGGACCGCAGCTTCGGAGGACTTGTCCTCCAGGAACGATCGGACGAATTGGCGGAGCTGTTCCTGCTCCTCTGTGAAGGCAAAGTTCATGGTCGAGAATCGTACGGTTGCCAACCGATAGCTGGCAAACCACAATGTGTACACATGTGCTACATCTCGGGTTTCCGCAACCGGTGCTCCCAACGTTCGCCCGGCGTCGATCGGGGCCGGTCCCCGGGACCGGGCGTCGATCCGGGTTGGCCGGCGTGACCGGACCGGGTGGCGACATCGGGCCCGGGGTCCCGGACGGACCGGCCAGGGTCGGTATCAGGGCGCTGCGCAACTCGGTCAGCGGTCTGGTCCGGCGGGCCGGACGAGGGGAGCGCATCGTGATCACCGTCGACGGGAGGCCGGTGGCCCAGCTCGGCCCGTTGGGGCCGGACGGCGCAGGGCTGACGATGCACGACCTGGCCGCCGCCGGCCTGATCGATCCGCCACGGCGGGTGTCGGACCGGTCGATGCCGGCTCCGTACCCGGTGCCGGCAGACGTCCGCCTTGACCGGCTGGTCGACCAGATCAGGGGTCGGTGAGCGGCGGTGGCGGTCGAACCCGACGCCGAGCAGGGAGGTGAGCCGGATCCGGGTCCGCTGGTGATCGACACCTCGGCGTTGCTGTGTCGTTACCTGCCCGATGCCCGCCGCCGCTTCGTCGGGGAGGTCATGGGGCAATTCCCACAACTGGTCGTTTCGGCCCTGGCCCGAACCGAGGTGCTGTTGGCGCTCCACCAGGCGGCCGGTCACCCGGAGCGCCACCGCACCCTGTGGGACAGCGTCGGTCGTGACTGGGATCTGTTCTGGGAGGTGCCGCTCGACGGTCGGTGTATGGCCAGGGCCACCGAGGTTGGAGCCCGGTACGGTCTGTCGGTGGCCAACGCCATCCATCTCGCCGCCGCAGACCGGCTGCCCCGCCCGGTGGCGTTCCTGACCCTGGATCGCAGGCAGATCCCCGGCGCGGCCGACCTCGGGTTCCGGGTCTGCAGCCCGGTCGACGGCTGATGGTGGCCGGGTGGGGCCGGTGAGCGATCGCCCCGGCGGCGCGCTGGTTCCTCAGGCCGGTTTTGCCAGTCTCCGGGCGGTGATGGACCAGACATCGGGATCGATGCCCATCCCGAAATGGGAGCTGGCGACGCGAAGGTTCTCCACATCTGGTGATCGGCTGTCGATGCAGTCGGTCCAGTCGACCACACCATCGTTTCGGCTGTGGATGGCGGTGATGGGCCGGGGGATGGGACGGCGGTTCCGCTCCGAGATCTGGGCTTCGATGTCGTCGATCCGTTTTGGTCCGTAGATCCTGGCCGCCACCGAGTTGCGGGGACCGTGGAGCGGTGTGCCGAAGGTGATGACCCGGCGAACCCGGTCCGGGCGATCCCGGGCCAACTCCCTGGCCAGAACGCCGCCCAGGCTCCAGCCGATCAGCGAGACCGGTGTGCCGGTCTCGTCGGCGTTTCGGTCGACCACCTCCAGCATTCGGTCCAGGAAACGGTTCACGTCGCCGGTATTGGTGCCAAGCCCCCAGCCGACACAGTCATGACCCCGACTGCGGAGGAACCATCGCATCGGCGCCAGCGATGGATCGCCGGTACCGAGCCCGGGAATGGCGATCACCCGGTCGCCGCGGCCCCGGGGAGTGGCTGCCAGTCGAGGGGTGTTGAGGGGGAGTCGGACCGTCTCACGGACGGCCCGTATCTCGCGGTACCGGTTGGCCGCACGGCGGTTCCGGCCGGCCCGGGTCGTCGGTCCGTCTGGACCATCGAGTTCCATCACAAAACCGTAGCCAGGCCGATCGCGGCGCGCCGCACCGGGTGGTCCGTCTGGGCCGGGGGCAGCTCGCTCGGTACGCTTCGGCCATGGCCCCAACCTCGACCAGGACCGTCATCGCCGTCGTCGGCGGTGGGATCGCCGGGGCGTCGGCGGCCTATGCCCTGGTCCGGCATCCGAGCGGGCCCGAGGTGCTGTTGTTGGAGGCCGAAGGTCAGCTCGGGCACCACACCACCGGCCGCTCGGCGGCCCAGTACATCGAGAACTACGGTGCGGCCGCGATCCGGCCACTGACCAGGGCCAGCCTCGATTTCTTCCAGCATCCGCCGCCGGATCTCTGCGACGGTCCCCTGTTGAGCGAGCAGGCCATCCTCACCATCGGGGGTCCCGGGCAGGGGGACGCCATCGAACGGCTGTTGGCCGCAGGCCGGGCGCTGAACCCCGACATCGCCGAGCTGTCGCCGGCCGATGCGGGACGCCTGGTCCCGCTGCTGCGGGTCGACCGGATCGCCAGGGCCGTCATCGAACCCGGCTCATCCGACATCGACGTCGCCGGACTGCTGCAGTGCTTCGTCAGAGGCTTCCGGGCCGCCGGGGGCGAGATCGCCACCATGGCCCGGGTCGACGCCGCCAGCCGGTCCGGCGATGAGTGGTCCCTCGACACAACCGCCGGGCAACGGCGGGCCGACATCGTCGTCAATGCCGCCGGGGCCTGGGGCGATGTGGTGGCGGCCAGGGCCGGGGTGGCACCGGTCGGCCTGACACCGATGAGGCGGACCGCCTTCATGGTGGCCAGCCGATGGGACGACTCCTGCGACTGGCCGATGGTCGCCAATGTCAACCTCGACTGGTACCTCAAACCCGACGGCCCGCAGTTCCTGTGCTCGCCCGGCGACGAGACGCCGTCGGAGCCGATGGACGCCCGGCCGGAGGAGGTCGACGTGGCCCTGGCCATCGACAGGATCAACCAGGCCACGACCCTCGACATCCGCTCCGTGCGCTCCAGCTGGGCCGGGCTGCGGACCTTCGTCCCCGACCGGGCCATGGTGCTCGGCCCCGATCCCGACCAGCCGACGTTCATCTGGTGCGTCGGCCAGGGCGGCAACGGCATCCAGACCGCCCCGGCCGCCGGCCGGCTCCTGGCCCAGCTCACGCTCGACGGTGATCCCGGTCCGGAATGGGGCGGGTTCGACCTCGACCCGGCCGGCCTGGCGCCGGGGCGTTTGCGCTGAGCCAACCGCCGATCGGGGGGCCGATCACCGATAATGATGGGCGCTCGGCCACCGGTTGTGGCACACTGCTTCCACCAAGAGAGAGGAGGTGGTCCAAATTAACGACATACGATTTGGGACTTTGGAGGTGGCTGGCCGCTAGCGGCACGCCCTTTTGGTTACAGCTGGACCGCTTGCGAAGTGCAACCAGTCCACCCCCGCGATGGTCATTCGGGCACGTCCCGCTCGAACGAAGACCGTGACCGTCCGGGTCCAGCAGTCGAAGTCGGCGACGCCGGCTCCGACATCAACGGCCGCTCCCTCGGGAACGGCCCAGGTCGAGAAGTGAAAGCTACACACAATTCATGCAACACAATTCATGCATGGCAGGATGTGGGAGGAGGCGTTGCCTCCTCCCACATCGGCGTCCGGCCCGAGGTCGGCTACGGTGTGACCCGTGGAACGGCCAGGCAAGTTCGAAGATTTCCGATGGGTTGGAGACAAGCGGAACCTCATCGTCTACGACGTCGACAACATGAAGGACCCGTCGATCATCGACGAGTTGATGGCTGCCGGAACCTATGCGTCGTTCGGCCCGGACAGCCTGGCCGAGGCCAGGAATCGGGGGTACCGGCCGTTCAATGGCACCGGATCCGACTAGTACCCTCGAACGGCTCACCATCGGTTCCAGCGGTGGGGTCGAACTCAGCGGCGAGCTCTGCCGGGCGTCGTCGGCAGATCGCCGCAAGTCGGTTGCCGTGCTCTTCCTCCATGGGTTCCCATCCGCCGATGTCTGGGCGGACAAGATCGGGGGCGATATGGGCGAGCTGTGCGAACGGATCGGCCGAGAGGCCGAATGGAACGCCCTCACCATCCGCTTCCGGGGCTGTGGTGACTCCACCGGTGAGTTCAGCCTGGCCCGGTGGGTCGACGACGCATCGGCTGCGATTCGGTTCCTGAAAGCCGAGACCAGTGCCGATGGCTTGTGGGTCTGCGGCTTCGGGACCGGAGGGTCGGTCGGCCTGGTGGCCGCGGCCGACGATCCCGATGTCACCGGCGTCGCCATTGCCGGCTCGCCGGCCGACTTCGACGATTGGGCCGCGGCCCCGGACCGATTGCTGGACCACGCCAGGGAGGTCGGCGTCATCAAGTCCAACTCGTTCCCGCCAAACGTCGAGCGGTGGAAGGCCGAGTTGCGGGAGGTCCGGGCGGTGGAGGCGGCCGAGCAGCTGTCGCCGAGGTCGCTGCTGGTCCTCCACGGCTCCCAGGACGAGGCCGTACCCCACTTCGACGCCCGGCTGGTTGCCGATGCCCATGGCGCCGCCGACCTGCGGTTCATCCACGGCGGTGGTCATCAGCTTCGCCACGACCCTCGGGCGATCGCCGTGCTGATGGGCTGGCTCGACCGGCAGTCGGTCAGCCTCACGGAGGACTGACGCCGCCCGGCCCGGCGGGCATCAGCGGGTCCAGGGTGGAGACTGGTCGGTTTCGATGCCGTAGTGGTCGATCGCGTCCGCCACCATGTGGCGCTCGAATGCACCATCGGCCGCCAGCTCCGACAACACCGTGATGACGAGGGACGGCATGTCGGTTTCGAAGAACCTCCGCAGGGCCGCCCGGTCGTCGGATCGCCCGTAGCCGTCTGTGCCGAGGGCGGTGAACCGGGCCGGGACATAGCGGGTGATCTGCTCCGGCACGGCCCGGATGTAATCGCTCACGGCGACCACCGGCCCGGGACTGTCGGCCAGCAGGGAGGTGACCAGCGGTGTCCTTGGCTCGGCGCCGGGGTGGAGCCGATTCCACCTCTCCACCTCCAACGCCTCCTCCCGCAGCCGCTTGTAGCTGGTGGCGCTCCACAGCTCGACGCCGACACCCCAGCGCTCGGCCAGCTCGGCCTGGGCATCGCGGGCGGCTTGATGGGCCGGGCCGGAGAACAGCACCGTGGCCTTGGCCTCGACCCCCTCCGGGCTCGGGGCCCATTTGTAGAGCCCGTTGAGTATGCCGTCCTCGACCCCGGGCGGCTTCGGCGGTTGGTCATAGTTCTCGTTGTAGAGGGTGAGGTAGTAGAACACGTCTTCGTTGTCGACGTACATCCGATGGAGGCCGTTCTCGATGATGGCCGCCAGCTCGTAGGCGAAGGCCGGGTCGTAGGCCTGGCAGGCGGGCACGGTCGAAGCGACGGCCAGGCTGTGCCCGTCCTGGTGTTGCAGGCCCTCCCCGGCCAGGGTGGTCCGCCCGGCGGTGGCCGCCATCAGGAAACCGCGGACCCTGGAGTCGGCGGCCGACCAGAGGAGGTCGCCCACCCGCTGGAACCCGAACATCGAATAGAACGTGAAGAATGGCACCATCGGCACGCCACGATGGGCGTAGCTGCTGCCGGCGGCGATCCAGCTGGCGGTCGAGCCGGCCTCGGTGATCCCCTCCTCCAGGATCTGCCCATCGGAGTCCTCGGTGTAGGAGAGCAGCAGCTCGTGGTCCACCGGCTCGTACAGCTGGCCGAACGGGGCGTAGATCTCGAACTCCCGAAACATTGAGTCCATGCCGAAGGTTCTGGCTTCGTCGGGCACGATGGGGACCACCCGCTCACCGAATCCCGGTTCCCGCATCAGGTCCCGCAGCATGTTGGTGAAGACCATGGTGGTGGAGACCTCCCGGCCCCCGGAGCCCTCGTCGGTGGCCTTGAAGGGTGCGCTCGATGGCATTGCCAGCGGTCGCCGAATTTTGGTGATCCGTTGCGGGAGCGGCCCGTCGAGCGCCTTTCGCCGGCCCATCATGTAGTCGTGGGCCTCCGATCCCGGCTCCGGTCGGAAGTACGGCGGCAGACTGTCGTCGAGGGCCGACTCCGGGATCTCGTCCTGGATGTTGAGCCGGTCCCGCAGTTCCAGCATCTGCTTCTGGGTCATCTTCTTGATCTGGTGGGTGGCGTTGCGGCCCTCGAAACCGGGGCCGAGGGTCCAGCCCTTGACGGTCTTGGCCAGGATCACCGTCGGCTGGCCGACGTGCTCGGTTGCCGCCTTGTAGGCGGCGTAGACCTTCTGGTAGTCGTGGCCGCCGCGGGGCAGATTCCGGAGCTCGTCGTCTGTGAGATGTTCGACCATCTTGCGTAGCCGAGGGTCGGGACCGAAGAAGTGTTCGCGGATGTAGGCGCCGGACTCCACCGCATAGCGTTGGAACTCCCCGTCGACCGTGGTGTTCATCTTGTTCAGCAGCACCCCGTCGACGTCGCGCTGGAGCAGTTCGTCCCAGCGTGAGCCCCACACCACCTTGATGACGTTCCAGCCCGCGCCCCGGAAGACCGCCTCGAGCTCCTGGATGATCTTGCCGTTGCCCCTGACCGGGCCGTCGAGCCGCTGCAGGTTGCAGTTGATGACCCAGGTCAGGTTGTCAAGGCCACTCCTGGAGGCCAGCGAGATGGCGCCGAGGGTCTCCGGCTCGTCGCACTCGCCGTCGCCGAGGAACGTCCAGACCCGGGTGTCGCTTGTCTCGTCGATCTTGCGGTCCTGGAGGTACTTGAGGAACCGGGCGTGGTAGATCGAGTTGATCGGGCCGAGGCCCATCGACACCGTGGGGTACTCCCAGAAGTCGGGCATGAGTCGGGGATGGGGGTAGCTGGAGAGCCCCCGCCCGCCGACCTCGAACCGGAAGTTGTCGAGGTTCTCGTCGTCGAGGCGGCCTTCCATGAAGGCCCGGGCGTAGATCCCCGGAGCGGCGTGGCCCTGGAAGTAGACGGCGTCGCCGGGGGTGCCGTCTTCCTTGCCACGGAAGAACCAGTTGAAGCCGACCTCGTAGAGTGCGGCCGATGAGGCGAAGGTCGAGAGGTGGCCGCCGATGCCGTCGGACTTCTTGTTGGCCCTGATCACCATGGCGGCGGCGTTCCACCGAACGTAGGCTCGGATCCGGCGCTCAAGCACCTCGTCGCCGGGAAAGAACGGCTGCTGCTCGGTGGGGATGGTGTTGACGTAGTCGGTCTGGACCGAGGCGGCGGTACCGAGCTGGAGCTCTCGGGCGTACTGGTTGAGACGGCCGAGCAGGTACCTGGCCCTGGTCTTGCCCTTGGCGCTGTTCACCGCCTCCAGTGACTGCAACCACTCCGAGGTCTCGTCCGGATCGATGTCTGGCAGCTGACTGAGAAATCCGTCGCTCATGGCCCCATTGTGCACCCGATGGCTGTGCTTGCGCGCCATCTCGTGATCGGCCGGGACCGGAATCGATTCTGGTTCACCCCCGGTTCGTATGGCGCAGCGGTTTTCTTGGCAAGCTGTTCGGCATGCCGGCTGCCCCGTCATCCACCGCAGGGTCACATCGATCGGGAGCCGCGGTCGACGTCTTCACCGATGGGGCCTGCTCCGGCAACCCCGGCCCCGGCGGCTGGGCATGGGCCACCGACGACGGTCGCACCGGCAGCGGCGGCCAGCCCACCACCACAAACCAGCGCATGGAACTGCGGGCGGTGCTGGAGGCGCTGCGGGCCCTCGAGGGACCGGTCGTGGTCCACTCCGACTCGACCTATGTGGTCAACTGCTTCAACGACCGTTGGTACGAGGGTTGGTTGAAGCGTGACTGGAAGAACTCCCAGCGCAAACCGGTGGCCAACCGTGATCTGTGGGAACCGCTGGTCGAGCTGTACCTCGAGCGCTCCGAGGAGTTGACGTTCGTCTGGGTCAAGGGCCACTCCGGCGACGAGATGAACGAGCTGGTCGACGCCCTGGCGGTTGCCGAATCGATGAAGCAGCGCGAAGCCCTGTCCGGATCGGGCCAGGCCGACGGCGGCGCGTCGCCGGCCCCTGGCCCGCAGCCGCCGTGGCCGGTCGACCAGGCCATCGCCGTCACCGGAGCGGCCGAACCGGACGATGATCAGATCCAAGGGCTCAGCGAGGCCATCGATGGCCTCAACCCCGGCTACGACCTGCTGATCACCGGGCTCCGGCGGGGGGTCGAACTGCTGGCGGGTGAGCTGGCGGCCACCAGGGGCATCTCACTGGGTGTGGTTCTCCCGTTCCCCGACCCTGCGGCCCGGTGGCCGCCGGCAAGCCTCGCTCGTTTCGAGACCTGCCTCGACAAGGCCGACTGGGTGGTGACACTCGACGGAGACCCGGCAACGCCGGCCACTGCGGTCCAGGCCCGTAACGGCTGGCTGTGGCAGGCGACGGTGGGAGCCATCGTCGTCGGTGATCGGGAACTGGTGGACCAACTCGACGACGCCGGCCTCGGGGTCATCCCGATCGACTGACGTTCCTGCAACGCCATGTTGCCAACGACGACCGCCTCGACGGCCTGAACGACGCCACCGGCCCTGGCCCGATGGCTCCCGACCGGATCAAAACTCAACTACCGCCACCGATATGCCGATGGTTCACCATCATGGATCTAGCCTCGGAGTCGACACTGAGAGGTCGCGACCGCGACGTCAGGGGAGACGAGCGTTCGGACGAAGCCGGGGCGACCATGGTGGAATTTGCGCTCATTCTCCCGTTCTTGCTCGTCGTGTTGATGGGAATCGTCGAGTTCGGCTGGGCCTTCGGTCAGACCATGGAGGTCCGGCACGCCGCCCGGGAGGGAGCGCGAATCGCTGCAGTCAACTACGACGGCGAACACACCGCCGATGCCGACCAGACCACCGTCATCCGCACCGAAATCTGTCGGCGAATGACGTCCAACGATCCCACCACCGTGGAGGTCAGCCTCGTCGACGCCTCGAAATCCTATGCCGGCGCTTATGCCGTTGTTTCCTTGGTCCGATCCCATCAGACCCTGAGCAACTTCTTTCCATCGTTCCCCAGCACGCTGTCGACCGATATCGAGTTCCGGATCGAGCGACCGGCAACATGGTCTCCCAGCGTCGGAGCTGTCTCATGCCCCTGAGGTTCCGCCGATCGTGGCCGGGGCCGGTGCCCCGACCCAGTGGACGGCGGCTGGGACGTCCCTGGGAAGGTGTGCCGGCGACGGGGGAGCGGGGTTCGGCGACGGTGGTCACGCTGTTGACCATGTTCATGACCGTGTTCTTCGCCGCCTTGGCCATCGACATGGGGGTCCTGATCAATCTTCGCGCCGACGCTCAGGCCGGCGCAGACATCGCCGCATTGGCGGGAGTCCAAGACCTGACGGCCGACCCGACCGCGGTCGGGGTGGTGGAAGCGACCGTGAAAGCGTCGCTCGGCGACAATCTGTTCGACCCACCGACAGACGGCGAAATGGACAGCTGCGGCGCTGAGGTTCTGGGATCCGGCTGGACCAAGCTGGTCGGTGCGAACTGCATCGCCGTGGCCGCCGACGGCTCGTCGCTACGGATCCGAATCCCTGACAGAACGACGCCGGGTGTGTTCAGCCAACTGTTCGGCGTCGCGTCGTTCGACTATACGGCGGTCTCGGTTGCCGGGGTGGACGAGGTGGCCCGCGTACTCCCGTTCTGGCTCGGATCCGATGCCGGCAGTTTCGGTTGCGTCAAGGCCGGCTCGGTGCCCGATGACGCTCCCTGCGACGGCCATGGGGGGTCGAGCGGCAACTTCGGCTACTCCGGCCACGCCCAATACGGGAACTCGGCGATGGGCACAACACCGGATCCGGCTGGCGCTGACACCCTCGAAGAGAACATCGCCATGGGCCTCGACCACCGCTTGTCCCGTATCGACCAGGCTCCCCACCACAGCTTCGCGGTGCTCGACGATGCCCCGTACCCCCTCTTCCCGAACAGCGTCGAGACCGAGACCGGCAACATGTCGTCCCTGGCCGGTGCAGGCCTGTTCCACGGCAACGGATTTCCCGACGGTCGTGACGCCCTCCTGACCCGCTGGGACGACCTCAGCTGGGGCGCGCCGGCGACGGTCGGACCCCACCAGCTCGACGATGAACCACTCTGGGAGTTCATTGGTGACCTGTCGGCCAGCGCGGTACCGAACTCGTGCCAGAAAAACCAGTTCAAGGTCGTTGCCGGCCAGGCCGACCTCTCATTCGTTCCCGCCGGCGTCGCCAACCACCTCACAACCCAGTATGACGACGGCGATTCGAGTACCTATCACGACCAGGACCTTATCCTGACCAGCCTCATGCTGCGCTGCATGGACCATCACCAGGGCCTCAGCTTCGACGACAACGGGAAGATGGGCTTCGCCGAGGTCTCCATCGGCTGCACCGGGCCATGCACCGATCCGGTTTTCACCCGCAACGACGCCGCCGACCAGGCACACGACCTCTACGACCTCCTCTACTCGCCGCGGTTCGGGTATGCCCCGCAGGTCACCGTCCCCGCCGCCTCGGTGAGCGGCAACACCCAGTTGTCGATCGCTCGTTTCTCGCCCATCTTCCTCCACCGCCTCTACGGCGGATCATGCAACAGCAGCCGGTGCACCTTCGAGCACGCACCGGGCCTCCCGGCCGACATCGACGCCAACAACATCAACAACATCAAAGCTGCGTCCGGGATGAGCAACTTCGTCATTCCCGACGCCATGCTTCCCGACGCCCTCGGCAGTCCCGACGGGGTATCGGTGCAGGGAACCAACTTGAGGATCACCCTCCGTTGAGAGATCACACTGTGGAATCAGGCGATGTCGGCCTGGGAACCGAACACGACGAGCGTGCCAAGGTCGGCCAGCGCGGCGCTGGACTTGTCGAATACGGCCTCGTCGCCGCCATCTTGGCACTCGCCCTCAGCTTCGCCGTCACCCAATTCACAACCATCGCCCAAGACGATCTCACGCCTAGAGCGAGCCTCATCGGCAACCCCGACAGCCTGACTCCGACCAGCTGAACCGGCCCGCCGAACCACAGGCTGATCTGCCGGTGTCGGGCGCCTCAGTCGACCGGTGGTCAGGAGACGGACTGGACCCGGAGCGACGCCAGCGCCTGGTTCACCTCGGCCAGCAACTGCTGGGCCAAGGCCACATTCCGGTGGGAGGCACCTGTGCCAGGGGTGAGGTCGGCCACGAGGCGGGCGTGGGCCTCGGCGATCTCGTCCCAGGATGCGCCGGGCCGGAGGCCGAGGGTCTGGAGGTGGTCGGCCGAGGATTGCCGTCGGCCGAGATCGGCGCGACCGTTCGGGTCGACCGATGGCATCGAGGTCGAAGGGCGGTGGTCAGTTTTGGTGCGACCGAACAAGAACATGCAATCCCATACCTCTTGGGGGAGTCACCTCGCCTTCCAGTATGCACGAGTGAAAAGCGCTGCAACCAGAGTCGATTTCACCAATTGCGTTACAGTCGTCCAACGAATCGGGGAATGCCCGATGACGTTCCCCGGTTGTTGCCGGCATGACCAAAGCAGTTGTGGATGGAACCGTCGTCGCCGACTCACCGGACACCGTGGTGGTGGAGGGCAATCACTACTTCCCGCCCGACTCGGTGCAGTGGGAGCATCTCAACCAAACCGAACGCACGACGGTCTGCGGTTGGAAGGGTTTGGCGAGCTACTACTCGCTGGAGGTCGGAGGCCAGACCCTGGAGAATGTGGCCTGGACCTACCACGAGCCGAAGGATGCGGCGGCCGAAATCAAGGACTACGTGGCGTTCTACCCCCAGGTCTCGGTCTCCACCGACTGAGGGGCTTCCCACCCCGCCGGGACATCCCGGCCCAGTGCTCAGTCGTTTGTGGTCTCGACCACGGCGGCGAGGCGCTCCAGGGTTGCGGTCATGTTGGCCACGTGCTTCTTGGGGTAGCCGGCCCACTCGTAGAGCACCGGCGGGAAACGTGAGGTGCCCCAGTTGAACGACTCGGTGACCAGGGTCTTGCCGTCGTCGGCCGGCTCCAGCTCGTAGCGCCAGATGTGGTGGCCGAAGTGCCGCCAGGCGATCGCCCGATCGACATCGAACTCGACCACCTCGTTCGTGATGCGGTACGGCAGGCCCAGGCGCATGCTCATGCCGAACTTGGCCCCCATCGACAGCCGATCGGGATTGGAGGGATGGCCGGCCACCACGGTTTCGGAGCCGTCGAAGAGCTGGTGCTTTGCCGGGTCGGCCAGGAGGTCGAAGATGGTGGTGGGGTCGGCGGCGATCTCTCGCCGGGCCGAGACAATACGTTGTTCGCTCATCGTCGCCTCCCGGCGTTTGGCTCCTGGTCACCGAACGGTATCGGCTCCGGGGTGGGCCGGGACGCCGGCAGCCACCCGGTCCCGGCACCGGGTCGTGTTGTCATCGGCCGAGTACCGAGCGAAGGCCAGACTCCAGGTCGCTGCTGGAGAAGCTGAAGCCCGAGCCGACGAGCACCTCGGGCACCACCCGCATGCTGTCGAACAACAACGCATCGGCCCGATCGCCACCCAACACCAGCCGAGGCCCGAAGCTCGGCACCGGAAGCATCGACGGTCGGCCGAGGACATTGCCGAGGACCTCGGCGAATCCGGCGTTGGTCACCGGCTCGGGCGCGGTGAGGTTGACCGGCCCGGCGATGTCGGCGTCGAGCAGGTGGATGATGGCGTTCACCTCGTCATCGATGGTGATCCAGGACATGTACTGCTCGCCGGATCCGAACCGCCCGCCGAGGAAGAGCTTGAACAGCGGCAAGAGTTTCGGCAGGGCCCCGCCATCGCGACTCATCACGATGCCGGTTCTGAGGAAGGCGGTGCGGATCCCGGCCGATGCGGCCGGTTCGGCCGCCGCCTCCCAGTCGACGGTCAGCTTGGCCAGGAAATCGGTGCCGGGCGGTGACTGCTCGGTCAAAATCGTGTCGCCCTGCGAGCCGTAGTAGCCGATGGCGGATCCCGACAGCAGGACCTTCGGCTGCGCCTGGAGCGACGCGGCGGTGGTGGCCAGCAGCGAGGTGCTGCCGGTCCGGCTCGTGACCAGCAGCCCCTTGTACTCCTCGGACCAGCGATGGTCGCCGATGCCGGCCCCGGACAGGTTGACGATGGCGTCGACGCCCTCCAACGAGGCGGCGTCGATCTCGCCGTCGGCGGGCTGCCAACGGATCTCGTCGGCCCCGGCGGCCGGCCGACCACGAACCAAGCTGATGGCCCGATGGCCCGCCCCGTCGAGGGCCCGCACCAACGCACTGCCGATGAGACCGCTCGCTCCAGAAATCGCTACGTCCATTGACCGAACTCCTTGCTCGTTGGCCCGCCGATGCACGGGACGACCCTCGGCAACACCGTACCGGTAGGGCGCTGGACACCCTAGGGCCAAGCCCGACCCGATGGCCGGGTCGAGCGAGGGCTGAGCGTCGGAGCCGCCGGTGATTGCACCGGTGGCGATGACGCATAGGATTGCCTGGTGAGTACGAGAATGCTGCTGATCCTGTCGCTGCTCTGCGGGCTGGCCATTATCGGTGCGTTCGCCCTCCAGCTCGCCATCGCCGGCTGAGCTCGGCCGGCCGCCGTTCTGCTCTCCCGGCGGCGCCGCCGTCGGCCAACCGACGCCTCGGCGCCGATCGCCAGGCGCCGAGTGGCCGCACCGATCGATGGGCGCAGCGTCCGGTGCGAACCCTATAGGCTCGGCTTCAGCCCGATGGAGGATTCCAATGACCAGTGAGCATTTCGATGTCATCGTGATCGGTGGAGGCCCCGGTGGCTATGCCGCTGCCCTGTACGGCGCCTCGGCCGGCCTCAACATCGCGCTGATCGAGAAGAACAAGATCGGCGGTACCTGCCTCAACGTCGGCTGCATCCCGGCCAAGGAGCTGCTGGAGACCGCAGCGGTGTCCCGCACCGTGGCCCACGCCGGCGACTTCGGCATCAAGGCCGACGCCCTTGGTCTGGATTGGGCCAAGACACTCTCCCGCAAACAGGCCATCGTCGATCAGCTGGTCGGCGGGCTCACCGGCCTGCTCAAGGGTCGGAAGATCACCGTCTACGACGGGGTCGGTGTGCTGCGCTCCGACCACCGGACGGTGGCCATCGGTGGTGGCTCGTCCGGTGATGTGGAGATCGGCGCCGATCGAGTGGTGCTGGCGGCCGGCTCGGTGCCCCGGTCGTTGAACGGATTCCCCATCGACGAGCGGCGGATCGTCACCTCCGACGAGCTGCTGTCGATCCCGGAACTGCCGGCCTCGGCCATCGTCATCGGTGGTGGAGCGATCGGCTGCGAGTTCGCCTCGATGATGAGTGACCTCGGCACCGAGGTCACCATCCTCGAGTACGCCCCGAAGATCCTCCCCGGCTGCGACGCCGACGTCACCAGGGTCGTCGAGCGTTCGTTTGCCAAGCGGGGTATCGAGATCAAGACCGGGGTGGCGGTCCAGTCCCAGACCACCTCCGACGATGGGGTCACCGTGACCTACGGCGATGGCGAGACGGTGACCGCCGAAACGGTCGTGATGTCGGTCGGTCGGCGGCCGGCGTCGGAGACGCTTGGGCTCGAAGCCACCGATGTCGGCATCGACGAGCGGGGATTCATCGTGGTCGACGAGTACTGCCGGACCTCGGTGCCCGGGGTGTGGGCGGTTGGCGACGTCATCGATACCGCCCAGCTGGCCCACGTCGGCTTTGCCGAGGGGATCCTGGCCATCACCGACATTCTCGGCGAGGCGGCGATCCCGGTCGACTACGACAAGGTGCCGTGGTGCATCTACTGCCATCCTGAGGTCGCCTTCGCCGGTCACTCCGAGGAGTCGGCAAAGGCCGCCGGGTTTGACGTCGTGGTGTCCAAACACCGTTTCACCGGCAACGGCCGGGCGATGATCGTCGGCCAGACCGAAGGGTTGGTCAAGATCATCGCCGAACGGCAGGCCGACGGAACCGGCGGCCGGATCCTCGGTGTCCACATGGTCGGGCCGTGGGTCACCGAGCAGCTCGGCCAGGGCTACCTGGCGGTGAATTGGGAGGCCACGGTCGACGAGGTGGCCCACTTCATCCAGCCGCACCCGACGATGAGCGAGCTGTTCGGCGAGAGCGTGCTGGCGTTGACCGGACGTTCACTCCATGGGTGATCCCACTCCGGTCCGGGCTGACTAGGATCTGCTGCACCGCCCGAAGCAGGTCGCCGGCACCACATCGCTCCGCAAACCCGGCGAACCACCCGTAGTCGAAACCCAGGAATCGAGGAATCGTGGCCGAAATCGAGATGCCCCAATTAGGTGAGACGGTCACCGAAGGGACCATCACGCGGTGGTTCAAGAACATCGGCGACACCGTGTCCCAGGATGAGGTCCTGTTCGAGGTGTCGACGGACAAGGTCGACACCGAGGTCCCGTCCCCGTTCAGCGGCACCCTGGCCGAGATCAAGGTCCCCGAGGGGGACACCGTGGAGGTGGGCACGGTGCTGGCGGTGCTGAGCGATGGCGCCGCACCGGCCGCTGCGCCGGCCCAGGCCGCGCCGGCCGAAGCAGCACCGGCCGCCCCGCCGGCCCAGGCTGCACCGGCACCTGCACCCTCCCCGCCACCGGCGCCTGCTCCATCCCCGCCACCGGCGGCCCCACCCCGGGCCGCGCCGGCTGCGGCCGAACCGGCCCCGGCTGGGGCCGAGGCCGCCCCGGCGCCGTCGACCACAGAGGGCAAGGTGCTGTCACCGGTGGTCCGTCGGCTCATCGCCGAATACGGCATCGACGCCGACATGATCGAAGGCACCGGGCTCGGTGGGCGGATCAGCCGCGACGACGTCCAGCGCTATATCGAGGCCAACCAGCTCTCGTCGGTCGACGGCGACGAGTCGCCGGTCCAGCAAGCGGCTCCCGCCGCTTCGCCCCGCCCCGCCCCGCAGCCGGCAGCCCCGGTACCGGCCGCAGCGCCATCGACCACACCGGTCCCCGCCGTCCAGCCCGGTGTCCGGGATGCGGTGGTGCCCCTGTCCAACATCCGACTCCGGACCGGCGAGCACATGGTCATGTCGAAGTCGGTGGCCCCCCACACCCTCACCGCCATCGAGGTCGATTACGAGGCGGTCGAGGTCGTCCGCAAGGCTCACGGCGAGACCTTCAAGGCCGAGGAAGGCTTCAGCCTGACCTACCTGCCGTTCATCGCCCGGGCCACCATCGACGCCCTGCGGGAATACCCCCACCTCAACGCCTCGGTCGGCGATCGGGAGTTGGTGGTCCACAACTACGTCAACCTCGGCATCGCCGTCGACCTCGACTTCCAGGGCCTGCTGGCCCCGGTTGTCCGTGACGCCGACGGCAAGCGGATGCGGTCCATCGCCCGCGACATCGTCGATGTGGCCCGCCGGGCCCGATCGAAGCAGCTCTCGCCGGACGACCTCTCCGGCGGCACCTTCACCCTGACCAACGCCGGTGGCTACGGCACGATGATGCAGTTCCCGATCATCAACCAGCCTCAGGTGGCGATCTTGTCGACCGATGCGGTGAAACGCAAGCCGGTGGTGGTCGAGGACGGTTTCGGCAACGAGTCGATCGCCATCCACTCGGTCGGTGTGTTGGCCATGGCCTGGGACCACCGAGCCATCGACGGGGCCTACGCGGCCGCGTTCCTGGCCAGGGTCAAGGAGATCATCGAGACCAGGGACTGGGAGACCGAGCTCGGCTGAGGGCTCGCCCGGCGGCCCACGTCATCGGTCACATCTGGCCGGTGGCGGTCCGGCCGGGTTTCGATGGCAAACTGGGAGCACTATGAATCCGGCGACATCGGCTCCGACGGCGACTGCGGCTCCCGGGGACCCGAGGCCGGGCTCGGATGCCGCCCCGGCCCCGCTGCGGGCCCGGTGGCTCGGCACGGTCGAGTACCGTGAGGCTTGGGACCTCCAGCGCAGGCTCTACGCAGGATCCTCGAACCATCTGCTGCTCGTCGAGCACCCGCCGGTCTACACCATCGGCCGCGGCGGCGATCGGGCCAATCTGCTGACCGAGCCCGCCGAGCTGGGGGCCGAGCTGATCGAGGTCGACCGCGGCGGTGACATCACCTTCCACGGTCCCGGCCAGATCGTCGGCTACCCCATCCTGTCGGTCCCCGGCAAACGCGGCGGCGGGATGGCCGACACCGTGGCCTATGTCGGCGCCGTCGAGCAGTCGATCATCGACGTGCTGGCCGAACTGGGTCTCACCGGCGCTCGACTTCCCGGGTTCCCCGGGGTCTGGCTGGGAGCCGGAACCGACAGGCCTCGCAAGATCGCCGCCATCGGTGTGCGGTTGTCACGGGGACGCTCGATGCACGGGTTCGCCCTCAACGTCGACGTCGAGCTGGACCGGTTCTCCCGTATCGTGCCCTGCGGCATCGCCGACATGGGGGTCACGTCGCTGCGCAACGAGGGGGTCGACGCCTCGGCCGAGGCCGTGGTCGGGCTGCTCATCGATTCGGTGGCCGGGAACCTGGCACCGGGTCAGCCGGTCGATCGCCGCGACGTGGTGTGGCGCCACCGGGCCACCGACCTGGCGCCGTTCAGCCGGGGCCACGGTCCGGGTGAGCCCGTCAAGCCCAGACGCCCGGTGTCGTCGCCGGGCGCCGGTTCGACGGCGATCGAACCGATCGAACCGATCGAACCGAACGAATCGGCCGGTTCGGGCTCGGGCTCGACCGGGGTGCCGGTTCGGTTGCAGAGCCGGCTGGACCAGGCCGGTGTGCAGCCGGGCTTGGAGATCGGCTCCAGGAAGCCGTCGTGGATGCGGGTCAAGCTGCGCACCGATGAAAGCTTCCGGGCCCTACGGTCGACGGCCCGGTCGCTTTCGCTCACCACGGTGTGCGAGGAAGCCGGGTGCCCCAACATCTTCGAATGCTGGAACGAGGGCACCGCCACCTTCATGCTGCTTGGCGAGCGATGCACGAGGGCCTGTGGCTTCTGCCTGGTCGACACCCGGAAACCGGCCCCGGTCGACTGGGACGAGCCGAACCGGATCGCGGAAGCGGTGGAGGAGCTCGGACTGAGCTTTGTGGTGCTCACCATGGTGGCCCGCGATGATCTCGACGATGGGGGAGCGGCACTGGTGGCAGCCACGGTCGAGGCCATCGCAGCGCGGACCCCCGGGGTCGGCGTCGAGGTGCTGATCTCCGATCTGGCCGGGTCGGCCCGATCCCTGGCCACCGTCTGCGATGCGAACCCGGAGATCGTCAACCACAACATCGAGACCGTGGCCCGGCTGCAGCGGGCGGTCCGACCGTCTGCGGGGTACGCCAGGTCGTTGACGGTGCTGGCCAGGGCCAAGGACCGCAACATGACCACAAAATCGGGGCTCATCGTCGGCATGGGCGAGAGCTTCGACGAGGTGGTCTCGACCCTGGCCGACCTGGCGGCGGTCGGGGTGGACATCGTCACCATCGGCCAATACCTCCGGCCGACATCGCACCACCTGCCGATCCACCGTTGGTGGGAACCGGCCGAGTTCGAGGAGCTGCGGCGAATCGGGGAGTCCGAGCTCGGTCTCGGACATGTCGCAGCCAGCCCGCTGACCCGCTCCAGCCACCATGCGGGCACCATCGCCCGCTCCGTCGCACGCCTCGACCAGCCCTGACACGCCAGGGCCCGAACCTGAAGGCCGGCGGCTGACGTTGTGGTCAGCGTCGAGCCAGTTTCGGCCGCTTCAGCTCGAACCAGGCGTAGGCGCCGATCAGCCACAGCACATGGATGCCGGCCACCAGGATCTGGCCTCGAAGGACCCAACCCAGCGTGGCCAGCAGGACCCCGGCCTGGTGACCACGCATCGCCAGCCGCTGCTGGCGCCCGACCACCGTGGTCAGCCGGGCCGCGATCGGGAGTGCCAGCCCGTAGCCGAGGAGAAACAGGGCGGTGGAAAGCGGATGCACGCTACAGCATGCCAGCCCCGGCCCCCGGTCCGACCGTCGTCACCGGTGCGGCGAACGGCTCGGTCAGCGGCGCAGTTCTATGGTCACTCGTCTGGCGGGGCTGAGGTATCGCCTGTTGCGGTTGGCGACCCGGGCGGTGAGCCCGTCGGCCACCAACTCGGTCTGGGTCCTGATCTCCCCGTGGGCCAACTCGAAGGCCGAGAGCAGCCGGTCGCCGTGACACCACGGGGCCCGGTCCAGCAGTGACATCTCGCTGCGGCCGATGATCCGGTCCCCATCGGCACCGGGGGACAGCAGCTCCGGCAGCGATCGCATGATGGCGGTTCTGCGTAGACGCCGCTGCCACCAGGTTCCAAGCTCGTGGATCGTGTTCACGGCCGGCATGGCATCGAACAACCCGGCGATGGCCCGATCGGTGATGGCGACGGCCTGCGCTTCGGCCCCGTTGTCGCTTCGGGTGCAGCGCCGGTCGTGCTCGGTCAGGAACCGGTCGAGCGCCTCGCCCAGCCGGTGGCCCTCCTGGACAACGGCGGCCATCGACGAGTCGACCAGCTGCGCCGCCCGTGGCAGCGCAGAGCGTTTCCAGTACTCGGCCGGGCTCGGGGCGGCACCGATTCGCTGGAGCCGGATGACGTCCCGCTGGGCGGCGAGGAGCTGCTGCCGGGTGAGATCGTGCTGCTCGGCGGCAGTGGCCAGCCGGGTCGCCAGGGTCCGGCAGGCATCGGCCGCCAGGTCGTGCAGTTCCTCGGTCGGTCCGGTGAGGCCGGCCGGGTGGGCCGCCGCCGGACCGCAGAGGTCCGCCGACATCGGTGGTGTCGTTCCTTCGTCTTCCAATGTCCCGGTCCGTCCTTGGTCCGTTGGTCTCTGCAACTGTTTCGGTCGTTGGGATCGCCGAGGCAAGGGTCGTACGGTTCATATCCATGTTGGTCGAGCTGAGCCGCGGTCCCTGGGTCGAGAGTGTGCACCGCGTCGATGCCGTGGTCGCAGGCCCGAACGGCCGCTCGACCGCTTGGGGTGACCACGACCGCCCGGTCATCGCCCGATCGGCCCTCAAGTTCGTCCAGGCCCTCCCGCTGCTGCGGACCGGGGCCGCCGACCGGTACGAGGTGAGCGATCGCGAGCTCGTCCTGGCCTGTTCCAGCCACAGTGGCGAGCCGCCCCACGTCGAGGCGGTCCGGAGCTGGCTGCATCGACTGGGACTCGACGAGGGGGCACTCGACTGCGGGGAGGACGTGCCGCTGGGGGCCGAGGCCGCCATCGAGCATCATCGCCATGGCCGGGGACCGTCACCGCTGCTGAACTGTTGTTCCGGCAAGCACGCCGGCTTCCTCACGGTGGCCAGGCACCTCGGCGTCGATCCGGCAGGCTACATCGAGCCCGACCACCCGGTGCAGCTGCTGGTGACCGAGGCCGTCGAGCAGTTGACAGGCCAATCGCTCCGGGGCCATGAGCCGGGCCGCGACGGCTGCGGCATCCCCGCCTTTGCCGTCCCGCTGGTCGCCCTGGCCGATGCGATGCGCAAGCTCGTGACCCCGGGACAGCTCTCCGCCATCGACGAGGCAACCCGGCCGGCCGGCGCCAGGCTGATCGACGCCGTGGTGGGCCAGGAGTTCTGGATCTCCGGAACCGGCCGCCACGAGGTGACCCTGGGACGCCAGGTCACCGAGCCATTACTGGTCAAGACCGGGGCCGAGGGGGTGTTCATGGCTGCGTTGCCTGCCCGCGGCATCGGCATGGCCTTGAAGGTGGCGGACGGGGCCGGTCGGGCTGCCGAGGTTGCCATCTCGGCGCTGTTGGCCGAGCTCGGTGTGCTCGGGCCCGAAGCGGTCGAACGTGCCATCCACAACAAGGCCGGGACCGAGGTCGGTCGGATGACCGTGCGATCGACCGCCGGAGTAGCGATCGCATCCGACCGAACCTGAGCCCCCGGCCCAGCCGCCCGGCGGAGTCAGCGGCCGGTGGTCACCGCGGGTAGCATCACACCATGTTCGAGCAACGACTTGATCGGGTCAGAACCGCCATGGCCGCCGGCGGGGTCGACGCCTTGATGCTGTCGGTCGGCCCCGACCTGCCGTGGCTGATCGGCTACGAGGCCATGGCCCTCGAGCGGCTCACGATGCTGGTCGTCCGGGCCGACGGGCCGGCCACGCTTGTCATCCCCCGGTTCGAGGTGCCCCGGGTCGTGGAACGGCCCGAGGTGTTCTCGATCGTCGGTTGGGGCGAGACCGAGGACCCGGTCGCCATCGCCGCCGGATTGGCCGACGGCGCCCGGTTGGCGGCCATCGGGGATCACACCTGGAGCCGGTTCCTGGTCTCGCTGCAACACGAAATGCCGGACACGGCCTGGATCGGGGCCGGTGCCATCACCGGCTCGTTGCGGGCAACCAAGGAGCCCCACGAGATCGAGCGGCTGCAGGCCGCGGCGTCCGGCGTCGATCGCATCGCCACCGCCCTCCAGGGTGGGGAGATCCCCCTGATCGGCCGGACCGAGGCCGACGTGTCCGCCGAGCTGGGGCGCCGGATCCTGGCCGAAGGCCACGCCGTTGTGAACTTCGCCATCGTGGCTGCGGGTGAGAACGCATCCAGCCCCCACCATCACGCCGGCGACCGGGTGATCAAGGCCGGCGAGGTGGTGCTGTGCGACTTCGGCGGCACCACCCGGGAACCGGAGGGGCAACCGGGGTACTGCTCCGATATCACCCGCTGCGTGTACACCGGCGAGCCACCGGCTGCGTTCGCCGAAGCCTATGCCGCCCTCCAGGATGCCCAGAGCCGGGCCGTGGCCGCGGCCAGGGTCGGCGAACCGGCCGAATCGGTCGACAAGGTGGCCCGGGACCGGCTGGCCGAGTCCGACCTCGACCAGTGGTTCCTGCACCGCCTCGGTCACGGCATCGGGGTGGAGGCCCACGAGGACCCCTACCTGGTCTCGGGGAATTCTGCCCCGCTTGAGCCCGGCAACGCCTTCTCGATCGAGCCGGGTTTCTACATCGCCGATCGGTGGGGAGCTCGGATCGAGGACATCGTGGTCAGCACCGATGACGGCCCGCTGGCGCTGAACACCGCCAGCCACGACCTGGCCGTCGTCGAGGCGTGAGGCCCGGCCTCGGGCATCGGCTCCGGCCCCGAGGGCCGAGTATCCCGGCGCCGGGCAGTGATCGAATGGGGTACCGGACAGGCATCGCCGCCCGGTGATCGAGATCGATGCGGCCTCGGTGCTGCTGCAGTGGGCCACCGGTGGCTTGGCGTTCCTGTGGGTCACCACCAGGCACCGCCAGGTCGGCTTGGGTTATGGCTGGCTGCTGCGGGTGGTCTTTGGGCTGATGGCCCTGGGGTCGCTGGCGTTCGGCCTGCGGTTCAACCCGCTGCCGGTCCGGGATCTGGCGGCGCTCGGGGTTGCCGTTGCCGCGGCGGCGGCCCTGGCTCAGTCGGTGGTCCGCAAGGACGCCGGGGTGGCCGGTCAGCTGGCTCTGGCCGAAGCCCGGACCGCGAGGGTGGCGGCCCAGACAGGGATCGATCGCACCCCGACGGCCAAACAGGATGACGGCCCCGAGTTCGACCCCCGGCTCGATCTGATCGCCCCGGCAATCGGCTTGATCGGTGTGGTGGCCGCAGCACTGGCGGCCGGAGGTCCCGCCTGGTTGGCGGTGGCCAGGTTCGTGGCCGGCGCCGCTTTCCTGGGGGCGGTCAGCGACGCCATGCTGCTCGGCCACTGGTACCTGGTCCAACCGGGGCTCAGTCGGGAGCCGATCTCCGAACTGGTGCGGTGGACCGGCATCACCTGGGTCCCCGAGGTGCTGCTGCTCCTGGTTCCCACCGGCATGGCGTCGGTGCTCTCGGGCTCCATCGACGATGGGTGGGGAGGGATGCTGGGGTGGTTCTGGGCCGCCAGCGCCGTCACCACCATCGGGTTGGTCGGGGCGACCGTTGCCGCCCTGCGGGAGAAGCAGTATTCGGCGGTGATGGCGGCAACCGGTCTGCTGTACCTCGCCATCCTCACCGCCTTCGGGACCGATCTGGTGGCCCGGGCCCTGCTGGCCTGATCGCCGCGGCGCTGATGGGCCATGGCCCGCCGAGGGGAACCGGCCGGGTTTGTGGGACCAAACGGTGGCCGCTGGATTACCCTTGACATCGAGACCGGTTGCCAAACCCCTTGGTTCAGATCCGGGGCGGCCGAGCCGAAAGGATGCAGCATGCCCAGAGCGATATGGAGCGGCGCCATCAGCTTCGGCCTGGTGTCGGTACCGGTCAAGCTGTTCAGTGCTGTCAGCCGCAAGACGGTGCGTTTCAACCAACTCGACGCCAAGACCAACAGCCGGGTCAAACAGAAGCGGGTCAACGCCGAAGGCGAAGAGGTGCCGTACGAGCAGATCGTCAAGGGCTACGAGGTCACAAAGGATTCCTACGTGATCGTGACCGAGGACGAGCTCGCCGCCCTGTCGCCGAAGGCATCGCGAATGATCGACATCACCGACTTCGTGAGCGAGGACGAGATCGACCCGGTGTTCTACGACTCGGCCTACTACCTGGTTCCCGATGAACTGGCCCGGAAGTCCTACGCCCTCCTGGCCAAGGCCATGGAGGAGAGCGGGCGGGTCGCCATCGCCAGTTTTGTGATGCGGACCAAGCAGTACCTCGTTGCCATCCGCCCCAACGACGGGCTGCTGATGATGTCGACCATGGTCTACGCCGACGAATTGGTGGCGGCCGACGACGTGCCCGGTCTCGAGGAGCTGGAGGACATCGAGATCACCGATGCGGAGATGGCGATGGCCGGCCAACTCATCGACTCGCTGACCAACGAGTTCGAACCGCAGGGCTACACCGACAGCTACCGGGAGCAGGTGCTCGACCTGCTGGAGTCCAAGGCGGCGGGCGAGGTCCGAACAATCGAGACCCCGGCCGCAGCCGACGATGCGGCGGTCATCGATCTGCTCGCCGCCCTCGAGGCCAGTGTGAGCGCGGCGAAGCAGGCCCGCAAGGCCGACGCCCCCGACGGCGAAAAGGCCGACGAGGCGAAGCCGGCCAAGAAGAAGCCGCGCAAGAAGCAGGCGAAACCGAAGACGGCAGCGGCCGAGTCGGACGACGGCGAAGGCCAAGAAGCCAAATCGGCCTAGATTCTTGGGGAACCGAACGTGTGATTTTGTGTCGAGTTTCGCTGCCCCGAGAATCTTGAGGTGCCCGAAGGGCAGATGTAGTGGTCTGTCGCCAACATGCCGCTCCTCGTGTCGGCGACAAACCACGAGCGTTCCTGGCGCCGAATGAGTGAGCGGGTCGAGGTCTCGGTCGGCGAACGAACGCTGAGCCTGTCCAACCTGGACAAGGTGCTGTACCCCGACGTCGGCTTCACCAAGGCCCAGGTCATCGACTACTACGCCAGGATCGCCCCGATCATGCTGCCCCACATCACCGGGCGTTGCATCACGCTGCGGCGCTGGCCAAACGGTGTGGATTCGGCCTCGTTCTTCGAGAAGCGTTGCCCCGGTCACCGGCCGGGGTGGGTTGGCACCGCCCTCGGGCCGGGCGACGGCGATGAGGGCATCGACTACTGCCGTCTGGACGAGCCGGCGGCTCTGGTGTGGACCGCCAATCTGGCTGCGCTCGAACTGCACAGCCCCATGGCCCGCTGTGGTGACCTCGATTCGCCGACCATGGTGGTGTTCGATCTCGATCCGGGCGAGCCCGCAGGGATCACCGAGTGCTGCCGGGTGGCGCTGGCGTTGCAGGAGCTGTTGGCGGCGCTCGAGCTCGAGTCGATGGTCAAGACCTCCGGCTCCAAGGGGATGCAGCTCTACGTACCGCTCAACACGCCCCACACCCATCGCCATGCGTCGAGTTTCGCTCTGGCGGCAGGGCAGATGGTGGCCCGCCGGCAGCCGGACAAGGTGCTGGTGGAGATGAAGAAGTCGCTGCGCACCGGCAAGGTCTTCATCGACTGGTCCCAGAACTCGCGTCACAAGACCACCATTGCCCCCTACTCGTTACGGGCCAGGAGCAGGCCGACGGTCTCGACGCCTTTGAGCTGGAACGAGGTGTCCGACGGCGCAGACGGTGGGGCGTTGATCTTCGAGGCGGGGACGGTCCTGGAGCGCGTCTTCGACCGCGGGGATCTCTTCGCCGCAGCGGCGACGCTGGAACAGGAATTGCCGAACCCGAACGAGGCTTGAACCAGGCTGGAACGAGTCCCCACCGCATAGAACTCGCGCCGCGCACGGGGCCGACCGTTGCCCGCCGGACCGGCTGAACCAAGCGCCGGACGTCGTAAGCTGTTCACCCATGACTACCGTCACGCTTGCAGCCTCGGCACCAAAGGGTGTCACCGCCATCGATGTGCCAACCACCAGCAACGCCGTGAACAAGTTGCCTGCGGCCCAGAAACGGGCCGCCAAGTTGCAGGGCTTCGAAGGAAAGGTCGGCCAGACCCTCTTCCTGGCCGGTTCCGGCACCGGTCCGGCCGAGGTCCTGGTCGGGCTCGGCCCGGCGGCCGAGGTCGGCGCCGACAAGGTCCGTCTGGCCGCAGCCGCCTACGCCAGGGCGGTGTCCCGCCACAGCCAGGTCGCCTGCACGATGGCGGCCGGGGTGGGCAAGGTCGAGGCGGTCGATGCGGTGGCGGCGGCCACCGAGGGGATCCGGCTCGCCACCTATCGATACACCACCTACAAGGACGCCGGCTCCGTCAAGCTGAAGAAGGTCACGCTGGTGGCGTCCGGCCGCAACCTGCGGGCTGCCCTGGCGGCGGCGAACGCCACCGTGGACGCAGTGGAGCTGGCCCGTGATCTCGGCAACGAACCAGGCGGTTCGTTGACCCCCGAGGCCTTCGTGGCCAAGGCCAAGCGGGCCGCTTCGGGCACCGGCGTCCGGGTGTCGGTGTGGGACGAGGCCAAGATCGAGAAGGAACGGCTCGGCGGCCTGCTGGCCGTCAATCAGGGTTCGGAGAACCCGGCCCGTTTCCTGACTCTGAGCTACACCCCGAAGGACCGCAAACCAAAGGCCAAGGTCGCCCTGGTGGGCAAGGGGATCACGTTCGACTCCGGTGGCCTTTCGCTGAAGAACGCCACCGGCATGATGACGATGAAGATCGATATGGCCGGCGGCGCTGCCGTACTGGCCTCGATGACGGCGCTGGCCTCGATGGACGTACCGGTGGCGGTGACCGGCTACATCCCGCTGACCGACAACATGACCGGTGGGAACGCCCAACGTCCCGGCGACGTCTTCACCGCCAGGAACGGCAAGACCGTCGAGGTGCTGAATACCGATGCCGAGGGTCGGCTGGTACTGGCCGATGCCCTTTCGGTCGCGGCCGAGGCGGAGCCCGATGCCATCATCGACATCGCAACCCTCACCGGCTCGGCCTCGGCCGCACTCGGCACCGGGTATGCGGCGCTGATGGCCACCGACGACAAGCTGGCCGGCAGGCTGGAGGCGGCCTCCGACCGTACCGGTGAGAAGATCTGGCGGTTGCCGCTGCCGCCGGAGTACCGGTCCCAGCTGGACTCCACCGTCGCCGATCTGAAGAACATCGGCTCCGGCCCTTACGGCGGGGCACTGGTGGCCGGCCTGTTCCTCAAGGAGTTCACAGACAAGACGCCGTGGGCTCACATCGACCTCGGCCTCTCGGCCCACTCCGACTCCGATCGGGGGGTGACCGTCAAGGGTGGCACCGGGTTCGGTGTTCGGCTGCTGCTCGACACCCTGGCCAACTGGTAGCGCCGGCCGCCGGCAGCCGCCAGGCCGGTCGATTTCTAAGGATGGTCGAGCCCGACGCCGAAGATAGTCTCCCAGGCCGATCAGAGCTGAGTTCGAGATGGCGGCGACCACAACAACCTATTCGAGACGGGAGTCGGATCGCCGAGCCGAGTCCCGGGTCCTGGCAATCCAGCGCCGGATTCTGGTTGTCAGCTGCGATTTCGGGGCCATCGTGTTGGGGCTCGTCGTGGCCCGGTGGCTGGCCGGTGACCTGGCGCCGTCGGTGCCGCTGAGTGCGATGTACGGCCTGTTGGTGTGGGCCTGGATGGCTGCATTCCGGCTCTACAACGCCCGCCTCGCCACCCACCGGGGTGAGGAGTTCGCCAGGATTGGCCGCAGTGGCATCCGGGCGATGCTGATGCTCGCCGGCGTGGCCGCGGTCTCCGGTGTGGCCATTGACCTGCGGGCCGCCACCCTGTTGCTGGGATCGACCACGATGTCGGTGGCTGCCGGTCGCGAAGGGCTTCGAGCCTGGTTCGCCAAGCGGCGCAAGGCCGGCCACGGCCTGTGGGCATCGATCCTGGTGGCAGGCGAGGCCGAGGGTCGCCAGCTCCGGGAGGCCATCGAAGCCGATCGATCCAGCCCGCACACCATCCTCGACCAGCTCGATCCCCGCCACTGCGCCGGTGCCGAGGAGCTGCTGACCACGGTGCTGGGGCGTTCCCGCAAGGCCAACGCCCGGGGGGTCGTCGTTGTGGAGTCGTCGCTGGATCGACCGACGGCCAACAGCCTGGTTCGAGGTTTGCTCGAGGCCGGTCTGTCGGTCGACCTCGCCTCCAACCTGTCCGACATCTCCACCGATCGACTGGCGACCCGAAACCTCGGCCCCAGCGTTGCGACCTGGATCGAGCCGAGGCCCCGAGAGGGTTGGCGCGGCCGGGCCAAGCGGGGGTTCGACCTGACCATCACGGTCTCGGCGCTGCTGGTGCTGGCCCCGGTGTTCGCCGCCGTGGCGCTGGGGGTCAAGCTGACCTCTGCCGGACCGGTGTTCTTCCGCCAGGAGCGGGTCGGCCGGGGTGGTGAACCGTTCGACGTGTTGAAGTTCCGCTCGATGGTGGTCAACGCCGAGGAGCTGCTCGATGAGCTTGTTGCCGACAATGAAGGGGATGGACCGCTGTTCAAGATGAAGGCCGATCCCCGGGTGACCCCGATCGGGCGCTTCATCCGCAAGACCTCGCTCGACGAACTTCCCCAGCTGATCAACGTGCTGCGCAACGAGATGAGTCTGGTCGGGCCCCGTCCGGCTCTCAAGGCGGAGATGGCGGCATGGGATGCTGCGCTTCACGCCCGGCTCCAGGTGAAGCCCGGTATCACCGGTATGTGGCAGGTGTCCGGCCGAAGTGGCACGTCGTTCGCCGAGTACACCAGGCTCGACCTGTACTACGTGCACAACTGGTCCCTGCTGGTGGATCTGTCGATCCTGTTCAAGACGGTCCCCGCAGTGCTCAAGAGCGACGGCGCCTGCTGAGCACCGGAGCCGGAACCACCCGTCGGGCTGTCGCCGCCGGGCATGGCCGCTGACTGCGGGTATGGAGGCAGGTGGCGACGGGCCGGCGGGTGCCCATCGTTCCCGGAGCCGTCAGATCGGCAGCGATCGTCGGCTGGTCATGCGGCGTCGTCCAGTGTGTGCTCGAGATCGTGCTCTGGCACCTGGCGGCCAGGGCCCGGCTCGTCCCGGTACGGCGACCACTTGACAACCGCCGGCCGCCGATCGCGCTGGAGGCGAGCCTCGGCCCAGCGGTGGTGGGCATCCTGCAGCGGTGCCGGCAACCGCTCCACCTGGCGGGCGGTGAGCGGGGGCAGCCGCCGCCGGACCGCAAGCCGGTTGCCGTTGCGCTGGGCTGCTCCGAACCGGCAGCCCCGTTCGACGGCCCGCCAGAACGGCCCGTTCTTGCCGCCCTTCATCCCGATGCCGAGTTCCGAGGCCCACTGGGCGGTCTCGATCTCGAAGCCGTCGGGTTGCTGCTCCAGTTCGGCGGCCAGGCGCCGCAACAGCAGCAGGCAGGACGGCCCCAGGATGGAGAGCCAGTATCGCTCGACATAGCCCGACCGGGGATCATGGCCGAGGCGATCGAGCACCGGATCGGGCCAGGCCGTCACCCGGATGAGGTCCTCGGGAAACGCCGGGTCGCGTCGCCTGTCGCCCTGGCCCGCCAGTGGTCCGGTTCGGCCACGCTGCGGTCGCTGCGACTCGTTGCCGTTACGGTCCTCCGGCGTCGGTCCGCCGGTATCAGAACACATCATCACTCACTCCTTGCCCCAGCTCGTGGCTGGTGGTCACGGTTCGTCGTCGTTCATCACGTTCCGGATGAACGTTGTTGCAATCGACGGGGTGTTAGGGGATGTATGTGTAGTTGAAAGCATAGAGTGGCAAATCACGGTTGCGTCGGCCGATTCGGTTTTGCCTCCCGCTTTCCACAACCGATGGTGACACCGCTAACGTCAAAACCGTGGACGGCCACGACGACATCGACAATCGCAAGACGGGCGATCATCGCGGCGACGATCCGTCGCTTGCCGATGCGGCGGCCCGCATCACCCGGGCGGAACGGATCACCGTGCTCACCGGCGCCGGGATCTCCACCGATTCCAGGATCCCGGACTTCCGGGGACCGCAGGGGATCTGGACCAAGAACCCGGGAGCGGAGAAGCAGGCCACCATCCACAACTACCTGGCCGATGCGGACGTCAGGCGGCGGGCCTGGATGTCCCGGCTCGACAGCCCGGTCTGGGCCGCCGAGCCCAATCCGGGTCACCTGGCCCTGCTCCGGCTCGAGTCGAGGCGGAAACTGCATCTGCTGATCACCCAGAACGTGGACGGCCTGCACCACGCCGCCGGCTCCGATCCGGACCGGATCGTGGAGGTGCACGGCAACGTGCGGGAGGTCGTGTGCATGAGCTGTGACTACAGCGCACCGATGCAGGAGGCCCTCGATCGGGTCCGGCAGGGAGACCACGACCCCGACTGCCCACGCTGTGCGGGGATCCTGAAGTCCGCCACCATCAGCTTCGGCCAGAATCTGGTGGCGACCGACATCGAGCGGGCCAACCAGGCTGCGGCGACCTGCGACCTGTTGTTGGCCGTCGGATCGACGCTCTCGGTGTTCCCCGTCGCCCGCGCCGTGCCCATTGCCAAGACGGCGGGAGCCGAGGTGGTCATCGTCAACGGGAGTCCGACCGAGATGGACGATATTGCAGACGTGGTGGTCCAGGGGTCGATCAGTCACGTCCTGCCCCGCATCGTCGGCTGAGGGAATACCGTCCGCGGCCTGCCGGTCGGCCGAGGGAATACCGGTCCGGTGCCCGCGGTTGGCTCAATTGTCGACCTAACCGGTAGGGTTTTGCTCCCGGCGGCCGACGCCGACCAGAGATCGACCGGGCATGGTCCCGGTCAGGGCAGGTGTGTGATGACGACGTTCCGAGAGATGCTGGCCGCCACCAAGGCTGCGATCACCGAAACCGACCCCGCCGGGGCGGAGGCGGCCATTGCCGAGGGGGCGACGCTGCTCGACGTCCGGGAGCCGGACGAGACCGCCCAGGGGGTGGTTCCCGAGTCCGTCCTCATCGTCCGGGGCAACCTGGAGGCCCAGGTCGAGAGCCGGATCCCCAACAAGGACACCGAACTGGTGGTCATGTGCGCCGGCGGCGTTCGCTCGGCGTTCGCGGCCAAGACGCTGGCCGATCTGGGCTACACCAACGTGGCGTCGATGGACGGGGGTTTCAACCGCTGGAAGGATGAAAGTCGATCGTGGGTCACCCCCAAGACACTGGACGCCGATCAGCGGAACCGGTACAGCCGCCACATCCTGTTGCCCGAGGTGGGTGAGGAGGGGCAGCGCAAGCTCCTCGACTCCAAGGTGCTCCTGCTCGGCGCCGGTGGTCTCGGGTCACCGGCGGCCCTGTATCTGGCGGCGGCCGGTGTCGGCACCATCGGCATCATCGACATGGACGTGGTCGACGAGTCGAACCTGCAACGCCAGATCCTGCACAACCTGGATCGGATCGGCGAGCGCAAGGTGGACTCGGCCCGCAAGACACTCACCGCCATGAATCCCGACCTCGAGGTGATCACGTTCGACACCCGGCTCGGCGCCGACAACATCATGGACATCCTCCCCGGCTTCGATGTGGTCATCGACGGGGCGGACAATTTCCCAAGTCGCTACCTGCTGAACGACGCGTCGGTCAAGCTCGGCATTCCGGTTGTCCACGGTTCGATCTTCCGTTTCGAAGGGCAGATCACGGTCTTCGACCCGCTCGCCGGCCCCACCTACCGCGACCTGCTCCCCGAGCCGCCGCCGCCGGAACTGGCCCCGAGCTGCGCCGAAGCAGGCGTGCTCGGTGTGCTGCCGGGCATTATCGGCTCGATCCAGGCGCTGGAGGCCATCAAGGTGCTGCTCGATCTGGGCGATTCGCTCCGGGGGAGGTTGCTGGCCTTCGATGCGCTGGAGATGAGTTTCCGGGAATACAAACTCAACATCGACCCCGACAACGAGGTCACCTACGCCAACCGCGACCTGATCAAGATCACCGAGTTGGACGGGCTTTGCCAGCCCCAGATGTCCACCGCAGCGGTGGCCTAGGAGCCTCGAACGCCTCGACAATCGGCCGGATGCTTCGGCATCCATGGCCACGAAAACCCGCTGAAATTGGGCGGTTTTACCGTCTGATTGCCGTCGCAACGTCGCAATATCGGGCTACTTTTCGACTATCAGCAATTCGATGGGCGCCGCCGCCCCATCCCGCCGCCGATGGATCCTTCCGTCCTTGCTGGCCCTTGCCGGGGCCAGCTTTTTCGCGGTCGGGATCGGCGTGGTCAGCGGCCTGCGATCGCCGCCGGTCGGTGGCCCCGACCCGGTCGCCGAGGGGCGACTCGATGGTGGGTCACCGTCGAGCGACCCGTTCGGCCCGGCCACCCGGACGGTGACGGTTTCGCTCGAGTCTGGCTGGGATGTGCCCGATCTGGCCGTACCGGCCGACGGCGAAAGCGAGGAGGTCCCGGACCCAGGGTTCGCCGGAGCAGCGCCCGGGGTGCTGACCGCGGGGGACCAGAGTCGCGATCTCGACCCCGGCACGGCGACCGTGGGGGCCGTGCAGTCGGTCCCCGCCGACGCAACCATGGCCATCGTCCATGGCACCGGTCCGCTGCGCCTGGCCGTTCGGACCACCGGCGGTGACCGTGTCGGTGAATGGCAGGCCATCGCCATCGACGGTGACGAGGGCCCGGACGCCCTGCCCGGCGATGAGGGTCATGGCGAGCCGGCCCCGGCCGCCGGGCCCATCTGGCTCGGTACCGACGTCGACGATGTGGAGTTCGTGGTCGTCGCCGGCGAGGCGGCGTCGTTCGAGTTGACCTTCCTCGGTTCGAGCGAGATCGAACCGGATCTCTCGCCGGCCGGCGCAGTCGCCGCCGGCGTGGCCTCGGCCGCCGCCCAACCTCCCATCATCCCCCGGGAGCAGTGGGCGGCGGCCGAATGGGACTATCAGAAGTCCGCCTGCGACGAGGGTCCGTCCGTGGCCGATCACACCCGGGCGATGGTCATCCATCACACCGTCACCACCAACAGCTATGCCGAGTCCGACGTCGACGATCTCCTCCGGGCCATCTACCACAGCCATGTGGTGATCAACGGGTGGTGCGATGTCGGCTACAACTTCGTCGTCGACCGCTTCGGCCGTATCTGGGAGACCAGGACCGGCAGCATCGAGGCCTCGGTCGTCGGCGGCCACGCCAGGGGGTTCAACACCTCGACCGTCGGTGTGGCCCTGCTCGGCCAGCACCACCAGGGTGCCCGCCCCCGGGCCGCCGCCCCTTCGGCCGCCGCGACCTCTGCGGTCGAGTCGCTGGCGGCGTGGAAGCTCGGCATCCACGGGGTGGATCCCGCCGGCCGGACCTGGCTCCGCAACCGATCCAACACCGAGCCGTTGCGGCTGGCAGGCGACTCGTGGCACCATGTCCCGGCCGTTCTCGGGCACCGGGACCTCGGCGTGACCAGCTGCCCCGGGGGACACGCCATGGCGCTGGTTCGTGAGCTGCCGGCCCGCCTGGCCGGTGGCCGGGATCTGAGCCTGCCGTACCGATTCGTCGACTGGCGGGCCCACGGCCACGGTCCGGGTTTTGTCGTCGCCGATCGCCGGGGTGGGGTCCGACCCGCCGGATCGGCGACGCCATGGTCGCAGGCGCCGGCCGGCCTGTCCGGCACCGAGCCGGTCATCGCCGTCGGCGGCAACCTCACCGGCGGCTACCTGCTCGAGGGGTCCGGCGAGGTGATCGGTTTCGGTGCAGCACCGGCCATCGGCCAGCCGCCGGCCGGGGCTGCTCAAGCGGTCGACATCGTCGTCCGCAGCGACGGCCAGAGCGGCTGGGTCCTCGATGCCGGCGGCCGGCTGGCCGGGTTCGGTGGCGTCGGCGATCTGGCCCCGTCGTCGACGGCCGCCGCACCGGTTGCGGCGTCGATCGACGATGCAGGCATCGGCTACGTGCTCGTCGCCGACGGGACCCTCCTCTCCATCGGTGGGGCCCCGCCGGTCTCCATCGCCGGCCCGTCGGCCGGTGCGGCGGCCGTCGACGTCGATCTCGTCCCCGGTGGCGGCGGCTGGGTGCTCGACAGCGGCGGTCGCCTGTACGGGTTCGGGGTGGTGGGAGACGCCGGCCATCGGGTGCAGCCGCCGGCCGCGGTCCTGGCCGTCGCCGCCGCCCAGGCCGGCCCCGGCGGCTGGGTCCTCGACGCCGAGGGGCAGCTGTGGCCATTCGGTGGGGCCCGACTGATCTTCCCCGTCTCCACCAGCACCTCGACCGGCGATGCGGTCGATCTGGCCAATGTCGGTTCGGTCTACAGTCCGGCGTTCGTCAACGGCGACGATGCCCGCTTCGTCGATGCGGTGTACCGGTTGTTCGTCGGCCGGGAACCGAGCCTGGTCGAAACCGATCTCGAGGTGACCGGTCTCGAGCAGGGTGGGAAGCGCCGGGATCTGACCTCGACCCTGGCCCGCTCCGAAGCCTGGTCCGGCGGCGTCGTCGACGACATGTATCGTCAAGCCCTCGGCCGGGAACCCGACCCCGAGGGCCGGGCCTACTGGCTGGCCCAGATCGAAGACGGGTTGCACCTCCAGGAGCTCGGGACCTACTTCTACGGGTCGGCGGAGTACGCCGGTCGGGCCGGTTCGGTCGAGGCCTACGTCACCAACCTCTACGACGTCCTCCTTGGACGACCGCCGGACCCCGAGGGTCTTGCCTACTGGGTGCGGGAGCTGACGTCGGGCCCGGCGTCCCCGCCCGATGTCGCCAACGGGTTCTACGCCTCCATTGAATCGCGGCGTGACCGGGCCGATCGCCTGGCTCGCCGGGTCTTCGGCGAGTCGTTGCCCACCGAGGAGCGCGATGCCTGGGCCGAACGACTGGCCGCCGCCGGTGACGCCGAGGTGGCCGCCGAGATGGCGGCGTCGCCGAACTACTACCGCCTCGTTGTCGACGGGCCCGCGCCCTAGCGGCCACTCGTTCCTCGACAAGCACCGTCCAGCCCGTCCAGCCCGTCCGCTCAACTTCCAGCCCCCGAAACACCGATGCCTTTCTCATGAACCCGACAACATCCGCTCGACGATCGACCACCGTCCCCGTACCTGCCCGGCCAACGAGCCGAACCCCGACGCGCTCCAAGGACCGCAGCGGCGTCGGGGGGCGCTCGGCCGGCCGGTTGGCCGGTGGTCGAGCGTTGCGAGGCTGGCTCGTACTGATCGTTCTGGCTGCCCTGCTCGGCCCCGTCCTGCCCGATCGGGCGGCGGCGGCCGACGGCCGTCCCACGGTGGTGATCGAGGGTCGCGGCTGGGGCCACGGTCGGGGCATGGGCCAGTACGGTGCGCTGGGCTATGCCACCAACCTCGGCTGGTCGGCGTCGCAGATACTCGACCACTACTACGGCGGAACCACCGCCGGGCAGGCACCGATTCCCGGTGTCGTCGACCCCCGGCAGGTCAGGGTCGACCTGGTGTCGGTGCGGAACCGGCCCACCACGGTGGCCGTGGCCAGCGGCACCATGCACCTCATGGCCGGCGACGGTTCGACACTGCGGAGGCTGACCGGGGCGGTTCGGTTGACGGTCGACGGCGGGTCGATGACGGTGGCGACCGCCCCCGGGTGTGCCGGGCCGTGGACCGACGAGGGGCCGGTTGAACGGAGTCTGGTCAGGATCGCGGTCGAAGCCGGCGGCGCCGGCCAGTCCGGCCTGCTCGAGGTGTGTGGTCCGTCCTACCGGACCTGGTACGACGGCGAGCTGTGGGCCACCAGTTCCGGCGGCAGACAGCACACGATCAACGTGGTCTCGGTGGAGCAGTACCTGCGGGGGGTCGTCCCGAACGAGGTGCCCGCCGGATGGGACGCGGCGGCCCTCCAGGCGCAGGCGGTGGCGGCTCGTTCCTACGTGCTGGCCGGCGACTCCCGTCATGGTGGGTACGCCGACACCTGCGACACCACGACCTGCCAGGTCTACGACGGCCGCTACACCACTCGGGGTGCCGGTCTGCGGAGCTCGACCCACCCCCGGACCGATGAAGCCATCGCCGCAACCGCCGGTGTGGTCAGGCTGACCGCCGGGGGAGCGGTGGCCAGGACCGAATTCTCCTCCAGCACCGGCGGCCACACCGCGGGCGGGGATTTCCCGGCCGTCGTCGACGCCGGTGACTCGGTTGCCTCAAACCGGAACGCCCGGTGGCGGGTCACCGTCGACCTCAGCTCGTTGGAACAGGCCTACGATCTCGGCCCGATCACCGGGATCAGGGTCGTGGAACGAAACGGGCTCGGCGCCGACGGTGGTCGGGCGGTGGCGGTGCAGTACCGCTTCGAGCAGGGATCGATCACCGTCGACGGCGATCAGGCTCGTCGACGGTTCGGGCTCAAGTCGAACTGGTTCGGTTTCGGCCCGCTGATCAGGGGCGGGGTGGCGATCGACGACCGCGATCCGGCATCGATCGCCCGATTCGTCGAGGTCGCCTTCCAACGGCTGCGGGGTCGAGCGCCGACCGCGGCGGAGGCGCAGCGGTGGGGCGAAGCGTTGCGGACCGGCCCCCGACTGGCGCTCACCGACGAACTGGCCCATGGCGAACACTTTGCCGGGGAGCTGATCGACGATCTGTACCTGGCCGCACTGGGCAGGCCATCGGATGGGGATGGCAGGCGATACTGGGTCACAACCATGGCCCAGGGGCTCAAGTACGAGCACCTCGGCACGCTCTTCTACGGGTCGCCGGAGTACGTCAAGCGCTCCGGGGGAACCAACGACAGCTTCGTGACCGCACTGTACCGGAGCATCCTGGGCCGGGATCCCGACCCCGAGGGCCGGGCCTACTGGCTGGGCCTGCTCGATGGTGGCCGGGCCGCACCGGCCGATGTTGCCAACGCCTTCTACCGGTCGAACGAGTCACGTCGGGCCAGGGCGGTCGCCATCCACCGGCGGGTGTTCGAGGTGGACCCGGGACCGGCCGAGCTGGCGGCATCGGCGGACCGGCTGCTGCTCATCGACGACCTGGCCTTGGCGGCCGAGTTGGCCGTCGCCCTTGGCGCCGACCAATGACCACCATGACCACCATGAACACCGCTGCACCGGCGCTGACCACCGCCGACCCGTCAGACCCCACATCAGGAGGACCGCCATGAGCCCGCCACCATCGAAGGATCCCGCCACCGTCGGAGGTGGCCAACCGGGATCGACCATCAGCCGTCGGCAACCAGGCGACCGGCCGGCCGATGGGGCGGTGGAGGACCTCAACGCATCGATCTTCGTCGCCGGCCATCGGGGCCTCGTCGGCTCGGCCATCTGCCGACGGTTGGCGGCCGAGGGATTCACCAACGTGTTGACCGTCCCCCGCCGGGATCTCGACCTCCGGGACCAGTCGGCGGTAGCCCGGTGGTTCGACGCCAACCGGCCGGACCACGTCTACCTGGTCGCCGGCACCGTCGGCGGGATCATGGCCAACTCAACCCGGCAGGCCGAGTTCCTCTACGACAACATGATGATCCACGCCACGGTCATCGAGGCGGCCCGCCGATTCGAGGTTCGAAAGCTGCTGTACCTGGGCAGCGCCTGTGTCTACCCAAGGCTCAGCCCCCAACCGATACCGGAAGCGGCCCTGTTGACCGGACCCCTGGAGCCGACAAACGAGGGGTACTCCCTGGCCAAGATCGCCGGTATCCGGCTGTGCCAGTTCTACCGCAAGCAGTACGGCTGCAACTTCATCACCGCCATGCCGACCAACCTCTACGGCCCGAACGACAACTTCGATCTCCGCCAAAGTCACGTGTTGCCGGCCCTGATGCGGAAGTTCCACGAGGCGAAAATCCGAGGCGAGACCGGGGTCGAGATCTGGGGTACCGGCAAGGCCAGGCGGGAGTTTCTCCATGTCGATGACCTGGCCGATGCCTGCCTGTTCCTGATGGATCACTTCGAGGGTGAGGGCCACATCAACGTCGGCACCGGTGTCGACCACTCCATCGGGGATCTGGCGGCCGCCATCCGCGACGTGGTCCACCCGGAGGCGGACATGATCTTCGACACCACCAAACCCGACGGCATGCCTCGGCGGGTCCTCGACGTCACGATGATCAACCGCCTCGGTTGGCGGGCCCGCATCGACCTTGCCGACGGCATCGCATCGACCTACGACTGGTACCGGGAGGCGATCGACGCCACCTCGGCCCCCGGTGCCGCCACCGATCCTCGCCTCCAGGTCCGCCTCGACGGTGAGCTCAGTGACGTCGGATAGCGGCTTGCGATCCCATCGAGGGCTGCGAGCCCATCCCATTCGGCCAGACACCATCGCCTTTGTACCCCCTCGATTCGGTCGGGAGGTCATTGGCGGGGCCGAGGCCGTCCTGGCCGACGTGGCCAGGGGCCTGGCCGAGCGGGGCCACAACGTGGAGATCCTCACCACCTGCGCCAAGGACCACTTCACCTGGGCCAACGAGTACCCGAGCGGGGCCTTCAACGAGGAGAAACCGGGCAGCCGACGGCTGGTCATCCGCCGGTTCGAGACCGAACGGGACACGCCGGGTACGGCCAGGGACCGGATCGGGGATCGCATCCTGGCCGGCGAGCGGGTCTCGATCCAGGACCAGCAGCTGTGGATGAACGACAGCCTGCGGTGTAGCGGACTGTGGGATCACGTCTTCGACAACGGGCACCACTACCGGGCTCTGGTCTTCGCTCCCTACATGTTCTGGACCACCTTCGCCGTGAGCCGGATCCACCCCGAACGGTCGATCATCATGCCCTGCCTGCACGATGAGCCCCCGGCCTACCTCGAGCTGTTCCGGTCGATGATCGAAGGGGTGCACGGCCTGTGGTTCCTCACCGAGCCGGAGCGGCGGCTGGCGGAACGGCTCTACAGCCTGCCGGCCAGACAGACCATCGTCGGGGCGTCGGTCGAGGTGCCGGACGGCTACGACCCGGACGGTTTTCGCTCCGAGCACGGCATCGAAGGGCCCTATGTGTACTTCGGCGGCCGACGGGAATGGGGGAAGGGCTGGGATGACCTGCTGCTCGGTTTCGCCCGCTATCACCGGGGACGTCGCGGCCGGCGGGGCAAGCCGGCACTGACGCTGGTGACCTCCGGTGTCGGGTCGGTGGTTGCGCCGCCCGGCACCGAACGCCACACCGTCGACGTCGGCCTGCTCTCGGAGCGGCGGCGGGACGATGCCATGGCCGGGGCGGTCGCCTACCTCCAACCGAGCGCCATGGAGTCGTTCTCACGCACGGTTCTGGAGGCGCTGCTGGCCGGCACACCGGTGATCGCCAATCGGGCCAGCGACGTCGTGGCCTGGCATCTCGCCAACTCCGCTGCTGGTCTGACCTACGACGGCGAGGCCGAGCTGGTCCAATGCCTCGACTTCGTGACCGACGAGCCGGAGGCAGCTCGGGCGCTTGCCGGTGGTGGGCGGGACTACGTGCTCCAGCGGTACCGGCTCCGGCACGTGTTGGACCGGATGGAGGCATCGCTCGATGCCTGGCTGCCGGGGCAACGACCCCAGCTGCGACTGGTCGATCCACCGGCGGACGATGCCGTTGACCCATCGGTCGGCCGGTCAAACGACGGGATTCGGACATGAGAACCCTGATGGTCAGCCCGTTCGCCCCCTATCGGGACGGCATCGCCACCTACGCCATCCAGGAACTGCGGGAGTTGCGCAGCAACCGGCAACCGTGGGCCGACGTCGACGTGCTGTCGCCGCTGCCCTCGGCGGCCAGATGGCATCTTCGCCTCGGTGGCCCAAGGGGCATGGTTCGCCTCGCCGCCAAGGCCAAGACCTACGACCGGACGATCATCCACTTCGCACCCGACATGCTGTTCGGTGGCTGCGGCTCGGCCGCCCGCCGGCTTGCGGTGTGGGCCGGCCTGGCCGGACTGGCCAGGTCGACCTCGCTCGACCTGAGGATCCACGAGATCGAGTACGGACCGCTGGAACAGAACCCCCTGGAACGGCGGGCGGCCCGGCTGGCGTTCGAGCAGGCCGATCGGGTCACCGTCCACACACCGGCCGAGGGGGGCCGACTCGACGAGCTGCTCGGCATCGGCGACCTGATCGAGGTCATCGACCACGGTCGCGACTTCCGGGCTGCGGTGGTGTTGTCGCCGGCCGAGGCCAGAGCCGAACTGGGGCTGTCCCAGGACCACTTCCTGTTCGTCGCCATCGGGTTCCTGCAGCACCACAAGGGATTCGATCTGGCGGTCGAGGCCATCGAGCGGCTGCCGGCCACCGATGCCCGGCTCCACATCGTCGGGTCGGCCAGGGTCGACGAACCGGAGATCACCGACTACGTGGATCGGCTGGCCCGCCAGTCCGCGGCGGTGCCGGCTGCAACGCTGCACCAACGGTTTGTCTCCGACGTGGAGTTCGACCTCTGGCTCCAGGCTGCCGACGCAGTGGTGCTGCCGTATCGGGAGATCTGGTCCTCGGGGGTGGTGGAGCGGGCCCGCCTGTTCGAGACCCCGATCCTGGCATCGGACCTACCCCAGCTCCGGGATCAGGCGCCACCGGGAACGCTCTTCTTCGCCGACGTCGACGAGCTGTCCATCGCCATGGAGAAGCTGTCGGCCGCAGCCGACGTCGAGGAACGTGGCGGGACCGGTGACCCATCGACCGATCCTGCGGGGGCCGACGGCGCAGCGGGGTCCGCTGCCAGCGACGACTCGCCGTGGCGGGTCGACAGACGCCACCCCGATCGGAACGATCTCCAGGCGCAGATCGTCGCCAGGGCCAGGGAGGATCAGATCGCCACCGCCGAGCTCGGGCCGGGCTCGGCCATCGATCGTCGGCCGGTGGATCCGTTGCTGGCATTGGGCCACCTCCATCGACCGCAGCCGACCTCGGCCCGGCCCGGTGTCGCCCCGGTCAAGCGGGCCGTCGAGCGGCTGACCAACTGGCAGATCGAGCCGGTGGCAAGGCGGGTCGAGGAGCTGCAACGAGCGGCCATCGATGCGGTGACCCAACTGGACCGCCGACTGGACGAGCCGGTGCGGCCAGGGGCGGGCGGCACCGACCGGGCCACCGAAAGCCGGGCCACCGAACGCCGGGCCACCGAGACCGACGGTGCCAAGACAGACAGTGGTGGGAGCGGTCGTCATGAGACCGACAGCGGTGAGACCGGCGGCGATGATGACCCAGTGGACGACAGGAGCAACCAATCGTGACCGAACCGATGAACCGAAGCGGCGGACCGATGACCGTGATGGTGACCGGAGGGCTGGGCTTCATCGGCTCCGCCGTTGTCCGCAAGCTCATCGATGACACCGACCATCGGGTGGTGAACGTCGACAAGGTGTCGTACGCCTCGACCGCCGAGTCGGTCGAGGCCGCATCGCAGTCGGCTCGGTACACCTTTCACCGCTGCGATCTGGCCGACGAACCGTCGATCTCGGAGGTGGTGGCCGCGGTTCGCCCCGATGCGGTGCTCCACCTGGCGGCCGAGAGCCACGTCGACCGCTCGATCGATGGCCCGCAGGTATTCGTCGACTCCAACATCATCGGCACCTTCAACCTGCTCGAGGCCTGCCGCCGTTTGGGTGACCGGTTCAGTCGTTTCGTGCACGTCTCGACCGACGAGGTCTTCGGCTCGCTGGAGCCGGGGGACGGTCCCTTCGATGAGGAAACCAACTACAGCCCCCGCTCGCCGTACTCCGCAACCAAGGCGGCGTCCGACCACCTGGTCCGGGCCTGGGGTGAAACCTACGGGTTGCCGATCTCGGTCACGAACTGCTCCAACAACTACGGGCCGTTCCAGTTCCCGGAGAAGATGATCCCGTTGATGATCATCAAGGCCTGGCGGGGCGAGGAGCTGCCGGTGTACGGGCTGGGGCTCAACGTTCGGGACTGGCTGCATGTCGCAGACCACGCCGAGGCACTGCTGGCGGTCCTGGAGCGCGGCTCGGCCGGCCGGACCTACGCCATCGGCGGTGACAGCGAGCGGACCAACATCGAGGTCGTCCAGTTGATCTGCGAGGCGATCGGCGCCGCGGCCGGCGATTCGCTCGACCGTCGCAGCCTCATCCAGTTCGTCACCGATCGACCGGGCCACGATGTGCGATACGCGGTCGACAGCTCCCGTATCCGCTCCGAGCTCGGCTGGCGTCCCCGCCGGGACTTCGACGCCGGCCTGGCCGAAACCGTCGACTGGTATCTGGCGAACCAGGGGTGGTGGGAGCCGTTGATGGCCCGCGAGTTCGGAGGCGCCAGGCTTGGGCTGCTGGAGGAGGTGCGCTGATGGCCGGTCGCAACGACGGGGTCGACAGGCGTCGGCCCGCTCCGATGCTGATCGGTGAGACCGAGCCGGAGACCAGCCGGTCCGATCGACCTCGCATCGCATCGGAGGGCCGCTTCATCGGTCCGGCCGACGAGACGCCACCGGACCCCCGGGCGGTCATCGATGACCTTCGGCGTCGGCTTCGGATCGAGCAGGAGAAGAGCCTGAACTCCGTCGATGCCGTGCTGGGGGCCAGGGCGGTGGCGGCCCAGGCCAAGGCCGAGACCCAGGAGGTCCTGTACCGGCTCCATGTCAGGGAGACCGAGCTGCGCCAGCTCAAGGAGATCCTTGTCGAGCAGCAGCCGACCGGCGAGACCGGGCTCGGCGACGACGCCGGCAGCGGGGGCAGCGGGGGCGTGGAACCGGCCGGCCGACCGCTGGGACCCGGCACCGCGTTTCGACAGCTTCTGGGGGCGATCCGTCGATCGGTGACCAGCCCGTGACCGGTGACGGGACGCCAACCGTGGCGCTGGTGATCTGCCCCGAACGATCCGACCCGTCCGGCCGGTCCGGACCGGCAGCGCTCGACCGGCGGTGGGACGATCTCGACGGCTGGACCGAGGTGGTCGTCGTCGACCGGGGCGGCGACGTCGGCCGGGAGCCCAGCTTTGACGCCTCAGGCCTGCCCGGCGGCCCCCAGCCCACCCCGGATGCCGGTGCCGCAACCCGCAGGCCACGGCCGGTGGAGAGCTGGGAGGCCACCGGCGCCGAGCACCTGGTCTTCGTCCCGGCCGACTGCATGCTGGCCGTCGACGCGTTCGACGTCATCCACGACATGATCGTCCACAACCCCGGCGTCGATTTCGCCTACTTCGACAGCACCGGGTACCGCACCGGGGATCCGGTCCGGCTGGCCGAGCCCCACCACCGCCCCGGGTACTCACCGGACCGCCTCCGGGCCCAGATGTATCTGGGAGAGATGTTCCTGGTGTCCCGGTCGGTGGCCGAGAGCGCATCGGCAAGATCAACCGGTATCGATGCCACCATCACCGCCCCACCGAGCCACGAGTCGGCCATGACGATGACCGCCCTCAGCGGGACCATCGCCCATATTCCCCACCTGCTGTTCCTGGTGCCGCTGGCGGCGTCCGGCGAGTCGGCGGCGCAGCCGGTATCGAGCACGGTCATTGCCCAAGTACCCAATGCCCCGGTGTCCGCTGCCGCGGCCGCCCAGCGCCTGCTCGACGAGACCGGTTTTCCGGCTCGGGTCAGGGCCGACGCAGCCGGCGATGACCTGATCCGCTTCGATCCGGAGCTGGTCTCCCCGCCTTCGGTCAGCATCATCATGCCGACCAACGGTTCCCAACGGACGATCGATGGCCGCCCCACGGTGCTGTGTCTCCAGGCCATCGACAGCGTGATCGCCAAGACGTCTCACCCCGACTACGAGTTGGTGCTCGTCGTCACGCCGGGGGCGCCACCGGACTTGGCGGCCCAGGTCCTGTCGACCGTCGACGCCCACCCGCCAAACCGTCAGCCGACCATCCGCTTCTGCCGCGATGACCGCCCGTTCAACTTCTCCAACGCCTGCAACCGAGGTGCGGTCGCCGCCACCGGCGAGTTCCTGGTCTTCCTCAACGACGACACCGTGGTCGAGACCGGGAACTGGCTCGAACGGCTGACCATGTACGGTTTCCAACCCGACATCGGGGCGGTCGGGGCCCGACTCCACTACGGCAACGGGCGAATCCAACACGCCGGGATCTGGACCAGGGGAGGGCACCCCAGCCACCGCTACGAACGATGTCCGGCCGACCATCCCGGCTATATGGACAGCCTGCTGGTTCCCCAGAACTGCCTTGCGGTGACCGGGGCCTGCCTGGCTGTTTCGGCCGAGAAGTTCCGCCTGGTCGGTGGCTTCTCGCCCGAGTTCCCATCGAGCTACAACGACGTGGACCTGTGCCTCAAGCTCGACGACCTCGGGCACCGGACCGTGGTCGATCCCGAGATCGTGTTGACCCACTACGAGGCCTCGAGCCGGGACCCGAAGATCGACGACCGGGAACTGGCCCTGCTCCACGAGCGCTGGCGCAGTGTCATCACCGATGACCCCTACGACAATCCCCATCACCTGGCCCCTCAGTCCGAGGAGTACCCGGCCCCCGACCCGTTCGTCACCGAGCAGAAGCGGCGGGCCGGGCTGATCGACTTCCTGCCGAGGCTGTGGCCCCGGCCTCGGCTGACCGCGGCGCCGATCGAGGAGCCTGCGACATGATCGGGCTGGCCCCATGACCGCACCAACCGTCAAAGACCTGGCCATCGACGGCATCAAGCTCATCACCCCGACGAGATTCGAGGACCGACGAGGGTACTTCAGCGAGACCTTCAACAAGCGCAGTTTCTGTGAGGCCGTCGGGCTCGAGGTGCGCTTCGTGCAGGACAACGACTCGCTGTCGAGATCGGTGGGAACGGTTCGGGGACTACACCTCCAGATGGGGCCGGAGGCCCAGGCAAAGCTGGTTCGGGTGATCGCAGGCCGGGCCCTCGATGTGGCGGTGGACCTGCGGACCGATGGGCCGAGCTTCGGCCACCATGTCACCGTCGAGCTCGATGCGGTGAGCGGGAACCAGCTCTGGATCCCCGAGGGCTTCGCCCACGGGTTCTGCACCCTGGAGCCCGACACGGTCGTGGCCTACAAGGTCACGACCCACTACGACCCGGCGGCCGACAGGAGCCTGAACTGGCTGGATCCCGAACTGGCCATCGACTGGCCGGTCGATCCGACCCGGGCGGTCCTGTCCGACAAGGATGCCACGGCGCTGAGCCTGGCCGAACTGAAGGAGCAGGGCATTGTCTTCGAATAGTGGGTCTTCGAATAGTGGGTCTTCGAATAGTGGGTCTTCGAATAGTGGGTCTCCGAAGAGTGGGCCTTCCAGCGACGGGGCAGCCGGCGACGTGGCAGGCGACGACCGGGATTCGACCACCGAGCACCCCGGCGACCGGTATCGCCCGACCGACGTCTCGGCCGACCGGCCGGCCCTCGACCGGATTCTCATCCTGGGGGCCAAGGGCCAGCTGGGATCGGCACTGGTCAATCAGGAGTGGCCGGTCGGCACCTTCGTCCTACCGGCCACCAGGGACCAACTCGACATCACCGACCACGGTGCGGTGAGGACCTACATTCAGCGATGGCGCCCGAAGGTGGTGATCAACGCCGCCGCCTCCACCTCGGTGGACGGGGCCGAGGCCCAGCCCGATGTGGCAAACCGCGTCAATCACCGGGCGGTGGTCTCGATCGCCGAAGCGGCGGCCGCGGTCGACGCCCGCCTGATTCACCTCTCCACCGACTACGTCTTCGACGGAGCCGCCAGCGGCTGGTACCGGGAACACGATCAGGTCAACCCCCTTGGTGCCTACGGTCGGTCGAAGCGGGCCGGTGAGTTGGCCGCCCTCCAGCTCGACGATGCCCTGGTGCTGCGGACCTCGTGGCTCTACAGCAGCACCGGCTCCAACTTCGTCAGGACGATCCGCAAGCTCGGCCGGAGCCGGCCGGTGCTCCAGGTGGTGGACGACCAGCGGGGTTGCCCCACCGCAGCCGATGATCTTGCCGCGGCCATCGTGGTCGCCATCCGTGCCGGGTTACGGCACAACGGCCTATTCCACGTTGCCGCACCGGACGATGCCACGTGGTGCGAGTTCGCTGACGAGATCCTCCGGCTCGACGGCACCAGGGATCGAGTCGAGCTCGACCGGATCACCACCGGCCAGTACCCCTTGGCCGCCAGACGGCCCGCCGATTCACGGATCAGCAGTGATGCCTTCGCTGCGGCCTACGGGCACACCCTGCCGCCGTGGCGGGAGTCGCTGCGCCGGGTGTCGCGTCAGCTCGACCGGACCGACAGCCCGCCGCCTCCGGTCCGAATCGGGGTCGGCATCGAGTTCGGCGGTACCGGTGCCGTGACCCGTACCGCCGGACCCCTCGTCGACCGGTGAGGGCCATCATCCTGGCCGGCGGGACCGGCTCCCGCCTCCACCCGCTGACGATCGCCGTGTCCAAGCAGCTGCTGCCGGTGTATGACAAGCCGATGATCTACTACCCGCTGTCCACGGTGATGCTGGCCGGGATCCGGGAGATCCTGATCGTCTGTACCGCCGCTGACGAGCCGGCGTTCCGCAGGCTCCTCGGCGACGGCAGCCAGTGGGGTCTCGACATCGCCTACGCCACCCAGGCCGAGCCGAGAGGGATCGCCGAGGCATTCCTGATCGGCGAACGGTTCCTGGCCGGCAGCGGCTGCCTGTTGATCCTCGGCGACAACCTGTTCTACGGCGGCGGCTTGGCCTCGTTGCTCCAGTCATCGGTCAGCGACGTGTCGGGAGCCACGCTGTTTGCCCAGGAGGTCTCCGATCCACAGCGATACGGGGTCATCGGCTTCGATCGATCCGGCACGCCGAACTCGATCGAGGAGAAGCCAACCGACCCGCGGTCGAGCTGGGCCGTCACCGGTCTGTACATCTTCGACAAGCAGGTGGTCGACGTGGCCCGAGGGCTGCAACCCTCGGCACGGGGGGAACTGGAGATCACCGACGTCAACCTGGCCTACCTCGAAGCCGGCGAGCTCTCGGTCAGGCGATTCGGCCGGGGGCTGGCCTGGCTCGACACCGGCACCTTCGACTCGATGGTGGCGGCCTCGGAGTTCGTCAGGGTGCTGGAACAGCGTCAAGGGGTGAAGATCGGCTGTGTCGAGGAGGTGGCGTGGCGGATGGGCTGGATCGACCAGGACCAGCTGTTGGCGCTGGCCCGACCCCTGTGCAAGAGCGGCTACGGCGACTACCTCGAACGGTTGGCCGCTCTGTGAGTCTCGCTTCCGCTCAGGTGGCTTCGGTCGATTGCTCGGTCCAACCGAGGAGCTCGATGAGCAGTCTGGCCCCGGCGGTGACCGACAGTTCCTGGTCGGCCACGGCCCGCTCGACGTCGGCCCGCCGATCGGCGAATCGCCGGTCGGCGCTGGCTCTGGCGAACAACGAGGCTCGGACCTCGTTCTCCAGTTGCCCGACCGCCTGGGCCCGACGCAGTGCGGCCAGTTCGCCGCTGTCGGTCATGGTCCGGTGCAGTCCGGTCAGGGTGGCCAACACCTCGTCCAAGCCGGCACCGGTGGTGCTCGAGCAGCGGACCACCGGGGTCTCGGTGCCCGTCCGCTTCGGGCGGACCAGATGGAGAGCCAACCTGTAGTCGGCCTCGGTTTGTTTTGCCAACAGGGCCAGGTTGCCGTCCGACTTGTTGACCACCACCAGGTCGGCCAGCTCCATGACCCCACGTTTGATGCCCTGGAGGTCGTCGCCGCCGCCGGGGGCGACCAGCAGCAGGAACAGGTCCGTCACCGTGGCCACGGTGGTCTCGGACTGGCCGACGCCGACGGTCTCCACCAACACGGTGTCGAAGCCCGCCGCCTCGCACAGCAGGACCGCATCCCTGGTTCGACGCCCGATGCCGCCCAGGGTGCCCGATGACGGTGAGGGTCGGATGAAAACGGCGGGGTCGGAGGCGAGCGAGGCCATCCTGGTCTTGTCACCGAGAATCGAACCACCGCGGGAGGTGCTCGACGGATCGACCGCCAGGACCGCCAGCCGGCGATCCTGGGCCACCACCATCGAGCCGAAGGCGTCGATGAAGGTGCTCTTGCCAACGCCGGGTGAACCGGTGACACCGATCCTCATCGAGCGGCCGGTGGCCGGCAGCAGTTCGTTGATCAACGCCTCGGCCTCGAGGTTGTGATCGGCTCGGGTCGACTCGACCAGGGTGATCGCCTTGGCCAGGGCCTTGCGGTCGCCGTCGAGAATCGAACGGGCCAGGTCGGAGCTCACGGAACTTGCGGGGGGCGATGGTGCACGGTTGGTTTGGGGGGGGTCAGGCTCAGCCGGTGGTCACCGAGAGCACCTGTTCGGCGGCCTCGATGATGTTGGTTCCGGGACCGAAGATGGCCGAGACGCCGGCCGCGGTCAGGAAATCATAGTCCTTGGGCGGGATGACCCCGCCGCACACCACCACCACGTTTCCCGCACCCCGACGTCGCAACTCCTCGATCAGCTCCGGTACCAGCGTCTTGTGACCGGCGGCCTGGGAGGAAACGCCGACGATGTGGACGTCGTTGTCCACCGCGTCCTGGGCGACCTCGGCCGGGGTCTGGAACAGGGGGCCGACGTCGACGTCGAAGCCCAGGTCGGCGAACGAGGTGGCGATCACCTTGGCACCTCGATCGTGGCCGTCCTGGCCCATCTTGGCCACCAGCATCCGAGGCCGGCGACCGTGGCGGGCGGCAAAATCCTCCACCAGGCCCTGGATGGACCGGAACTCGTCGGAACCGTCGTAGGACGAGGCGTAGACGCCGCTGACCATCCGGGTCTTGGCCTGGTGGCGGCCGAACGACTCCTCAAGGGCATCGGACATCTCGCCGACCGTGGCCCGGACCCGAGCGGCCTCGATGCACGCCGCCAGTAGGTTGTCCTCCCTGCCGGCGGCCTCGGTCAACCGCCGGAGGGCGTCCTGGCAGGCCTGCTCGTCGCGAGAGGCCCGGACCTGCTCCAGCCGGGCGATCTGCGCCTCGCGGACTGCGGTGTTGTCGATGTCGAGCACGTCGACGGTGCCTGCGTCCTCGGCCTGATACCTGTTGACGCCGACGATCACGTCTGTGCCCTGATCGACCCTGGCCTGGCGTCGCGCCGCCGCCTCCTCGATCCGCAGCTTCGGCAGGCCCTGATCGATGGCCGCGGTCATCCCGCCGAGCTCCTCGACCTCGGCGATGACCGCCCGGGCCCGGTCGGCCAGATCGGCGGTGAGCCGCTCGACGTAGTAGCTGCCGGCCAGCGGATCGACCGAGCGGGTGATACCGGATTCCTCGGCCAGGATCAGCTGGGTGTTCCTGGCGATCCTGGCGCTGGTCTCGGTCGGCAGGCCCAGGGCCTCGTCGAAGGCGTTGGTGTGCAGGCTCTGGGTACCGCCCAGCACCGCCGACATGGCCTCGATCGTGGTTCGCACCACGTTGTTGTACGGGTCCTGCTCGGTCAGCGACACGCCGGAGGTCTGGCAGTGGGTCCGCAGCATCGAGGAGCGGGGGTTCTTTGGCTCGAACCGGGCCATCAGCTCCGACCACAGCAGCCGAGCGGCTCGGAGCTTGGCGACCTCCATGAAGAAGTCCATGCCGATCCCGAAGAAGAAGCTGAGCCGGCCGGCGAAGTCGTCGACGTCGAGGCCGCCGTTCATGGCGGCTCGCACGTACTCCAGCCCGTCGGCCAGGGTGTAGCCCAGTTCGAGGTCGGCCGGGGCGCCGGCCTCGAGCATGTGATAGCCGGAGATCGAGATCGAGTTGAACTTCGGCATGTTGCGGGCGGTGTAGGCGATGATGTCGGCCACGATCCGCATGCTCGGTTCCGGTGGATAGATGTAGGTGTTGCGGACCATGAACTCCTTGAGGATGTCGTTCTGGATGGTCCCGGCCAGGTCCTCGGTCGCCACCCCCTGCTCCTGACCGGCCACCACGTAGCAGGCCAGGATCGGCAGCACTGCCCCGTTCATCGTCATCGACACCGTCATCTGATCGAGCGGGATGCCGTCGAACAGGATCTTCATGTCCTCGACCGAATCGATGGCAACGCCGGCCTTGCCGACGTCGCCAACCACCCGCTCATGGTCGGAGTCGTACCCCCGATGGGTGGCCAGATCGAATGCCACCGACAATCCCATCTGGCCCGCGGCCAGGTTGTCCCGGTAGAACCGGTTCGACTCCTCGGCGGTGGAGAACCCCGCATATTGGCGGATGGTCCACGGACGGTGGGTGTACATCGTGGCCCGGGGGCCGCGGACGAACGGCGGTTCGCCGGGGAGGGAGTCCAGATGGCCGATCCCCTCAAGGTCGGCTGCGGTGTAGAGCGGCTTGACCGTGATCTTCTCCGGTGTCGTCACGTCGAGCTCGTCCACGGGCCGCCCACGGAGTTCGTTTTCGGCCCGCTGCTGCCACTCGGAGATCCCATTTTCAGCCATGTTCGAAGGGTAGACCCGACCCAGACCGCTCCACCAGACCATCGAATCGCCGCTCTTGGTGACCCGATAGGCTTGGCTCCATGCTTACCGCCGCAAGCAGTGGATCAAACGCCGCCGCGCCCCCGGGCCGGGCCGGCCTGGTCGAGGCCGGCTTCCGCTCACCGAACCCGCTGAGCCGGCTTCGGGACGTGGTCCGGCACCGGGAATTGCTGGTCAATCTGACCCGCCGCGAGATCAAGGTCCGCCACAAGAACAGCATCCTGGGCGTGGCCTGGAACCTGATGAACCCCCTGCTCTACCTCACCATCTTCAGCCTGGTGTTCACCTTCCTTTTGCCGAGCGGGGTGCCCCGCTACGCCCTGAATCTCCTGGCCGGGCTGCTGGTGTACGATCTGTTCTCGGCCGGGACCACCGGTGCCACCAGCTCGGTGGTTGCCAACTCGCCGCTGGTGAAGAAGATCTGGTTTCCCCGCGAGATCTTGCCGGTGGCCGCGGTTGCGTCCAATATCGTGCCGTTCCTCAGCAGGTTGGCCATTCTGTGTATCGGCCTGGCCGTCTTCCGCCAGTCGCCGGAATGGTCGATGATCTGGTTGCTGGTCCCGGCAATGGTGATCACCCTGACCATGGCGGTCGGGTTGGGCCTGATGCTGGCTGCGCTGAACGTCTTCTTTCGTGACGTCCAGCACTTCCTGGAGCTGGCCTTCCTGGCCCTGTTCTGGTTCACGCCGATCGTCTACCCCTACGACTTCATCGGCAACGCCATCCGGGACCGGTTCGGGGTCGGCGCCGAGTGGTTGGCCATGCTGAACCCGATCACCCCGTTGGTGATCACATTCCAGCGGGTGCTCTACAACCCCACAAACTTCTCGGCCGAGCAACAGGAGCAATTCACGCTGCTCCTGCGACCGACCAGCTGGTACCTGCAGAACATGGTGGTGTCGGCGGTGGCGGCGGTGATCCTGCTGTTCTTCGGGCTTCGGGTCTTCGCCCGGTTGGAGGGCTCGTTCGCCGAGCGCCTTTAGGGCGCCCGATCGACTCAACCGCTCAGGCCCACCGAATCGGCCGGCGCCCGCACGTCGAGTGCCGGGCCGGAACCACCCTTGCCGGTCGCCACGGCCCCGGCCCCGTCGTCATCATGGGCTCGGTCATGGTCGGCCCGGTCCGGATCGGTGATGATCGTTCCCGAGATGTCCATGTCGACCCGGCCGAACGAGGGGTCCGGACCTCTGACCGCAAACTCGGCCGCGGGGGGAATGATGCGGTCGTAGACGTGGCCGGCGTCCGGGGTCTCGGCCACGATGGCGAACCGGTAGGTGCCGTCGAGCAGGGGCAGGTCGTTGATGGCGAACTGCAGCTCCACCTCACCGGGCTCGCTCGGCAGCGGCTCGTCAAGCACGTCGGTGGTCGACCGGTTCATCATCACCATGTTGTCCTGGCTCCGCAGGGCCAACCGGATCCGGAACTCGACCGGTTCGGTCATGGCGTACCGGACCACGACTCGGATTCGCTCGCCCGGCATGAACGGAACCTCGGGGTTGGCGTCGATGACCCGGCCCGAAAGCAGGGTGACCGGTTCGGTCACCTCCTCGGTGGCCCTGTCGACCGGCTCGCCGCTGTTGTCGACCCGCCCCGTCGTGGCAGCCATCGACCGTGTGCTCGGGTCGTGGAGGGCCGCCCGGTAGGTTTCGATGGCCTCGCTGACATCGCCGACATGGAGCATCCGGCCCCGTTCCAGCACCAGCGCCCGATCGCAGAGCTCTCGGACCAGCTCCGGCCCGTGGCTGACGATGACCATCGTTCGGCCCATGCTCCGGAACCGGTGAACCCGCTCCATACATTTGAGCTGGAACGCTTCGTCACCCACGGCCAGGACCTCGTCGACCAGGAGGACGTCCGGCTCCAGGTTGGTCGCCACCGCGAAACCCAACCGGGCCGTCATGCCCGAGGAGTAGAACTTGACCTGGAGGTCGATGAACTCCTCCAGCTCGGCGAACGACACGATCTCGTCGAAGATCCGATCCACTTCCTGGCGGGGGAATCCCAGGATCGATGCGTTGAGGTAGATGTTCTCCCGACCGCTGAGGTCGGGGTGGAAGCCGGCCCCCAGCTCCAGCAGCGCCGACAGTCGGCCGTGGACCCGAACCCGTCCGTCGGTCGGCCGGATCGTGCCGGCCATGATCTTCAACAGGGTGCTCTTGCCCGACCCGTTGTGGCCGAGGATGCCGAACGACTCGCCCTGCTCGACCTGGAAGTCGACGCCGGACAGCGCCTGGACGACCTGCCCCTCATGGCTGCGGAACGACAGCAGGCGATCCTTCAACGTCTTGGCCGGCTCAGCCCCGATCTTGAACGACTTGGACACCCCATCGACCTCGATGGCCATCGGCGGGGCCGCCGAGAGGGCGGGAGAGGAGACCCCGGTCGATGACGGCTGGGTGTGAACCGGGCCCGAACCGGGACCGGCAGGCGGCGTGGGATCGCTTGGTATCAAGTCTTCCAGATTAGTCGATGTCGGGCCGCTCTCCATTGATGGGATTCTACGGGCGAATCAGTCGTTCATTGATCACTAGCCGAGCCATGCATCTTGATCTTTCAACAAGAAACATGAGGAAACATCACGTTTCAGCATCCGCAGATGGCGGCCGATGTCTGAGTAGCGTTCTGCTGTGTTCACCGACGATCGCCCCCCGATCCGCGTTGCGATGGACGTCACCGCACTCCTCGGGTCGACCACCGGGGTCGGCCAGATGGTTCGACAGCTGGCATCACGGTTGCCCCGGTACCCATCGGTCGACCTCACCGGTTTGATCGTCAGTTGGCGCGGCCGGGGCAGGCTCGATGATGTGATCCCACCGGGCTGGAAGATGAGGCCGCTGCCGCTCCCGGCCCGGCTGACCCATGAGGGGTGGCGGCGGTTCGACCGCCCCCGGCTCAAGGGGTTCGACCTCGTCCACGGACCGAACTACGTCGTGCCTCCGACCGATGGCGCAGCCAGGCTGGTCACCGTTCACGACCTGACGGCATGGCGGTTCCCCGAGCTGGTCGACGGTCACAGCCAGCACTATCCGCGGCACCTGGCCCGGGCCGTGGCCGAGGGGGCCCACATCCACGCCGTCTCCTCGTTCGTGGCCGAGGAGATCGAAGCCGAGCTTGGCATCGACGGCGACCGGGTCCATGTCATCCGCAACGGCTACCAGCCGACCGCCGACGGCAGCGCCGCCCGCGGTCGATCGCTGATCGGGGCACCGTATGTGTTGGCCATCGGGACGGTCGAGCCCCGCAAGGACTACGTGACCCTGGTCAGGGCCATGGCGGCGATCTGGCCGATCATCCCCGATCTGAAGCTGGTGATCGCCGGCGCCGACGGGTGGGGAGCCGATGAGCTGGACTCGGTCATCGGTGACCTGGGGGTCGCTGATCGCATCACGCGGCTCGGGTACGTCAGCGATCCGGTCAAGGCCGATTTGCTGGCCGGCGCCGAGGTGCTTGGCTACCCCTCGATCTACGAGGGGTTCGGTTTGCCGTTGCTGGAGGCCATGGGCGCCGGGCTGCCGGTGGTGTCGACCTCGGCCGGGGCGATCCCGGAGATCGCAGGCAGGGCGGCGGTGCTGGTCGAACCGCGTGACCCCTCGGCCCTGGCCGGGGCCTTGCTGTCGGTGTTGGAGGACGATGGGCTGCGAACCCAACTGGCCGAGGCCGGCCGCCGCCAGGCCGTCGGCTACTCCTGGGATGCGGCCGCCGACGAGCTGATCGACGTCTACGCCAAGCTGACCGGTCACCCGGTCCTGGCCGACCGGTAGTCCCCGACCGGCCCGAGCGCCGCCTCCCCGGCGGAGCTGGTCGATTGCGGCCCGGGACCGGCGGGCACCGCAGTCGACGATCACCGCCGAACCGGCGGGCGGTGAGCTCGCCGGTCGGCGCGGCTCGGCTCCTGTCTACAGTGGGGCGGCGGACCACGATGGTCGAGGCGACGAAGCCTCTCCCCGGACGGGAAGCCCGGCATCAGCATCCGGCGGTGACCGAGCCGCCGGGACCGGCCGGCCATTCCCGAGAACGTGACCGAGAAAGTGATGTGGTGAACGTGAAAACCGGCCTCCCGGCGAATGCAAAACACTTCGTGATCATCGGCGGTGGCCCGGGGGGCACCACCTGCGCCACCCATGCCGCCCGGTTGGGGGCCAGGGTCACCCTCATCGAGCGGGACCTGGTCGGCGGCGCGGCCCACCTGCTCGACTGCATCCCGTCCAAGGCCATGATCGCCACCGGCGGCGCCATGTCGATGATGAACGACGCCACCGAGATGGGATTGGCGAAGGTCGATGTCCTGCTCGATTTCGACGCCCTTCGCAGCCGGATCCAAGACATCGGAGATCGGCTGGAGCGCTCGGTGACCGACCTGCTCCAGAGTCAGGGTGTGCGGCTCCTGCAGGGCCAGGGGCGGCTGCTTTCCCAGCACCAGGTCGAGGTGACCACCGTCGACGGTGGGACCGAGGTGCTCGATGCCGACGTCATCGTGCTCAGCACCGGGAGCAGGCCACGTATTCCCGACTGGGCCCACGTCGACGGGCAGCGGATCCTGACCACCCGCGACGCCTACCCACCCCCGGAGCTCCCCGAGCACCTGATCGTTGTCGGCTCCGGGGTGACCGGGGTCGAGTTCGTCCACATGTTCAACTCCTTCGGCTCCAACGTGACCCTGATCGTCTCCCGGCAGCAGGTCCTGCCGGAGAAGGATCCCGAGGTGGCGGCGGTGCTCGAACACAGCTTCCTCGATCGGGGGGTCCGGCTGTTCATGGGGGCAAGAGCCCAGTCGATCGAGCGGACCGAGGACGGCGTGAAGGTCCATTGCGACGACGGCCGGGTGGCGGTCGGCTCCCACGTGCTGCTGGCCATCGGCTCGATCCCGAACAGCGACAACCTCGGCTTGGAGAACGCCGGTCTCGAAACCGACCACGGCTACGTGACGATCGACCACAACTGCAGATCCAACGTGGATCACATCTACGCTGCAGGCGACCTTTCCGGCAAGCTGCCACTGTCATCGGTGGCGTCGACCCAGGGCCGCAAGATCGCCGAGCACGCCATGGGCCTCCACAACGGGCCCCACCGGCACATCGACTACGACCAGGCCGCATCGGCCATCTTCACCGACCCCGAGATCGCCGACGTCGGCGTTGCCGAAGCCGACGCCTTCGCCGAGGGCCGCAAGATAAGGGTCACCAAGGTGCCGTTCTCGGTCTCGGCCAAGGCTCTGATCAACAACGACTCCCGGGGTTTCGTGAAGATCGTTTCCGACCCCGCCACCGGCGAGGTGCTCGGCGGCTCGATCGTCGGCCGCCACGCCGCCGAACTGATCTCGGTTCTGGCTCTGGCGGTCAGCGCCAATCTGACGGTCCAGGATCTCGTTGAGTCGCTCTTCGTCCACCCGGCACTGGCGGAGGTTCTCGGCGAAGCGGCCGAGTAGCGTCGCTTCGATGACCGCCACCGTGTCCATGGGGTTGCTGCTCGGCGCCGAGGCTGCGGAGAGTGCCCTGATCAGCCAGGAGATCGCCGCGGTCGTGCTCCTGGCAATCGCTGCCGGCGTGGCCGTGCTGGCGGCGCGAGTCCGGTTCCCCTATACCGTGGCCCTGGTCATCGCCGGCTTCGGAGCCTCGGCACTGGGCGACCTGGTGGCGGTCGACGTTTCGCCGGATCTCATCTTGGCCCTGCTGGTCCCGCCGTTGCTGTTCGAGGCGACCCTCCATCTCCCGTGGTCCAAGCTCAGGGCCGACCTGACCCCGATCCTGCTGTTCGCCCTGGTCGGCACCGCCATCGGCACCCTGGTCCTCGGCTGGTTGGTCAACGCAACCCTTGGGCTGCCCTGGGCCGCCGCCCTGGCCTTCGGGGCGCTGATCTCAGCCACCGACCCGGTGGCCGTGATCGCCTTCTTCAAGGCCATGGGAGCGCCGAAACGGCTGTCGACGACGATCCGCTGATCGAGACCTCGACGACGTTGGCCGTTGCCTACGGCTCGTTCCTCCTTGCCGAGGAATTCGGCCGGATCTTCGGCGACAGCGGCTTCCACCTTTCGGGGATCCTGGCCGTGGTCGCCGCGGGGCTGGTGGTCGGCAACCTCGGTCTGCAGAACACCTCGCCGGCGACCAGGCTGACCCTGGAACACTTCTGGGAGCTGCTGACGTTCCTGGTCAACTCCATGGTGTTCCTGGTGATCGGGCTGACGATCACCCTCAGCACCCTGTGGCGGGAGCTCGGTGCGGTGCTGCTCGGGGTGGTGGCGGTGCTGGTGTTGCGGGCGGTCCTGTTCTACGGGCTGGCCTGGGTGGCCCACCGGATCCAGCCCAGCCGCCGGATACCCATGGCCTACCGGCACGTCATGGTGTGGGCCGGGTTGCGGGGACGCCACCTTCGGCGACATCGACCGGGTCATGCTGGAGCTGGCCGAGGACGAATTGGCCTGGTTGCTGAACGCCCAACTGGAGCTGACCAGGAAGCAGACCGGGGTGAGCGACGTTTCGGTCCGGGTCCTGGTCCGGGCCGGCGATGTGGCGAACGAGATCTCCGAACTGGTTGACGCCACCGGCGGGACCGAGGTGCTGATCGGCGCGCCGGTTCCCGAATCCGGCCACAACGCCGTCACCGAGCTGGTGGCCCTGGTCGAGAAGCGAACCGGGGCATCGGTCACGCTGCTCGAAGCCTGATCCAACCCGATCACTTCCGGCCCACAGCCGGCGCAGTCGCTAGTCGATGACCGCTACGACGTCGCCGCCGCTCACGCTCTGGCCGGCTTCGACCCGGACCTCCTTGACGGTGCCGGATTTCTCGGCCGCCACGTTGTTTTCCATCTTCATCGCTTCCAGCACGATGATCGTCTCGCCGGCCTCGATCTGCTGACCGACCTCGACCAGCACCTTGACCACGGTTCCCTGCATCGGGACCGCCACATCGCCGGAACCGGTACCCGCGGCGGCCGAGCCGGCCGAGCCCCGCCGTGTCGGCTTGGGCTGGGCCTTGGCCGCGGGGGCGAGGTCGGACTCCGGGATCCACATCGAGACGCTGAACCGCTTGCCGTTGACCTCCACGTCGACATCTCGCCGTTGCTTCGGTTCGGCGTCGGGGGCCGCCTCGTCGGCGGAGCGCCGCGGCGCGCCGATGTCGCTGAGATCGAGGACTTCCTCGACCCACTTCGTCGAATGGGCAACCGCTTGGAAGTCGGGGTGTTCGAGAATGGCGAGGTCGGCCGGGATGGTTGTTGCCACACCCTCGATCACGAACTCCCGAAGCGCCCGGATCGTTCGCCGGATGGCGGTGGGGCGGTCCCGGCCCCAGCAGACCAGTTTGCCGGCGAGGTTGTCGTAGTACTGGCTTATCTCATCGCCGGACTCGTAGCCGCCGTCCCACCGGACCCCGAACCCCGAGCTCGGTATGAGGGCGGTGATACGGCCCGGTGAGGGCAGGAACCGTCCGCCGGCCGGGTCCTCGGCGTTGATCCGGATTTCCACCGCGTGGCCTCGGATCTCGACATCACCCTGGTCGTAGCCCAACGGTTCGCCGGCCGCCACCCGGAGCTGCTCGGCCACCAGGTCGGTCTCGGTGACCAGCTCGGTGACCGGATGCTCGACCTGGAGTCGGGTGTTCATCTCCAGGTAGTAGAACTCGCCGTCCTCATAGAGGAACTCGACCGTGCCGGCGTTGGTGTAGCCGCAGCCCAAGGCGACCTTGAGGGCCGCCTGGCCCATGGCGTCGGTGATGTCGGCGCTCAGGTTCGGGGCAGGAGCCTCCTCGATCAGCTTCTGATGCCGCCGCTGGGCCGAGCAGTCCCGGGTCCCGAGAAAGACGCCGTTGCCGTGGTTGTCGCACAGGACCTGGACCTCGACGTGGCGGGGTTTTGTCAGGTAGCGCTCGATGTAGCACTCGTCACGTCCGAAGTAGGACTTCGCCTCCCGCTGGGCCGACTCCAGCGCACCCTTGGCCTCGTCGGCCGATTGGACCACCTTCATGCCCCGACCGCCGCCGCCGAAGGCGGCTTTGATCGCCACCGGCCAACCGTGGTCGTTGCCGAATGCCACGACCTGGTCTGCGCTCGACAGGAACTCGGTATTGCCCGGCACCCCGTTGACGCCGACCTTCTCGGCCGCGGCCCGGGCACTGATCTTGTCCCCCATGACCTCGATGGCCTCCGGCGGCGGCCCGATGAAGGCAACGCCCCGTTCGGTGATGGCCCGTGCGAAGTCGGCGTTCTCGCTGAAGAAGCCGTATCCGGGATGGACCGCCTCGGCCCCCGACCGTTCGATGGCCTCGAGGATGACCTCGGTGTTGAGGTAGCTGTCGGCTGCGGTCTGGCCGCCGAGGGCGTAGGCCTCGTCGGCCAACCGGACGTGTTGGGCGTCGCGATCGAGATCGGAATACACCGCCACCGTGGCGATGCCCTGTTCCTGGCAGGCTCGGATGACCCGGACTGCAATTTCCCCACGATTGGCAATCAAGACTTTTGTGAACACCCGCCTAATGTATGCAGAGATGACCGGTTTGGCAGAACTTCCATCGTTGAAGGCCACCCGATTCACTTCGATTCGCAAAACCGAGGAGACCGGTTCCACCAACGCCGACCTGCTGGCCGAGGCCGCCGGCGGGGCGGCCGAGGGCAGCGTGGCGGTCACCGACCACCAGACCGCAGGTCGGGGTAGACAGCAGCGGAGCTGGCACGACGAGCCGGGCAACGCCCTGTTGGTGTCGGTGCTGCTGCGACCGCAGCGGGCTCTGGCGCCCCTGCTCCCGCTGTTGACCGGCGTTGCCGCCGTCGAGGCGGTCGGCACCCTGCTGGCCCGGGGAGCGTCCCCGATCGGGCTGAAGTGGCCGAACGACGTGCTGGTGCCCTGGCTCGATGAGCGGAAGCTGGCCGGGATCCTGGCCGAGTCGACCACCGGCGGATCATCGCCCCGGCGCGGGGACGAGATCACGATGGTGGTCGTGGTCGGCATGGGAATGAACCTCCGCTGGGGTCGCCCGCCCCCACCGGAGGTGGCGGCCAGAGCCGCCACCCTGGCCGAGGTCGTCGGCCGCGCCGTCGATCGCGACGAGATCCTGACCCGCTACCTTCGCTGTCTCGAGTTCTGGCTGGCCCGGGCCGAGACCGACGGGCCGGCGCCGCTGCTGGAGCGGTACCGCCGGTCGTGCCTCACCCTCGGCCGCCGGTTGCGGTTCGCCACCGGCGACGGCGATCACCGGGGGACCGCCACCGACATCTCGCCAAACGGCACACTGCTGATGGAGACCGAAGCACGAGGCCTGGTCGAGCTCCACGCCGGCGACGCCCACCACCTGGACTGACCGGCCCGCAACCCCGGGCTTCAAAAACGGCTGCGGCGGCCGATAGCTGAACGGTATGGCCCATCGGTTCGAGAACCCCCCGCGCCGGCCCGGCCGTCGATCGGCGGTCATTGTCCTGGCGACGCTTGTCATCGTGGTCCTGTGGTCCGCGCCACTGGCGGCCCAGGAGACATCGACCACCACCGCCGGCCAGACCACCGATCCCCCCGCATCGCAGCCGGATTCCTCGATCTCGGACCCGGATCCGGCGGCCGATGGAACGGGCGAGCAGGTTCCCGCCGACCCGATGATCAACGAGGAGCCGGGGGAGGAGCCGCCGGCCACCGAAGAAACCGTGCCTCCCAAGGAGACCTACAACGGGCAGGCCCAGTACGAAGCGGCCGAGATCCTGTGGAGCAGCGTTGCCGCAGCCGAGCGGAAGCTGGCCGACAGCAGACAGCTGAAACAGGACGCCATCGTCGAGGTCCGCAACCTGCGAAAGCGCTCCAAGCAGCTGGCCCAAGATCGCCAGGCCCTCGACCGACGGACCAGGGACGCCCTCGACGACCTCGACGACGCCGCCGATCGACTGGCCTCGCGGGCGGTCTTCGGCTTCCAGCGCTTCGGCTCCGGGTCCGACGACCGCCAGCAACCGGATCCGTCGAACTATCGTGAGGTCCTCGGCGCCCAGCGGCGGTCCAAGATGGTCTCGTCTGTGCTCGATGTCGACCGGACCGATCTCGATCGGCTGGATGGGCTGCGGGCCGAGCTGAACGGCAATGTGTTGTCGCTTCTCGACCGCTCCCGGTTGGTGGCCGATTACCAGGCAGACGCCGAGGCCGGGATCGCCGAGTTGGACGAGGCCATCGACCAGGCCGCCGTCGAGTACGAGGCGTTTCGGGCCGGCAGCGAGGTGTTCATCCACGGGGTGACGTTCCCGATCGGTGGAGCGTACCCGACCCCGCTCATCGACAGCTACGGGTTTCCCCGGATGACCGGGACCGCCGACGAGCACTGGCACGAGGGCATCGACATCTTCGCCAAGCGGGGCACCCCGCTGGTGGCCGCCGAGCGGGGGATCATCACCAAGCTGGGGGTCGGCCGTCTCGGCGGCCTCAAGTTCTGGCTCAAGGGGGAGAGCGGCTCGGAGTGGTACTACGCCCATCTCGACTCGTTCGCCCCCGGATTGGCCAACGGCGTGGTGGTCGAGGCCGGTGAGCTCGTCGGCTACGTCGGCAACACCGGCAACGCGGTCGGTACCCCGCCCCACCTCCACCTGCAGCTCCATCCCGGTGGCGGTCGGCCGGTCAACCCGTACCCGCTGCTGAAGGTGGTGTCCGATCTCGAACTGGCGGCCATCGAGGCCGGCACCAGCCCCGGCCCCCAACACCAGCCGGTGGTGGTCGACCGTCCCCCTCCGGAACCGCCGCCCCAACCGACCACCACCACCGGGCCGCCGCCGACCGAGGCCACCCCGACCACCGCACCCCGTCCCGAGCCGGTCCTCACCGAGGCCCCGGCCGAATCGGTGCCGCAGGCTTCGACCGGTACCGGCTGAGTCAGCTTCGATCGGTTGGCCCGGTGGTCCGAGCCGACCAGCGGCCCTGGCGCCGTTCGAGGTGTACCGGCATGGCGAACATCTCGCTCAGCAGGCCCGAGGACAGCACCTGCTCGACCGGGCCATCGGCAACCGCTCGCCCGCCGGAGATGGCCAGGGCGTGGGTGGTCGAGATCGGGATGTCCTCCACATGGTGGGTGACGAAGACGGTGGCCGGCCCGTCGGCCTCGGCGATGGCGTCGAGGGCCGTCACCAACGCCTCCCGGCCGCCGAGATCGAGCCCGGCCGTCGGTTCGTCGAGCACCAGGACATCGGGTTCGGCCATCAGGGTCCTGGCCAGCAGGGTTCTTTGCCGCTCGCCGCTGGACAGCGTGGCGAAGGTCCGCCGGCCGTAGCCGACCAGGCCGACCTGCGCCAGCAGCTCGTCCGCCCTGGCCATGTCGTCGTCGCTGTAGGTGTGCCACCAGGGTTCCAGGGCGGCGTACAGGCCACAACGGACGATCTCGTTGGCGGTGAGCCGGCCCCGCAGCTGATCGACAAGCGAGGCCGAGGAAACCCCGATCCGTGACCGCAGGGGCCGGATGTCGACCCGGCCAAGACGTTGGCCGAATACCGTCACCGTGCCGTCGCTCGGGTGTTGGGCCAGCGATGCCAACCGCATCAGGGTGCTCTTGCCGCCACCATTGGGTCCGATCACCACCCAGTGCTGACCCGCCTCGATGCGCCACGACAGCGGACCGAGCAGCTTGTGCCCCTCGTGGACCACCGACACGTCGTGAAGGTCGACCAGGGGAGCATGCACGGCATCAGGCTACGGTCCGGCCCGGACAACGGTACGTGCGGAGTAGAGTACAGACCCGCTGATCTGTCACAGATCGTGCGTTCTGCCCAACCTTCATGCCTCTGTTCGTCGGTCTCCTCATCATCTTCCTGCTGGTTGCGGCCAACGGCTTCTTCGTCGCGGTGGAGTTCGCCCTCGTCGCATCGGACCGGTCGAAGCTCGACGCCATGGCCTCGGACGGTCGCTGGGCCGCCAGGGCCGCCATCGCAGCCCGGCGCCGGCTCTCGTTCCACCTCTCCGGCGCCCAGCTCGGGATCACCGTCACCAGCCTGGTCATCGGCTTCCTGTCCGAACCCCTGGTGGGGCGGATCCTGGAACCGATCCTCGAGCCGATCCCGTTGCTCTCCGGGCCCACCATGTCGGTCGTGCTGGCCCTGGCCGCGGCCACGGTGTTCCAGATGGTGGTGGGAGAACTCATCCCCAAGACCATCGCGGTGGCAAAACCGGAGGCGACGGCCAGAGCTCTCGCCCCCCTTGCGTTGCTGGTCCACGGGGCGCTCAGCCCCCTGATTCGGGTCTTGAACGGCGCTGCCAACTGGACCGTCCGGCGCATGGGCCTCGAACCGCAGGAGGAGTTGGCCGACCTGCGGACCCTCGAGGAGCTCGAGTACATCATCCAGAGCTCGGGGGAGTCCGGCCTGTTGAACCCGGCCGCCCAGGAATTGTTGACCAGGACGATCCGCTTCGGCGACAAGACCGCAGCCGATGCCCTGACCCCTCGGGTCCACGTCCTGGCCCTGTCGCTCGATGCGCCGGTCTCGGAGTTGATCGACAGGACAAGGAACAGCAACTTCAGCAAGTTCCCGGTCTTCGACCAGGACCTCGACCACGTTCGGGGTGTTGTCGACATCGCCGCGGTGTTCGATCTCTCCATGGAGGAGCGGGAGCAGAAGACGGCCGGCGATCTGATGCGGGAGCCGCTGATCGTGCCCGAGACCAGGGATCTGGTCGACATCGTCGGTGATTTCCGATCCTCGGACGCCCAGATGGCGGTGGTCATCGACGAGCACGGCGGCACCGCAGGCATCCTCACCCTGGAAGACCTGCTGGAGGAGATCGTCGGTGAGGTCGACGACGAGTACGACGAGTCGACGGCGGTCACCCTCGGCGTCGCCCCCGGGGTCTACCTGCTGGCCGGCACCCTCCATCCCGACGAGGTGGAGGAGGCCTGCGGGCTGGTGCTGCCGATCGGCGAGTACGAGACCATCGCCGGCTTCGTCCTGGCCCACCTCGGCCACATCCCCGAGGAGGGCGACGGCGTGCCGTACGAGGGCTGGAAGCTGGAGGTGGCGGAAATGGACAACCTCCGCATCGCCTCGCTGCGGGTCGTCGAACCGCCGGCCCCGCCGCCGGTTCGGTCATGATCGGGGCCATCGCCGTCGGGGCCGAGGAGATGGACACCGTTGCGGTCACCATCGCACTGGTGGCCAGTGTCGGGCTGATCGTGCTCAACGGCTTCTACGTGGCCTACGAGTTCGCGGTCCTGGCGGCCAAGCGGTCGAGCTTCGAAGACGACGCCAGGCGATCGTCGGTCGCAGCCAGGACCAGCCTCTCCGACGTGTCGATGCAGCTGGCCGGGGCCCAGCTGGGGATCACCATCGCCTCCCTGGCCCTGGGGCGGATCAGCGAGCCGGCGCTGGAGGGCATCATCGAGCGGCTGCTTGGCGAGTCGGTTTCCCCGGAGGTGGCCACGGTGATCGGGGTCACCATCTCGCTCTCGGTGTTCACCATCCTCCACCTGATCTTCGGCGAGATGGTGCCCAAGAACATCGCGCTGGCGGCCCCCGACGCCACCCTGCGATGGCTGGTGATCCCGTACCGGATGTACCTGTTCCTGTTCCGCCCGGTGGTCCAACTGCTGAACGGCATGGCAAACCTGGCCACCCGGGCCGTCGGCATCCAACCCCGCGATGAGCTGCAGTCGGTCCACACCGCCGCCGAGCTGGCGGTGATCGTGGCCCAGGCCACCGAGGGCGGCGCCATCGACGCCGACGATGCCGAGATGTTGCGGGGTGCCCTTGACTTCGCCCAGCGGCCGGTGTCGGAGATCGCAACCCCGTTGCCCGACCACCCCCAGGTCCGTCTCGGCGCCACCGTACGCCAGCTGGAACGGGCGGTGGCGTCCACCGGTGAGGGTCGGATCCTGGTGCTCGATCCCGATCGGGGATCGGCGCCGATCGGCTATATCCACGTCCGCGATCTGCTGCTCATCGACCCGGAGCGCCGGGGTGCCCCGATGCCGTCGAGCTACATCCGGAGTATGGCGGTTGTCGGTGCCGACCGGCCGCTGGTCGAGGTGCTGCTCCAGCTCCGCAGCCTGGAGCAGCACCTGTCGGTTGTGCAGTCGGAGGAGGGTCCGGTCGGGGTCGTCTCCCAGGAGCAGGTGGTGCGGGCCATCATCCAGCCGACGGACGAATCGGGTGGGTTCACCACCCACGACGACGGAGACGGCGCCATCCAGCGCTCGCTCGATGTGCTCATCGACCGGGCCGAGACTTGAGATCAGCCTAGGTGAAAATACCCAAGTGATGGGGTGTCGGGTGTCCATCCAGGGCCGTGTTTGCCGGCGAAACCGGTTCCCGCGCCCGCAATCGGTCCGACCCGCGCCGAGATCGATCGCCAAGAGCGATATGGTTTTCCTCCGTGCGGAGTCGTCTTCATCTCAGCGCCGCAGCGCTCGCACTGGCCCTCGCCGCCCTGGTCCTGATGCCGACCGGGGGCAACGCATCCGTCGCCCCGGCCGGCTCGGTGTCACCGTTGTGGGCCGTGGCCCTGACCCAGCAGGCCACCGAGCCGGCAAACGCCAAGATCGACTCCCTGGCCGGACTGACCCTGGAGGACGTCCGGGACCGGGTCGATGACACGTCGGTGGCGCTTCGGGTCACCGTCCTCCAGAAGGAGACAGATGACCGGAACCTGGCCGGGGCCAGGCTGGCGGTGAACGAACTGCGGGACGAAACCCAGGAGATCGCCGAGACGACGGTCGACAACGCCATAACCAACTACCGTCAGGTCGATCTCGACGCCGGCCTGATCGAGGTGAAGGATCTGAACGAAGGCCTCCGGGCCAACGCCCTCGGCGATGCGGCGATCATCGCCGACACCGAATCGTTCGACAAATACCGCACCAAGTCGAAGGACCTGGAGCTGGCAAAGGTCAACCTGGAAGCCGAGATCGTCGAGAACGAGGAGCTGACCGACCAGGTCGACCAACTCCAGAGCCGGCTGGAATACGAGCAGTCCTGGCTGGCAGACGCCGAGGAACGCAACCTCAACCGCACCGCCCGGATCGAATCGGTCTCGGAGTCGGTTTGGGCCCAGAGCCTTGGCTACAAGCAGGGGGCCTACCTGAGGACCTGCCCACTCGACGGCCCACATTCGTTCATCGACTCCTGGGGCTTCGCCCGCTCCGGCGGCCGCCGCCACAAGGGCGTCGACATGATCGCCAATCGTGGTGTGCCAATCGTGGCCCCGGTCACCGGGACGGTGTCGTTCCGGTCGAACAGGGTCGGCGGCCGGTCGTTCCACCTCTTCGACGACAAGGGCAACTACTTCTACGGGACCCACCTCTCGGCCTACGGCGACGTCGAGGGCGAGGTCCGAGCGGGCCAGATCATCGGCTACGTGGGCGACGACGGCAATGCGGCGGGTATTCCCCACCTGCACTTCGAGATCCACGCCGGCGGTCGGGGCAACCAGATCAACCCGTTCATCGACACCGCTGCGGTCTGCGACGGCGCCCGGTTCTAGAGACTTGAGGGGCGGGCGGCGCACCCCTAGGTTGTGACGATGTCGCTCGATCCCCCCGGCCTCGAGGCTCTCGGCGAGCTCCTGACTCGAAACGCCGGTGCCGGGCCGGTCCGGTCGGCCGAACAGCTCACCGGCGGGGCCAGCCGCCAAACCTATGCGGTGGCGACCGAGACCGGAGGCGGGCCGAGCGAGTTCGTGCTCCAGCGGGAGATCTCGCCGGAGCCGCGGCTGCCGAACGGTATGGCGGACGAAGCCGACCTCGTCCGCACCGCCAGGAAGGCCGGCGTGCCGACTCCGCTGGTCGTGGGCACCAACCGTGACGGCGCCGCAGCGGTGGGCCACAGTTTCTTCGTGACCGAGCGGGTCCACGGCGAGACCATCGCCAGACGGATCCTGCGGGACGATCGTTTCGAACAGGCCCGCCGGGTGCTGCCGTCGCAGCTCGGGCGGGCGCTGGCCGCCCTCCACACCGGGGTGGACCCGGCCGAGGTGCCTTGGTTGGAGGTCACGGACGAGGTCGGTCGGTATCGGGAGGTGGCGGAGGAGCTGGACCTGGTCAGTCCGGCGTTCGAGCTGGGGTTCCGCTGGTTGGAAGCCAACCGGCCCGTCGGCGGTGATCGCACCGATCGGCCCCTCACGGTGGTTCACGGCGACTTCCGATTGGGCAACCTGATCATCGACGAAGACGGACTGGCGGCGGTGATCGACTGGGAGCTCGGCCATCTCGGTGACCCGATGGAGGATCTTGGCTGGCTGTGCGTCCGGGCCTGGCGATTCGGCGGCCCGGAGCCGGTAGCCGGTGTCGGTGGCTATGGCGAGCTGTTCGCCGCCTACGAGGAGGCGGCCGGTGTCCCGGTCGATCCTGCGACCGTTCGTTGGTGGGAAACCCTGGGCACCCTCAAGTGGGGCATCATGTGCGGCACCCAGAGCAACCGGCATCTGTCGGGTGATGTGCCGTCGGTCGAGTTGGTGTCGATCGGACCCCGGGTGGCCGAACAGGAATACGACGTGCTCCGCCTGATCCACCCCGCAGCCTCGGCCAGGGCCGAGGCTGCGGTCGGCGCCGTGCCTTCGGTCGGGGAGTCGAGGCCACTGGGCACCGGGATGGCCGAGGGGGGCGGCCGGCCGTCGTCTGCCGACCTGCTCGATGCGGTCCGGGATTTCCTGCTCGGAGATGTCTCGGACAGCACGGAGGGTCGGACCCGATTCCACGCGCTGGTCGCGGCCAACGCGCTGGCAACCATCGGGCGGGAACTGGACCTGCGGGGCGACATCGCGGAACGGCGAGGTCGGCGCCTGGCCGGTCTGGGGTTCGATTCGGAGCGGGAGTTGTCCGGCGCCATCCGCAGCGGCCAATTCGACGATCGGCTGGACGACGTGGCCGAGGTGGTGATGGGTTCGGTGGTCGACCGGCTGGCGGTCAACAACCCTCGCTGGCTCGTGGCCCCCGAAGGGTGAGGGGCCCTCAGGCCTCGACCGGGTGCGTGGGGCCCTCAGGCCTCGACCGGGTGCGAGGGGCCCTCAGGCCCCGACCGAGTGATAGCCGCCGTCGACGTGGATGATCGAGCCGGTGGTCTGGGGGAACCAGTCTGACAGCAGGGCGACGCAGGCCTTCGAGACACCCTCGGGGTCGGTCACGTCCCAGCCGAGGGGGGCTCGCTTGGTCCATTCGTCCTCGAACGCGGCGAAGCCGGGAATCGACTTGGCGGCGATGGTCTTCATCGGTCCGGCGGCCACCAGATTGCAGCGGACGCCCTGGGGCCCGAGGTCCCGTGCCAGGTAGCGGTTGAGCGACTCCATGGCCGCCTTTGCCACCCCCATCCAGTTGTAGGCAGGCCAGGAGACCGTGGCGTCGAAGGTCAGGCCGACCAGCGAGCCACCGTCCGGCATCAGCGGCGACACGATGTCGGCCAGCGATCGCAGCGAGTAGGCCGAGACTTCCATGGCCACCGCAACGTCGTCCCAGTCCGGGGCCGAGAAATCGTCGCCGAGGCAGCTGGGCGGGGCGAACCCCACCGCATGGAGTGCGCCGTCGACCGTTCCCCACCGCTCCCGCAAGGTGTCCTGCAGGGCCTGGCCGTGGCCGACGTCGGTGACGTCAAGCTCGTAGACGTCGGGGACCGGATCGAGTTTGCGGGCCGTGCGCCTGGTCAGCCGCAGCGCCCGGTCGAAGCCGGTCAACACCACCTCGGCCCCCTCCTGCTGCGCCAGCTTGGCCACACCGAAGGCCAACGAGTCGTCGGTCAGCACGCCGGTGATGAGCAGTTTCTTGCCAGTGAGAAGGGCCATACGTCTCTGACTACCACCCACCGGCCCCGGTTGCACCCGATGCGGGCCGTTTCCCTGTCGACGCCGGGAGCGGCAAGGGTTCGAGCTTTTGCTCGCCCCGGGGGGTAGGGCGGTACGCTCGGCACTGGTGATCAAGCTCTTCGACACAGCACGCGGTCAGGTCGTCCCCTTCGAACCGGGACCGGTCGTCACCATCTATACCTGCGGCATCACACCCTATGACGCCACCCACCTGGGGCACGCTGCGGTGTATCTCGGCTACGACGTCCTGCAACGTCGGCTGCGGGATCTCGGCCACGAGACCCGTTGCGTCCGCAACGTCACCGACGTCGACGACTCGATCCTGGCCAAGGCCCGAGAGCTCAACGTGCACTATCTCGACCTGGCGGCGGCCGAGACCGCCCGGTTCGACGACGACATGGAGGCCCTCGGCGTGCTCGTCAGCTGGAGTGAACCGCGGGCCACGTCGGCAATCGCCGACATCCGGGGCTTCATCGGCATGGTGCTGGACAACGGCTACGCCTACGAGGCCGGGGGGGCGGTGTACTTCGAGGTTGGGAAGTGGCCGCAGTTCGGTGAGATCTCGGGCTACGACCGCGAGACCATGCTGGCGCTGGCCGCCGAGCGGGGCGGCAACCCCGACGATCCCCACAAACGGGACCCGCTCGACTTCGTGTTGTGGCAGCCGTCGGCAGACGGGGAACCGGCGTGGGACTCGCTGTGGGGGGCGGGCCGTCCCGGCTGGCACATCGAGTGCTCGGCGCTTGCCCTACGGGAGCTCGGCACCACCATCGACCTCCACGGTGGCGGTGCCGACCTGATCTTTCCCCATCACGAGTGCGAGGCGGCGCAGTCGATGGCCGCCACCGGGGAGCCGTTCGTCCGCCACTGGATGCACCAGGCCATGGTCAGGATGGACGGGGAGAAGATGTCGAAGTCCCTCGGCAACCTGGTCTTCGTCAGTGACCTCCGCAAGGAATACGATCCACGGGCGATCAGGCTCGGCATCGTGGCCAACCATTACCGGACGGCCTGGGAGTGGAACGACGACATCATGCCGGAGGCGGCGGACCGATTGCTTCGCTGGCTCGACGCCGGAGACGGTGAGGGGGCGATCGAGGAGGTTCGAGCCGCCTTGGACAACGACCTCGACACCCCGGCTGCGGTGGCCGCCATCGATGCCGCCGCATATCGGGGCCAAGGGGTCTCCGCCGCCGCGTTGCTGCTGGGGGTCGACCTGTCGGCCGGATCGGTGACGCTCAATCCACCGTCGGCCAAGGACCCGTCTTGATCCCCGAAGGGATCGGCCGCTACCAGTCGGTGGCCCGCCGATTCCTGCAGCCGGTGGTCGCCAGGCTGTGGGACTTTCAGGTCGAGGGGCTGGAACACGTCCCCGACACCGGTCCGGCCGTGCTGTGCCCAAACCATGTGGCGGCCATCGACTCGGCCTTTGTCCCCGCGGTACTGGATCGCAACCTGATCTACGTCGGCAAGTCCGAGTACCTCGACGATTGGAAAACCCGACGCCTGTTCCCGGCGTTGGGCATGATCCCGATCGACCGGCGGGGCGGCGACCATGCCAAGGCCGCCCTCGACACCGCCAGGGCGGTCCTCGAAGGTGGGGGACTGTTCGGTATCTACCCCGAGGGCACCAGGAGCCGCTCCGGCAAGCTCCACAAGGGCCACACCGGGGCCGCTCGGCTTGCCATCGAAACCGGGGCGCCGATCATTCCGGTCGGCCTGCTCGGCACCGCCGATATCCAGCCTGTCGATGCGGCCATGCCGAAGTTCTTCCGCCGGGTCGTCATCCGGTTCGGCGAACCGATCGAGGTCGAGCGCTACCAGTCCCGGATCGGCGATCGGGCCGTCTACCGGGAGCTCATCGACGACGTGATGTACGAGATCCAGAGCCTGACCGGCCTTGACTATGTCAACGTCTACGCCGGTTCGGCCGCCAAACCCGAGCCGGCGGACGTGTCGGCGTCTGTGGCGGCCCCGTCGGCCGGAGCTCGGGCGCCGGTCGCCACCATCGAGCGTCCGTTGTCCACCTCGGTGTTGACCAGTGAACCGCTGGTCCCGCTGGCCGAGGTGCTCGCCGCGTCCTGACGGCGGGCCCGGTGCGTCGCCATCGGCGCCGGCGGGCGGAGCGTGGCATCCCGGGCCCGCCGGTTCCGCCGATAATCGACGCTTCAAGTCGGCACGAGAACGTAGACTCGGTGCTGTGTCAGAGATATCGGTAGTACTCCCGGACGGTTCCCAGCGCACGCTCGAAAGCGGTGCCACCGTGGCGACCCTGGCCGCCGATATCGGCAAGCGCTTGGCAAACGACGCCCTCATCGCTGTTGTCGACGGGGTCGAGGCCGACCTCGACACCCAGCTCTCCGACGGCCAGAAGGTGGAGATCGTCACCGCAGCCTCGGATCAGGGTCTGCATGTGCTGCGGCACTCGACGGCCCACGTCCTGGCCCAGGCCGTGCTCGAGCTGTGGCCCGGCGCCACGTTCGCCATCGGCCCACCGATCGAAGACGGCTTCTACTACGACTTCGAACTGCCCGATGGTGAGACCTTCAGCGACGAGGACCTGGCACGGATCGAAGCCAAGATGCGCGACATCGTGGCCGCCGATCAGCCGTTCGTCCGTTCCGAGGTCACCGCCGACGAGGCGATGTCGATCATGGCCGACCACCGCTACAAGCGGGCCATCATCGAGCAGGTCACGTCAGGCCAGTCCGATTCCGAAGTGGCTAACGAGGCCAGCGGTGAGGTGATCAGCTTCTACCGCAACAGCGACGCCTTCATCGACATGTGTGTCGGGCCCCACGTGCCGTCCACCGGCAGGCTCGGCCACTTCAAGTTGATGAAGGTTGCGGGCGCCTACTGGAAGGGCGACGAGCACAACCCGATGCTGCAGCGTATCTACGGCACGGCGTGGGCCGATCGTAAGCAGCTGGCGGCCCACCTCCACCGGTTGGAGGAGGCGGCAAAGCGGGACCACCGTCGGTTGGCGAACGAACTCGATCTGCTTTCGTTCCCTTCCGAACTCGGCGGCGGCCTGGCGATCTGGCACCCCCGGGGTGCAACGGTGCGAAAGCTGATGGAGGACTACTCCCGCCGCCGCCACGAGGAGGGCGGCTACGACTTCACCTACACCCCTCATCTGGCAAACGGGAAACTGTTCGAGACCTCCGGCCACCTCGACTTCTACGCCGACGGGATGTACCCGCCGATGGAGATGGACAACGGCACGTACTACCCGAAGCCGATGAACTGCCCGATGCACGTGCTGGTCTACCGGTCCCAACAGCGGTCGTACCGCGACCTGCCGATCCGGCTGTTCGAGCTCGGCACCGTCTACCGATACGAGCGGGCCGGCACGCTCCATGGTCTGATGCGGATCAGGGGCTTCACCCAGGACGACGCCCACATCTTCGTCACCGAGGAAGGCCTGCCACAGGAGTTGGATCGTACGTTGCGGTTCGTCCTCGACATGCTCCAGGCCTTCGGTTTCGACGATTTCGAGGCCAAGCTCTCGACCCGGCCGGCCGAGAAGTCGGTCGGCAGCGACCACATCTGGGACCTGGCAACCGAGTGCCTGCGCGACACCCTGAACAAGGCCGAAATGTCGTACACCGTCGACGAGGGCGGCGGCGCGTTCTACGGCCCCAAGATCGACATCGACGTTCGCGATGCCATCGGCCGGTCGTGGCAGCTCTCCACGATCCAGGCCGACTTCAACCTCCCCGATCGGTTCGACCTGGAGTACGTGGCCTCCGATGGCTCCCGCCGCCGGCCGGTGATGCTGCACCGGGCGTTGCTCGGTTCGATCGAGCGGTTCTTCGGCGTGCTGGTCGAGCATTTTGCCGGGAACTTCCCCCTCTGGTTGGCCCCGGTCCAGGTCGAGGTGTTGCCGGTGGCCGAGGACCACAACGGCTACGCCGATTCGGTGGCGGCCCAGCTGGTCGAGGCCGGCTATCGGGTGGAGACCAGCGAGGCCAACGATCCGCTCGGAAAACGGATCCGGCGGGCCAAGACCCAGAAGATCCCCTATGTCCTCGTCGTCGGCGACGACGATGTGGCAGCCGGTACCGTCGGGGTCAACCCCCGAGGCGGCGAAGTCGAACGCAACGTCCCTGTCGACGAGTTCATCGACAGGCTGGCCGCCGAGCCGGCCCCGTAGTCACGCCGGTGGCTGGCACAACCTCGGGCGGCCGATGATGGACCGCATGTACGCCGGTTGGCGGCTGGGCGCGCCGCCGGGTTCGGGCTCGGACGGCCTGCCCTACGAGGCGATCGAAGCCGAGCCGGGCAAATCCTTGTTCGAGACCATCGAGCAATCACCGCTGGCCGACGACCGGACCTACCTGATCGCCCGCCGGCGGTCCTGCTTCGCGGTGCTGAACGTCTACCCCTACAGCTCCGGCCATGTGATGGTCCTGCCGAAGCGGGCGGTGCCAAACATCTTGGAGCTGACCGACGAGGAGCATGACGATCTGTGGCGGTTGGTCCGGATCGCCTACCGGGCGGTGGGCGATGCCTTCTCGCCTGACGGCATGAACGTCGGCGTCAACGAGGGCCGGGCCGGCGGTGCGTCGATCCCCGATCATCTCCACGTCCACATCGTGCCCCGGTGGTACGCAGACACCAGTTTCACCACCACGGTGGCCGAGGCCAGGGTGTTGCCGATGACCCTCCGGGATTCGTGGCTCCGAGTACGGGCCAGCTGGCCCGAACCGCTACCGTCTCAAAAGTGAGCGAGCGCAACCACACCGAGCCCGGCGATGAGGTCGAGCATGTCGAGGAGGGCGATTCCGGCAGCTCCGGAGCCGCCGATTCCGGCCGGCCCGACGACGGGGATGGGTCGGTGCAGGCCGGGGGCGATCTGCTGCCGGAGGATCTCCAGCCCGATCTGGTCGACCCCGAGGACTACGTCTTCCCGAACAACAACCGCCGCCGGGTCCCCGGCTACCTGTATCTGGCGATCGCAGTCGGCCTGGCGTTGCTGGTGCTGGCCCGTGGTGAGGGGGTCTTCGTCAACCGTGGCCTGCTGGGGGCGGCGGCGATCCTGGCGGTGGTCGGCGGCTACAGCATCATCACCGGCTGGGATCTCAACATCGACGAGCGGGATGCGCTGGTGGCGGCGATCGCTGCCGTCGGTTTCCCGGTTGGCCACGCATCGGCCCAGATGGGCTGGCGGGGCCTGCTCAGCCGGCCCACCTGGCGGGTCCTGCTGTACTCGGCGGAGGAACCCCCTGACCGGCGCGGCTTCGCCCTGGTCGACGGGGTGGACGGCCGGGTGATCCAGTCCTTCGTGGAAGCCAACCCCGAGGACTGGTCCGAGCTCGACGCCTGACCCTCCGGCCCCGGTCCGGTTACCGCCGACGGGGCCGCAGGGCCGACCCGTCCCGACCGTCCCTGAGCGACCCGGGCGATCGGCCGGCGACAAGCGCTGGCCGAAGGGGTGGTCGACTAGGCTGGGTCGCTCCAGAGAGGTCTCCATGTTTGACGGCAACTTTCGCACCGCGTTCGAAAAGGGCGTGGCCCCCATGGGCAAGAGCCTGCAGCGAGCCGGCGTGTCACCCGATGTGGTCACCGCCAGTGGGGTGATCATGGCCGGTGCCTGCGGTGTGGCCATCGCCCTCGGCCGGTTCCCGCTGGCGGTGCTGCTGTTGGCTCTGACCGGCCTCCCCGACGCCCTCGACGGCGCGGTGGCCAAGGCGGCCGGCAAGGCCGGCCCCCGTGGGGCGTTCCTCGACTCGGTGTCGGATCGGGTCAGCGACGGGCTGTTGTTCGCCGGCGCCGGGTGGTACCTGGCCGGGTCCGACGATCCCAGGATGGCGATGTTGCCGTTCGGTCTCTACATCGCAGCATCGCTGGTGTCCTATCAACGGGCCAAGGCCGAGAGCCTCGGCTTCACCGCCAAAGGTGGACTGATGGAGCGGGCCGAGCGCTTCATCGCCCTCGGGTTCGGTTTGCTGTTCTCCGGCCTCTTCGTTGCCACCCTGTGGGTGATGTTTGCGCTGACGGTGGCCACAGCGGTGTCCCGGTTCATCAAGGTCTGGCGCCAGGCCAGCGGGAAGGTGGCCGATCCCCGCCGCCCGGCCCGCCGCAACCGCCGCCGGAGCGCCCGACCGGTGGCCGACATCCGGGAGCGGGCCAGGGCCAGGGCCGAGGCCCGCCGGCGCCGTTCCCCCCGGTAGCCGAGTCGGCGGGGAGCGGTTCGGTCATGGCCGGTCGGGCCCTCAACGTGCTGCGGGGCGGCTCGCTGTTGGCCCGCCTGGTGCCACTGGCCCCGCTCGTCGTCGCAGTCCAATGGGCGTCGGCACGCCTCGGTCCTCGGCTGATGGCCACCAAGGCCAGCCAGCTTCGGCGCCACATCGAGCGGGTCGAGGCCGCCGCCACGGGCGTCGACGGCAGCGACGCTGCCGGCGCTGATCGGCAGATGCGGCGAGGCTTCGGTTCCTACGGTCGCTACTGGGTCGAGTCGTTCCGGCTTCCCCACCTCAGCGACCGGAGCATCGACCGAGGGTTCTCCTTCGTCGGCTTCGACAAGATTCAACGGGTCAGGGCCACCGGGCAGGGGCCGATCCTGGTGTTGCCCCACCTGGGTGGCTGGGAGTGGGCGGCGGCGTGGCTGGAGCGGATCGCCGAGGTCGACGTGACCGCGGTGGTCGAACGTCTTGAGCCCGAAGAGGTCTTCCAATGGTTCATCGGGCTCCGGCAGGCCTACGGCGTGAACGTCGTGCCCCTCGGCCCTCGGGCAATGCTGGAGTTGACCGCAGCGCTCAAGCGGCGGGAGGTCGTGTGCCTGCTGTCAGACCGCGACGTCGGCGGCAACGGGGTCGAGGTCGAGTTCTTCGGCGAGACCACCACCTTGCCGGCCGGTCCGGCGTTGCTGGCTCGTCGTACCGGGGCGCCGCTGCTGCCGAGCGCCGTCTACTTCCGGGGTCGGCAGCGGATCTGCCTGGTTGGAGACCCGATCTGGCCCGACCGGGCGGGTACCGGCGATGCAACGGCGACCGGTCGAGCCCTGAACCGGATCCTGATGCAGCAGGTGGCCGACCGGTTGGAGGAATTGGTGGCCCTGGCCCCTGATCAGTGGCATCTACTGGAACCGAACTGGCCATCGGATCCGGTCTGATCCTCGTCTCGCCGCCGCCTCGGCCACCGACGGCGGCGGTTTCCGGTTCCACCGCCCGATCAACCGGGGAGGATCCCCGGGCGGTTTGTAGGGTACGGTGAGACAGTGCGCATCGGGATGATTTGTCCCTACAGTCTGGCGGTCTGGGGTGGCGTCCAAACACAGGTGCTGGGTCTGGCTCGGAGCCTTCGGTCGAAGGGTGTCGACACCCAGGTCCTGGCCCCGTGCGACGGCCCGCCCCCCGAACCATGGGTCACCCCGCTCGGGGACTCCATTCCCTATGCCCAGAACGGCTCCTTCGCCCCGCTGGCCCCGGACCCGCCGGCACAGCTCCGGCTGTTGGGGGCGATCTGGGACGAACGGTTCGACGCCCTCCACCTCCACGAGCCCCTGGCCCCAGGGCCGACGCTCACCGCGGTGGTGGTCAAGCCGGTGCCGCTGCTCGGCACGTTTCACGCCAGCGGCAACATCGCCGTCTACCGCTGGGCCCGTTTCGGGGTCCGCAAGCTGGCCTCGAGGCTCGATATCCGGGTTGCGGTCTCCCCCGATGCCGCCGGTATGGCTCGTCGCCATCTCGGCGGCAACTACGAGATCCTCCCCAACGGGATCGAGACCGATCGTTTCGCCGGTGTCGCACCCAGGCCGAAGGCCGGCCCAACCGTGCTCTTCCTGGGTCGTCACGAGCCCCGGAAGGGGCTGTCGGTCCTGCTGGAGGCATCCCGTCGGATGCCGCCGGACGTACGGTTCTGGATCGGCGGTCACGGCCCGGAGACCGAAACGCTGAAACTGGCCCACGGCCACGACGATCGGATCGAATGGCTCGGTCCGCTGTCCGAGGACGACAAGCTGGCCGCCCTGACCGCCGCCGACGCATTCTGCGTTCCCTCCCTCGGCGGGGAGAGCTTCGGCGTCGTGTTGCTCGAAGGCATGGCGGCGTGCACCCCGGTGGTGGCCAGCGACCTGCCCGCCTACCGGGTGGTGGCCGAGGACGGGCGGGCGGCGTCACTGTTTCCAACCGGTGACAGCGAGGCGTTGGCCAAGCTGCTGCTGGCGGCCCTGGCCGGCGACGAGAGGATCGCCAACCGCGTCGAGGTCGGTCTGGCGAGGGCCGAGCAGTTCTCGATGTCGAGGTTGGCCGATCAGTACATCGCCCGCTACCAGCGTCTGGTCGGCTGAGCGGGCGGAACGATCGACGACCTCGATGACATCGGTCGTCGCACATGGTGCAGAACGCACTATCGTGGGAGGCCGTGTCAGCTCCCGAGCCATCCGTCGTGCCAGGTGACACCACCCAACCCGGTGCCGCCGTCGGCCCTGCTCTGGCCATCGCCACCGCGGTGGTGGCGATCCCGATCGTGATCCTGCTGGTGATTCTGTTCGGCCTGCTCCCCGGGCCGTGGTGGCTCGGCCTGCTCCTCGGCCCGTTGATCGCCGCGGCGGTCGTCTGGAGCCGCTACGCCGGTGCCGAACAACGGATTCTCTCGAAGCTCGGCGATGCGGTCCACTCCGCCGATGGGGCGCCGAGGCTGGAGAATCTCGTCCAGAGCCTGTCGCTGGCAGGCGGCGTCGAGGAACCGGACCTCGTGGTGCTGAACGACGATGCCCGCAACGCCATGGCCCTGCGCAACCGGGGCCGGAACCGGCTGGTGGTCACCCGGGGCCTGCTCGAATCGCTGGAGGTCGTCGAGCTCGAAGGCGTCGTTGCCGAACTCCTCACCCGGCTCCGCAACGGCGACGCCGAGTCGGCGACACTCGGTGCCGCCCTGATCGGCGAGCCGATGCTCGATGGTCCGTTCTCGTCGGTGCTCAAACCCGTGGCCGACCTGGGCATGGGCCGGCTGCTCCGCGATGATCGTGACCTGCTGGCCGACCGCGAGGCGGTCCGGCTGACCCGCTACCCGCCGGGGCTCCTGAGCGCACTGAAGACGATGGGGGAGGGCGACGTCGCGCCGGTCGACGCCAGTCGAGGCCTGGCTCACCTGTGGCTCGTCGAGCCCCGATCCGGCAAGTCGACCGCAATGGAAACCAACCGGGCCCCGCTCGATCTCCGAATAGACGTGCTGGCGGAACTCTGAATGTCTGCGCTGCGGGCCCGTCACTGGCTCGCAGCGATCTTCGCCCTCGGGTTGCTTGTCGTCGTATATCGATCGGACAACACCGTTGATCTCGACGGAGGGCTGGCCGAGGCCCTGGCGGTCGAGGAGGAGCCGGAGTCGTTGCCGCTGGCGGAACGATCGGCGCCGGAGCCGGCAGACGACAACGACCCGGCCGATCCGGTCGAGGACGATGCGAACCGGCAGGCAGACGGTCCGGCGGCGCCGCTGACCGGGCTGGCGACCGACCGGGCCACCGCCGAACGGTCGGCCCTGGTGATCAAGGTCGACAACCACCCGAGGGCGAGACCACAGACGGGCCTCGAACTGGCCGACATCGTGTTCGACTACCGGGCAGAGGGCATCACCCGGTTCGCCGCGGTGTTCCAGTCGCAGATCCCAGACCCGGTGGGGCCGGTGCGGTCCAGCCGAACCTCGGACTTCGATCTGTTGCGGGGGCTCGACACCCCGATCTACGGGTCCTCGGGGGGCAACGACTACGTGACCAACGGGCTGCGGAACCTGCCAATCGTCGAGCTGACGAATCGGACCCGCAACGAGTACTTTCGCAATTTCTCCCGGCCGGCACCGCACAACCTCTACGTGAACGGGTCCGACCTGTATGCCCTGGCGCCGGACGACCTCCCGACGCCCGAACCGTGGTTCCGGTACCGGCCAGAAGGTGCGTCGTTGCCGCCGACCGCCAGCCCCGCGGTCGGCCCGATCTCGGTCGCATTCACCGACAGCCCGCTGGTGACCCACGAATGGGACGCCGGGCTGGGCGGCTGGCGCAGGACCCAGGACGGCGCCCCCCACACCACGGTGGACGGAGACCAGCTGGCGCCGGAGAACGTGGTGATCTTCGTCACCGACTATCGCACCAGCCCGGCCGACGCCAGCTCGCCGGAAGTCCGCTCGACCGGTGGCGGCCCCCTGGTGGTCCTGACCGCGGGCAACATCATCACCGGTCGGTGGGAGCGCCCGACCGCCGAGGACAAGCCGATCATGACCGACGGGCGGGGTGAGGTGATCAGCCTGACCCCGGGGCGGACCTGGGTGTTGCTACCGGAGCAGGGTCAGGTCCGCTTCGCAGACGGTCAGTCACTCGACGGTCCGTCGGGTTCGGCGTCGGCCGCCGAGTAGGCCGAGCGTTGCGGTTTGGCGGAAATGATTGGCCTTACCGATCCACGCCGGACGTACACTGCGTTCATGGCTGAAAACGATCGCGTTGACGGAAAGATCGAGAGCACCGGGGCCCCGCTGGCCGAGGGATCGGTTCGGGTCAAGCGTGGCCTGGCCGAGATGCTCAAGGGCGGCGTGATCATGGATGTGGTCACTCCGGAACAGGCCAAGATCGCCGAGGATGCGGGGGCGGTTGCGGTCATGGCCCTGGAGCGGGTTCCGGCCGATATCCGGGTTGACGGCGGGGTCGCCAGGATGAGCGATCCGGAGATGATCGAAGGCATCAAGGACGTCACCACGATCCCGGTGATGGCCAAGGCCAGGATCGGGCACTTCGTCGAGGCCCAGATCCTCCAGGCCCTCGGCGTCGACTACGTCGACGAGTCCGAGGTGTTGACCCCGGCCGACGAGGCCCACCACATCGACAAGTTCGCCTTCACCGTGCCGTTCGTGTGCGGCGCCACCAACCTCGGCGAAGCCCTGCGCCGGATAAGCGAGGGGGCCTGCCTGATCCGCTCCAAGGGTGAAGCGGGTACCGGCAACGTGGTCGAGGCGGTCCGCCACCTCCGCTCCATCCTGGGAGACATCCGCAAGATCACCCAGGCCGATGAGGCCGAGTTGTTCCAGTGGGCCAAGGACCTCCAGGCCCCGCTGCCCCTGGTGCAGGAGATCGCCGAGACCGGCAAGCTCCAGGTGCCACTGTTCTGCGCTGGCGGGTTGGCCACACCGGCCGATGCCGCCATGGCCATGCAGCTCGGCGCAGAGTCGGTTTTTGTCGGGTCCGGGATCTTCAAGAGCGCCGATCCGGCCCCCCGGGCCAAGGCCATCGTCGAGGCCACCACCAACTACAAGGACGCCAACATCCTGGCCAAGGTCAGCCGTGGCCTCGGCGCCCCGATGACCGGCATCGGTATGGACGACATCGACGTCCGGCTGGCCGACCGCGGTTGGTGACACCGGCGGTCGGGGTTCTCGCCCTCCAGGGCGCGTTTGCTCGCCATCTCGATGTGCTCCGCCAATGCGGGGTCGACGGGTACGAGATCCGGACCGCCGAGGAGCTGGCCGGCTGCGAGGCGTTGATCATCCCCGGTGGGGAATCGACCACCATGGTCAAACTGCTGGAGACCTTCGAGCTGGATGAACCGTTGGCCAAGCTGTTGGCGGCGGGGATGCCGACCTTCGGCACCTGTGCCGGCATGATCCTGCTGGCGTCTTCCATCTCCGACGGCCGGCCAGGTCAGCGTTGTTTCGACGCCATCGACATCGATGTCCGGCGCAACGGCTACGGCAGGCAGATCAACTCGTTCGAAGCCGATCTCCACGTCGATGAGCTGGGTGGTGCGCCGCTGCGGGCGGTCTTCATCAGGGCGCCCCTGGTCGAGCGGGCCGGTGACGATGTCGAGGTACTGGCCCGTCACGAGGGTGTGCCGGTCCTGTGTCGCCAGGGCCCGGTGCTGGTGTCGTCGTTTCATCCCGAGCTGACAGACGACGACCGGCTGCACCGGTACTTCCTGGAGCGGATCGCCGGCACCTGACCGGCGGTGGCCGCGCCTCGTCTCGATCGCGGGCGGCCGAGGCGGTACCGGGGCCCCGTCGCGGCGCAGCCGCCGATCCGCCCTATCATCGGAGACGGACCGTTCCTCGGTGGGCCCGGGGGACGGGAAGGAGCGTGCACGTGTCGGGCCATTCCAAATGGGCAACCATCAAGCACAAGAAGGGCGCCGCCGACGCCAAGCGAGGCAAGCTCTTCGCCAAGCTGATCAAGCAGGTCGAGGTGGCGGCCAGATCCGGCGGTGGCGACATCGACGCCAACCCGACGCTGCGGACCATGTTCCAGAAGGCCAGGGACAATTCGGTTCCCCTCGACACGATCGAACGGGCGGTCAAGCGGGGCACCGGCGAGCTCGAAGGGGTCAACTACGAGCCGATCACCTACGAGGGCTACGGCCCGAACGGTGTGGCCCTGCTCATCGACGTCCTGACCGACAATCGCAACCGGACCGGCTCCGAGATCCGCTCGCTGTTGACCAAGAACGGCGGGTCGCTGGCCGAGCCCGGTGCGGTGGCCTGGCAGTTCGAGCGCAAGGGCATCGTGAAGGTGGCCCGGTCAACCGACGAGGACGAGGTGATGCTGGTCGGCCTCGAGAACGGGGCCGAGGACCTCGAGGACCTGGAGGAGGTCTGGCAGGTCACCTCCGAGCCCGGCGACGTGCTGAGTCTGCGGGCCGCCCTTGAGGAAGCGGGGATCGAGGTCCTGGAGTCCGACAGCACGATGGTGCCGACCAACACCGTGCCCCTCACCGAGACCTCTGATGTCAAGGCGGTGCTCAACCTGGTCGAGCTGCTCGACGACCACGACGACGTGCAGGATGTGCACTCCAACATCGACATTCCCGACGAGGTGCTCGAGTCGATCGGTTGACCGGCAACGGCAACCAGCGGTTCTCTCCGCCCCTTCGGGGTGGCGCCCCGTCTCAGCCAGTGGGTCAGGTCACCCCCAGCAGCCGTGATCTGGTGACGCTGCGGACCCCTCGGGACAGGCTCAGCCCGGCCAGCAGCCAGGCCAGCGCCCCCACCACCAGTGGCATGGCACCGGAACCGAACAGGATCCCGGTGGCCTGGCTGTAGGCGATCATGATCAGCGGGAGGCTGATCAGCCCCGAGGCCTGCTGGGCGGCCGCGGTCGAGTTCACCCTGGCCGAGAGCCGAAGCACGAACGACAGGCAGATGGCCAGAAACGGGGGGAGAACCCACAGGATCATGATCCACCACTGCGGCGTCGGGAAGAACCAGCCGCCAACGCTCGGGCCGACGGTCAGGTTCACCAGCACCGAGTACAGGGTGAACCCGACCACCACGGTCAGGTACCCCGGCACCAGGCTGGCGATCAGCTTGCCGATGTAGATCTCCCGGGCCGTGGCCGGGGAGTGGGCCAGGAACTCGCCGGTACCGCGTTCCCGCTCACCGACGATGGTCGACGCCCCCACTGCGGTGGAGATGGTCAGCGGCACGATCACCGCCACCGGGGCGAACAGGAACACCGCCAGGGCGTACCCGGTCTGGCCCTCGGGGCTGGCCCCCCGGATCTGCGACTTGGCCTGCTCCGGCAGGACCTCCAGGGTCTCGGCGATCTTTCCCACCGCGTCGACGTCGCCCAGTCTCGTGACGGTGAGCAACAGGATGGCGGGGATGACCACGAAGAAGAACGAGCCGAGGATCGTCATCGGCAGCCAGAAGTCCCTGGCCTGGGCCAGTTGTTTGAGGTCGGTCCTGGCCACCGTGGCCACCCGGGCCCAGTTCGTGCCCCGCCGCTCGATCGAGCCAACCGGCTCGGCCGACGCCGGCTCGACGTCGGCATCGTGATCGGTGGGCCGGCCAACCTCGGCATGGGTACTGGTGGGGTGGCTCATCGGGCCGAAACCTCCTGGTCATGGCGCACTGTCGGCTGATCGTCGGAGCTCCGGTCCCGGGGCGCCACCTGGGATCCGTTCACATCCGGTGGGGCGAGCGCCGCCTCGGGCCGCCGGCCGTTGCCGAGGGCTGCTTCGAGCCCGAGACGGTGCTCGCGGCGCACCGCGAAGTAGAGGTCTTCCAGGCTGACCCGGTATGGCTCGACCGCTACCAGCTCCACCCCGGCCATGGCCAACCGGTGGATGACCCGGCCGATGGCCCCACCGTCGTGGAGGACGAGACGAGCCGAGTCTTGCGAGATGGTCACCTCGGCCACCTCGGGGAATCGGCGCAGCGGTTCGAGCTCGGCGCCGCGACGGGCGGTGATGGTCACCTCCGGCCGGGGCCAGTACCGCAGCGACAGTAGCTCCGGGTCGCCCCACACCAGGCTGGTCCCGTCCTGGATGATCACCACCTCGTCTGCGAGGCCCTCGGCTTCCAGGAGCAGGTGGGTGCACATCAGCACCGATCGGCCCTGGCTGGTCATGTTGCGGACCATGCCAAGGACCGCCTGGGCCGACTCGGGATCGAGCCCCGACGTCGGCTCGTCGAGCAGCAGCAGGTCGGGATTGTGGAGGATCGATCTGGCCAGGGCCAGGCGGGTCTTCATCCCGGTGGAGTAGCCGCCGACCCGCTGGGCCAGGGCGTCGTCGATGCCGAACTGTTCGGCGGCCTCGACGATCCGCCGATCGGTGATGGTGCCCCGGCCGAGGCCGTACAGCTCGGCGGCGTAGCGAAGGTTGTCGAAGCCGCTGAGCCGGTCATAGAGCGACGGTTTGGCCGACACCACCCCGCAGCGTCGGCGTATCTCCTCGCCGTGGTGACCACAGGGGTCGGCACCGAAGACCCGGACCCCACCGGCGTCGGGTTCAATGGCGCCGGTGATCATCCGGATGGCGGTGGTCTTGCCGGCACCGTTCGGGCCGAGCAACACGGTGATCTTCGCCTTGGGCACCTCGATGTTCAGGCGCTCGAGGGCCTGAACCTCCCCGAAGCGCTTGTCGACCCCGACCACCGAAGCGACCAGGGTGGTGGACCCGGCGTCCGCCGTGTTCCTCGCCGTCGCCGTCGCCAGATCTTTCGCTGTCCCGGTCGCCAAATCGCTCGCCGTGCCGGTCGCCATCGTCGTGGCCGTGTCGTTCGCCGTGTCTTTCACCAGGCAGGTATCGGCAGGATCAGGGTCCTCCTCAAGTGGCGGTTTCCCGGCTAGCGTCGTACGCATGTTCGTTCTGGGGATCGACCCCGGTCTGTCCCGCTGCGGCTACGCCGTCGTCGAACCCGCACCGAGGGGTCGCGGCCGAGCGTCGGCCATGGGCGTGCTGCGGACCTCGCCCGATGACGAGGTGCCGGTGCGGCTGGCCCAACTCCACGCCGACCTGATCGACCTGCTCGACGAGTTCCGCCCGGCGGTGGTATCGGTGGAGCGCATCTTCTTCCAGAACAATATTCGAACTGCGGTCGGGGTGGCCCAGGCCTCTGGCCTGGCCCTGGCCCTCGCCGCCGGCCGCAACATCGCGGTCGCCCAGTACTCACCCTCGCAGGTCAAGTCGGTGGTGGCCGGAGATGGCCAGGCCGACAAGCAGCAGGTCCAGCACATGGTCCAGATCCTGCTCGGGTTGGCCGAGATCCCTCGGCCGGCCGATGCGGCCGACGCCGCGGCGTTGGCGTTGTGTCATCTGGCCCACGATCCGGGGCTGCGAGCGGCGTCGTGATCGGTTCGCTGCGGGGGGTTGTGATCGATCGAGACCCGGTGCTCGATCGCGGGGCCACCGTGGATCTCACGATCGAGGTGGCCGGCATCGGCTACCTGGTCACGGTGACCGCGGCCACCCTGTCGCGGTTGCCGGCCGACGAAACCGTGCTGCTGTTCATCCATCACCGGATCACCGAGGCCGACCAGCGGCTGTTCGGTTTCCTGGCCAAGGAGGAGAGGGCGGCGTTCGAGGGTCTGCTGTCGGCCCACGGTGTCGGCCCGTCGCTGGCCCTGGCGGTGCTGGCCACCCATCCGGTCCCGCAGTTGGCCCGGATCCTGGCCGATGAGGATCTCGGCGCGCTGTGCGAGGTGCCCGGGGTTGGCAAGAAGACGGCCCAGCGCCTGCTGGTGGAACTCAAATCGTCGCTGGTGTTGCCGGTGCTCGACGGTGCCGTGGCCATCGAGGGCTCGGCGATCAACCTCAACGGAGCTTCGGCGTCACCGGGCCCGATGTCCAACCGGCCGCTGGTCGATGTGCGGGAGGCGCTGGTCAACCTTGGCTACTCCAGCGAGGAGATCCGCCGGGCGGTGGCCGGCCTGGCCGACCGCGATGGCGAAGACGTCGACACCGGTCAGCTGCTGAAGATGGCGCTGCTCAACCTGGCGAACGGATAGCGATGCCCCGAGATGAACTGCTCGATCCGAGCCCCACTCCAGATGAGGAGTTCGAGGCTGCGCTGAGCCGACGCCTGCCGTCGGCCGACGACGAGGGGGCGGGGTCCGACGAGGCTGGGCTCCGGCCGAAGGACCTGCAGGAGTTCGTCGGCCAGGCCGAGCTGAAGGAACGGCTCGGCATCATCCTCGAGGCGGCCCGGGCTCGCCAGCAGGCGGCCGATCACCTGCTGTTCGCCGGCCCGCCCGGCCTTGGCAAGACAACCCTGGCCGGCATCGTGGCCAACGAGCTGGGGGCTCACCTCCACATCACCTCCGGCCCGGCCATAGAACGGGCCGGGGACCTGGCCTCGATCCTGACCAAGCTGGAAGCCGGCGACGTGCTGTTCATCGATGAGATCCACCGGCTGCCTCGGGTGGTTGAGGAGGTGCTCTACCCGGCCATGGAGGACCTGCAACTCGACGTCCTGCTCGGCAAGGGTCCGGCGGCCCGGTCGATCCGGTTCGACCTGGAGCCGTTCACCATGGTCGGGGCAACCACCCGGACCGGGCTGATCACCGGCCCGCTGCGAGATCGTTTCGGCTTCGCCTTCCGGCTCGACTACTATGAGGAGTCGGACCTGGAGCAGATCGTCCTGCGAGCAGGCGATGTGATGGGTATCCGGGTTCATCCCGAAGGGGCGGCGGAGATCGCCGGCCGCAGCCGGGGTACACCCCGGATCGCCAACCGCCTGTTGCGTCGGGTCCGCGACTTCGCAGAAGTCCGAAGCGTTGGCGTTGTCGATCAGGAGGCGGCTGCTGATGGGCTTGCCCTGTTCGGCATCGATGAGCGGGGCCTCGACAAGGTCGACCGAATTCTGCTCAGCAACCTCTGCGAGCGGTTCTCCGGCGGGCCGGTCGGTTTGTCGACGCTCGCCATCAGCGTGGCCGAGCCCAGCGAGACGGTGGAGGAGGTCATCGAGCCGTTCCTCATCCAGCAGGGCCTGTTGATGCGCACGCCTCGGGGTCGTGTCGCCACCGCTGCGGCCTGGCGGCACCTCGGTCTCGAGGCGCCGGACCCGTCGGTGGCCGTCCCCAGCGTCACCACCCTGTTCGACTAGTGGAACCATGGGGGTCCCGGTGATCGATTCGGCGACGAACCGCTAGTGGACCGGGGCGAGATGCTGCAACCGCAGCGGGCCGACGACTTCGACTACGAGCTGCCGGCGTCGTCGATCGCCCAGCGGCCGGTCGAACCCCGCGACAGCGCCCGATTGCTGGTGGCCAGCGGGCTTGCCGGTGATCCGGGCCCCGCTCCCGGGATCGGCCCCGAACCGGCCGACGGTGCCGGCGACGATGGGGTCGGGCCGCTGCGCCACCACCGGGTCGCCGACCTCGACCGGATCCTGCGGCCCGGCGATCTGCTGGTGGTCAACGACACCAGGGTCCTGGCCGCTCGGCTGAACCTACGGAAACGAACCGGGGGGGCGGTCGAGGTGTTGCTGTTGGAACCGACCGGGGACCATGGCCGATGGCAGGCGCTGGTCCGGCCGGGAAAACGGGTGGCCCCCGGCACCGAACTCGAACTGGACGGCACAGTCCTGGCAACGGTCGGTGAAGCCCTGTCCGATGGCCGACGACTGGTCGAGATCGCCCCGGAGGCCCTCGATGTGGCAGGCCAGATCCCACTGCCGCCATACATCCATGAGCCCCTGGCCGACGCCGAACGCTACCAGACCGTGTTCGCCCGGCGCCCGGGATCGGTGGCGGCTCCCACCGCCGGTCTCCATCTCACCGACGAGCTGCTGGACCGCCTCGGCCGCCGAGGGGTCGATGTGGCCAAGGTGGAGTTGCGGGTCGGTCTCGGCACCTTCCGGCCGATCACCGCCGAGTTGATCGAGGACCATGATATGCATGCCGAGCACTACTCGGTCACCGCCGATGTCTGGCGGCGGGTCCTCGCCGCCGAGCGGGTGGTGGCGGTCGGCACCACCGTGGTCCGGACCCTGGAGTCGGTGGCCAGGACCGGACGGCTGGAGGACGACACCTCGCTGTTCATCCGCCGGGGCTTCCAATGGCAGGTGGTGGACCTGTTGCTGACCAACTTCCATGTGCCCCGATCCTCGCTTCTGGTCCTGGTGGATGCCTTCGTGGGTCCCCGGTGGCGGTCGATCTATCAGGAGGCGCTCGACGAGGGCTACCGCTTCCTCTCCTTTGGCGATTGCATGCTGCTGGAACGGGCGGCCTCGTCTCCCGGCGGGCCGCTGGCCGCCGGCGGCGACGTTGCCGACGCCGGCCCCGGCCGGTAGGAAGCCGGTGATGAAGCTTTCGATGCGGCTGGACGCCACCGATGGTCGGGCCAGGGCCGCCACCATGACAACCGGCCGGGGCGAGATCAAGACCCCGGTCTTCATGCCGGTCGGCACCAGAGCGGCGGTCAAGACCCTCGACACCCGCGATCTGGAGCGGCTGGCGCCGCCGATCGTACTCGGCAACACCTACCACCTGATGGAGCGGCCCGGCGCCGAGCTCATCGCCGAGCTCGGCGGCCTTCACCGGTTCATGGACTGGAACGGCCATCTGCTCACCGACTCCGGTGGCTACCAGATTTTTTCCCTGGAGCCGAAAATCACCGAAGCGGGGGCCACGTTCCGATCGGTCTACGACGGGTCGGCGGTCGAGCTTTCGCCGGAGCGGTCGGTCGAGGTCCAGGAGCTGCTGGGGGCCGACATCGCCATGGTCCTCGATGTCTGCTCGGCGCTCCCGTCGACCAGGGACGACCTCCGCCAGGCGTTGGAGCTGACCCTGCGGTGGGCCCAACGGTCCAAGGACACCCATCGACGGGCCGACCAGGCCCAGTTCGGCATCGTCCAGGGAGGGGTGGAGGTCGACCTGCGGCGGGAATCGGCGGAGCGGACGGTGGCCATCGGCTTCGACGGCTACGCGGTCGGCGGCCTGTCGGTCGGTGAGAGCCGACCGGCCATGGTGCCCGCCCTGGCCGCCACCACCGCGGTGCTGCCGGTCGATAGCCCACGCTATTTCATGGGTCTCGGCGATCCGGTCGGCCTGGTCGAGGCGGTCCACAACGGCATCGACATGTTCGACTGTGTCCTGCCGACCAGACTGGCCCGTCACGGCACCGCGCTGACCGGGGAGGGCCGTTTGAACCTGAAGAACCTCCGCTTCGCACGCGATGACCGGCCGATCGATCCGCAGTTCGATCACCCGCTCTCGGCCCGCTACTCCAGGGCCTACGTCAGGCATCTCCTGGTCACCGGTGAGCCGACCGCCGGACGGATCATCACCCTGCACAACCTGGCCTGGTTGGCCGACCTGACGGCCAGGATGCGCCAGGCGATCGAGAACCGGCGTTTCGACGAGCTCCGGGCCGAGATTTGGGCCACATGGGCCCCGGAAGAAACTCTTCCAGAGGTGTGAAAGCCACAGCCCCGGCGCCAGAACCGCGCAACGAACCGCTAACGTCAAGCGGCTGGAGGTAGGCCATGGAGTTCATCCCACTCATCGTTGTCGGCGTGCTCATGTACGCCGTTCTCATACTGCCCCAGCAGCGGCGGAACCGGGAGCACAAGACGCTGCTGGCGTCGCTGGAGGTAGGCGACGAAGTGTTGACGAGCGCCGGCGTCTACGGCTTCATTGCCGCCGTCGATGCCGATGTCATTTGGCTGGAGGTGGCCGAGGGCGTCGAGCTGAAGGTGTCCAAGTCCTCGGTGGCCAACAAAGTCGTGTTGAAGGAGCAGGCCGATTCCGATTCCGATGCCGCCTCCGATGAGGACGGCTGACGATGCCCACCAGTCAGCGGGTTTCCGGCTTCATCGTGGTGGCCGCTGCGCTGCTCGGCGTGATCTACACCCTTGTGTCCGGCAACGAGCCTCTGCTCGGCCTCGACCTTCAAGGCGGGGTCTCGGTCGTGCTCGAGCCCACCGGCGCAAGTGAGGGTGAAACCGGTCGTGAGGTGACCGACGAGTCGCTCGATCTCACCGTCGAACTCCTCCGGGCCAGGATCGACGAGATCGGTGTCGCCGAACCGGAGATCTCCCGCCAGGGGAACAACATCGTCGTCGGCCTTCCCGGCCTGGTCGAGGAACAGGAGGAGGCGCTCGACCGGCTGCGCCAGACGGCCGAGCTGCGGTTCCGGCCGGTGATCGACCTGCTGCCGCCGGCCGGTTTGACCCTGGAGAACCTCGACAGCGGCACCGACGATCAGCTCGACCCCGAGCCCGAGACGGAGACGTCGAGCGGAGTAGACACCACCGGCGATGGTGGTGAATCCGATCCCGGCGACGGCGACGGCGACGGCACCGGAGACGAGCAGTCCCTGGTGTTCGCCGGTGGCCGGTTCGGCCCGGTGTTCCAGGCCCGGAACTCCGCCAGTGGTACCACCGAGACCACCGACGTCGAAGGCACCACCGAGACCACCGACGCCCAAGGAACCACCGAGACAACCGGCGCCGAGCCGACCACAACCGACGGCAGCGAAGGCACCGACGGCGAGACGCCGGCGGCGGCCGAGCCCGAGCTGATCGCCGAGGATCCTCTCAGCGGCTGCGCCATCGACGGGAACACCCCAGACGAGGAGGACACGATCGACGCCTACGTCGCCCTGTCCGACGGGGAGGGCCTGCGCTACTGCCTCGGCCCGGCACGAGTCGATGGTCTACCGCTGACCGGCGACATGGTCGAAACCGCATCGGTCGGCCTGACCCCCGGACTCGGCTGGCAGGTGAACCCGACATACAACTCGGGGGAGAACGGGATCGACCGCTTCAACCAGATCGCCGCCCTCTGCTTCGTTCGCGACCCGGAGGTCTGCCCGACGGGTCGGCTGGCGGTGGTGCTCGATCACCAGGTCATCTCCGCTCCCCAGATCAACGCCGGGAGCTTCGCCAGGGATCAGATCGTGATCTCCGGCAGCAGCCAGGACCCGTTCGAGGAGGAGGAGGCACGGCGGCTGGCCGAGGCCCTGCGATTCGGCGCCCTGCCGCTGGAATTGGTGGCCCAGGAAACCCGAACCGTCTCGGCCAGCATCGGCCAGGACGTGCTGCGATCCGGCGTCATCGCCGGGCTCATCGGCCTGGCCCTGGTGGCGCTGTACCTGCTGGCCTACTACCGGTTGGCCGGGCTGGTCGCCATCTCCGGCCTCCTGCTGTCCGGAGCACTGTTGTGGACGATCATCGCCTGGTTCGGCGAATCGTTCGGGCTGGCGCTCAGCTTGGCGGGAGTGGTGGGGCTCATCGTCTCGATAGGCGTCTCCGCCGACTCCAACATCGTCTATTTCGAGAACGTCAAGGACTCCTACCGATCCGGCCGGCGGATCCCAACCGCGGTCGAACGGGCCTATGAGTCCTCGATCTCCACCATCGTCAAGGCCGACGTCGTCAGCCTGATCGCCGCCGTCCTACTGTATGTGCTGACCGTCGGTGCCGTCCGCGGCTTCGCCTTCTACCTGGGCCTTGCCACCATCCTTGACCTCATCATCTCCTGGATGTTCATGCGCCCGGCGCTGTCCTGGCTGGCCAGGCGGTCAGCGGTCGAGGAGAACCCGACCCTGCTCGGCCTACCGGCCACCGGAGGTGTGCAATGAGCGTCGTGCGGGACATCTTCGCCGGGCGATCGACGATCGATTTCCGGCCGAAATGGCGGCGGACGCTGGCGATCTCGGCCGCACTGGTGCTCGGCTCGGTGATCCTGTTGTTCACCCGGGGCCTCAATCTCAGCATCGACTTCGAGGGCGGCGGGGTCTGGGAGGTACCGGTCGATTCGGAGGTGACCGTGGCCGATGCCCGCGACGCCCTCCCGCTGGGAGCCGACGCCCGAATCCAGCTGATCGGCGGATCCGAAACCGGTGCCGTGCTCCGGGTCCAGGCCGGCACCGAGGCGGTGGACCGCAGCTCGGAGATCTCGGCCGCCATGGCCGAGCTGGCCGGCGCCGACAGTGACGAGGTCAGTGCCTCGACGATCGGGCCGACCTGGGGTGAACGCATCACCCGCAGCGCGGCCCAGGCGCTGGCCTGGTTCTTCGTCGCCGTTGCCCTCTATCTGGCATGGCGGCTGGAGTGGCGGATGGCCATCGGTGCGCTGGTGGCGGTGGTCCACGACCTCGTCATCACCGCCGGGATCTACTCCCTGTTCGGCTTCGAGGTCAGTCCGGCCACGGTCATCGCCTTGCTGACCATCCTCGGCTACTCGCTGTATGACACCGTCGTCGTGTTCGACAAGGTCCTGGAGAACGAGCGGGGTCCGCTGGGGCAGAAACTCGACGACTCCGACCTGGTCAACCATTCGATGAACCAGGTGCTGATGCGCTCGATCAACACCACGATCACCACGGTCTTGCCGGTGCTGTCCATGCTGGTCATCGGCGGCTTGTTCCTCGGCGGCGCATCCCTGCGGGACTTTGCGCTGGCCTTGTTCGTCGGCTTGATCCTCGGCACCTACTCGTCGATCTTCTTGGCCGCCCCGATCCTGGTCTGGTTGCGGGCCATGCGCCCGGAGGCACGGCGTTCGGCCAAGGTCGAGGCGGCCAGGGAGTCCCGCGCCGGTACCGACACCGAGGCGGGAACCAAGATCACCGACGACGACGTCTCGCTGATCGCACCCGGCGGTGCCAGCCCCCGGCCCCGGAAGAAGGGCAGGCGCCGCTGACGGCCGGTCCGGGCGCCCTTCGGGCTCCGGTTCACCGCTGGCCCGGCCGGTCCGAGACCCCTGATTCGGGCCCGGTTGTCGGTCCGTGCAGCGGCTATGATCGTTGGTAGCGCACCTAGGACGGAGTGTTTTCTACAACGTGGTCACTGTCGAACGGGTACTGCCTTGGCGTCGCAAACGTCGCTCCATAGAGGCGCAGGTCGAGCCGCTGGTGGCCCGCTTCACCGGCGAGGATCGTGACGACAAGATCGAGGTGGTCACCCGGGCCTATCAGATGGCGGCCAGGGCCCACGCCACCCAGCGTCGCAAATCCGGTGAGCCCTACATCGTGCACCCGCTTTCTGTGGCCAGGATCGTCGCAGACCTGGGGCTGGACGAGGTGGCGATCGCCGCCGCGCTGCTCCACGATGCGGTGGAGGACACCAGGATCGAGCTGGAGGACATCCGCCGGGCGTTCGGCCACGAGGTGGCGGCCATCGTCGATGGCGTGACCAAGCTGGACCGCATCCGGTTCGACACCAAGGAAGCCCAGCAGTCGGCCACGTTCCGCAAGATGCTGATCTCGATGTCGAAAGACCTTCGGGTCCTGATCATCAAACTCTGTGATCGGCTGCACAACCTCCGGACCATCGCCGCCCTGCCGGACTGGAAGCGGGAGCGCAGCGCCCTCGAGACCCTCAACATCTATGCCCCGTTGGCTCACCGGCTCGGGATGCAGGAAACCAAGATGCAGCTGGAGGATCTCAGCTTCGCCGCACTGCATCCGAAGCGGTACGCCGAGATCGAGCGTATGGTTGCCGAGCGAGCCCCCGAGCGCGACTTCTACCTCACCCAGGTGCTGGAGGACGTGCGTTCCCGGGTCACCGAACTGGGCATCGAGGCCGAGGTGATCGGTCGGGAGAAACATCTCTACTCGATCTACGAGAAGATGCAGCTCAAGGACAAGGCATTCGACGAGATCAACGACCTCGTCGGCATCCGGGTCATCGTGGAGACGGTTCGCGATTGTTACGCCGCTCTCGGCTCGATCCACGCCACCTGGAAGCCGGTGCAGGGCCGGTTCAAGGACTACGTGGCCATGCCGAAGTTCAACCTCTACCAGTCCTTGCACACCACCGTTGTCGGCCCCCAGGGCAAGGCGATCGAGGTCCAGATCCGAACCAGGGAGATGCACGAGCGGGCCGAGTCCGGCGTGGCCGCCCACTACTTGTACAAGGACAAGGCCGATGCCGACGCCAGCGTCGATCTGCCGTGGCTGACCAGGATCATCGACTGGGAGAAGGAGACCTCCGACCCGACGCAGTTCATGGAGAACCTCAAGGTCGACCTCGAGGACGAAGAGGTCTTCGTGTTCACTCCCCAGGGGGCCGTCACCACCCTGCCGTCGGGGTCGACACCGATCGACTTCGCCTACGCCATCCACACCGACGTCGGCCACCGCTGTGTCGGAGCCAAGGTCGACGGGCGGTTGGTCTCGCTGTCGGAGCCGCTCCACTCCGGCGAGACCGTTGAGATCTTCACCTCCAAGGTGGTGGGCGCCGGCCCGTCGCGGGACTGGCTCAACTTCGTCTCCTCCCATCGGGCGGCATCGAAGATCAAGCAGTGGTTCTCCCGCGAGCGCCGTGAGGATGCCATCGCCGCCGGTGAGGCCGAGCTCAAGCGGGCCCTGAAGCGGGAAGGGGTCAATTGGTCCGATTTCGGCCCGACCATCGGTGCCACCATCCGGGAAATCGCCTCCGAGATGCACTTCGACGACGCCGATCAGCTGTATGCGGCGATCGGGGAGCGCCAGGTCGGCAGCCAGGCGGTGGCGGCCAAGCTGATGAAGCTCAAGGAGGGGGAACCGGAGGAGGAACCGCCGAAACTCCACGGCGTCACCGGGCACGGCAACCAGCCCCACCGCCGGGAGCCACCGGGGGCCACCGGGGTCCGGATCGAGGGCCTCGACGATGTGCTGGTCCGGCTTTCGCGGTGCTGTACCCCGGTGCCGGGCGACGAGATCATGGGCTTCGTCACCCGGGGACGCGGCGTCTCGGTCCACCGGACCGACTGTGCCAACGCCGAGTCGCTGGCATCATCCCAGAACGACCGGCTGATCGACGCCGAGTGGGACGCCGAATACGAGGCCGAGGTCTTCATCGCTTCGGTGGAGCTCAAAGCCTACGACCGCTCCCACTTGCTGGCCGATGTGTCGCGGGCCTTCGCCGAGCAGCACGTCAACATCATCGGTTCCACCACCACCACAACCGACGAACGAATCGCCAAGCTCACCTTCGACTTCGAGATCGCTGATCCTTCCCACCTGCAATCACTGATGCGCAGTGTGCGGGCGGTCGACGGCGTCTACGACGTGTACCGGGTGGTTCCCGGTGGCCGCAGCTGAGCCACACCCGCTCGGCCATGGAACCGGACCGACGACAATTCGAGGATGGACTGCGATCCCGCCTGGCCGAGATCTACCAGGCCAACCCCTGGTTGGTGGCGGTCGACATCGACCAGTCGGCGCTCCGGTTGGCCAGACGCCTGCAGACGCTGACCGCCACATCGGTGCTGGTCGTCGGTGCCCGCCACGGCGTCGGGCCAACCGACCCGCTGCTCCCGGTGCATTCGATGGGCCTGCCGTCGACCGGGGATGGGGTCCGGGACATGCACTCGGCGGCCGAGGCGTTCCAAGAGCCACCGCCGAAGATCATCGAGATCGTCGACCGATGGGACCCGGACCGCAAGGCCAGAGCCATCGGTGCCATCACCGCCGTCGCCGGTTCACTCGTCGGCCGGGAGACGTTCGGCGCCCGGCCGCAGGCCTGGGCCGACCTCGAGGACAAGCTGGCCATCGAGGCCGTGTGGGACGAGGCCGGGATAGAGGTGGCCCCCACCATCCAGGTCGAGGTCGACGACCCCGACGCACTGTTGGCGGCCCACCGGGAGCTGGGCAGCGAGCAGGGAACGGTGTGGGCCGGTGACAACCGTTCCGGCTGGCATGGTGGTGGCCGGGGCACGTTCTGGGTTCCCGACGAAGGAGCTGCGGCCACCATGGGCTCCCGGCTCGACAGCTACGATCTGGTGCGGGTCATGCCCTTTGTCGAAGGGATCCCCTGCAGCATGCACGGGATGGTGGTGCCCGATGGGCGGGGAGATGGGGCCGTCGCTGTGTTCCGGCCGACCGAGATGATGATCCTTCGGAGCCGAGCCGAGACCAGGCTGGTCTACGGCCGGTCCAGCACCTTCTGGGACCCGGCGGACGCCGATCGGGCGACCATGCGTGACGTCGGGCGCCGGATCGGCGAGGTCCTGTGGCGCCGGGTCGGCTACCGGGGCGCCTTCACCGTCGACGGCATCCTCGGAGCAGGCGGCTTCGTCCCGACCGAGGTCAACACCCGCTACGGGGCGGCCCTCGGCTTCGAGATGGAGACCATGGCCGGCCCGCCGCTCGACCTGTTCTTCATCCACCTGGCGGTGGTCGAAGGACTGCTCGACGGCCTGGATCCGGATGCGCTGCAGCGATGGGTCACCGCCAACCTGGACCGTCACCGCAGGGCTGCGGCATTCGTCGACATCGATGCTTCCCCGGGATCGGAGCGGACCATGGTGATCCACCGGTCGCCGACGCCGGGCGGCCCCCTGACCGTGACGGAGCACGAGCCGGCACCGGCCGGGGCGGCCGTCGATGTCGAGCCGGATCGAGTGGCCCAGGATCGGGTGGCCCAGGTCCGGTGGGGGACGGCCAGGGGTGGCGGCATGCTGATGATCGATCTGGGACCGTCGATTCCGAAGGGGCCGTCCACGGCTCCGCTGCTGGTGGAGATCATCGACGCCGTCGATCGGCACTGGGGCCTGGGGATCCCGCCGCTGGCCGCGGCCCGGCCGGTCCGCTGATCGGTTCCTGCCACCTCGGGATCCGGCCGGACCGGCTCGAAAACCGCTGTGGGACGGGCCCGGGGCCAGTACGATCGGCCAGACCATGGCACGTGCAGACTTTCAGACCCTCCCCGGGACCAGAGACCTGCTCGAACCGGAATCCGGCCGGGTCCGGCGGCTGGTGGCCCGGTTCGCCACCGAGGCCGAGCTGGCCGGTTTCGGTCAGATCGTGCCGCCGATGTTCGAGGATGTCGGCGTCTTCACCCGTCTCGGCGAGGCATCCGATGTGGTGTCCAAGGAGCTCTATTCGTTCGAGGACAAGGGCGGACGGGCCATCGCTCTGCGGCCCGAGTTCACCGCCTCGGTGTGTCGGGCCTTCGCCGAGCAGCGGCCGGTCGTTCCGTGGAAGACCTGGTACAGCGGCCCCAACTTCCGCTACGACAAACCACAGAAGGGTCGGTATCGGCAATTCGATCAGGTCGGGGCCGAGGTGATCGGCTCGCAGGATCCAGACGTCGACGTGGAGCTGATCTCGCTGGCCTGGCGCTTCTACCAGCGCCTGGGGCTCCCGGACGTGGTGTTGTTGCTCAACAGCCTCGGCGACTTCGCCCAGCGACCGGCCTACCTGGCGGCGCTACGAACCCACTTCGAGGCCAACGCCGCCGACCTCTCCGAGCAATCGCAGGCCACGATGGCCGTCAACCCACTCCGGGTGCTCGATTCCAAGCGACGCCAGGACGGCCCCGTCGTGGCCGAGGCTCCATTGATGCTGGACTACCTCTCCGACGATGCAGCCGCCGCCTTCGATCGGGTACAGCGAGGGCTGAAGGCCGTCGGCGTGCCGTACGAGCTGGCTCCCCGGCTGGTGCGGGGCCTCGACTACTACACCAGAACCACGTTCGAGTTCGTATCGTCCGGCCTCGACGCGGCCCAGACCGCGGTCGGTGGCGGCGGCCGCTACGACGGCCTGATCGAAGCGCTGGGAGGGCCTCCCGAGCCGGGGGTCGGTTTCGCCCTCGGCGTCGACCGGACGCTGCTGGCCTGTGATGCGGCCGGGGTGTTCGGCCCGGCCGACACCTCGGTCGACGTCTGGGTGGTTGCCACCACCGAGGGAACCGAGGCCCTCGAGTTGGTCGAGGAGCTGCGGGCGGCCGGTATCCGGGCCGACCGGAGCTACGACGGCCGCTCCATGAAAGCCCAGATGAAGGCCTCGAACCGCTCCGGAGCGGCAATCGCCCTCATCGTGGGTGAGGACGAAGCGGCAGCCGGTACCGTTTCTGTTCGCACGCTTCGCGGTGAGGGTCGGCAGACCCCGGTCGAGCGTCGCCAGGTCATCGAGAAGGTCAGGTCCTTGTTGTGAGGTCCGTACCGTGAGGTCAACTGTTGTGAGGTCACTGCTGCCATGATGCGAACCCATCTCTGCGGGGAACTCCGCCAGTCCCATATCGGTGAACGGGTCACGGTCACCGGCTGGGTCAACCGGCGGCGGGAGCACAGCCAGCATCTTGCCTTCGTCGACCTCCGGGATCACACCGGCCTGGTCCAGTGCGTGGTCGACAACAGCGTCGACGTTCGCAGCGAATACGTCGTCAAGGTCACCGGGACCGTCACCCAGCGCCCAGACGGCACGGTCAACGACGGGCTCGAAACCGGGCAGATCGAGATCACCGAGGCCGAGGTGGAGGTCCTGTCGAGCGCCGAGCCCCCGCCGTTTCCACTCGATGATCGGGCCGACGAGGTCGATGAGATGGTCCGGCTCCGCTACCGGTACCTCGACCTGCGCCGGGACCGGATGCAGCGCAACCTCCGGATCAGGTCCACGGTCAACGCCGCCATGCGGGCCGCCATGGTCGACCAGGACTTCGTCGAGGTCGAGACACCGATGTTGATGCCGACCACCCCCGAGGGGGCTCGGGAATTCGTGGTGCCGTCACGACAGCAGCCGGGCTCGTTCTACGCCCTGCCCCAGTCACCCCAGCTCTACAAGCAGCTGTTGATGGTCGGCGGCATCGACCGCTACTTCCAGATCGCCCGCTGCCTGCGGGACGAAGACCTCCGAGCCGACCGGCAATATGAGTTCATGCAACTCGACATGGAGATGAGCTTCGTCGACGTCGACGACGTACTTGCCGCGGTGGAGGTTGCGGTGCTCGATGCGGCCGAGGCGGTCACCGGGGAACGGCCCGAGCCCGTGCCCCGCATCACCTGGCTCGACGCCATGAACCGCTACGGTACCGACAAGCCGGACATCCGCTTCGACATGGAGCTGATCGAGCTGACCGATGTCTTTGCCGACACCGAGTTCAAGGCGTTCTCCACCGCCGAGGCCATCAAAGGGATCAACGCCACGGGAGCAGCGGGCGACTGGGGTCGTAACAAGCTCGACGGGCTGACCGACACCGCAAAGTCGTTCGGGGCCAAGGGCATGGTGTGGATGAAGGTCGGCCAGGACGCCGACGGCGGCGGGCTCACGCTGGACTCGCCGGTCGCCAAGTTCCTGTCCGACACCGAACAGAAGTCGTTGATCGAGCGGACCGACGCCCAGGTCGGCGACCTGCTGCTGTTGATCGCCGACAACTGGCACACGACGTGCGAGGTGCTCGGGGAGCTGCGGAACCGGCTGGGCCGTCCGCCGGTCAGCCAGGGGCCGTTCAAGTATCTGTGGGTCGTCGACTTCCCGCTGTTCGTCGGCGTCGACGAGGCCACCGGCCACCCAAAGAGCGGCCACCACCCGTTCTGTCACCCCCGCCCCGAGGACATCCCGAAGCTGGAGTCGGCACCGATGGAGGTGCGGGCCTGGGCCTACGATCTGGTGCTCAACGGCTGGGAGTTGGGATCGGGCAGCATCCGGATTCACGATCACGCCCTCCAGCAGCGGGTCTTCGGGCTGCTGGGGGTCAACGAGGCCGAGGCCGACGCCCGGTTCGGCTTCTTCCTCAACCCCTTCAAGTACGGTGCCCCGCCCCACGGCGGCTTCGCGGTCGGCATCGAGCGGCTGGTGGCCATCCTGGCCGGCGAGGAGAACATCCGGGAGGTCATCGCCTTCCCCAAACCCCAGTCCGGTCTCGATCCGATGACCGGGGCGCCGAGTGAGATCGACGGCGGGAAGCTGGCCGAGCTCGGGGTCCGGGTCCTGCCCCAGACCGACTGACCACCGCCACCGCCGAGACGGCCGGGTCACCGTCGGCGGCGGCCGGGCCGGTTCAGCTCAGCGTTGGGGGACTGTCCTGCCCGGTCCAGATCTCGATGGCCACGTCGGAGGGGCCGGCCGTCGGGTAGCGATGACCATCGCCATCGGGGACGGTCCCGGCCTCGGGACTGATCCGCAGCCACAGGACGTCGTCGCCTCTGGTCGCCCTCGCCTGGTCGAGCCCATCGGGTTCGATGGTGTAGCCCAGCCGGTCCAGTTCGTCGGCGAAGGCGGTGCCGATCGCCTCGGCATCCGGGGTGGTCGACAAGAAGATGGCATGGCGGTCGGGGTCGCTGATGCGGCCGGTGGTCGGCGTGAGGTCATGGGCCAGGACCGCCCCGTCCAGCAGTTCGAGCACGGTCGGCCCGGAACCGGTGGCAACCGCAACCGTTGCGGTGTCGCGGTGAGATTCGGCGTCGCCTCCGGGGCGAGGCACGGGACGGTCGGCGCCGCGGTGGTCGCCGGTGCCGGCGGGAGCTTCGCCACCGTGATCCAGGGGGTCGTTGCGACGTCGATCCTGTCGCCGGAAGATCCAGGTCGCCGCCAGCAGGATGGTGGCGGCGAGCCACAGGTACAAGATGGCGGTCAGCAGCATCGTCATCGGATCCGGCTCCTCGTTGTCGAGGGTCGCACCCGTATCCTGGCGGGGCGGGGGAGTGAGTCGGCTAGCCTCGACAAGCACCGGTCGCGGCGGCCACCAGGCCCGCGACCGTCATGTTGCTCGAGACAGGGAGATCGGTTGGCCTCAGACGACTTGTTCGCCGCTGCGGCCCGTGAGCGGCTGGAGGCACGGTCTCCGCTGGCCGCCAGACTTCGGCCCCGAACCCTGGACGATGTGGTGGGCCAGGCCCACCTGCTCGGTCCCGAAGGGCCGCTGCGTCGGCTTGTCGAAGCTGATCGATTGTCGTCGGTCATTTTCTGGGGTCCTGCGGGTACGGGGAAGACGACGTTGGCCCGGCTGGTGGCCTCCGCTTCGTCGAAGGAGTTCGTTCAGCTATCGGCGGTCAACGCCACGGTGAAAGACGTTCGGCAAGTTATCTCCGCCGCCGAGGAGCGGCTCGGAGCCCATGGCCGGGGCACGATCCTGTTCCTCGACGAGGTCCACCGGTTCAACAAGGCCCAACAGGACGCGTTGCTGCCGGCGGTGGAGTCGGGGGTCCTGATCCTGATCGGGGCAACGACCGAGAACCCGTTCTTCGAGGTCAACCCCCCGCTGCGCAGCCGGTCCACGCTGTTCCGGCTCCAACCGTTGGACGAGGATGCGCTGACGCTGCTGGTGATCCGGGGACTGGAGGCCGAGGGTGCGACCGCCGATGATGAGGCCGTCGGGTACCTGGCGGCCAGGGCCGCCGGCGATGGGCGCCAGGTCCTCACCACCCTCGAGGTCGCGGTTGCCCTGGCCTCGGCCAGAACCGCAGAGCATCCAAAGGAGGCAGCGGCCTCGCCCAGGGTGTTGCTGGCCGATGCCGAAGCCGCCACCGATCTCAAGGCGCTGCGCTACGGGCGGGACGAGCACTACGACGTCATCAGCGCCTTCATCAAGAGCATCAGGGGCAGCGATCCCGACGCCGCCCTGTACTGGCTGGCCAGGATGCTGACCGCCGGCGAAGATCCTCGCTTCATCGCCAGGCGACTGGTCATCGCCGCCTCGGAGGACATCGGGCTGGCCGACCACACCTCGCTGTTGGTGGCCAATGCCGCCGCCGCGGCCGTCGAATACGTGGGTCTGCCCGAGGCGAGACTCAACCTGGCCCACGCAACCGCCCACCTGGCGACCGCACCCAAGTCGAACTCGGCCTATGTCGGGCTCAACCGGGCCCTGGCCGATGTGCAGGAGCTCCCGGCCGGCGAGGTGCCGATGCACCTGCGGGACGGCTCCTACCGGGGAGCCAAGAGTCTCGGTCACGGCGAGGGCTACCGCTATCCTCATGACTACCCCGATGGGCACGTGGCCCAGCAATACAAGCCGGACGACGTCGCCGACCGACGCTACTTCGTGCCGACCGAACATGGTGAGGAGCAGCAGATCGCCAACCGCATGAGCCAATTCGACCCCGACGCCACCCGAACCGAGCGACCATCATGACCATCACCGAACTGGCGGCGGTGATCGTGGCCATCGCCATCGTCGTGGCCGCCGTCTTCCTGATCACCGTCGTCAACAACCTCAACAACACCTTGGCCAAGCTCGAGGACACTGCCCACCAGCTCCGCGACGAGGGGATCGCCGCCTTCCGGGAGTTGCGGCAACTGGTGGCCGATGCCGACGCCGAACTGGACAAGGTGGACATCGTGCTCGATCGTGCCGATCAGGCCACGACCGCGATCAGTGAGACGTCGAGACGGACCCACGAAGCGGTGCAGGACCCGATGATCCGCACGCTGGCCGTGGCCTCTGGTACCGGCAAGGTGGCCCGATCGTGGTTGTTCGGCAAGCGCCGCCGGACCGACGGCGGCCAGCCCGGCGTTGGACCGGAGCTCTCCGCAGTCACCGGAGCGGGAAGAAGACGGAACGGCCGAGACCAATGATCGGTCTGGCGGGGCGCATGCTGCGATGGCGACGGCTCCGGTGGTTCGCCATCGGGACCGTCTCCCGATACCTGCTGCGGCGATCGGCCTCCCGTTCGTTGTCCCGATCGGTCGACAACGCCACCGCCGAGCTCGAGGATCGGCTGCCGGACCCCGTGCTGCGGATGCTGGTGGCGGTGCCGGCCGACGCCACCAGGGTTGGAGGCTCGGCGCTGGTGGCTGCCAGGACCGCCAGGCGGGTCGCTTCGGGCTCCCGGCGGGCCGGCCAGGCGGCCACCGGCGGTGGCAGGCGGGTGGCCTACGGTGTGGCCCGGGTCCGATCGATCGGCGACGAGATCGGCTTCGAGGCCGAGGCGAAGCGACGTGAACTGAAGGCCGAGTACCTGCGGGTGACCAGGGGCAACGCCGCGGCCGACGAGGCCCTGATCGATGTCCGCGCCGACAACGAGTCGGCCACCGCGAGGCCGGACCGGCGCTGGCCGGACCACCCGGAGCGCCACGGCGACGATCCGCTGCCCGAAATCGACGGCCCGGTCCGCCCTGGCCGCCGCCGAGCCGGTCGGCGGCGCACACCGCCGACCGTCGACCGGGTGCAGCGGTCATACCGCCGGTCCAGGGCGCCGTGGGACGGCTGATCGGCGGCCCCCTGAACGTTACGAGTGCCGCTAATCGAGCGCCCAAAACCCACTCGGCGGGTAGTGTGGGGCCGTGAAGGCCAAAGAATTGCGAAAGAGTTTCACCGAGTTCTTCGTCGAGCGGGATCACCTATCGATCCCGTCGGCCAGCCTGATCCCGCACGACCAGTCGCTGCTGTTCGTCAACTCGGGCATGGTGCCGTTCAAGCCGTACTTCGTCGGCGAGGAGAAGCCCGAGCACAATCGGGCGGTCACGGTCCAGAAGTGTGTCAGGGCCGGTGGCAAGCACAACGACCTCGACGAAGTGGGTCGGACAACCCGCCACCTCACCTTCTTCGAGATGATGGGCAACTTCAGTTTCGGGGACTACTTCAAGGAGCTGGCCATCCCCCTGGCCTGGGAGCTGGTCACCGAGGTGCTCGGCCTCGATCCGGCCAAGCTCTGGGTCACCGTGCATCTGAGCGACGATGAGGCGGCCGAGATCTGGCGCGAGGTGGTCGGGGTCCCGGCCGAGCGGATCCAGCGGCTCGACGAGGACAACTGGTGGCGAATGGCCGACACCGGTCCGAACGGTCCCAGTTCCGAGATCTTCTTCGACATGGGCCCGGACTTCGGCGAGGACGGCGGGCCAGAACACGGCGGCGAGGATCGTTTCATCGAGATCTGGAACCTCGTGTTCATGCAGTTCGAAACCGACGAGGACGGCAACTCCCATCCACTGCCGAAGCCCTCGATAGACACCGGCGCCGGGCTGGAACGGATCCTGATGATCCTCCAGGGCAAGAACACGGTGTTCGAGATCGACGAGATGGCCCGGCTGATCGCCGCCGCAGAGGAGATCACCGGCTACCACCTCGGCCAGGACGACAACTCCGACCTGGCCCTCAGAGTGCTGGCCGAGCACGCCAGGACGATGGCGTTCCTGATCAGCGACGGGGTGTTTCCCTCGAACGAGGATCGGGGATTCGTGCTCCGTCGCATCATGCGCCGGGCCATCCGCTTCGCCTACCTGCTCGGCGTCCAGGAGCTGGTGACGGGGCGGCTGGTCGACACTGTGGTCGAGATCATGGGCGACGACTATCCCCAGCTCGTCACCACCCACGACCTGATCCGGTCGGTTGTGGAACGGGAGGAGATCCAGTTCCGCAAGACCCTGGCCTCCGGTTCGGCCATCCTCGACGAGCAGCTTGGCCAACTCGAACCTGGCGGCGAACTGCCGGGCTCGGTTGCGTTCCTGCTGCACGACACCTACGGCTTCCCATTCGATGTCACCGCAGAGGTGGTGGCCGAACGGGGCTACTCGGTCGACCGTGACGGTTTCGAGGCCGACATGGCCGAACAGCGCACCAGGGCCAAGGAGGCCAGAAAGGGTGTGGTCCAGGCCGCCGACGTCGAACAGGTCCAGGCTCTGGTCGAGGAGCACGGCCAGACCGACTTCGTCGGCCGGGACGAACTGACAGACGTCGACGCCACCGTGCTCCTGGTGACCGGCCTCGGCACCGACACCGTCTCGGTGTTCACCGATCGCACCCCGATGTACGCCGAATCCGGAGGCCAGATCGGCGATACCGGCACCATCACCACCGACACCGGCACCGCCGTCGTCCGGGACACCGTCTACGCCCTCCCCGGCGTCCACCGCCACGTCATCGATCGCATCGACGGTGAGATCCTGGCCGGTCAGCAGGCCAAGATGTCGATCGACGTCGACCGTCGCAACGCCATCCGCCGCAACCACACCGGCACCCACCTGCTGCACTGGGCCTTGGGTCAGGTGCTCGGCGATCACGTCAAGCAGCAGGGTTCGATGGTCGGCCCCGACCGGCTCCGGTTCGACTTCAGCCACTTCGATCCGGTCACCCCCGACCAGATCAAGGACATCGAGGACCTGGTCAACCGACAGGTCCTGGACAACCCGGCCACCGAACACCCCGAGGTCACCAAGGCCGAGGCCGAGCAGATGGGGGCCATCGCCTTCTTCGGCGACAAGTACGGCGACATGGTCCGGGTCCTGCGAGCCGGGCCGACGCTGGAGTTCTGTGGGGGCACCCACGTCTCGGCCCTTGGCGACATCGGTCTGATGAAGATCGTCAGCGAAAGCTCGATCGGATCGAACCTCCGCAGGGTCGAAGCGGTCACCGGAGCGGGGGCCATCGATCTGCTCCGCAGCGAGCAGGCCCTGGTCGACGATGCGGCCTCCCGACTCGGCGTTCCCCGGGTCGACCTGGTCGACGGGCTGTCCAAGCGGCTCGAGGAGTTGGCGGAGCTCAAGGACCAGGTCAAGGCGCTCCAGGGCCGGCTGGCGGTCGGCCAGGCCGGTGAGCTGGCACGCTCGGCCGTCGATGGCGTGGTGGTGGCCAGGATCGACGGGATGTCCCGAGATCAGCTCAAGGATCTGGCGGTTGCGGTTCGCAACCGGGAAGAGGTCAACGCCGTGGTGCTGGGCGGCGCCGCCGACGGTGGTGGGGCGGCGCTGGTGGCGGCGGTGGTCCCCGATGGGGGACCGGAAGCGGGAACACTGATCGCAGACGGGGCCAAGGCCATCAAGGGCGGCGGCGGCAAGGGCGCCGATCTGGCCATGGCCGGCGGCAAGGACCCCGACGGTGTCGACCACGCCCTCGACCTGGCCCGAAAGGCGGCCGGCATCGCCGCGGCCGTGGCCGGCGGGTCCTGAACCGGTCGGTGGCCCCGGAGACCTACCCCCCGGCCGGGCAGGCGCTGCGGTTGAGCCAGGCGCACCTCTGATGGGCAACGGCCAGGTTCCGGCCACCGGGCGGGTGCTGGCGCTCGACCTCGGCGACCGTCGGATCGGGGTGGCGGTGTGTGATCCCGATCGGCGGCTGGCCACCCCCTACGGAACGGTTCATCGGGTCGGGGACCGGCCGGCGGAGCACCGCTCGATCGATGAGCTGGTCGGCGAAACCGGCGCGGTCATGGTCGTTGTCGGGCTGCCCCGGTCGCTCGATGGTGGGCTCGGGCCGGCCGCCAGGGCCGTGGGTTCGGAGATCAAGGCCCTTCGCCGATCGCTCTCGGTACCGGTCGAGAGCCACGACGAGCGGCTGACCACGGTCACGGCCGAGGACGGCCTGGCCCGTGGTGGTGTCCGGGGCCGGAAGCGCCGTCAGGTCGTCGACCAGGTGGCGGCGGCGGTCATCCTGCAGTCGTGGATCGACGCCCAGTCACCGTTCGGGGGCTGCTGAGTTCAACCTCGGAGTTACGCCGCATGGCCGTGCGGTCCAGGCACTAACATGCATCGGGTGACCTTTCTCGACCAACAGGAAGGCGAGAACTCGCCTGCCACCGATGTCGACCGGCGCCTGGCCGACCAGTCCGACCTGCAATGGGACGACGAGACCGACTTCGTGCGGGCCCGGCCACCGGGTCTGCGGATGCTGCGGGCCGCAGTGGCGGCGGTGATCCTGGTCGGCATCGGCTTCGTGATCTACACCGGCGGTCGGAGCTGGTTCGCCACCCAGCTCGACCCGGAGGGTGAACCGGGGGCCGAGGTCACCCTGATCGTGCCGGCCGGGGCCACCACCGGCTCCCTGGCCTCGATTCTGGAATCGAACGATGTCATCCCCAACAGCACGTTCTTCCGCTACTACGCGGAATGGAAGGACTTCAGCGAATTCCAGGCCGGCGAATACGTGCTGCAGGTGAACATGTCGGCCGATGAGGCCATGGCGGTCATCGATCGAGGCCCCAAGCAGATCGAATACGGGGAGTTCCTGGTACCCGAAGGCCTGTGGGTTCCCGAGATCCTGCAGCGGACCGCATCCCAGATCCCCGGCATGACCGTCGGCGAATTGCAGGCCGCATTGGACTCCGGGCAGATCGAACCCCGGTACCGGCCAGCCGGCAACGACAGCTGGGAGGGCCTGCTGTACCCCGCCAAGTACTTCGTCGAGGAGGAGATCGGTGCCGCCGAGGTCCTGGCCAAGATGAGCAACGAGTTCGCCGCCGTCACCGGCGAGCTCGGGTACGGCGGCGCCGAGCGCAAACACAATATGTCGGCCTACGACGTGATCATCATCGCTTCCCTGGTGGAGGCCGAGGCCAAGACCGACGGCGATCGGGGCAAGATCGCCCGGGTCATCTACAACCGGCTGAACGAGGGTATCCCGCTCGGCATCGACGCCACCCTCATCTATGGCAAGCAGTCCCGCGGTGAGGTGCCAACCAGGGAGGAACTCGATACGCCGGGCCCCTACAACACCCGCCACCCGGAGAGCCGGGGCCTGCCACCGACGCCGATCGCCGCCCCCGGCAGCAAGTCGCTCGAAGCGGCGATGAACCCCGTCGAGGGTCCGTGGTTGTACTACGTGCGGATCGACGCCGAGGGTAATCACGCCTTCGCCACCACCCTCGAGGAGCACAACGAGAACAAGGCCATAGCCGCAGAGCTGGGCTTCCTCGATTCTTGATCTCCGGGTTGACCCGCCTGGCCGCGGTGATCGGTGACCCGGTCCGCCACTCCCTGTCGCCGGCAATCCACAATGCGGCATTCGCCGCCTGCGGTCTCGACTGGGTGTACGTCGCCCTGCCGGTGCCCGCAGGCCAGGGGGCGCGGGCGGTGGAGGCGATGAAGCTGTTCGGCATCGACGGGCTGTCGGTCACCATGCCCCACAAGGCTGCGGTCGCCGAGGCGGCAGACGAGCTGACCGAGTCGGCCCAGGCCCTCGGGGTCAGCAATTGCCTGTTCCGGCGAGACGGGCTGGTGGTCGGCGATTCGACCGACGGCGACGGTTTCGTTGCCGCATTCGCGGCCCGGTTTGGGAGGCCGATCGCCGGCCTCGACGTGGTGGTTGCCGGAGCAGGTGGTGCGGCTCGATCGATCGTCGAGGCGGTTGGACGGGCCGGGGCGTCGACGGTCGTGGTGGTCAATCGATCGCCTGCCGGCGCCGAAGCGGCCGCCGCCCTGGCTCCCCAGGCCGTCGTCGGCACCTTCGGTGATGCCGATCCGGTGGCCGAGGCCGATGTTGTCGTCAACGCCACCGCCCTCGGCATGACCGGTGGCCCCGACCCGACGGCAATGCCGGTGCCTGCCGAAGCGCTGGGTGCGCACCAGCTGGTGATCGACATCGTCTATCAGCCGAGAATGACCCCGCTGTTGTTGGCCGCAGAGGCACGCGGTGCGGCGGTGGCCGACGGGGTCGGCATGCTCGTCCACCAGGCCGCACTGGCGTTCCAGCGATGGACCGGCGTCGATCCGCCGCTGGCGACGATGGTTGCCGCCGTCACCGGCAACGACACCTCGGACTGAATTCGAACACGAATTCCTCTCAGCTCACTCAAGTCGACGCCCGGCCATCCGAAGGTTACGGGTACAGACACGTAGGCTCGTCCGGATTCAAGGGCGATTATCGGAGGTTACACATGCTCCAGGGTTCGCTTGAGAACTTCGCATTGGATGAGGTGCTGGGATTGCTTTCCGGCACGTCGAAGACCGGTCAGCTCGAGATTTCGGGCAACCGGGGTACCGGGTCCCTGATGTTCGATGAGGGTCGTCTCGTCGACGCTGCCGCCAGCTACACCGCAAACGGTGTCGGCTTGGAGGACGTGATGTTCGAGCTGCTGCGCTACGACGACGGGACCTTCACCTTCACCAACCGTGAGGTGACGCCGTCGGAGAAGCCGGAGAACGTCGCCACCGTGCTGGCGTCTGCTGAGAACCGGCTCCGTGATTGGCGCTCGATCGAAGCCGTGGTCCCGACACTGAACCATCAGGTCGCCCCCTCGTCGGAGCTTCCGGCCGACGAGGTCACGGTCACCCGGGCCGAGTGGGCCGCACTGACGGTCATCGCCGCCGGTTGTCCGGTCTCGCAGGTTTGTGACCGGCTCGATCTCGGCGAGGTCGAGGGCAGCCGCCAGATCAAGAACCTTGCCGAGCGAGAGCTCGTCGTGGTCAGTGAGCCCATCGGTGGCTTCAATTCGGCCTACCGGGCCAGTACCGCCACCGCTCCGGCCATGGTCCCGGCCCCGATTCCGGCCCCCGTTCCCGCAGACGAACGACCAGCGCTGGAGACGGCGCCGGCCCTCCCGCCGAGCGAGTTCGCATCCGAGTCGAGCTTCGAGACAGCAGAGAGCTTCGAGAGCTTCGACCCTGCCGCTGCGGCCGGTGCCGGCTCGGCCCTCGATTCCCTCATCGGTGGCCAGCGTCCCCCGATGCCCCCGATGCCCGCTGCAGACGAACTGGCAGTCGAGCAGCTCGTCGGTGCTGCGGTGCCGGCTCCGGCACCGCCTTCGCCGGCCGAGATCAGCACCTTCGGTGAGAGCATCGAGGATGCCTCGGAGCTGGTCGATGCCGCAGACGAGACCAAGAGTGGCGGGCTGCTGGCCCGGTACCTGAAGAGCGACGACTGATCGGCTCGGCCAGACCCGATCACGGTCGCCGACCATTCAGTCAGACGACATGACCATCACGGTTCTGCTCCCCCTCGGCCTGTTGGCCGTGGGGGTTGTCGTCGGTCCATGGCTCGGCATCATCGCCGATCGGGCCGTTGAGCGGCTCCCGCCAAAACCGACGCACCGCTGCACCAGCTGTCGGCGGGCCCTCGGCCCCTCCACCCTCCGGCCGGTGCTGGGATGGTTCGATCGGTGCACCGGTTGTGGGTTACACAAGGGCGTTCGCTACCCGATGATCGACCTGGCCACCGGGATGGTGTTCGCCATGCTCGGACTGCGGTTCGGCATGGGTTGGATGTTGTTGCCATACCTCGGGCTGGCCGCAGTGTTGATCGTGTTGTCGGCCATCGATGTCGAGACCCACCTGCTGCCCAACATCATCGTCTGGCCGGCGTTCTTCGCCTCGTTGTTCCTGATCCTGGTGATCTCCGGTCAGCGAGACTACGCCGAGGGCATCTACTCCGCCCTGCTCGGCGCCGCGGTGTTCACCGGGTTCATCGGCGCGGCCCACGTCGTCAATGAACAGGGGATGGGCCGGGGTGACGTCAAGCTCTCGATGACCCTGGGCCTGTTCCTCGGCTGGCTGCAACCGGACCTGATCGACACCACCAGGCTGGTGCTGGCCACCATCATCGTGGCTCTCGTCGGCGGTGGGGTGACCGGCCTTGTCTACAACCTGGCGAAGTCCAGAGGCCGGGCCGAGATCCCGTTCGGTCCGGCGCTGGCCGCCGCCACCCTGGCCGCCGTGCTCGTCTCCGGGTCGGTGCTCGACACCGTTTCGCTGTAGCTGCGGACCCGGTCCCGATGTCGGGCCCGGTCGGTCGAATCCCGGCGGCCCGTCGAGCGCTCGGCCGGCCCGTTAGCCTTGCCGGGTGGCTGCAAAACCCCTGGTTCTGATCGGACTGCCCGGCTCTGGGAAGTCATCGGTCTCCGAGATCGTCGGCCGGCTCACCGGCCGGCCGGTCTTCGGGCTTGACGCGCTGATCGAAGCCGAAGCCGGCACCTCGATCAGCCGCATCTTCGCCGATGACGGCGAGGAGCGGTTCCGCGAATTGGAATCGGCGCTCCTGGAACAGGTGCTCGTCACCCACCCCGAAGCGGTGATCGACGGTGGCGGCGGCCTGGTGTTGCGCCACCGGAATCGGGAGACGCTGGCCCGCGCTGCGGTGACGATCTGGCTCGACGCCCCCGACGAGGTGTTGGCGGCCCGCCTCGGTGCGGCCGCCGATCGGCCGTTGCTGGCCGACGATCCGTCGGGGCGGCTGCGAGCGCTGCGCCGTGACCGCCTCGTCCACTACACCACGGCGGCCGACGCCATCGTCACCACCGAAGGTCGTGACGCCGATGCCGTTGCCGGGGCGGTCGAGGCCGCAGCCACCGCCATCCAACCCCGGGCCGGCCGCCGGCTGGTGGAGCATGTCCGGTTGGCGGACGGTCGGGGCTACCCGATCGTTGTCGGAAGAGGTGTCGTCGACCGGTTGCCGGAGCTGGTTCCCGGCCGGTGCCGCCGGGTGGCGATCGTGACCCAGCCCGGCATCGGCATCGAGGTCGACAGCGGCCGTGAGCAACGGGTCTTCGACGTCGAGGACGGCGAGCAGGCAAAGCGACTGGACGTGGTCGGCCGGTTGGCGTCCCAGTTCGCCCAATGGGGTTTGACCAGGGCCGACTGCGTCGTCTCGGTCGGCGGCGGCGTTGTCTCCGATGTGGCCGGATTCGTCGCCGCCTCCTACCACCGGGGTGTTCCGGTGGTCCATGTGTCGACCACCTTGCTGGGTCAGATCGACGCCGCCATCGGCGGGAAGTGCGGGGTCAACCTTCCCGAGGGCAAGAACCTGGTTGGAGCGTTCTGGCAGCCGGCGGCGGTGGTGTGCGACGTCGACACCCTCGACGGTCTGCCCCCTCGGGAGTTCCGAAGTGGGATGGGCGAGCTGGCCAAGTACCACTTCCTCGGCGGCGGCCGCCTCGATGCGGTCGAGCTGGTGGAGCGGGTGGCCCGATCGGCCAGGATCAAGGCCGATGTCGTATCCGGCGACGAACGGGAGGGGGGCCGCCGGGCCATCCTCAACTACGGCCACACCCTGGCCCACGCCCTGGAAACCGCCGGCCGCTACGACATCCGCCACGGTGAGGCGGTAGGGATCGGGTTGGTCTACGCCGCCGAACTGGCGGCGCTGCTTGGCCGGATCGGCCCGGACAGGGTTGCCGAGCACCGCCGGGTCGTCTCGGGCTACGGCCTGGACGTCGAGCTTCCCGCCGGCCTCGACCGCCAGGAACTGATCGACCTGTTCAGCCGGGACAAGAAAGCCGTCGACGGGGTGACCTTCGTCCTCGACGGGCCGGACGGGGTGGAACCGGTGCCGATCGAGGACCGGGGCATCCTGGCCGCGGCCATGGCGGCCGTGGCCGGTTCCTGATCGCCGGTGTCCCTCGGCCCGGCCTGGCCGCCGGGGCCGACATGTGGGGGCGTGGCCCTATTCACGATCCGGACCGCCGGCCGTAACGTCGAAGACATGAACTGGCGTATCACAACCTCGAGTCTCCTTCTCGTCCTCGCCGCCTACCTGGCCTTCTAGCGGTCCGGTCCCGCCGCCGAGTCGTCGGCTCCGGGGCCGGGTACCCGCCCGAGGGAGCCGCCGTCGCGGGCAACCGGTAGCCTCGATACAAGGCCGGTTCCATTGGAAAGGGGTTCGATCTTGGATCACCACGAGCTGCTGCCGATGGATCGCAACGAACGTCTGGCCCGGATTCGAGCCTCGCTCGACGAGTTCGGTTGTGACGCCCTGGTGGTCACCAAGCAGGTCAACATCCACTGGCTCACCGGTTTCACCGGTTCGAACGGCACCGCGGTGATCACGCCCGATTCGTTGGCCGTGGTGACAGACGGACGCTACGAGACCCAGATCCGCCACCAGCTCCAGTCGGCCGGGGTCGACGCGGAGCTCACCGTCACCCGAGAGGTCGAGCAGCCACTCCGGGCTGCGGTGGCCGCCGCCGCCCGGGTCGGCCTCGAGAGCGAGGACGTCAGCTGGGCCGCCATGCGCCGGTTTGCCGGCTGGTTGGACGGCCGGGAGCTGGTGCCGACCGTCGAGTTGATCGAGCTGGAGCGGCGCCACAAGGACCCGGGCGAGATCCAACGGCTCCGTCTTGCCGCCTCGATCGCCGATCGTGCGCTGGCCCAGGTCCGGCCCGAACTGAACGCCGGGCGGTCCGAGCTGGCCATCGCCAGGATGCTGGAGGCGGCGATGCTGGATTTCGGGGCCGACGAACCCAGTTTCGCCACCATCGTGGCCGCAGGCCCCAACAGCGCAAAACCCCACGCCACCCCGTCGGATCGGACCATCGAGCCGGGAGACATGGTGGTGATCGACTTCGGGGCCAAGGTCGACGGCTACGGCAGCGACATGACGCGAAGTTTCCTCCTCGGCACACCCTCGAATCGCCAGCAGGCGGTCTTCGACGCGGTGATCGACGCCCAGGCCGCCGGTGTGGCCGCGGTCCGCCACGGGGTCGACGAGCGTGAGATCGACCGGGTCTGCCGCCGGCGGCTGACCGACCACGGTCTCGGCGAGGCGTTCATCCACGGCACCGGCCACGGGATCGGGCTCGAGATTCACGAGAACCCCATCTTGTCGAGCCGGGCGACCGGTATCCTCCGCAGCGGCTACGTTGTCACCGTCGAGCCCGGCGCCTACCTCCCGGACCTGGGGGGCGTGCGGATCGAGGATTCGGTGGTGGTGACCGCGTCCGGGTGCGAACCCATCACCCTGAGTTCCAAGAGCCCGACCGCCTGCTAACACTCGACCATCGCCGGTTCCAAACCAACAACGAAGAAGACCATGGCAACGATCAGCACCAGCGACTTCAAGAACGGGATGACCATGGAACTGCCGGAAGGTCTGTTCCAGATCCAGGATTTCCAGCACGTCAAACCGGGCAAGGGTGGGGCCTTCGTCAGAACGACGCTGAAGAACGCCAGAACCGGAGCGGTCATCGACCGCACGTTCCGGGCCGGGGAGAAGGTGGAGAGCGCCTTCATCGAGAAGCGGGAGCAGCAGTACCTCTACCGCGACGGAACCGGCTATGCGGTGATGGACAACGAGAACTTCGAGCAGTCAACCGTGTCGGAGGAGGCGATGGGCGACGCCGGGAACTACATCACCGAGGGCTCGACGGTCACGTTCCTGATGTACGGCGACGAGATCATCGGTACCGACCTCCCGGCGTCGGTGGAACTGGCCATCACCGAGACCGAGCCCGGCATCCAGGGCGATCGGGTCTCCGGTGCCAGGAAGCCGGCAACACTGGACAGTGGGCTCGTCATCCAGGTCCCGCTGTTCGTCGAAACCGGCGACCGGGTCAAGGTCGACACCCGCACCGGCGAGTACCAGACCCGGGCGTGACCGAAGAGGCTGCCGGTGAGCAGATCCGATCTCGACGGGAGAGCCGGGAGCGGGCCGTGGAGTTGGCCTACGAAGCCGAACTCCGGGGCTGGACCGTCGATGAGGCGGTCGACGCCCAGACGATCGCCCCCGATCCGTTCGTGGTCGAGCTCCTGCGCAACGCCGAGGACCGCAGGGCCGAGGCAAGCGGCCTGATCGAGGCCAAATCGAAGCGCTGGGCGCTGTCGCGGATGCCGGTGCTCGACGTCGTTGTGATGCGGATCGCCATCGCCGAGCTGCTGGCCGCCTCCACCCCGACCGGCGTGGTGCTGTCCGAAGCCGTCGAGTTGGCCGGTCGCTACTCGACCGATGAGTCGAGCCGGTTCGTCAACGGCATCCTGGCCGCAGTGGCGGCCGACGTCCGGCCGAGCTGAACGAGCTCGTTCCGGCTTCAGGGGATTTCCCGCTCAAAGCGATCGAACCGGTGCCGATAGAGGTGGGTGCTTCGCCGCCTCTGGTCACATCTGCTGTTGGGCACAGCAGCGTTCGCCGCCTCTTCCGCCTGGCTCGTCGGCGGTGTGCCAAGCCAGGCCGGCATCATCATGGAGCCGTGGATCGACACCTCGAACCGCGATGCGGTGGCGGTGGCGTTCGCCGGGGAATACGCCGGAGATGCGCCGGACATGGACTGGACCGGCAACTACGAGACGTGCCGGCCGGGCCAGGCGTCGGAGCGGCTCGCCATGGCCACCCTGCGTCGGGTCAACTTCTACCGGGCCATGGCCGGCGTGCCGGCAGGCGTGGAGCTGAACGTCGACTACTCGGCGAAGGCCCAGCATGCGGCCCTGACCATGAGCGCCACCGGCCGGCTCAGCCACATGCCCGATCAGACCTTCGACTGCCTGACCAACGTCGGTCAGGAGGCTGCAGCCAACAGCAATCTCTACCTCGGGCGGACCGGGCCATCGGCCATCGACGGCTACATCGAGGACCCCGGCGATCGCAACCTCGATGTCGGCCATCGCAACACCATTCTCCATCCGCCGACCGCCGAGATCGGTGTCGGTCATGTGGCCGGCAGCGACACCGCCTACCCGGCAAACGCCCTGTGGGTCTTCGACAATGGCGTGTTCGACGAAACCCCACCGCTGCGTGAACCGGAGGGTTTCGTGGCCTGGCCACCGCGGGGCTTCGTGCCGCCGGCATTGGTCTACCCCCGATGGTCGTTCGGGATGGCCGGAGCCGATTTCGACAACGCCGAGGTGACCATGACCAGCGGCGGCCGCACCATCGAGCTCGACGTGGTGGCCCGGCTCAGTCTCGAGGGCTACGTGCCCTCGCCCATCATCGTGTGGGAACCGGTGGCAGACCCCGGCTCCGACGACTCTCCCGCCGGCAACGGCGCGATCGACGGGAGAGCAGCTAGAGATGGAGCGGCCGGCGACGGCTTCTTCAGACTCGACCCTGCATACGACACCGAGTTCGACATTGTCGTTTCCGGTGTTGTTGTCGACGGAGCCGAGGTCGGCTTCTTCTACACCGTCACCGTCATGGGTGACGAGCCGTTGCCCGCCCCAGCCGGTTGAGCGGGCATTGGAACCCCTTGCGGGGGGAGCGGTAGCGTTTCGGTGATCCGACCATCGGGGAGCCCGAGCCATGACCAACACCCAAGACCGGACAGACGCCGCGATCGGTGACCAGACCGAAGCGACGATCGAGACAGGGACCGAGGACCTGCTGGGTCGCAGGGTCGGCCACGTCGCCATCTTGTCGTTCAACCGTCCCGAGCGGCGAAACGCCCTCTCGTCCGGCGTCTACGTCGGCTTCGAGAACGCCCTGCCCGCCATTGCCGAGGACCCCGACATCCGGGTCCTGATGGTGACCGGGACCGGCGGTGCGTTCTCCGCCGGGGGCGACGTCAAGGCGATGAACGAGCGCAACCAGGCCGGCGGCCAGGGCGGCGAGGCTCGAACCCCGGCCTCGACCGAGGCCAAGGTGGCCGACCTTCGGTCGCGCCAGCGGCTGGTCTCGCTTGGCCTGAGGCTGCTGCCCCAACCGGTGGTGGCCGCCCTGCCCGGTGCTGCCGCCGGCGCCGGGTTGTCGATCGCACTGGCCGCCGATCTGCGGATTGCCGCCGAGCGGGCGGTGCTGGTCACCGCGTTCTCCGGGGTCGGTGGTTCCGGTGACTTCGGTGGCAGCTGGTTCCTGACCCATCTGGTGGGCTCGGCCAAGGCCAAGGAGCTGTACTTCATGTCACCGAAGCTGAGCGCGGCCGAGGCCGCCGATCTCGGACTGGTGAACCAGGTCCTCCCCGATGAGGGCTTCGATGCTGCGGCCCTCGAGTACTGCCGGCGTCTCGCCGAGCGGCCCCCGATCGCCTTGCGATACATGAAGGAGAACATCAACCGGGCCCAAGGGGTGGGGCTGGCCGAAGCCCTCGACGCCGAGGCGCCGGCCATGGTGCGAACGATGTCGTCCGCCGATCATCGCGAGGCGGCGGCGGCCTTCGTCGAGAAACGGGAAGCGATCTTCCGGGGCGTCTGAGCACCCCCGATCGTGCGTTCTCCCGGCCCGCCGTTCCCGCCGGTCCTCTGCGGTGAGCGGTGGTCAACGGCGCGGTCGGCATTTTCTGCGGGGTCGGCGCGCGCCGGAAAAGGGTTGGCTACAGTCGGGGTGCGGCCCGGTGGGTCGCAGACATCCGTGAAGCGGGTCCAGAGAGGCTCGGACGGAAGGACTCCGATTTGGCAGAACGTGAACGACGCCGCACGCCCCCGTTCGGGGGCGTTTTTGTTGGCAAGTCCGAGGTGCTCGACTCGGCAGCGGTGAGCAGAGCCGTCCGGCGGATGGCCCACGAGATCGTCGAGGCCAACAAGGGCCTCGACGACGTCGTCGTCGTCGGCCTCCAGACCGGTGGTGTGCCATTCGCCGAGGCCATCGGCGCGGCATTGCTGGAGATCGAGGAGGTCCGGGTGCCGGTCGGCAAGCTCGACGTGGCGTTCTACCGCGACGACATCAACCTTCGGCCGGTCCTGCCCGAGGCGGTCACCGAGATCGATTTCGATATGAACCGCAAGATGGTGGTGCTTGTCGACGACGTGCTGTTCACCGGCCGCACCATCAGGGCGGCGCTGGATGCCATCATCGATCAGGGCCGGCCCCGAGCCATCCAGCTCGCCGTCATGGTGGATCGAGGGCACCGGGAGCTGCCGATCAGGCCGGACTATGTCGGCAAGAACCTGCCGACCAGAAGGAACGAGGCGGTCAACGCCACCCTTGAACGGGTGGAACTGGGGGAGGTCGAACGATGAAGCATCTACTCGACATAGCCGACTTGGATCGCGACGAGCTGGAAGGTCTCCTTGACCTGACATCGTCGTTCGCCGAGGTCCAGCGCCGGGACATCCCGAAGGTCCCGGCGCTCCGGGGCAAGACGGTGGTGCTGGCGTTCTTCGAGGACTCGACCAGGACCAGGACCAGCTTCGATCTTGCGGCCAGGCGACTGTCGGCCGACGTTGTCAACTTTTCGGTCAGCTCGTCTGCCACCAGGAAGGGCGAATCTCTGCGGGACACCGTGGAGACCATTTCCGCCATGGGTGTCGACGCCATCGTGGTGCGCCACGCCTCTTCGGGGGCACCGCAGCAGATCGCCTCGTGGACATCGGCGTCGGTGGTCAATGCTGGTGACGGCTGGCACCAGCACCCGACCCAGGCCCTGCTGGATTGTTTCACCATCAGCCGCCGGCTCGGGTCACTCGATGGCCGCAAGATCGCCATCTGCGGCGACATCCAACACTCGCGGGTCGCCCGGTCCAACGTCGAGGCGTTCACCAAGCTGGGCGCCGAGGTGGTGCTGATCGGGCCTCGTACGCTGCTTCCGCCGAGCCTGGAGGGCTGGCCGGTCAAGATCGAGACCGATATCGATGCCGTCCTGCCGGACCTCGACGTCGCCTACTTCCTGCGGATCCAGCAGGAACGGTTGAGCGACGGCCTGTTCCCGACGGTGCGGGAGTACCGGGAGCTGTACGGGCTGACCAGGGCCAGGGCGGCCAGGCTCGACCCCCGGGCGCTGATCATGCATCCGGGACCGATGAATCGTGGCGTTGAGATCGACCCGGAGGTGGCGAACGACCCCCGGTCGGTCGTGCTCGATCAGGTGGCGGCCGGCGTGCCGACCCGGATGGCGGTGTTGTTCGCACTGCTCGGCCCAGGCCGATTCGACATCCCGACCGACAGAACCCCAGGAACAGGAGAGCAATGACCACCACCGCATTCAGGGGCGGAACCATCGTCGACCAGTCGGGGGAGCGCACCGCCGATGTGGTGGTCGACGACGTCACCGGTTCGATCGTGGCCATCGGCCCCGAGGCCCCGGTCGACGCCGACGTGTCGATCGACGCCGAGGGCTGCCTGCTCATGCCCGGCTTCGTCGACCTCCACGTCCACCTCCGACAGCCCGGAAACGAGGCGGCTGAAACCGTCGAGTCTGGCAGCCGGGCCGCGGCACTGGGTGGCTTCACCGCAGTGGTGGCGATGCCGAACACCACGCCGTGCACGGACTCGGCGGCGGTGGTCCGTGAGGTCATGGGCTACGGGAAGGCCGCCCTGTGCGAGATCAAGCCGTCGGCCGCCATCACCGTTGGCCGTGACGGTGAGGCGCTGGCCCCGATGGGCGAGCTCGTCGAACTCGGTGTCCGGATGGTCACCGACGACGGCACCGGGGTTCAGGACGCCCAGTTGATGCGGCGGGCCCTGGAGTACGCAGGCTCGCTGGTGGTCGAGGACGGCACGTCGATCGTGTTGTCGCAACACTGCGAGGTCACCGCCCTGTCCCAGGGTGGGGTCATGAACGAGGGCGCCTGGTCGTCCCGACTCGGCCTCGGCGGCCAGCCGGCCGAAGCCGAGGAGCTGATGGTGATGCGGGACATCGCACTGTCGAGGCTGACCGGCGTGCCGGTCCATATGCAACACCTCTCCACCGCCGGCAGCGTGGCCCTGGTCAGGGCGGCCAAGGCCGAGGGTCACCCGGTGACGGCCGAGGCGACCCCCCACCACTTCACCCTCACCGACGCCTCCTGCTCGTCCTACGATCCGGTGTTCAAGGTCCATCCCCCCCTGCGGACCCAGGCCGATGTCGATGCGGTGAAACAGGGGCTGGTCGACGGCACGATCGATGCCATCGCCACCGACCACGCCCCTCACACCGTCGACTCCAAGGAGCAACCGTTCGACCAGGCACCGCCGGGCATGCTGGGCCTGGAGACCGCCTTGGCCCTGGCCAACACCGAACTCGGCCTGCCGATGGGCAGGCTGGTCGCGCTGCTGTCGACAACGCCGGCCAGGATCGCCGGTCTTGGTGATCGTCACGGCGGGCCGATCGAGGTGGGACGGCCGGCCAATCTGGCGGTGGTCGATCCCGGCCACGAGTGGACGATCGACCGGGCCGAGTCGGCCAGCCTCAGCACCAACACCCCGTTCCACGGCCGCCCGGTCAAGGGCAAGGTTCGCCATACGGTGTTCAACGGAGAGCCGGTCGTGGTCGATGGGCGGGCCACCCGATGAGCCCCGCTGTCGCAGGCCGGCGGCCGACCGTCGCGGCCCTGGTCCTCGCCGACGGCTCCACCTTCGAAGGTGAGCACTTCGGGGCGGTCCCGGCCGGGGGGTTCGCCGCCGGCGAGGTCGTGTTCAACACCGCCCTCACCGGCTACCAGGAGGTGATCACCGATCCGTCCTATGCCGGGCAGATCATCACCTTCACCTACCCCCACATCGGCAACTACGGCACCGCCGAGGACGACTCGGAGTCGCGGGCCATCTTCGCCCGGGGGGTGATCGTCCGCGACCTGGCCCGGCGACACTCCAACTGGCGGGCCCAACAACCGCTCGAGCAGTTCCTGGAGGCCAACGGGCTGGCCGGGATCGCCGGGCTCGACACCCGCCGGTTGACCAGGCTGTTGCGGAGCAACGGCTCGATGCCCGGCGCCTTCGGCCCGGTCGAGGGTCCCGGTTCGGTCGACCTGGCCCGTCTCAAACAGGTGGCCATCGATGAGCCGGGCACCGACGGTCTCGACCTCGTGGCTCAGGTCACCACCGACGTCGGCTACACCGCCGCCCATCGTGGGCCAGAGCCCCGGTCGGGCCGGCCGCCGCTCATCGTTGCGTTCGACTTCGGTATCAAGTCCACCATCGTCGATCACCTCTCCTCGTTCGCCACCGTCGAGGTGGTTCCGGCGTCGACATCGGCCGCCGACGTGCTGGCCCGCAAACCGGACGGCGTTTTCCTGTCGAATGGCCCGGGGGACCCCCGCTGCGTTCCATACGCCATCGCCACCGTTGCCGAACTGGTCGGCGAGGTGCCGATCTTCGGCATCTGCCTCGGCCACCAGATCCTGTGCCTGGCCATCGGCGCCGACATCGTGAAGTTGCCGTTCGGTCACCACGGGGCCAATCACCCGGTCCGCGACATCGCCACCGGCGAGGTCGAGATCACCAGCCAGAACCACAACTTCGCAGTGGACGCCTCGTCGTTGGACGGCCTGGCCGAGGTGACCCACGTCAACCTCAACGACGGGGTGTGCGAGGGAATGCGGCTGGTGGACCAACCGGGCCGAGAACCGGCGTTCAGTGTGCAACACCACCCCGAGGCCAGCCCCGGGCCGCACGACAGCGCCTACCTGTTCCGACGATTCGCCAAACTGTTGGAGGCCTGATCATGGGGAGAAGAACCGACCTCGACACGATTCTGGTGATCGGGTCCGGCCCGATCGTCATCGGTCAGGCCTGCGAGTTCGACTATTCCGGCACCCAGGCCTGCCGGGTGCTGCGGGAGGAGGGCTACCGGGTGGTGTTGGCCAACTCCAACCCCGCCACCATCATGACCGACCCCGATTTCGCCGATGCCACCTACATCGAACCCCTGACGCTGGAGGTCCTGACCAGGATCATCGAAGTCGAGCAACCGGACGCCGTCCTGCCGACGCTGGGGGGCCAAACCGCACTCAACCTGGCCATGGAGCTGGTCGAGGCCGGTGTGCTGGACCACCACGGCGTGGAACTGATCGGCGCCGACGCCGAGGCCATTGCCACCGCCGAGGATCGGCAGCGTTTCAAGGACGCCATGATCGAGATCGGCCTCGAGGTACCCCGCAGCGGCGTTGCCCACTCGATGGAGCAGGCGGAGCAGATCATCGGCGACATCGGCCTGCCGGTGGTGATCCGGCCGGCCTACATCCTCGGCGGTCGAGGCACCGGCATCGCCCACACCCCCGAGGAGTTCAGCGCCGTCGCCGCCACCGGACTGGCCGCCAGTCCGATCAGTGAGATCCTGATCGAGGAGTCCATCGCCGGTTGGAAGGAGTTCGAGCTGGAAGTGATGCGGGACCGCCTCGACAACCAGGTCATCATCTGCTCGATCGAGAACCTCGACCCGATGGGTGTCCACACCGGCGATTCGATCACCGTGGCCCCGATCCAGACCCTCAGCGACGTCGAGTACCAACTGATGCGCAACGCCGCCTTCGCCTGCCTCCGCCGGGTGGGGGTGGAGACCGGCGGCTCGAACGTGCAGTTCGCCATCGATCCCGAGGACGGCCGGATGGTGGTCATCGAGATGAACCCCAGGGTCAGCCGCTCATCGGCCCTGGCTTCGAAAGCCACCGGCTTCCCCATCGCCAAGATCGCCGCCAAGCTGGCCGTCGGCTACACCCTCGACGAGATCCCCAACGACATCACAAAGCAGACCCCATCGTCTTTCGAGCCGGTGATCGACTATGTGGTGACCAAGATCCCCCGCTGGGCATTCGAGAAGTTCCCCGGCACCTCCGGTGTCCTCGGCACCTCGATGCAGTCGGTTGGGGAGGTCATGGCCATCGGGCGGACCTTCCCCGAGTCGCTGCAGAAGGCCTGCCGCTCGTTGGAGCTTGGCCAAACCGGTCTGAACGGCAGTGCAGCCGAGCAGCGGTTCAACGAGATGGATCGTGACGAGCTGGCTTCACGGGTCCCGGTCGCCACCCCGGACCGGCTGTTCGAGGTCGAGGCGGCGCTGCGGGCCGGGATGTCGGTCGACGAGCTGTACGAACTCACCAGGATCGATCCCTGGTTCCTCGATCAGATGTCGATCATCGTCGAGGAGCGCCAGAGCCTGGCCGGCCGAACCATTGCCGAGTTGAACCGGGCCGACTGGCGCCGGGCCAAACAGCTGGGCTTCAGCGACGATCAGCTCGGCTACCTGCTCGGGGTGTCCGAGGAGTCGGTCAGGGCGGCCCGGATCGAACACGGGGTCGCCGTGACCTTCAAGACCGTCGACACCTGCGCCGCCGAGTTCGAGGCGCAGACCCCGTACCACTACTCGACCTACGAGGACGAGAGCGAGATCGTGGCCAGCGACCGGGACAAGGTGTTGATCCTCGGCTCGGGGCCGAACCGGATCGGTCAGGGCATCGAGTTCGACTACTGCTGCGTGCACGCCAGCTTTGCCCTTCGCGACGCCGGCTACGAGACCATCATGGTCAACTGCAACCCGGAAACGGTGTCAACCGACTACGACACGTCGGATCGGTTGTACTTCGAGCCGATCACCCACGAGGACGTGATGAACGTCGTCGAGGCCGAGAACCCGATCGGGATCGTCGTCTCGCTGGGGGGCCAGACGCCGCTCAAGTTGGCCGACCGGCTGCCGCCGGAACTGATTCTCGGCACCGCCCCGGGGTCGATCGATGCCGCCGAGGATCGAAACCAGTGGGCCGACGTCTGCGATCGGCTGGGGATTCCCCAACCGGCCGGTGGCACCGCCACCACCATCGAGGAGGCCCTCGAGGTCGCCGATGAGATCGGGTACCCGGCCCTGGTCCGGCCAAGCTACGTGCTCGGCGGGCGGGCCATGGAGCTGGTCTACAGCGATGAGGAACTGGCCTCGGCCATGAAGGCGCTCGGTGAATCCGGCACCCTTGGCCGCGAAGGCGGCCTTTCGGCCGAACGTCCGGTGCTGATCGACCGCTTCCTGGAGAGCGCAATAGAGGTCGATGTCGATGCGGTGCGCGATGGCGGTGGCGAGACGATCATCGGTGGTGTCATGGAACATGTCGAGGAGGCCGGGGTCCACTCCGGCGATTCGGCCTGTGTCCTCCCGCCCCCGACCCTCGATGCCAAAACAGTTGCCCGGCTGTCTGAGTACACCACCCGAATCGCAGACGACCTCGGCGTTGTCGGGCTGATCAACGTCCAGTACGCGGTCAAGGACGGCGACGTCTTCGTGATCGAAGCCAATCCTCGTGCGTCGCGCACGGTGCCGTTCGTCTCCAAGGCCACCGGGCGACCGCTGGCCAAGGTGGCCTCACGGGTCATGGCCGGCTCGACCCTCGCCGAGTTGCGGGCCGAGGGCCTCCTGGCCCCGGAGCCGATCGCCGACAGCTGGTCGGTGAAGGAGGCGGTGCTGCCGTTCAACCGGTTCCCGGAAACCGACGCCCTGCTCGGTCCGGAGATGCGGTCAACCGGCGAAGTGATGGGCATCGACGTCACCCCCGGTCTGGCCTTCGTCAAGAGCCAGCTCGGGGCCGGGACCCAACTGCCGTCAGCGGGGGCCAGCGTGTTCATGTCGCTGGCCGATCGGGACAAGCCGGCCGGGCTGGAGGTGGCGGAACTGCTCACCGGCCTCGGTCTGAAGCTGGTGGCCACCGCCGGCACCGCCGATCACCTTCGATCGGGAGGCGTTGACGTCGATCGGGTGGTCGACCGCCTCGACCAGGGTGGTACCAATGCCGTGGATCTGATCGAAACCGGTGACATCTCGATGGTGATCAACACCCCCCGGGGCCGGGGCCCCCGGGCCGACGGGGCCTACATCCGGATCGCCGCCGGTCTCAACGGGGTGGCGCTGTTGACCACGGTGGCGGCGGCCAAGGCTACCGCCAGGGGTCTGCAGGATCTCAGTCGGCGGCCGCTCCAGGTTCGTTCGCTCCAGGCGATCCTCCGACGGGGGAGCGGTGGGCGGTCGACCCCGGACCCCGGGCCGGCCACGCCCCCGGTCCCCGGACCGGGAGGCTGACGTGGCCGTCGACCTCAGCGCCACCATAGGGTCGGTGACGCTGCCATCGCCGATCATGACCGCAGCAGGCACCGCAGGGCACGGGGCGGAGCTCGGGGCCTACGTCGAATTGTCGAAACTGGGGGCGGTCGTCGTCAAGTCGTTGGCCCACTTCCGTTGTGAGGGCAACGATCCGATCCGGGTCCACCAAACACCGTCTGGGATGATCAACTCGGTTGGGCTGCAGGGGCCGGGCGTCGAGGCGTGGCTGCGGGACGAGCTGCCCGCCCTCCAGCAGGCCCGAGCCCGGGTCGTGGTCTCGATTTGGGGTCGGACCACCGCCGACTACGAACTGGCGGCCAAGGCCCTGGCCACCGCCCCGTCCGAGGTGGTGGCGGTGGAGGTCAACATCTCGTGTCCAAACACCGAGGCCGGCAACGCCATGTTCGGCCACTCGGTGGACATGACCACCGAGGTGCTCAACGCCACCGCCGCCGCCGGCCGCCCAAGGTGGGCCAAGCTCAGCCCCAACATCGGCCCCGGACTGGCGGACATCGCCAACGCCGCTGCAGTCGGCGGGGCGGAGGCGGTCACCCTGGTCAACACCTACTTCGGTCTTGCCATCGATCCGGTGACGGGGCGGGCTCGCCTCGGCGGGGGTGGGGGCGGCGTGTCTGGCCCGGCGATCCGGCCACTGGCGGTCCGGGCGGTGGCCGATGTACGGGCCGCCTGTCCCGATCTGCCCATCATTGGTGTCGGTGGTATCAGCACCGTGGAGGATGTGGTCGAGTTCGCCAGGGCCGGTGCCGATGCGGTCCAGATCGGAACCGCAACCTTCGCCGAACCCCGGACCGTTGGTCGGCTAGGCACCGATCTGGCCCGCTGGTGTGCTAATCAAGGGGTTGAGCGATACGTCGATCTGGTCGGAACCCTACGTTTGTAGGCTGGAATGGGGCCGGATGGGCCCGGAGCGAGGAGCAACCTGTGGCAACCACCGCCAAAGCTGAAATCGAAGGGCTCTCACCGGAACTCAGAGCCAAGATGGCGCTGGCGCTCGACGTCGACGATCTGGTCGAGGCGGTCCGGCTGGCTCGGCGGCTGTCGCCGTGGTTCGGGGTGGCCAAGGTCGGCCTGGAGCTGTACACCGCGGCCGGGCCCGATGCGGTGGGAACGATGCTGGACAACGGCTTCGATGTCTTCCTGGACCTGAAAATGCACGACATCCCGACCACGGTCGGCAAAGCTGCCAGCGTCTGTGGTGCGCTGGGGGCGAAGTATCTGACGATGCATGCCCACGGCGGCCCCGACATGCTCAAGGCCGGGGTCGAAGGCCTGCATCTCGGGGCCCGCAACGCCGGGCTGGAGGAGCCGGTGGCCGTCGCCATCACCGTGCTGACCAGCGATGCCGATGCGCCAGATCACATCGTGCCCAATCGGCTCCGGGTCGCAGTGGAGGCCGGCTGTGGCGGGATCGTCTGCTCGGCCAGACATCTCAAGGACGCCAGGGAGCTGTCACCTCGGACCATGCGGGTGGTCCCCGGGATTCGGCCCGCCGGTGCAGACGCCCACGACCAGCCAAACCCGGTCACCCCAGCCGAAGCTCTGGCCGAAGGGGCAGACCTGTTGGTCATCGGTCGGGCGGTCACCCTGGCCGACGATCCTGCCGCAGCCGCGGCCGAGTTGTTCGGGCCCCTCGATTCCCGGACCACCTGAAGCCACGAAAGCCAACCAAGGCACGGAGCGTGAGGTTGCATGAGCCATACCTCGAAAATCCACAGATCGGCGGACCCTGGCACGTGGTTCGTCGCCGCCACAGCAGAGCCGGTACGGTGCGGCCATGCCTAGTCCACCACAGCTGACGCCGGAGCAACGACAAGCCGCCCTGCAGAAAGCGGCGGAGGCCCGGCGGGTCCGCTCAGATGTCAAGAATCGGCTCAAGATGGGTTCGATCACCCTTCCTGAGTTGCTCGATCGGGCCGACAAGGATCCGATCGTGGCTAAGATCAAGGTGTTGGCGGTCCTGGAATCGTTGCCCGGCGTTGGCAAGGTGACGGCCCGGCGGACCATGGAGGAGCTCAAGATCGCCGAGTCCCGGCGACTCTCGGGTCTGGGGCCACAACAGCGGAAGTCACTGCTCGGGGCGTTCTCCTGATCGCCGGACTCCCACGTCCGGACCCGGACCGTCGACACCCGCGTCCGGACCCGGACCGTCGATACGCTCGTCCGGACCCCGACCGTCGATACGCTTGTGCCGGTTGTCGGCTGGAGGGGTCCTCCGGGGCCGGAAAGGTCGTGTCATGACCCACTCCCCGCTGCTCATCGTGATCTCGGGGCCCGGTGGGGTCGGCAAGAGCACCGTGGTCGACGCGCTCATCGAGCGGTATCCCGAGCTGTGGCTGAGCCGGTCGTGGACCACCCGGGAACGGCGCCCGTCCGAGTCCGAGGACGCCTACGTCTTCGTCACCACCGAGCAATTCGAGGACCGTCTGGCCAGGAGCGGGTTCCTGGAGTACGCCGGCTTCCTCGGCAACTACTACGGAACGCCGACCCTCGAACCGCCGCAGGGCCGTGACGTGATCCTGGAGATCGATGTCCAGGGTGCGCGCCAGGTCATCAAGGATGATCCGGATGCGCTGCTGATCTTCCTCAAGGCGCCGGACGCGGCCGAGCAGCAGGCCAGGCTGCGCCGCCGGGGGGACCCGGAGGAGAAGGTGGCCCAACGGCTGGCCAAGGCGGCCGAGGAGGCCGACGCCGGCATCGAGCTCGGCGCCACGGTCATCATCAACCACGACATCAACGAGACGGTGGAGGCCATGTGGGCCACCATCGAGAAGGCCAGAGCGGCCAGGGGACAGAACGGCCTGTAGCCGCCCCGCCTCGGGCGGTGGCGCACCGCATTCGGCGATTTGTCGCACCGAGGTGGAACCCGAGCGCTTCAGCGCCGCTGCAAGCCGGCCGATGGAGAGCCGACTCGGCGGCCGTCGGGGCTATACTGCAACACTCGGAGGTACGCCCCCATGGCTGAAGCATACGACACGATGATGACCCCGCAGGTCGAGATCCTGCTTGCGAAGACCCACTCGAAGTTCGGGCTCTGCACGCTGGCCAGTACCCGGGCTCGGCAGATCAACGCCTATTTCGGTCAGCTCGGTGAGGGTCTTGGTGCCATGGTGCCGCCGCAGGTCACCTCCGTTGCCCGCAAACCGTTGTCGATTGCCTTCGAGGAGATCGCCGCCGACAAGATCGTTCCGGTCCGTCCCGACCCCGAGGAATCGGAAAACGGCGACAGCGTCGCCTGACCTTCCGTGCTCCAAGGTCGCCGGATCATCCTCGGGGTTTCCGGAGGCATCGCCGCCTACAAAGCCATCGAGGTCTGCCGCCGTCTGGTCGACCTTGGTGCCCATGTCACGCCGATCCTGACCGACGCCGCCCACAACATGGTGGGTCCAACGACGTTCACCGCCCTGGCCTCGGAGCCGGTCAAGACCAGCCTGTGGCACGATAGCGACCCCATACCCCACACCAGGATGGGCCAGAACGCCGATGCGATCGTGGTCTGCCCGGCCACGGCCAGGATCATCTCCGATCTCCGCACCGGTCGGTCGGCCGACCTGCTGTCTGCCACCCTGATCGCCACCGCCGCCCCGGTGGTGGTCTGTCCGGCGATGCACACCGAGATGTGGGAGCACCCTGCGGTGGCCGAGAACATCGAGGTCCTGGCCGACCGTGGGGTGATCATCGTGCCACCGGAGGAGGGGCGCCTCGCCGGCGGCGACATCGGCAAGGGCCGCCTTGCCGAGGTGGCCACCGTGGTCGATGCGGTGGTGGCCCTGTTCGCCGATGGCCCGCTCGGCGGTCGGACGGTGCTGATCTCGGCCGGGGGAACCAGGGAACCGATCGACCCGGTCCGATTTCTCGGGAACCGGTCGTCCGGCAAGCAGGGCCATGCATTGGCCGAGGTTGCGGCCGCCATGGGGGCCGAGGTGACCCTGGTGACCACGGCCGGGCTGGCCTCGTCGTCGACGATCACCAGAATCGATGTGGAAACCGCGGCCGAGATGCACGAGGCGGTGGCCGGACGGGCCCGGGCCGCCGACGTGGTGATCATGGCGGCTGCGGTGGCGGACTTCCGACCGGTGGGTGCATCGACCCAGAAGATCAAGAAGGCCAACGGCCCCCCGACCGTCACACTCGAACAAACAGTCGATATTCTGGGCGAGCTAGGCGCGGGAAAGCCTGACGGGCAGGTTCTCGTCGGCTTCGCCGCCGAGACGGAAAACCTGAGGGACAATGCGCTGGGAAAGCTCAAACGAAAGGGTGCTGATCTGCTCGTTGCCAACGACGTGTCCGCCCCCGGCGTCGGGTTTGCCCACGACACGAATGCGGTGACCATCTTCGGCGCCGACGGTTCGGTGCGGGAGGTCTCCATGAACGACAAGACTGCAATTGCCATGGCCGTGCTCGACGCTGCCGTGGAGCGGTTGCCCGACATCGAAAGCAAAAACCAGTGAACAACAACTTCACCTTCACCTCAGAATCGGTGACCGAAGGCCATCCGGACAAGATGGCCGACCAGATCTCCGATGCCATCCTCGATGCGCTGCTCGAACAGGACCCCCAGAGCCGGGTGGCGTGCGAGACGATGGTCACCACCGGCCTGGCCATCGTGGCCGGCGAGATCTCCACCTCGGCCTACGTCGATATCCCCTCGGTGGTCCGGCGGACCATCACCCGGATCGGCTACGACACCGAGACCTACGGCTTCGACGGCAAGACCTGCGGCGTGATGGTTGCCATCGACGAGCAGTCGGCCGACATCGCCCAGGGCGTCGACAAGTCCGAAGAGGTCCGGACCGGCACCGCCAGCGGCGACGTCTACGACGAGCAGGGCGCCGGCGACCAGGGCATGATGTTCGGCTACGCCTGCAACGAGACCGACGTCTTGATGCCGCTGCCGATCCATACAGCCCACCGGATGGCGGAACGGCTGGCCGAGGTCCGCCGGGCCGGCAGCGTGCCCTACCTCCGCCCCGACGGCAAGACCCAGGTCACGTTCGACTATGTCGACGGCAAGCCGGCAAGCCTCAAGACCGTCCTGATCTCGACCCAGCACGATGAGGGCATCGACCGGGAGAGCATGATCCGGCCGGACCTGATCGAACACGTGATCCGTCCGGTGGTGCCCGAGCAGTTCGCGGACGACGACTACCAGGTCCTGGTGAACCCCACCGGGCGTTTCGTGATCGGTGGCCCGGTTGGCGACGCCGGCCTGACCGGCCGCAAGATCATCGTCGACACCTATGGTGGGGCGGCCCGCCACGGCGGCGGTGCTTTCTCCGGCAAGGACCCGTCAAAGGTCGATCGTTCGGCCGCCTATGCCACCCGCTGGGTGGCCAAGAACCTGGTCGCGGCGGGCGCCGCCGACCGCTGCGAGGTCCAGGTGGCCTACGCCATCGGGGTTGCCCATCCGATATCGATCATGGTCGAGACCTTCGGCACCGAGAATGCACCGGTCGACAAGATCGAGGATGCGGTTCGCACCGTGTTCGACCTCCGCCCCGGCGCCATCCTCGACGAGCTCGATCTCCGTCGTCCGATCTACAGCCCGACCGCGGCCTACGGCCACTTCGGTCGCCAGGCCGGCGACTCCTTCACCTGGGAGAACACCGACCGGGCCGACGCCCTGCGCTCCGAGCTGGGACTGTAAGCACCGTCACGGTTCCCGCCGTGTCGGAACCGGCCCGCCTGTTCGATCCCGACGAGGGACGTCCGGAACCGAAACCAGCCGTTCTTCGACCCGAGGAGCGGCTGGTTCGCGTGTTGCCCGATGTTTCGGGCCTGTCCAAGGAGTTCGACTACATCGTCCCGGCCCGCTGGGCCGACCAGGTCGATGTCGGGACGATGGTCCGCATCGACCTTCACGGCCGCCGGGTTGCGGGGTGGGTCGTTGCCGTCGACCTGGCGCCGGAGCCGGGAATGGCGTTGCGGACCGTGGCCAAGGTGTCGTCGGTCGGTCCACCGGCCGCCATCATCGATCTGGCCCGCTGGGCGGCCCACCGCTGGTCGGGTCGGTTGACCCCGATCCTCAAAACCGCTTCGCCGCCGACCATGGTCCGGGGGGTGCCCCGGGCTCGTCCGCCGGCATCGGGCCGGCCGGCCCCCGATCCACTGGCCGCCGATGCCCTGTCGGCACCGGGCACCACGGTGATTCAGGTCGGTCCGGCCGATGATCAGTTCCGCTTCGTCGAGGCTGCGGCCGCCCTCGGCAATGCGCTGGTTGTCGTCCCCTCCGTCGGCCGGGCACGGTGGCTCGGTGGCAGGCTCGGTCGGGTCGGCGTCAGGAGTCACATCCATCCCGGGGCCTGGGCGGCCGGGATGACCGGTGGGGTGGTGATAGGTTCGCGCTCCTCGGTCTGGGCGCCGACTGCGCCGCTCTCGTCCATCGTGGTGCTCGACGAGCACGACGAGGCCCTACAGGAGGAACGGGTTCCCACCTGGCACGCCCGCGACGTGGCCATCGAACGGGCCCGGCTGGCCGGTGTCCCCTGCCTGCTGGTGAGCCCGGCCCCGTCGCTGGCCGGGGTTGCCGCCGCCGATCGGCGGCTGCAGGTAGCCCGCACCGAGGAGCGAAACGGCTGGCCGGTGGTTGAGATCATCGATCGGCGCAATGACGAGCCGGGTCGGCCCGGGCTGTTCTCCCCCCGGGTCGCCGAGGTGCTCCGTGGCGCGACCGGGGCGGTGGCGGTCCTGAACCGCAAGGGGCGGGCCAAGATGCTGGCCTGCGGTTCGTGCGGCGAACTGGTCAAGTCCGAAGATGGCGAGCACCTCATGGTCGAGGTCGACGGGCAGCTGCTGTCGCCCCGGACCGGCGAGACCAGACCCATGGTGTGTGCCGTCTGCACCGGGACGCAGTTGAAGCGACTGCGGTTGGGCGTCACCAGGGCCGCCGAGGAGCTCGCTGCGCTGGTTGGGGAACCGGTCACCGAGTACTCGTCCGACACCGCGGCCGGCGGTGCCGAACGGTCATCCCGGCTGTACCTGGGAACCGAGGCGGTCCTCCATGCCGGGGTCGAGGCAGACACGGTGGTGTTCCTCGACTTCGATCAGGAACTGCACGCTCCCCGATATCG
>CAMYLA010000001.1:0-3111 GCA_947259095.1 uncultured Acidimicrobiaceae bacterium | reverse complement strand
GGTCGGACACCGCAGGGCGGGCCCGGCCGCCGTCGTCAGCCGCCCCGGATCGTCATCCAGACCCGATCGCCGGATCACCGGGTGCTGCGGGCTGCGGTGGCGGCCGACCCCGGTCGGATGTGGTCCGAGGAACGGGCCCTGCGGAGTGCGCTGGGCTTTCCCCCTGCGGGGGCACTGGCCGAGATCGGCGGGGCCGGCGCCGATGCCCTCATCGACAACCTGACCGCCGACGAGGCCAATGGGCTGCTGTTGGACGCCGGCTCGATGCGGGTGTTGGGCCCCCGCCGCGACGGTGCGTACCTGGTCCGGGCCGACGACCCGATCCAGTTGGCAGACGCCCTGGCCAGGGCGCCGCGACCGAAACCGCGGGTCCGGATCTCGGTCGATCCCCCTCGGGTCTGACCAGCGGTTGGCGGCCGCGCTGGTGAGCTGTGAGCCGATCGGATCGCCCCGATCGTCAGGTCGGACCGGCGGGCCCGTGCCGCCGGCTTTCTGCGGTCCAGGTCTGGCGGGCGGTCTCGTAGATGGCGGTGGTGGCGGCCTGGGCCACGTTGAGCGACCCGACCTTGCCCAGTTGCGGGAGGAATCCGACGTGATCGACGGCGGCCAGGGTGTCGCGATGCACGCCCCGTTCCTCGTGGCCAAGGACGAGGCAGACGGCCGGTCCCAGGTCCAATTCGAACAGCGGTACCGCGGAGGCGGTCAGTTCGATCGCCACCGTGGTGAACCCTGCCTCGCCGGCCTGGGCCAGCGCCACCGAGGTCGATTCCACGGCCCTGGTTTCGACCAGGCGCTCACAGCCGAGCGCGGTCTTTGCCACTTTGGCGTGGGTGATCGGGACCGTCGGCGGGGCCAGCCACACCGTCTCCAGCCGGTAGGCGGCCGCCGAGCGGAGGATCGACCCCAGGTTGTAGGGGTTCTGGACCCCATCGAGGATCATCGACAACCGCAGCTCGGTCCTGCGGCGCCAGTCGCGGTGGAGCCGCTTGAGGTCGGTGGGGCCGAGTGGTTTTGCTGCGGTCATGGAGCGGGATCCCCGGGGACGACGTCGAGCAGCCGGTACCCGGCCTTGGAGGCCCGCCGGGTGGTCGGGAAGCCGCCGGCCACCAGCCACCGCTGCAGGCTGTCGGAACCGAGATGGCGTTGCACCACCAGGTGGGCCGAACCGCCGGGCGAGAGCCTGGAGAGCCATCGCACCAGCAGGCCCTGCAGCGCCGGCTTGCCGACCCTGATCGGCGGGTTCGACCAGATCCGATCGAAGGTCACATGGTCGGGCACACCGTCGGGGTCGCTCACCTCGATGTTGTTCAGACCGGCCGCAGCGGCGTTGTGGCGGCACAGTTCTCTGGCCCTGGCGTTCACCTCCACCGCCCATATGGTTGCCTCGGGGTTGCGGGTTGCCAGGGTGAGGGCGATGGGGCCGTAGCCCGCACCGAGATCGAGCAGGTGACGATCCCCGGCCGTCGATGGCGGGCCGTCGAGGAGCAGCAGCTTGGTGCCGGGATCGACCTTGTGGCGGCCGAAGACACCGGCGTCGGTGGTGAGGCTCAGGGTCAGATCCGGCAGGATCAGATCGATCGTCGATCGATCCGACGGGGTGGTCGGTGCAGCCTCGAAGTACTGCTGGGAGTCGTCGGCAGTGGTCACCGTTCGAAACGCTAGCCGCCGCTGGGACGGTAGCCTCAAGGTATGTCCTCGCCCTACAAAGTTCGAGTTTTCGGGGATCCGGTACTGCGAAAGGTAGCGGACGAGATCACCGAGGTCGACGGCAGGCTGGTTCGGCTGGTCGACGACATGCTCGAGACGATGTACGCCGAGCCAGGCATCGGTCTGGCCGCCCCCCAGGTCGGGGTTCAGCGTCGGCTCTTTGTCTACGACGTCGGCGAGGGGCCCGAGGCGATCGTCAACCCGATCATCTCCGAGTCCAGCGGTGAGTGGGTCTACGAGGAGGGGTGCCTGTCGGTTCCCGGGTTGTTCTGGGAGATCGTTCGGCCAAAGGAGATCCATCTCACCGGCTACGACCTGGAAGGCAACGAGGTGTCGATCGAGGCCGATGAGCTGCTCTCCCGGCTGTTCCAGCACGAACTCGATCATCTCGAAGGCATCATGCTGATCGACCATCTCGACGCCGAGACCCGGAAGGTGGCGCTCAAGACGCTGCGGGAACGGTACGCCGACGTCGAGCCCGGTGGCAACAAGGCGGTCAAGCCCGGCGGCGGCCTCAGCCTGCCGTGACCTCGATGTCGTGAGCTCCTCGCCGGCCGTCCCGCCCAGCGACATCCGGCGAGTCGTTTTCCTCGGAACCCCCGAGCCATCGGTGGTGGCGCTGCGGGCCCTGGTCGACGCCGGGTTCGAGGTGCCTCTGGTCATCTCCAGGCCCGACCGGCGCCGTGGTCGGGGTTCGCAGCTGGTGGCATCGCCGGTCAAGCGGGCCGCAATCGATCTCGGGCTCCCGGTCTCCGATCAGCTCGGCGATGCGGTCGAGGTCGACGCCGACATCGGCGTTGTCGTCGCCTACGGCCGCATCATCCCGGTGTCGATGCTGGAACGGCTGGCGATGGTCAACATCCACTTCTCGCTGCTCCCACGGTGGCGGGGAGCGGCACCGGTGGAGCGGGCCATCCTGGCCGGCGACCGCGAGACCGGGGTCTGTCTGATGGAGGTCGCCGAGGGGCTCGACGAAGGAGCTGTCTTCGCCCGTCGATCACTGACCATCGGCGCCGACGAGTCGGCGACCGAGCTGCGGGATCGGCTGGCGGTACTGGGGGCGAAGCTGCTGGTCGACAGTCTCCGCCATGGCCTCGGGTCGGCCGAGCCCCAGGTCGGAGAGACCACCTATGCGGCCAAGATCGAGCGCCACGAGGCCAGACTCGATTTTGCACGGTCAGCGGAACAGCTGCAACGCACGGTTCGGGTCGGCCGGGCCTGGGCCGAGTTCCGAGGCCGGCGATTGGGCGTCGAGCGGGCCCGGGCGCTGCCAGGCAGCGGTCCGCCGGGGGAGCTGGACGGTGTGGTGGTGGCAACCGAGCGGGGGCTGCTGGAGCTGGTCACGGTCAAACCGGAGGGGAAGAAGGCGATGGCGGCCAAGGACTGGGTCAACGGCGTGCAGCC